>NZ_JBIAZE010000001.1:0-1002052 GCF_042898825.1 Streptomyces sp. NPDC000345
GGCTATCAGGTCACCAACGTCGAGGCGTCGATGTCGTCGCCCTCGTCGCTGCTGCACTGGACCCGCCGGATGATCGAGATCCGCAAGCAGAACCCGGCCTTCGGGCTGGGGACGTACACCGAACTGCCGTCCTCCAACCCGGCCGTCCTCGCGTTCCTGCGCGAGTACGAGGACGACCTGGTGCTGTGCGTGCACAACTTCTCGCGTTTCGCCCAGCCCACGGAACTGGATCTGAGCCGGTTCAACGGGCGCTACCCGGTCGAGCTGTTCGGCGGGGTGCGCTTTCCGGCCGTCGGTGAGCTGCCCTATCTGCTCACCCTGGCCGGGCACGGCTTCTACTGGTTCCGGCTCCGCAGGGAAGCCGCCTAGAACTCCGGTGGCGGGGCGGTTTCCCCCGCCCCGCCCGGGGCACGCATCAGTAGCACCCCGACCCCCCGGGGAAAGGAATGTGACGCCATGGCGAAGACTGTCACACGTTCCGGCAGCTCCGGCACGACCAGCCCAGGCCTCCTCGCGTCACTGGACCCGCTGCTGCGGGAGTGGCTGCCCCGGCAGCGGTGGTTCGCCGGCAAGGGGCGGCCGGTCACCGGGTTCTCGCTGGTCGCGGCCACCGAGCTGCTGCCGGCCGGCGCCCGGATCGGCCTCTACCACCTCCTGCTGCGCGCGCACCAGCCGGAAACCCCCGGCGACTGCTACCAGCTGCTGATCGGTGTGCGCGAGGCGCTGCCGCCCCGGCTGGCGCCCGCGCTGATCGGCCATGTGACGGACGGACCGCTGACCGGACGGACCGTGTACGACGCCCTGTACGACACCCGGCCCGCCGAGCTGCTCCTGGAGGCGCTGCGCAGCCGGGCCCGGATCGGCGCCCTGCGCTGCGAACGGGACCCGGCCCAGGAGATCCGGCCGGGACTGGTCCCGCGCCTGATGACCGCCGAGCAGTCGAACTCCTCCGTCGTCTATGGAGATACGTTCATCCTCAAGCTGTTCCGCCGGGTCGCGCCCGGAGTCAATCCCGACCTGGAGCTCCCGCTGGCGCTGGCCCGCGAGGGCTGCCCCCGGGTGCCCGCCCCGACGGCCTGGATGGAGACGTACGTGGAGGAGGGCGACGAGGACGCGTATGTCCTCGGTGTGCTCCAGCCCTATGTCCAGGGCGCGACCGACGGCTGGGAGCTGGCGCTGAGGGAGCTGGCCAAGGGGGAGGACTTCAGCGCCGAGGCGCGGGCGCTGGGGCGGGCCGTTGCCGAGGTGCACGGGGCACTGGCCCGGGCGCTGCCCACGGCGACGCTGGGACCGGCGCAGATACAGCCGATGGTCGACGGCATGGTCGTACGCCTCGACGCGGCGGCGCAGGCGGTTCCGGCGCTGCGGCCGTACGCGCCGGCGCTGCGGACCGCCTTCACCGCGCTCGCCGATCTGGCGGGCGAGGGGCACACCTGGACCGCGCAGCGCATCCACGGCGACCTGCATCTCGGACAGTGCCTGCGGGCGCCGTCCGGGGAGTGGTCGCTGATCGACTTCGAGGGCGAGCCGGCCCGGCCGCCGGCCGAGCGCAGGATGCCGCAGCCCGCGGTGCGGGACGTGGCGGGGATGCTGAGGTCCTTCGACTACGCGGCCCACTCGGCCGACACGCCGGACCCCGGCTGGGCACACGCCTGCCGGGCGGCGTACTGCTCGGGCTACGCCGAGGTGGCGGGCCGCGATCCGCGCACCGATCCCGTCCTGCTGCGGGCCTTCGAGACGGACAAGGCGGTCTACGAGGTCGTCTACGAGGCCCGGCACCGCCCCGACTGGCTGCCCGTCCCGTTGTCCGCGATACACCGCCTCGCCGCACCCGACCTGCCTTGAGGAGGCCCCGCACGTGACTCCCCCGAAGAAGAAGGCCACCGACAGGAAAGCGGCAGCCGAGGAGGCGGCGGCCAAGAAGAAGGCTGCGGTGAAGAAGGCTGCGGTGAAAAAGACGGCGGCGGCCGAGAAGGCCGTGGTCAAGAAGGCTGCGGCCAGAAAGGCGGAGGCGACGGCGACCACCGGGAAGGCGACGGCCGGGAAGCCTTCCGCCGCCCCGCCGGACGTGCCCTTCTCCCCCGCCCCCGACGCCGCCGACCGCGAGCGGCTTCTGCACGGCACCCATCACGACCCGCACTCCGTGCTCGGCGCGCACCCGGTGCCCGGCGGTGTCGTCTTCCGCGCCCTGCGCCCGTACGCGCGGTCGGTCACGGTCGTCGCGGGCGAGCTGCGGGCGGGCCTGCACGACGACGGGGACGGTTTCTTCTCCGGGCTGCTGCCCCTGACGGAGGTCCCGGCCTACCGGCTCCTGGTGGCGTACGAGGACACGACCCTGGAGACGGAGGACGCCTACGGGTTCCTGCCCACCCTGGGCGAACTGGACCTGCACCTGATCGGCGAGGGCCGGCACGAGGAGCTGTGGACGGTACTCGGCGCGCACCCGACGACCCACCAGGGCGTGTCCGGCACCCGGTTCTCGGTGTGGGCGCCGAACGCGCGCGGAGTGCGGGTGGCCGGTTCCTTCAACTTCTGGGACGGCACCGGGTGTCCGATGCGGTCGCTCGGCTCCTCCGGGGTGTGGGAGCTGTTCGTGCCCGGTGTCGGCGAGGGCGAGCTGTACAAGTTCGACATCGCCCGCGCCGACGGCTCGCACACCCTGCGCGCCGACCCGCTGGCCCGGCGCACGGAGGTCCCCCCGGCGACCTCGTCGGTCGTGCACGCCTCGCGGTACGAGTGGGGCGACGAGGAGTGGCTGGCCCGGCGGGCCGGGACACCCGCGCACGAGGCCCCGTTCTCGGTCTACGAGGTCCATCTGCCGTCCTGGCGACCGGGGCTGACGTACCGTCAGCTCGCCGAGCAGCTGCCCGCGTACGTCAGGGACCTCGGCTTCACGCACGTCGAGCTGATGCCGGTCGCCGAGCACCCCTTCGGGGGGTCCTGGGGCTACCAGGTCACCGGCTTCTACGCGCCCACGGCCCGGCTCGGCACCCCGGACGACTTCAAGTTCCTGGTCGACGCGCTGCACCGGGCGGGCATCGGTGTCCTCATGGACTGGGTGCCGGCGCACTTCCCGCGGGACGAGTGGGCGCTGGCCGAGTTCGACGGACGGCCGCTGTACGAGCACGCGGACCCGTTGCGGGCCGCGCACCCCGACTGGGGGACGCTGGAGTTCGACTTCGGGCGGCGCGAGGTGCGCAACTTCCTGGTCGCCAACGCCACCTACTGGTGCGAGGAGTTCCACATCGACGGGCTGCGGGTGGACGCGGTCGCCTCGATGCTCTATCTCGACTACTCGCGCGAGCCGGGCCAGTGGACCCCCAACGAGCACGGCGGACGGGAGAACCTGGACGCGGTGGCGTTCCTGCAGGAGATGAACGCGACCGTGTACCGGCGCAACCCGGGCGTCGTGACGGTCGCGGAGGAGTCGACCGCCTGGGACGGGGTCACCCGGGCCACCCACCACCGCGGCCCGAGCGGCTTCGGCGGGCTCGGTTTCGGGCTGAAGTGGAACATGGGCTGGATGCACGACTCGCTGGAGTACATGAGCCACGAGCCGGTGCACCGCAAGTACCACCACCACGAGATGACCTTCTCGATGGTGTACGCGTACAGCGAGAACTACGTCCTGCCGATCTCCCACGACGAGGTGGTGCACGGCAAGCGCTCACTGGTGTCGAAGATGCCCGGCGACTGGTGGCAGCAGCGCGCCAACCTGCGGGCGTATCTCGGGTTCATGTGGGCCCACCCGGGCAAGCAGCTGCTCTTCATGGGGCAGGAGTTCGCGCAGGGCGCCGAGTGGTCGGAGGCGCACGGGCCCGACTGGTGGCTGCTGGACCCGGCGTACGGCGCCGAGGCCGACCACCGGGGCGTCCGCGACCTGGTGCGCGACCTCAACGCCCACTACCGCTCCTGCCCCGCGCTCTGGCAGCGGGACACCGACCCGGCCGGCTTCCGGTGGGTGGTCGGGGACGCCACCGACGACAACGTCTTCGCCTTCCTCCGCTACGACGCCGAGGGCACCCCGCTCCTGGCCGTCTCCCACCTCTCCCCCGTCGTCCGCCACGACTACCGCCTCGGCGTCCCCGACGACATACCGGCCTGGCACGAGGTCCTCAACACCGATGCCGAGCGCTACGGCGGCAGCGGCGTCGGCGCCCCCGACCCGGTCAAACCGGAACCGCAGGGGTGGCACGGCCGCCCGGCGAGCATCCGGCTGACCCTGCCCCCGCTCGCGACGGTGTGGCTGCGGCCCGCCTAACCGTCCTTCTTCCCGCCGGACATCAGCCGCCGCAGTGCCGCCAGGAGGCCTCTGGCCTGTCCCTCCCCCGGGGGGACGGCCGGGAGCCGGCCGTGGTCGGGACGGCGGAGGGCCGGAGCGTCGTGGCTCAGTTCGTAGCGCACCGGCAGGACCCGCAGGCCGCGCACCACCGGGCCGGAGCGCCAGGGCAACTGGTCGGGGGGAAGGGTGAGTTCGGCCTGGTCGAAGTGGTCGAAGACACGGCCGACGGCGGTGGAGACGATCAGGGAGCCGAGTTCCCGGGCCGCGCTCGGGCACTGGTGGGGGCCGGCGCCCCAGCCGAGGTGGGCCCGGGTGGAGACGGCGGAGCCGACCATGTGGGAGGAGCCGATGGCCAGAAGGTCCTGGTGGGCGGCGGCGCAGGAGGGGGAGACGATGTCGCCCGCGCGGATCCAGAAGCGGCCCAGTCGCACGTCCCGCGCGGCGAACCGGAAGCACATGTTGGCGACGGGAGGGTTGGCGAGGGCGGCCCGGTTGACCGTCTCTCCGAGCTGCCCCGCCGAGAGGCTGCGGCGGACCGTGGCGTTGCCGCGCAGCACCTCGAGCAGGGTGTTGAGGACCATGTTGCCGGTGATGTCGTTGAGGTAGACGGCGTTCATGAACAGCTCCCGGCCGAGCTGGTCGTCGGTGAGGTCGGGGTCGGCCAGCAGCAGGTACGAGGTGAGGTCGTCGCCGGGGCGGGCCCGCCGGTGGGCGGCCAGGCGGGTGAAGGCGGCCAGCGCCCGGCCCGTGGCGGGGCCCGCGTCGGGGCCGCCGTCCAGCATCCGCCACAGGTCCATGACCAGTTCGTCGCCGAGTTCGACCGGGCAGCCGAACAGCTTGGTGGTGACCATCAGCAGCAGGGGCCGGGTGTACTGCGCGCCGAGGTCGGCGAAGCCGGTGCGGCCCGACTCGGCGGCGAGCAGGGCGACCAGTTCGTCGGCGTAGCGGGCGACGGCCGAGCGCAGTTCCCACCCCTCGGGGCTCCTGGCGTCCTGGAAGGGGCGCAGGGCGGTGTGGTGGGTGCGGCGGGCGGCCCGGTGCTCCTCGTCGTCCATGAACATCGTCTGGCGGACCTCGTAGCCCGCGAGCAGCGGCCAGTCGGGCGGCAGCCCGCCCTGGGCCCGGGCCCGCCAGTGCCGTACGTCCCGCCGCCACTGGCTCTCGTTCTTCAGGACCTCCAGCACCTCCCGGTAGTCCAGGACGAGCCACACCGGTACGCCCATGAGGCCGACGGGCGCCACCGGACCGTACGCGGCGCGCAGCCTCCGGTACACCGCGCCGGGGTCGGCGTCGAACTCCGCGGTGAGCAGCGGCTGGACGGACAGCGAGCCGAGGGCGGGGCTGTCGGCCGGTGCGAGGGCGTGGGGCTGCGCTTCCATACGGCAACGCTTACCGCACCGGCCGTGCACGCGCAGTGATCACGGCACGAACTGTTACGTCTTGGTGATCCCGCGTTACGCCAGCGCTGTCACCAGCGCCTTCGGCAGCTCCTTGGTATGGACCACACCGAGCCGCTGGGTGGCCCGGGTGAGGGCGACGTACAGGTCGCTGGTGCCGTACCCGGCGGGTTCCACCACGAGCACGGAGTCGAACTCCAGCCCCTTGGCCTGGCGCGGGTCCAGCAGGACGACGGTGCGGGTCAGGTCCGGCTCCGCGCCCGCCGTCACGCCGTCCAGCCGGGCGGCGATCCCGCGGTGCAGCTCGCGCGGGGCGATCACCGCCAGCCGGCCCTCGGCGGGGGTGAGCTCCGCCACGGCCTCGGCGACGGCCGACGGCAGGTCGTCGGCGGCGCGGGCCCAGGGCCGTACCCCGGTGGAACGGACCGAGGCCGGCGGCTCGAAGCCGGGGTCCTCCGCGCGGACGACCGCCGCCGCGACCTCCATGATCTCGGCCGGGGTGCGGTAGTTGACGCCGAGGCGGGTGTGCTCCCAGCGGTCCTCCACGTACGGCTGGAGGATCTCCGCCCACGATCCGACGCCGGCCGCCTCCGCCGTCTGGGCCGGGTCGCCGACCAGGGTCATCGAGCGGGTCGGGCTGCGCCGCATCAGCAGCCGCCACGCCATCGGGGACAGCTCCTGCGCCTCGTCGACGATGATGTGGCCGAACGCCCAGGTCCGGTCGGCGGCCGCGCGCTCGGCGGCGCTGCGGTGGTCGTCCTCCTCGTGCCGCTCGGCGAACCGCTCGGCGTCGATGATGTCGTGCGCGGACAGCACCTCGCTGGCATCCCGGTCGCCGTCCTCCTTGTCCTCGAACTCGTAGGTGCGCGAGGCGTAGGAGACGTCCAGCACGCCCTGGGCGTAGGCGATCCGGGTCTCCCGTTCCCGCTCCGCCCGGACCCGCGCCACCCGGTCGTCCTCGCCGAGGAGTTCGGCGGCCTCGTCGAGCAGCGGGACGTCCGCCACGGTCCACGCCCGGGTGACCGGGCGGCGGATGGCGTCCGCGTCCGCGTCGCCGACGTACCCCTCGGGGCCGGCGAGGAAGTCGGCGACCAGCCGCTGCGGGGTGATCCTCGGCCACAGCCGGTCGACGGCGGACCAGACCTCCGGGTTCTCGGCGAGTTCGTCACGGATCTGGGTGATGTCGCTCGGGTCGAGGAGGCTGGAGCCGTCGTAGGGATCGGTGCCGACGCGCTCGGCGTACAGCTCGGTGAGGGTGTTGAGGATGTGGCCCTCGAAGTGCTCGCGGGCCGCGTTGTGCGGCAGTTTCGCGGCCCGGGTGCGCTCGCGGGCGACGCCGACGAGACCGTCGTCGAGCATGAGGATCTCGCGGTCGTGCTCGACGGCGATCACCGGGTCGGGCAGCGCCTGCCGGTCGCGTACGACGGCGGCGAGGGCGTCGGCCATGCCGGCGCGGCCCTTGACGGCGGCCGCCTCGGGGGTGTCCCTGGCCGTCGCCCGCACGCCGGGGTAGAGCTCGCCGACCGTCGCGAGGAGCACGCCGGTCTCGCCGAGCGAGGGCAGCACCTCGCCGATGTAGCCGAGGAAGGCGGGGTTGGGGCCGACGATGAGGACGGCGCGCTTGGCGAGGAGCTCGCGGTGTTCGTAGAGGAGGTAGGCGGCGCGGTGCAGGGCGACGGCGGTCTTGCCGGTGCCGGGCCCGCCCTCCACGACCAGCACGCCCCGGTGGGGCGCGCGGATGATCTCGTCCTGCTCGGCCTGGATGGTCTGCACGATGTCGTTCATGCGGCCGGTGCGCGCGGAGGTGAGCGCGGCGAGCAGGACGGCGTCGCCGGTCGGGTCCTCGTGGCCGGTCCTCTCCTTGTCGCCGAGGTCGAGGATCTCGTCGTGCAGGGCGGTGACCCTGCGGCCCTCGGTGGTCAGGTGCCGGCGGCGGCGCAGGCCCAGCGGGGTGTGGCCGGTGGCCAGGTAGAAGGGCCGGGCCACGTCGGCCCGCCAGTCGATGAGGACCGGGGTGCGCTCGGCGTCGTCGGTGCGCAGCCCGATCCGGCCGATGTGGTGGCTGACGCCGGTGGTGAGGTCGATCCGGCCGAAGCAGAGGGAGCCGTCCACGGCGTTCAGCGCGGCCAGCAGGCCTGAGCGTTCGGCGACGAGGATGTCCCGCTCCAGGCGGGCCTGCCTGGGTGTGTGGCCCTGGGCGAGCGCGTCCGTGACGGAGGTCTCGGTGTCGCCGCGCAGACGGTCGACCCGGGCGTACAGGTCGTCGATGAATTCCTGTTCACGCCGCAATTCACTGTCTGGAAAGTCGGTGTTTGACAATTCCACTCCCGCCCGGATATACTCTGCTCACTGAACTTATTTGCGACCCCATTCTCCTGAAGTCGCGAATCATCGAATATACGCAAAGAAATCCCCCGGGCGCAATTGCCCGGGGGATTTCTTCTGTTCGGCAGGGATCACAGCACGTCGGACAGCTCCTCCAGGAGCCGGCGCCTGGGCCGGGCCCCCACCATCGCCTTCACCGGCTCACCGGCCCGGAACACCATGAACGTCGGCATCGACAGCACCTTGTAGGCGTTGGTCGTCTCCGGATTGGTGTCCACGTCCAGCTGCACCACCTTCAGCCGCCCGCCCTCCTGCGCGGCGAGCGCGCTCAGCACCGGCCCCATCTGCCGGCACGGCGGGCACCAGTCGGCGGTGAACTCCACGAGCACCGGCAGCTCCGCCCCGAGCACCTCCGCCCCGAAGTCCGCGTCCGTCACCTCGGTCACCCCGTCCGCCTTGATCACCGTTCCTGCCCTCCCAGCTCGCATCCGGGTTCCGGGCTCCCCGGAACCAGCGCCCCGGCGGCCAGCTCGGCCCGCACCAGTTGCCCGGCGACCTGCTCCCGCACCGCCCGCAGCTCCCCGATGAGCGCGTCCAGCTCGTCCAGCTTGCGCCGGTAGACCGCGAGCGACGCCGGGCACGAGTCGCCCTCGGGGTGACCGGCCCGCAGACACTCCAGGAACGGCCGCGTCTCCTCCAGGTCGAACCCGAAGTCCTGCAGCGTCCTGATCTGGCGCAGCAGCTTCAGATCGTCCTCGTCGTACGTCCGGTACCCGTTCTCACCGCGCCGCGCGGGCAGCAGCCCCCGCGACTCGTAGTACCGCAGCGTCCGCGTGGTGGTCCCGGCCCGTGCGGCCAGCTCGCCGATTCGCATGCGTACGAACGTACGGCTTGACGCCGACGTCAAGGCAAGAGCGGTTTCCGCTCCACGGGTGAGGTGAGCACGATGGAGGTCGTCGTGCGCCCCAGGGCGGAGATCTCCTCCAGCACCTCCTCCAGGTGGACGGTGTCCCTGACGGCGGTCTTGAGGATCCAGCAGTCCTCACCGACCACGTGGTGCACCTCGGTGATCTCGGGGCGCTCCATCAGCTCCAGGGCCCTCGGGTGCTTCAGGCTGTAGCCGCCGTGCGGGTTGACCCGGACGAAGGCCTGGATGCCGTAGCCGAGGCGGGACGGGGAGACCTGGGCGCTGTACCCGGTGACGACGCCCGCCGCCTCCAGCCGGCGCACCCGTTCGGTGACGGCCGCCGGGCTGAGCCGGACCCTGCGCCCCAGCTCGCTGAGTTTGATCCGGCCGTCGGTCTGCAGGAGCTGAAGGATCTGCCGGTCCAGCGCGTCGAGGCTCACCGACGTTTCGCCGGTGGCGGCTCGCAGATGCCGAGGTTCTTTCGGTATGCCTGCCTGAACTCCCATGGTTCCCCCTTCAGAACGTGCCGGCCGGCCAGGAGAATTATGGCCATGGAACAGGAACGAGGGGCAACGCCGCGAGAAGTCCTGGTCATCGGCGGCAACCGCTATGCCGGCAAACGGCTCGTCGGGCGTCTGCTGGCCGCCGGGGACCGGGTGACGGTACTGAACCGCGGCTCGTCGGCCCCGCCGCCGGGCGCACTCCACCTCGTCGCCGACCGCGACGACGAGACGTCCCTGAGGAGCGCCCTCGGCTCCCGCGCCTTCGACGTCGTCGTCGACCAGGTCTGCTACACCCCGCGCCAGGCGGCCGTCGCCCGCCGGGTGTTCACCGGCCGCACCCGCCGGTACGTGATGACGTCGACGGTCGAGGTGTACGAGTTCGAGGACTCGATCGCGCCGGTGCGGGAGACGGACGTCGATCCGCGGACCGTGGTGGTGGACCTGGAACTCCCCTGGGACGACCCGGAGTTCCTCGACACCCACTACGGCGAGGGCAAGCGTCAGGCGGAGGCGGTGTTCGCCGCCGGGCCGCCCTTCCCGTACACCGCCGTCCGCGTCGCCCATGTCCTGGGCGGGGACGACGACTTCACCGGCCGCCTGGAGCACTACGCCTCCCGCATCCGCGCCGGCGAGCCGGTCACCGTGCCGGCGGTGAACCACCCGGCGACGTACATCCATGTCGAGGAGATCGCCGACTTCCTGTTCTGGGCGGCGGGCGAGGAGTTCACCGGCCCGGTCAACGCGGCCTCCCACGCCCCGCTGACCACGGAAGAGCTGTGCGAAGCGGTGGCCGCGCAGCTGGGGGAGGGCGGGATCCTCTACCGGCAGGTCGAGGTCGGCGAAGTGTCGCCGTTCTCCTTCCGCCGCTTCTACGGCATGGACAACTCCCTCGCCGTGCGGCTCGGGTTCACCTTCGGCAACGCACGGCGATGGCTCCCTCGGGCGGTGGCGGAGACCCTCGGGACGGCCGTCCCGGCGACGGTGGGAAGGGGGGTCTGACATGCGGTACCGCCCCCTCGGCGATCTGCGGGTGAGCGCGATCGGGCTCGGTGCGATGCCGTTGTCCGTCGAGGGCCGCCCCGACGAGACCCGCGCCCTGGCCACGGTCCACGCGGCGCTGGACGCGGGCGTGACCCTGCTGGACACCGCCGACTCCTACCACCTGCCGGGCGAGGACCCCGGTCACAACGAACGTCTGCTGGCCCGCGCGCTCGCGTCCTACGGCGGTGACACCGACGGTGTGCTGGTGGCGACGAAGGGCGGGCGGGGCAGACCTGCCGGGACCGACTGGACGGTGAACGGCGACCCCCGGCACCTGAAGGCGGCGGCGGAGGCCTCCCTGCGGCGGCTCGGCGTCGAGGCGATCGGCCTCTACCAGCTGCACAAGCCGGACCCGGCGGTCCCCTTCGAGGACTCGGTGGGCGCGCTGCGGGACCTGCTGGACGAGGGGAAGATCCGGCTGGCCGGTGTCTCCAACACGGACGCCGGCCAGATCCGCCGGGCCCGGGCCGTCCTCGGCGACCGGCTGGTCTGCGTGCAGAACCGCTACTCCCCGGCCGTCGGTGACAGCGAGCCCGAGGTGCGGCTGGCGGCCGAGCTGGGGCTGGCGTTCCTGCCGTGGAGCCCGCTCGGGGGTCTTGCCCGCAGCCCCCTGGACGGGCCTGCCCGGCCGGGGGAGGCGGACGAGCGGCGCCTCGGCGCGTTCCACGAGGTCGCCCGGGAGCGGGGCGTCAGCCCGCAGCAGGTCTGTCTCGCCTGGCTGCTGGCCCTCTCCCCCACCGTGATCCCCATCCCGGGCGCCAGCCGGCCGGAGACGGTGCGGGACTCGGCCGGAGCGGCCGACCTCGTCCTGGACGGCGACGAGCTGCGGCGTCTGGCGGCGGCGGCCCGGGAGGAGCGGGCACGGCGCACATGAGCGCCTCCGCCCCCGACCGGCGGGGTCCCGGCCGCCGCTCCACGCCCCCTGCGGCCGGTCCCGCCGCGAGGAGGCCGCCGTCGGAAGAACAGAAAAGGACCGGGCGGCTGAGCTACGGGGAGCACTCAGCCGCCCGGATCCCTGGCCGGGTGTCCGGCCCCGGTTCAGGCGGGGCCGGGCACCCGGGGTCTCTCGGTGCCGGACGGGTCAGGCCTTGGCGAGTTCCTTCTCGCCCTCCTCGCGCGGCTCGGGCACGTCGCCGCCGGTGACGGGCTCGCCCTCGTCGAGCAGCGTCTTCTCGTCGAAGGGCAGCTCGCCCGCCAGCACCTGCCGGACGCGGGCCCTGTCGATCTCCTTGGTCCAGGTGCCCACCAGGACGGTGGCGACCGCGTTGCCCGCGAAGTTCGTCAGGGCGCGGGCCTCGCTCATGAAGCGGTCGATGCCGACGATCAGGCCGACGCCGTCCACCAGGGCGGGCTTGTGGGACTGCAGACCGCCGGCCAGCGTGGCCAGACCGGCGCCGCTGACGCCCGCCGCGCCCTTGGAGGCCAGCAGCAGGAAGAGCAGCAGCGGGATCTGCTCGCCGATCGACATCGGCGTGCCGAGGGCGTCGGCGATGTAGAGGGACGCCATGGTCATGTAGATCATGGTGCCGTCGAGGTTGAAGGAGTAGCCGGTCGGGACGGTGATGCCGACGACGGGCTTGCTGACGCCCAGGTGCTCCATCTTCGCGATGAGGCGCGGCAGCGCGGACTCGGAGGAGGAGGTGGACAGGATCAGCAGGAACTCACGGGCCAGGTACTTGAAGAGCGTGAGGATGTTCAGCCCGGCCACGATGCGCAGCAGCGCGGCGAGCACGATGAAGACGAACAGGAAGCAGGTCACGTAGAAGCCGAGCATCAGCACCGCGAGGCTCTTGAGCGCGTCCACGCCGGCCGAGCCGACCACCGCGGCGATGGCGCCGAAGGCACCGATCGGGGCGGCCCACATCACCATGGCGAGGATGCGGAAGACGAGCCGCTGGATGTGCTCGATGCCGCGCAGCACCGGCTGGCCGACGCTGCCCATGGCCTGCAGGGCGAAGCCGGCGAGCAGGGCGACCAGGAGGGTCTGCAGGACCTGGCCCTCGGTGAAGGCGGAGAGGAAGGTCGTCGGGATGATCGACAGGACGAACTCGACCGGCGGCAGCGCCTCGTCGGAGACCTGGTCGTGGCCGGTGGCCTTGATCGCTTCGGTCAGGTGCAGTCCGTCACCGGGGTGCAGGATGTTGCCGACGACGAGGCCGATGCTCAGCGCGACCAGGGACATCACCAGGAAGTAGCCGAGCGCGATACCGCCCACGGCGCCGACCTTGGCGGCCTTTCGCACCGAGCCGATCCCGAGCACGATCGTGCAGAAGATGATCGGCGAGATCATCATCTTGATCAGGTTGACGAAGCCGGTGCCCAGGGGCTTGAGCTCGACGCCGAGGTCGGGCCAGATCAGACCGACGGCGATGCCGAGCGCCACCGCGGCGATGACGGCGATGTAGAGATAGTGGGTGCGGTCCCGCTTCCCAGCGGGTGCGGCAGGTGCCGTATTCGGGGTGCTGCTGGTGGCCACGGCTGCCCTCCTTGACGTCTTCGTCGGCATCACCGGCGTGCGGCTCACGTCCGGGGAGATATGGGGAATGCGGTGACTATCTCCCGGGCTGTGAGGGCGGTCACCCTTGTGTTCATTTAGTTCGCGCTTAACCCGGGAGGCACACTGACGACATGCGCCTCCCCGTCCGTGTGCCGAGACCCCGCAGCCTGGCCGGCCAGCTGTTCGCCATGCAGGCCGTGCTGATCGCGGTCGTCGTCGCCGGATACGCGCTGTTCACCTACGTCAGCGACCGCAGCCAGGCCGAGGAGGCGGCGAGCCGCCAGGCCACCGCGGTGGCCCGCTCGGTGGCCGACTCCCCGTCCGTCCGGGAGGCGATCGGCACCGCGAACCCCACGGCCGAGCTCCAGCCCTACGCCCTGCGCGTCATGCGGGACACCGAGGTCGACTTCGTCACGATCATGAACCCCGACGGCATCCGCTGGACCCACCCCGTGGAGTCGGAGATAGGCCAGAGGTTCCGCGGTCACATAGCCCGCGCCCTGAAGGGCGAGTCCTTCACCGAGACGTACACCGGCACCCTCGGACCGTCGGTCCGCGCGGTCACCCCCATCGAGGACGAGAACGACCGGATCATCGGCCTGGTCAGCGCCGGCATCAAGGTCGAGGCGATCAGCAAGCGGGTGCAGGACCAGGTCACGGCCCTGCTGGGGGTGGCGGCCGGCGCACTCGTCCTGGGCGCCGTGGGCACCTACGTCGTCAACGCGCGGCTGCGCCGCCACACCCACGGCATGAACGCGACCGAGCTGAGCCGGATGCACGACTACCACCAGGCGGCACTGCACGCGGTGCGCGAGGGACTGCTGATGCTCGACGGGCAGTACCGGGTGGCACTGATCAACGACGGCGGGCGGGAGCTGCTGGGGGTGTCCGGGGAGGTGGTGGGGACGTCGGTGGCGGAGCTGGGCCTCCCGGCCCCGCTGACGGGTGCGCTGCTGGCCTCCGAGCCCCGGGTGGACGAGGTGCACCTGACGGCGGACCGGGTGCTGGTGGTGAACACCTCGCCGGTGTCCGGCGGCGAGCGCCGCGGCACCGTGGTGACCCTCCGGGACGTGACCGAACTCCAGTCACTGATGGGCGAGTTGGACTCTGAGCGGGGTTTCACCCAGGCGCTGCGGTCGCAGGCGCACGAGGCGGCCAACCGCCTGCACACCGTGGTCTCGCTGATCGAGCTGGGCCGCGCGGACGAGGCGGTCGACTTCGCCACGGCGGAGCTGGAGCTGGCCCAGGCGCTGACCGACCAGGTGGTGGCGGCGGTGAGCGAGCCGGTGCTGGCGGCCCTGCTGCTGGGCAAGACGGCCCAGGCGAACGAGCGGGGTGTGGAACTGGTCGTCTCGCAGGACAGCGGCCTGGACGACGGCCTGCTCCCGCGGTCGTTGCCGGCCCGGGACCTGGTCACCATCCTCGGCAACCTCATCGACAACGCGGTGGACGCGGCGCAGGGCGGCGTACGGGCGCGGGTCACGGTGACCGCGTGCACGCAGGGGGACGAGTTGCTCCTGAGGGTGGCGGACACGGGCGCGGGGGTGGATCCTGCCCACGCCTCCCTGGTCTTCGAGCGCGGCTTCTCGACGAAGCCGTCGGGCCCCGGAGGGCGTGGTCTTGGTCTGGCCCTGGTCCGGCAGGCCGTGCACCGGCACGAGGGGACGCTGTCGGTGGCGGAGGCCGAAGGGGGCGGGGCGGAGTTCGTGGTGCGGCTGCCGTTGCGGCGGGTGACGGCGGCCCCAGGAGGCGAGGGATGACGCAAGTGTCGCAAGAGCCGGGCGGTACGCCCATCAGAGTGCTGGTCGTCGAGGACGATCCGGTGGCCGCGGACGCGCATGTCATGTACGTCGGCCGGGTGCCGGGTTTCGTCGCGGTCGGGAAGGCGCACACGGGTGCGGAGGCACGGCGGCTGCTGGACCGTACGCCGGTGGACCTGCTGCTGCTGGACCTGCACCTGCCGGACGCGCACGGGCTGCAACTGGCCCGGTCCCTGCGGGCGGCGGGCTATCACGCGGACGTCATCGCGGTGACGTCGGCCCGCGATCTGACGGTGGTCCGGGAGGGGGTGTCGCTGGGGGTCGTGCAGTACGTGCTGAAACCGTTCACCTTCGCGACGCTGCGGGACCGGCTGGTGCGGTACGCGGAGTTCCGGGGGGCGGCCGGTGAGGCAAGCGGCCAGGACGAGGTCGACCGGGCGCTGGCGGCGCTGCGCGCCCCGGGGCCCGCGGCGCTGCCCAAGGGGCTGAGCGCGCCGACCCTGGAACGGGTGACGGAGGCCGTGCGGGAGGCGGCGGAGGGGCTGACCGCCGCGGGGGTGGCCGAGGCGGTGGGGATCTCCCGGATCACCGCCCGGCGGTATCTGGAGCATCTGGTGGAGGCGGGGCGCGCCGAGCGCAAGCCGCTGTACGGGCAGGTGGGCAGGCCGGAGTTGGTCTACCGGTGGGTGAAGGGGGCCGCGGGGAAGGGGCGGTGACGGCTCCACGAACCGCACCGCCCGCCCCGGACGGCCTCCCGGCGAACGCACGGGAGACCGGACTGGGTGCGGGCCGGACGGCGAGGCACGGCCACCAGACGTCGGTCCACGGGCCACGCGCCAGGCGCCGCGGGAAGACCGGTCTAGAAGACCGACTCCGCCTCGTCCATGCGGTCCTTGGGCACCGTCTTCAGTTCGGTCACCGCGTCCGCCAGCGGCACCATCAGGACCTCGGTGCCCCGCAGCGCGGTCATCATCCCGAACTCGCCCCGGTGCGCCGCCTCCACCGCGTGCCAGCCGAACCGGGTGGCGAGGACACGGTCGTACGCGGTCGGCACGCCACCGCGCTGCACATGCCCGAGGATGACCGGCCGGGCCTCCTTGCCGAGCCGCTTCTCCAGCTCGTACGCGAGGGCCGTGCCGATGCCCTGGAAGCGCTCGTGGCCGAACTTGTCGATCGCGCCCTTGCCGTAGTCCATCGTGCCGTCGGCGGGGTGGGCGCCCTCCGCCACGCAGATCACCGCGAACTTCTTGCCGCGCGCGAAGCGCTCCTCGACCATCTTCACCAGGTCGGCGGGGTCGAAGGGCCGCTCGGGGAGGCAGATGCCGTGCGCGCCCGCCGCCATCCCGCTCTCCAGCGCGATCCAGCCCGCGTGCCGGCCCATGACCTCGACGACCATGACCCGCTGGTGCGACTCGGCGGTGGTCTTCAGGCGGTCCATGGCCTCGGTCGCGACGCCCACCGCCGTGTCGAAGCCGAACGTGCGGTCCGTCGAGGAGATGTCGTTGTCGATCGTCTTCGGGACGCCGACCACGGGCAGCCCGGCGTCCGACAGCATCCGCGCCGCCGTCAGGGTGCCCTCGCCGCCGATCGGGATCAGGGCGTCGATGCCGAAGTCGTGGATCATGTCCGAGGCGCTCTCGCAGGCCTCGCGCAGCCGGTCCCGCTCCAGTCGCGACGAGCCGAGGATCGTGCCGCCGCGGGCGAGGATTCCGCTCACCGCGTTGAGGTCGAGGGAACGGTAACGGCCGTCCAGGAGGCCCGCGTAGCCGTCGACGAAGCCGATGACCTCGTCCCCGTAGTTGTCGACCGCGCGGTGCACCACCGACCGGATCACTGCGTTCAGGCCGGGGCAGTCGCCGCCTGCGGTGAGAACTCCGATGCGCATCGTGCTGTGTCTCCTGCTCGCTGTGGATGCCGGTGAGCCAGGTCCGATTGTTTCACGACGCCCAGGGCACTGTCTCTTGACGGGCGCCTTATCCGCGCGCAGGGGTATTGTCAAGGGGGTTCTGCTCACCTAGGTGGGCGATTTTTATGACCCCAGAATGACCTCAGCAGTGATCCGGCAGTGCCCTCGAACGAACGACCCACACGAAACGGAGTGCTCGCGTGACCCGCAGCGTGTACGTGACCGGTATCGACCGCGGCGACGGCCGCCAGGTCGTCGAGCTGGGCGTCATGGAGCTTCTGACCCGACAGGTCGACCGGGTGGGCGTCTTCCGCCCGCTCGTCCACGACGGCCCCGACCGGCTGTTCGAGCTGCTGCGGGCCCGCTACCGGCTGGCACAGGACCCGGCGACCGTCTACGGCATGGACTACCACGAGGCGTCCGCCCTCCAGGCCGAGCAGGGCGCGGACGAACTGGTCTCCACCCTCGTCGAGCGGTTCCACCGGGTGGCCCGGGACTACGACGTCGTCCTCGTCCTCGGGACCGACTACGCGGACACGCAGTTCCCGGACGAGCTGGCACTCAACGCCCGCCTCGCCAACGAGTTCGGCGCCTCCGTGATCCCCGTCGTCGGCGGCCGCAAGCAGACCGCGGCATCCGTGCGCGCCGAGACCCGCAACGCCTACCGCGCCTACGAGGGCCTCGGCTGTGACGTCCTCGCCATGATCATCAACCGCGTGGCCCGCGAGGACCGGGAGGAGATCGCCGAGCGGCTCGCCACGCGCCTGCCCGTCCCCTGCTACGTCCTTCCCGACGAGCCCGCCCTGTCCGCCCCCACCGTCTCGCAGGTCAGCCACGCCCTCGGCGCCAAGGTGCTGCTCGGCGACGACTCGGGGCTCGCCCGGGACGCGCTCGGCTTCGTCTTCGGCGGCGCGATGATGCCGAACTTCCTCAACGCGCTGACCCCCGGCTGTCTGGTCGTCACCCCGGGCGACCGGGCCGACCTGGTCATCGGCTCGCTCGCCGCGCACAGCGCGGGCACCCCGCCGATCGCCGGCGTGGTGCTCACCCTGAACGAGGTCCCCAGCGACGAGATCCTCACCCTGGCCGCCCGGCTCGCCCCGGGCACGCCGGTCATCTCGGTGCCGGGACTCAGCTTCCCCACGGCCGAGCAGCTGTTCGCCCTGGAGGGCAAGCTCAACGCGGCGACCCCGCGCAAGGCCGAGACGGCGCTCGGTCTGTTCGAGCGGCATGTCGACACCGCCGAGCTGCTCCGCCGGGTCTCCGCGCCGAGCAGCGACCGCCTCACGCCGATGATGTTCGAGCACAAGCTGCTGGAACAGGCCCGCGCCGACAAGCGCCGGGTCGTCCTCCCCGAGGGGACCGAGGAGCGGGTGCTGCACGCCGCCGAGGTCCTGCTCCGCCGGGGGGTGTGCGACCTCATCCTCCTCGGCCCGGTCGACCAGATCCGCAAGAAGGCCGCCGATCTCGGCATCGACCTGGGCGACTGCCGGCTGATCGACCCGGCGACCAGCGAGCTGCGCGACGCCTTCGCCGAGAAGTACGCCCGCTTCCGCGCCCACAAGGGCGTCACCGTCGAGCTGGCGTACGACGTCGTCTCCGACGTGAACTACTTCGGCACGCTCATGGTCGAGGAGGGGCTCGCCGACGGCATGGTCTCCGGGTCCGTGCACTCCACGGCCGCCACCATCCGGCCGGCCTTCGAGATCATCAAGACCAAGCCGGACGCCTCGATCGTGTCGTCCGTGTTCTTCATGTGCCTCGCCGACAAGGTCCTCGTCTACGGCGACTGCGCGGTGAACCCCGACCCGAACGCCGAGCAGCTCGCCGACATCGCCGTCCAGTCGGCCGCCACCGCCGCCCGGTTCGGCGTGGAGCCGCGGATCGCGATGCTGTCGTACTCGACCGGTACGTCCGGCTCGGGCGCCGACGTCGACAAGGTGCGGGAGGCTACCGAGCTGGTACGGCGGAGCCGTCCCGATCTCAAGATCGAGGGGCCCATCCAGTACGACGCCGCCGTCGAGCCGACCGTCGCCGCCACCAAGCTGCCGGGCTCCGAAGTCGCGGGGCAGGCCAGCGTGTTGATCTTCCCGGACCTCAACACCGGCAACAACACCTACAAGGCCGTGCAGCGTTCCGCGGGCGCGATCGCCGTCGGGCCGGTGCTGCAGGGCCTGCGCAAGCCGGTCAACGACCTGTCCCGGGGCGCCCTCGTCCAGGACATCGTGAACACCGTCGCCATCACCGCCATCCAGGCCCAGACCCCGATCGAGAAGGCAACCGCCCAGTGACCGCCACCCGCGTCCTCGTCCTCAACTCCGGCTCCTCGTCGGTGAAGTACCAGCTGCTCGACATGCGCGACAGCAGCCGGCTGGCCTCGGGGCTCGTCGAGCGCATCGGTGAGCAGTCCTCGCGGCTGAAGCACACGCCGCTGGCCACGGGCGGCCCGGCCCGGGAGTGGACCGGGTCGATCGCCGACCACGACGCCGCGCTGAAGGCCGTGGCCGCCGAACTCGCCCAGGACGGGCTCGGGCTGGACTCCCCCGAACTCGCCGCCGTCGGACACCGTGTCGTGCACGGCGGAAAGCACTTCACCGCGCCGACCGTCATCGACGACACCGTCCTCGCCGAGATCGAGCGGCTGATCCCGGTCGCGCCGCTGCACAACCCGGCCAACCTCACCGGGATCCGCACCGCGCGGGCGCTGCGGCCCGACCTGCCCCAGGTCGCCGTGTTCGACACCGCCTTCCACACGACGATGCCGGAGTCCGCCGCCCGCTACGCGATCGACGTCGAGACCGCGGACGCGCACCGGGTCCGGCGGTACGGGTTCCACGGGACCTCGCACGCGTACGTCTCCCGCGCGACGGCAAAGCTGCTCGGCAGGGCACCCGAAGAGGTGAACGTCATCGTGATGCACCTCGGCAACGGGGCCTCCGCCTCCGCCGTGCGTGGCGGCCGGTGCGTGGACACCTCGATGGGGCTGACCCCCTTGGAGGGGCTCGTGATGGGTACGCGGTCCGGAGACACCGATCCGGCCGTCATCTTCCATTTGGCGCGCGTTGGGGGAATGTCCATCGACGAAATCGACACTCTTCTCAACAAGAAGAGCGGGCTCGTCGGACTGTGCGGTGACAACGACATGCGGGAGATCCGGCGCCGGATCGACGAGGGTGACGCACAGGCGAAGCTCGCCTTCGACATCTACATTCACCGTCTGAAGAAGTACATCGGCGCCTATTACGCCGTACTCGGCCGGGTGGACGCGGTCGTGTTCACCGCGGGAGTCGGCGAGAACGCGGCCGAGGTGCGCGCGGCGGCCGTCGCGGGCCTGGAGACCCTGGGCCTGGCGGTGGACGGCGGGCTGAACGCCGTACGCGGCGACGAGCCCCGGCTGATCTCGCCCGGGGACGCCCGGGTGGCGGTCGCCGTGGTGCCGACGGACGAGGAACTCGAGATCGCGACACAGACCTACGCATTGGTCGGGCGGTATTGATGTGCGGCTCCGCCGGGAGGTGACCGGGCAGGAAAGCAACTGAGCGCGAACCCGCCCATTTGTATCTTCCGCCAGACGGAATATTCCGTAGCGAAACAAACCGATAGGATCGCCTCATGCGCCGTTCGAAAATCGTCTGTACTCTCGGCCCCGCGGTCGATTCCCACGAGATGCTCGTGTCCCTGATCGAAGCCGGCATGAACGTGGCCCGCTTCAACTTCAGCCACGGCACCCACGCCGAGCACCAGGGGCGGTACGACCGCGTCCGTGCCGCCGCCAAGGAGACCGGCCGGGCCGTCGGTGTCCTCGCCGACCTGCAGGGCCCGAAGATCCGGCTCGAGACCTTCGCCGAGGGCCCGGTGGAGCTGGTGCGCGGTGACGAGTTCACCATCACCGCCGAGGACGTCCCCGGCGACAAGACGATCTGCGGGACGACGTACAAGGGGCTGCCCGGTGACGTCGACCGCGGCGACCAGATCCTGATCAACGACGGCAACGTCGAGCTGAAGGTCGTGGACGTCGAGGGCCCGCGGGTGAAGACGATCGTCATCGAGGGCGGCGTCATCTCCGACCACAAGGGCATCAACCTGCCCGGCGCGGCCGTCAACGTGCCCGCGCTGAGCGAGAAGGACGTCGAGGACCTGCGGTTCGCGCTGCGCATGGGTGCCGACCTGGTCGCGCTGTCCTTCGTCCGGGACGCCAAGGACGTCGCCGACGTCCACCGGGTCATGGACGAGGAGGGCCGCCGGGTCCCCGTCATCGCCAAGGTGGAGAAGCCGCAGGCGGTGGAGAACATGGAGGACGTCGTGATGGCGTTCGACGGTGTGATGGTCGCCCGTGGCGACCTCGCCGTCGAGTACCCGCTGGAGCGGGTCCCCATGGTGCAGAAGCGTCTGATCGAGCTGTGCCGGCGCAACGCCAAGCCGGTGATCGTGGCGACCCAGATGATGGAGTCGATGATCACCAACTCCCGTCCGACCCGCGCCGAGGCCTCCGACGTGGCCAACGCGATCCTGGACGGCGCGGACGCGGTCATGCTGTCCGCCGAGTCGAGCGTGGGCGCGTACCCGATCGAGACCGTGAAGACGATGTCGAAGATCGTCACCGCCGCCGAGCAGGAGCTGCTGGGCAAGGGCCTGCAGCCGCTCGTGCCGGGCAAGAAGCCGCGCACCCAGGGCGGTTCGGTGGCGCGTGCCGCGTGCGAGATCGCCGACTTCCTCGGCGGCCGCGGCCTGGTGGCCTTCACGCAGTCCGGTGACACCGCCCGCCGGCTGTCCCGCTACCGCGCGCAGCAGCCGATCATCGCCTTCACCACCGACGAGGACACCCGCAACCAGCTGACGCTCAGCTGGGGTGTGGAGTCGCACGTCGTGCCGCTCGTGGACAGCACGGACGACATGGTGGACATGGTCGACCAGGAACTCGCCAAGATCAACCGCTTCAACCCGGGCGAGATCGTCATCATCACCGCCGGCTCGCCCCCCGGCGTCCCCGGCACCACCAACATGCTCCGCGTCCACCACGTCGGCGGCTCCGCCGACTGAACGGCCGCCCCGTGAAGGGCCCCGAACGCCACTGAGGGCGCCCCCTGCGACAGGGGGCGCCCTTTCGTGTGTGTCCCGGGGCCGGGGCCCGGTCGACCGGGAGTGTGTCTCTCAGCTGTCCGTCGTGTACACCTGCATGCCGGGCACGTGCAGGGTTCCGCCGAACTGGCCGGCCTGGGTGACCTTCACGTTGCTGAAGTAGATCAGCGGGATGTTCAGCGGCGGCGGGTTGTCCGGGCTGAACGTGATCGGGATCAGGCCGAACAGGTTGCCCGAGATGCTCTCGGTGTACATGACCGTGTCGCCGTCGGTGATCGTGGACTTCGTGCCCTTGCCCGCCTGGACGTGGTACGTCTTGCCGGACTTCTTGTCCTTCACCGTCTGGTGCAGGTCGTCGATCTCGGTGCCGCCGGAGATGACGTACTTCAGCACCTTCTTCTTGGTGCCGCTCGCGGTCTTCACCTCGACGATGCCCTGGTAGTCCGCGCCCTTGAGCCACAGCCCACTGGCCTGCAGGTACCACGGGTCGTCCGCCACCAGGATCTTGTTGTCGACGCCGCCCTCGTCTTCCGTGGCGGCGAGGCAGTCCTCCGCGTCGGTGGTGGAGCTCGCGGAGGGGCTGGGCGAGGCGGTGGCCCCGTCGGCTGCAGCGGCGGCGTCGTCCGCCGCGTCCCCGGCCGCCTCGGTGGCGTCCCCGGCGGCGTCCTTCACCGTGTCGGTGACGGCGTCGGTGGTGTCCTTGACCGTGCCGCCGGCGGAGTCGTCGTTGCCGGAGGAGGAGTCCGAGGAACCCGAGTCCGAGGAGCCCGAGCCCTCGGTGCCGGTGGTGGGCGAGGCGGACGCGGACGCGGAGGGCGAGGCCGTGGCGGTCGTGTCGCCGGAGCCGTCGCCGTCGAAGAGGTCCGTGATGGCGTCGCCGATGGTCTCCAGGACGTTCTTGCTCGTCTCGGAGGCCGAGGGGCTCGGCGTCGCGGTGTCATCGGAGGACGACGACGTCTGCTTCTCCGCCGAGGAGGCGGCCTCGGAGGACGCCGAAGGGGAGGGCTCCGCCGTGTCGTCGGAACCTGAATCCGACGAGGAGGAGCCGCCCGACGAGTTCTGGGAGTCCTGGGAGCCGGCCCCGTCGTCCGAGGAGCCGCTCGTGGAGCCGCTCGTGCTCGCGGAGGCCGACGGCGACGGCGAGGCCGACGCGGAGGCGGACGCGTCGGCGCCGTCCAGGGCCGCAACGCAGTCCTTGTACTCGTCGGCCAGCTTGCTGTTGGACGTCGGCGCGTCGTCGGCGACGGCGAGCGTCGGGGTGAACCCCATGCCCATGAGGACGGCCGTGGGCATCGCGGCCATCGCTATCGCCTTGCCGGCCGGCAGCCGGGTGAACAGCGGCTTCTTCGGGGCCGCGTGGCGCGGTCCCGTTCCCGGCCGGTCCGGGGAGGCCGAGCTGCCGGCGCGGACCCCGTCAGCCGACACGGTGCACCCCGTTCGCCTCGTCGGCCTCGGCGGTGTGCTCCACGCCGTCCTCGGCCTGCGCGTGGCGGGGCGCCGGCAGGCCCGGGACGTCGGCGGGTGCCTCGGCGGCGGGTTCCGGGGCGCCGTCCTCCGTGGGAGCGCCCTGGGCGCCCCGCTTCCCGCCGCCCTGGGCCGCGGGGTCGCCCGGCGCCCAGGCGGCGGCGAGGGCGCCGCCGATCAGCGCCAGCAGGAAGCCCATGATGAAGCCGCCGATGTTGGAGATCACCAGCGACACCAGCGCGAGGAGGATGGCCGCGACACCCGCGAAGACACGCGTGGCCGGCTGGAACCACATGGTGAGCCCCAGCGTCATCAGCAGCACGCCGATGATCAGCGACCCGGCACCCGCGGTGGTCGACATGGTGACCGACATGGTGCCCAACTTGAGCGTCGCGTAAGGGAAGTAGGCGATCGGCAGCCCGCCGAGCAAGGTGAACAGGCCCGCCCAGAACGGTCGGCTGCCCCGCCAGCCACGGAATCGCAGACGCAGCCGGGTGAAGGTCCCGGCGCTCTGGCCCGGAGTCTCGGCACTCATGGAAAACAGCTCCCTGGGTCCGGTGGAAGTACGTACCGGCTCGGCCGTAGGCGTGAAGAAGCCGGAAGGTATAAGTCTGTGAAGGTGCCCGACGCACGGTCGGGCGGAGCTCGGGGGGCGGAGAAGCACAGGCTTCCCCGCCCCTGGCACAGCCCCCTGGGTCAGCTCAGCCGTCCCAGGTCACCCCGGTGACGGGAGCCGTCAGTAGCACTCCATCTCGGGGTCGGCACCGAGCTTCATCGACAGGCCGCTCAGCTTGAACGTGCCGGCCGTGGTCGCCCACGCCGTCTGCTTGACGCCGTAGAGGTCGGCCGACTTGGCCTGCTGGGCGAAGCCGCCCGGCAGGACGCTGTCGCCGGACCTCACGGCGGGACCGCGGGTCTTGTCCTTGAGCGCGACGCCGATGTCGATGTTCTCGAACTCGGCGTCGGCGTCGAGCTGCGCGACGTCGATGTAGAGGTTGGTCGCCTCTACCGGCTTCTTCGCGTCCGTACCCGCGTCGAGACGCAGGTAGAACGTCTTGTTGAGGACGGGGATCGTCGTCTTGACCGACTGACACATCTTGGTGATGGTCGCGCTGTCGAAGGACGAGATGGCGACCGGGTGGATCGTCTTCTCTTTGCCCTCGACCGTCGTGTAACCGGTGTCGATGCCGCCGTACTGGGCGAATCCCTCACCGTGCAGATGCCCGGCCGAAACCTTGAACTGCTGGCCGGAGACGCTGAAGGACGCCGCGAGGGCACCCTGCGCCAGACCGACACCGACACACGCTGCGGCGGCGACGCTGGGCACCATGACCACAGCGAACCGCTTCCATCTGGTCCCGCCACGCACCTGGGACTCCATATTTCCTCCTTCTCGGACGTACATCTCCTGGCCCCGACTGGCCCCACGTATGCGGCGGCTCCACCGGGCAGGGATGGGAGAAGTGCTACGTCCTCGGGAAGGGGAGCGCCCGTTTCGGAGGCGCGTACCGCGCACCGATCACCGGCGATCACCCCCGAGCGACAACCACTGGTCGCGCCTGACACGCATCACGCACAACCTTGCTGGACAGGCTTCACCGAGCGGTGAAGACCCCCCTGTCCAAGAGCCGGCGCCATGTGCCGCCGGCCCTGCTCGGTGGGGACCCAGGAAAACCCGTTGACCCAACCGGCTGTCGGGGTACGGGAATGGACCGAGCGTGGCCGATCGTGGTCCATTCTCGCCGCCCGCACAAGGGGGTTCGTTACTCGCTAGTAACGGCCGGATAACCGAACAACGACCCAGAGGTCTCGGGCGGCGACGCAGGGTGGCATCGAGGCCCAGAACAAAACAGTTGATCGATGGACAGAACCCGACAGACCAACGGCCTCGGCTTACTTCCAGTAACAGCGGCCGCGATTACCAAGATTTGGTAAAGCGCGGCCGCTGGGGAACCTTCTCGGCAGAACTTTCACTCGGGAACCACAGCCCCCGACGTTTAGCGACTGGTCAGCCCCGGGCCGCGCCCGGACCGGCCACCCGCTCAGAACAGGGCGCGCGCCAGCGCCCGTCGGGCCGCCGCCACCCGCGGGTCGTCGGGCCCGACCACCTCGAACAGTTCGAGCAGCCGCAGCCGTACGGCGTCCCGGTCGTCCCCGGCCGTGCGGCGCACGGTCTCGATGAGCCGCCCGAACGCGTCCTCGACATGACCCCCCACCAGATCCAGGTCGGCGGCGGCGATCTGCGCCTGGACGTCACCCGGGTTCCCGGCCGCGTCCTTGCGCACCTGCTGCGGGTCCATGCCGGCAACCCGCTGCAGCAACTCGGCCTGCGCCAGCCCGAGTTTCGCCTCCGTGTTCGCCGGGTCATCGGCGAGCACGTTCCTGTACGCCTGCACCGCGCCGCCGAAGTCGCCCGCGTCCAGCGCCTGTACGGCGGCTTCGAGAAGCCCGTCGTACGGACCGGCCGGCACCGCGGCGGCCGGCTCCGCGACCCCGGGCTCGGCGTCGGGGTCGACGGTCAGGCCGGTGAGCCCGAACCGCTGCTCGGCGACCTGCACCAGCTGGTCCAGCGTCTGCCGGATCTGGGCCTCGCCGGCGGCGCCCTGGAAGAGCGGCAGCGCCTGCCCCGCGACGACGGCGAACACGGCCGGGATGCCCTGCACCCCGAACTGCTGCATCAGCATCTGGTTGGCGTCGACGTCGATCTTGGCGAGCAGGAAGCGGCCGTTGTACTCGACGGCGAGCCGCTCCAGGACCGGGCTCAGCTGCTTGCAGGGCTGGCACCACTCGGCCCAGAAGTCGATGACGACCGGTACCTCGGCGGAACGCTGCAGGACATCGCGCTCGAAACCCGCCTCGTCTACGTCGATGACGAGATCGGCCGGGGAGACGGCGCCCGCGCCGCCCTGCCGGGCCGCTTCGGCGCGCGCCTGCTCCGCCTTCGCCTTGGCCTCCTGGGCCGCCTTCACCGCGGCGAGGTCGACGACTCCGCTCATGGACATGTTCCGTGGCTGCATGCGTCTATCCTCCCCCGTCCGCGCGCGTACACGAAAAGCGTTCCGAAAGCGTTCCTGCCCAGGCGCCGGGGTCCCCACCCCACACCATCGTCCACAACCCGCGGTACGTCCGTCACGAGCGGTGTCGAGGGGCGTCGCACGCTTTCGCTACGAGTCGTAGCGTAATGGCACCGAGTGCCTCCGCAACACCACCCCCTGGTGATCTCCCTCACGGCGACGGACTCTCCGGCATGGCGCAAACCGGCGGTTATGGTCGGGGAATGCAGAGCCGCACGCCCGTTTGCCGCACCGGGGCCGCCCGTACCGGCCGCCCGCGCAGCGCCGCCGCGGACGCCGCGATCCTGGCCGCGACGCGCGAGGCGCTGGTCGAACTGGGCTGGTCGAAACTCACCCTGGGAGACGTCGCGACGCGCGCCGGGGTCGCGAAGACGACCCTCTACCGCCGCTGGGCCGGCAAGAACGAACTCGTCGTCGACGCGGTGGCCGAGCTCTTCGCCGAACTGGAACTCCCCGACCGGGGCAGCCTGGCCGCCGACATCGAGGGCGTGGTGCTGCAGTTCGCGGCGATCCTGGAGCTCCCCGAGGCGCGGAGCGGGCTGATGGCGGTGGTCGCGGAGTCCACCCGGGACGACGCCCTGCGCGAACGGATCCGCGCCTCCATCGTCGAACCGCAGAAACACCTCGTCCTGGAGGGCCGCACGCGCGCCCAGGTCCGCGGCGAACTCCCCCCGGAGACCGGCTCCGAGGAGGCCGCCCGCACGGCCGACCTCATCTTCGACATCGTGGCGGGCGCGGTGGTGCACCGCACGCTGGTGAGCGCGGAACCGGCGGACGAGGAATGGGTGCGCAGCTTCACGCGCGTGCTTCTGCTGGGGCTGGCCGGCGCGGTGTGAGCAGACGGCCGCTGTCACCAGGCCCGTGGAGCTCCGTACGGCCCGCTCGGCGCTCGCCCGGCGTCGCCCCGGCCCGTACGGCGTCCGGCACGGGCTCGCCCAGGTCCGAGCCGTCGCGGGCGGCGTCCAGGGTCGCCCGCCACCCGCGCACCGCCCCGCTCCGCCCCGCGCACCGCCAGGATCCGCGCCGGGGACCGCTGGTGGCGGAAGGCGGACCGGGCGCGGGCGCTATGCCTTGACCACGTCCGGCGCGCCGTCGGCGACCCGGCCCTCGAGCTCGTGCGTGATCCTGCGCTCGACGAAGAAGGCGGCCGTCGGAATGGTCCCGGCCAGCAGGACCCACAGCTGCTTGGCGACCGGCCACTTCGCCTTGGAGCCCAGGTCGAAGGCGAAGACGAGGTAGACGACGTACAGCCAGCCGTGCGCGATGCCGACCGCGCCCGTGAAGCCGTCCGCGCCGTCCAGGTCGAGCACGTACTTGGCGATGACGCCCAGGGTCAGCAGGACCAGCAGCACACCGGTGACGTAGGCCATGACGCGGTAGCGGGTCAGCACGCTCTTCTTCATGCCGTCGAGCGTAACCGCCCGTTCCGGCAGATCTTGGACCGGGTCAGTCCTCGTCGAAGTCGTGCGCCGCCACCCGCAGCGGCCGCAGCATCGCGAAGATCTCGGCGCACTCCTCCGCGTCGTACACGCCGAGACCGAAGTCCATCGCCATCAGGTCGCGGGTGGCCGCCTCGACGACCTCGCGGCCCTTGTCGGTGATGACGGCGAGCGTGCCCCGGCCGTCGTTGGGGTTGGGGCGCCTGGCGACCAGTCCGGACTTCACGAGGCGGTCGACGGTGTTCGTCACCGACGTGGGGTGCACCTGGAGCCGCTCGCCGATCTTCGACATGGTCAGCTCGCCCTCCTTGGAGAAGGTGAGCAGCACGAGTGCCTCGTAGCGGGCGAACGTCAGCCCGTACGGCTTGACCACGGCGTCGACCTCGGCGAGCAGGATCTGGTGCGCACGCATGATCGAGGTGATCGCGGCCATGGACGGCGCATTGCCCCACCGCTGCTTCCAGAGCTCGTCGGCGCGGGCGATGGGATCGAAGGGGAGACTGAGCGGCTTCGGCACGGCATCAGACCCTACCCGTCGGTCATATCCCGGTCAGCTCTGTCTCGGCCTTCGGTCGGCCGGTGGCGGAGCGGCCGGCCCGGCGGCCGCGGGGGCTCAGTAGAGGCTGCGCAGGCCCAGCACGTCGCCCCTGCCGAGGGTGCGGGCGGTGGTGGAGCAGGCGAACGAGCTCGGGTACATGGTGAGGTTCTCGTGGCCGGGTCCGGCGTGTCCCAGGCCGAAGACGTGACCGGCCTCGTGGGTGGCCACGCTGCGGATGTCGTAGGCGCCGTCGCAGGCCCCCGAGGGGCTGTTGGTGAACCTGTAGTCGTGGATGTTGAAGCGGACGTCGGCCTCGAGCAGCCGGTCCGGGCCGTGGCGCACCGTGCGGCTCCACGAGCAGGTCGTGGCGACGCTGTCGGCGCTGAGGTCGCCGGCGTCCCAGACGTTCAGGCCGTCCCGCGCGGTGCAGTGGGCCCGGTGGTCGATGCCGGCCTCGTGGCCGGTGCCGGCCAGGAACCTCGCCCTCGCCTTGATGGTGTCGTCCAGGCCGCAGTCGTTGCGGCCGCGGATGATGGCGAGGATGCCCTCCTCGAAGGCCCGGCGGACCTCGCGCCGGGGCAGGTCGCCCGGCTGGGGGCCGTCGCCGATGAACCACTGGTAGATGCCGTACTCCTTGCGGTCGGCGACGGCGTAGGCGGTGTCGGCACAGGGCGCGGGGGCGTCGGAGCGGTTGCCCGCCGGGCGGGAGTCGTCCCCCGCCGCCGTGTGCGTGTCGTCGTCGTAGGCGTAGGACACCGTGCCGTCGGTGGCGACCTCCAGGCTGAAGCCGTGGGTGGAGCCGTCCGTGGTGAGGGCGTCGACGCTGACCTTCGTGCCGGGTTCGGGGACCGTGAGGCCGGCCCCGCCGTGGGTGACCAGGCGGCCCACGGCCCCGCAGCGGGTTGCGGAGGAGCCGGCGGGCAGGTCGTCGACGGTCAGCTCGCCCGGGGCGAGCACGCAGGCGGGGGCGGCACGCTCCGCCCGTACGGGTGCGCCGGCCCCGGACGTCAGGAGGGCGAGCGAGGCCACCAGCAGCGCGGCAGTCGAACAACGGTTCATCACACAGGACTTGATCGACACCGGGAGAGATTAGCCAGGGCCCGGCCGGACGAAACCCTTCACCCGGTCGCCTGATGGAGCGACTGCTCAAACGGGCGTCCCGTCCCCCTCGGGTTGCTTGAGCGACCGCTCAAACACCGCTCCGACCTGCGGATTCGCCAGAGACCGTCCTCGGAGACACGCGGTCCGGGCCGCCCTCGACGACGTCCGGGCCCGGGCACAGGACCCGTCCGAGCACCAGCGGTGGGGCTCGGGTTTCACCCGGATCGCCCATCTTCCGCGCGCACAGGGGGAGCGTTTCCCGCGCGCACCGGGGACGCCACGGCGCTTCCGTTGCGCCGCTCGCGCGCTGCCGATCCCCGACCGCCGATCCGTACGGTGGACTCCTTCGCCCCGAAGGAGGCGCGCGCGTGACCCCCGACCCGAAGCCGGCGCAGGACACGAGGACCAGGCTGCTGGAAGGCACCCTGCGCACGCTCGCCGAACAGGGCATCGCCAGGACGTCGGCCCGTACGGTGGCGGCGGCCGCGGGCGTCAACCAGGCCCTGGTCTTCTACCACTTCGGCTCGGTGGACCTCCTGCTCGCGGCGGCCTGCCGGTACGGCGCCGAGCGCACCGTGGCGCGCCACCGCCCCCGCTTCGCCGCGGTCACCTCCCTGGCCGAACTCCTCGCCCTGGGCCGCGAGATCCACCACCGGGAGCGCGCCGGCGGCCGTGTCGCGCCGCTCGGCCAGCTGCTGGCCGGTGCCCGGACCCACGCGGCGCTCGGACCGGCCGGGGCCGCGGCCCTCGATCTGTGGGTCACCGAGATCGAGAAGGTCCTCGACCGCGTCCTGCCGGGCACCCCCTTCGGTGAGTTCACCGACCCGCCGGGCCTCGCCCGGGCCATGGCGGCGGCCTTCGTCGGCATCGAGCTGTACGAAGGGGCCGACGCACCCGGCGCGTCGGCCGCGCTGAACGCCCTGGAACACCTGGGCGCCCTGTTCGCCGCCCTCGGGGAACTGGACCCGGCGGCCCGGCGGGCGATCCGCCGGCACCTGCGCCGTGCCTGCGCCCGCCGCTGACGTCCCCGCGCCGGAGCCGACGGCCGCGGGCCGCTCCGGTCAGCCCGCCAGGTGCCGTTCCACCGTCTCCACTTTCTTCGTCAGGGCATCGGTCACGCCGGGGCGGATGTCCGCCTTGAGGACCAGGGAGACGCGGGGGGCGCGTGCCTCCACGACGGCCACGGCGCGCCGGACGACGGCCATGACCTCGTCCCATTCGCCCTCGATCGAGGTGAACATCGCGTCGGTGCGGTTCGGCAGGCCGGACTCGCGGACCACGCGGACGGCCTCGGCCACGTACTCCCCGACGTCCTCACCGACGCCGAGCGGGGTGACGGAGAAGGCGACGATCACGCGTTCACGACCCCTTCCTTGCGGGCGCGGGAGGCGATCACCGCGTCCTCGGCCTCACGGCGCAGCCTGCGCTCGGCGAAGAAGCCGCCGGTCGGCAGGACGGAGAGGACGAAGTAGAGCGCGGCGGTGCCGAGCGGCCACTTCGCGCGGTTCCAGGCGTCCGCCCAGAAGAGCACGTACAGGAGGAACAGCGCGGCGTGGACCCAGCCCATCACGGGAACCGCGTCGAAGTCCGTCGTCCGCTTCAGCACCGAGCAGACGAGCAGCAGCAGGAAGGAGATGGCCTCGGGGGCGGAGACCAGGCGCAGGCGGCGGAGGGCGGAGGCTGTCTTCAGGTCCACGGGTCACCTTCGGGAGAAACGGCGGGTTCGGCGATGGTCGACGCGTTGATCCGCGCGGCTTGTGAACGCGCGCACAAGCGCTGGCCCATTGTGGCAAACGCTCCACCTAGGGGTGCGCTCAGGGTCGTTCTCCACCCACAGGTGCTGTTCGGCGCACCCGTCCGGCCGCTACCTTTCGCAGCGTGGCGATGTTCCGACTGCAAGGCAGCAAGGTGCTCGCCGTCGACATGACCGGGGACGCCGTGAAGGCGAAGAACGGCTCGATGGTCGCGTACGACGGGCAGATGGCCTTCAAGAAGCTCAGTGGCGGCGGGGAGGGGATCCGGGGGATGGTGACCCGGCGGCTCACCGGCGAACAGATGACCGTGATGGAGGTGAGAGGACAGGGGACGTGCTGGTTCGCCGACCGGGCCTCCGAGATCAACCTGGTCAGTCTCCAGGGGGACAAGCTGTACGTGGAGTCGAGCAATCTGCTCGCGACGGACGCGGGGCTGAGGACGGGCACCAGTTTCACCGGCCTGCGCGGCGCCTCCCAGGGCAACGGACTGTTCACGACGACCGTCGAGGGCCACGGCCAGGCGGCGATCACCTCGGACGGGCCGGCCGTCGTGCTGCGGGTCAGCCCGCAGTACCCGCTGACCGTCGACCCCGGCGCGTACATCGCGCACCAGGGCGACGTCCGCCAGTCCTTCCAGTCCGGAGTGACGTTCCGCACGCTCCTGGGCGAGGGTGGCGGCGAGGCCTTCCAGATCCGGTTCGAGGGGGACGGCCTGGTGTACGTCCAGCCGAGCGAGCGCAACACGATCGCGGGGGACGTCTGACATGACCTTCCGCGAGATCAACTCCAAGATGGTCGAGGCGACCGTCGTCCCCGGGCAACGGCTCTTCAGCCAGCGCGGCGCCATGCTCGCCTACCGCGGCGACGTCTCCTTCACGCCCAACATGCAGGGTGGGCAGGGCGGCGTGATGTCCATGATCGGACGGCGGCTGGCCAACGAGGACACCCCCCTGATGACGGTCGAGGGCAGCGGCACCGTCCTCTTCGGACACGGCGGCCACCACATCCAGGTCATCCAGCTCACCGGCGACACCCTGTGCGTCGAGGCGGACCGCCTCCTCGCCTTCGAGGGCACCCTCCAGCAGGGCACGATGTTCCTGGGCTCCCAGGGCGGGGTCATGGGCATGGTCCGGGGCCAGATCAGCGGCCAGGGCCTGTTCACCACCACCCTGAAGGGGCACGGCGCCGTCGCCGTGATGGCCCACGGCGGTGTCTTCGAGATCCCGATCACCCCGCAGCGCCCGGTCCACGTCGACCCGCAGGCCTACGTCGCCCACCACGGCGACGTCCGCAACAAGCTGTCCACCGCGCTCGGCTGGCGGGACATGGTGGGGCGCGGCTCCGGGGAGGCCTTCCAGCTCGAGCTCAGCGGCAGCGGTGCGGTGTTCGTCCAGGCGTCGGAGGAGAAGCTGTGAGCATGTACGGGGCTCCGGGCGCCGGCCCGACGGTCTACGACCCCATGACCCTGCCGGTCGACGACAACGTCAACAACTACACCTTCTGCGTGGAGCTCAAGGGGAGCCAGTGGTTCCTGCAGAAGGGGAAGATGATCGCCTACTACGGCTCGATCGACTTCAACGGCATCGGGCACGGCCGGCTGGACCGTCTGGTCCGCACCTCGTTCCATTCGCCTCTGCACGCGAGCGACTGGGTCGTGGCGGAGGGTTCGGGCAAGATGCTCCTCGCCGACCGGGCCTTCGACGTGAATTCGTACGACCTCGACGACGGCAATCTGACCATTCGCTCGGGCAATCTGCTCGCTTTTCAGCCAAGCCTGTCGCTCAAGCAGTCGATCGTGCCGGGATTTCTCACGCTGATCGGAACCGGAAAGTTCGTCGCCGCATCTAACGGCCCGGTGGTGTTCATGGAACCTCCGATCCGCGTGGACCCTCAGGCCCTCGTCGGCTGGGCCGACTGCCCGTCCCCGTGCCATCACTACGACCACGGGTACATGACGGGTGTCATGGGCGGTCTACGTGCACTGACGGGCCTTGGCGGGGCCTCCGGGGAGGAGCACCAGTTCGAGTTCGTCGGCGCCGGCACGGTGCTGCTGCAGTCGACCGAGACCCTCATGGCCGAGCAGGCCACGGGGGCGGTTCCGCACGAGCCGGGGGTGCCCGGCGGGGGCGGGATTCCCGGCGCTCCGGGCGGGCACGGCGGACAGAGCGGGGTACCGCGCCTTCCCGGACAGCTGGGGGACCTCCAGCGTCGCTTCGGGCTGTGAGCGGTAGTCTGCGGAGTGTGACATCGAACGCGTGCGCACCGTCACACCACCCTCACTAGTTCGCCTTTCAACATTTTAGGTAGACTTCACTTATGGAGACCGAAACGGCCACGCGCTGGCTGACCGATGCGGAGCAGTGCGCCTGGCGCACCCACCTGGAGGTCAACAGGCTGTTGACGTACCAGCTCGAGAAGGATCTGCAGCCGTTCGGCCTGACCATGAACGACTACGAGATCCTGGTGAACCTCTCCGAGTCGGAGGACGTCCGGATGCGCATGAGCGACCTCGCATCCGCCACCCTCCAGTCCAAGAGCCGTCTCTCGCACCAGATCACCCGCATGGAGAACGCGAACCTGGTACGCCGCGAGAACTGCGAGTCCGACCGCCGCGGTCTGTACGCCGTCCTGACCGAGCACGGCATGGAGACGATGATGAAGGTCGCGCCGCACCATGTGGCGTCCGTGCGGCGGCACTTCATCGACCTCCTCTCCCCCGAGGCCCTCAGAGACCTCGACAAGTCGCTGAAGCCCATCGCGGAGCACCTGCGCGGCCAGCGAGGACGCCCGTAAGCATCTCCTGAGCAGCACCGGCAGGCGGGGCCCTGAAGGGCTCCGCCTGCGGGCGTCTCCGAGACCGCGAGCACCCGCCGTGCGACGATCACCGGGCCCGGCCCGGGGCCCGCCCCGCCCTCACCCAGGCCGCGGACGGCGGGCCGCGTCGCGCCGTACGAACCGCTCGAGGACCCGCTCAGGCCCCGCCTCCGGCACCCCGCCCCGGCCGTGGGCGACGACCGCCCGTGCCCCTCGCCCCGCCGCAACGGTCCCCATGAACACCGGTCCGGCATGCCGCCGGGCGTCGTCACGCAGGTTGGCCGGCACTCGCCCCGTCCGCCCCCGCGATCCGGCCACGTCCACGCCCCCGGTGCCCACGCTCACGCAGGCCGAGGTGGGCGGCGGTCGTCGGCACGAGCGCGGGGCGCGGCCCGAACCGGTCGGCGGCAGGAGACGGCGGTGCCGCCGGACAGGGCCATCACGGTGCACGCCACCTGTTGAGCCCGCGGCGGGCGTACGGAAGACGCAGGACGGCCGCCTACGAGTTGAACATGACCGTACGGGTGCGGCCCGGAGACCGCCGACGGTCGTCGAGCCGGTACCGGTCGGCTCTGGGTGGGTGGTCAGCCCTCGGTGAGCCCCGCGACGAGCTCGTCCGCCGCGCGGTAGGGGTCCAGCTCCCCGGCGACGATCCGCTCGGCCAGCGCGTCGAGACGGCGGTCGCCGTGCAGGTCGCCGATGCGTTCACGCAGGGCCGTGACGGCGATCGTCTCGACCTCGCGGGCGGCGCGGGAGCGGCGGCGCTCGGCGAGGACGCCGCGTTCCTCCATCCACGCGCGGTGCTTCTCCAGCGCCTCCAGGACCTCCTCGACGCCTTCGGCGCGGGCCGCGACCGTCTTGACGATCGGCGGGCGCCAGTCCCCGGGGGCGCGGGACTCGCCGAGGCCCAGCATGTGGTTCAGCTCGCGGGCGGTGGCGTCGGCGCCGTCCCGGTCGGCCTTGTTGACGACGTACACATCGCCGATCTCCAGGATTCCGGCCTTGGCGGCCTGGATGCCGTCGCCCATGCCCGGCGCGAGCAGCACCACGCTGGTGTCCGCCTGCGCGGCGATCTCGACCTCCGACTGGCCGACGCCGACGGTCTCGACCAGGATCACGTCGCAGCCCGCCGCGTCGAGCACACGGATCGCCTGCGGGGCGGCCCACGCGAGTCCGCCGAGGTGACCGCGGGTGGCCATCGAGCGAATGTAGACGCCGGGGTCGGAGGCGTGCTCGGACATCCGCACCCGGTCGCCGAGCAGGGCGCCGCCGGAGAACGGGGACGAGGGGTCGACGGCGAGCACACCGACCCGCCTGCCCTGCTTGCGGTACGCCGTCACCAGCGCGGACGTGGAGGTCGACTTGCCGACGCCCGGGGAGCCGGTGAGGCCGACGACGTACGCGTTGCCCGTGAGCGGAGCCAGGGCCGCCATGACCTCCCGCAGCTGCGGGGACGCCCCCTCCACCAGGGAGATCAGCCGGGCCACGGCCCGTGGCCGGCCTTCCCTGGCCTGGGTGACCAGCGAGGAGACGTCCTGCATCACAGCTCCGATCAGATCCGTTCGGTTCCGGTCACCGCGAGGTGCGCCGGTGACGACGTACGACGGTGTCAGGCCTTGGGCACCCGCACGATCAGCGCGTCGCCCTGGCCGCCGCCGCCGCACAGCGCGGCCGCGCCGACACCGCCGCCGCGCCGCTTGAGCTCCAGCGCCAGGTGCAGGACGAGCCGGGCGCCGGACATGCCGATCGGGTGACCGAGGGCGATCGCGCCACCGTTGACGTTCACCTTTTCCGTGGACACCCCGAGGTCCTTCATTGACTGGACCGCGACGGCGGCGAAGGCCTCGTTGATCTCGATGAGGTCGAGGTCCTCGACGCCCAGGCCCTCCTTCTTCAGGGCGTGCGCGATGGCGTTGGAGGGCTGCGACTGGAGCGAGTTGTCCGGCCCCGCCACATTGCCGTGGGCGCCGATCTCGGCGATCCACTCCAGGCCCAGTTCCTCGGCCTTGGCCTTGCTCATGACGACGACCGCGGCGGCGCCGTCGGAGATCTGCGAGGACGTGCCCGCGGTGATCGTGCCGTCCTTGGCGAAGGCGGGACGGAGCTTGCCGAGGGACTCGGCGGTGGTGTCGCCGCGGATGCCCTCGTCCTTGCTGAAGACGACCGGCTCGCCCTTGCGCTGCGGGATCTCGACCGGGGTGATCTCGGCCTCGAAGACGCCGTTCTTCTGCGCGGCCGCGGCCCGCTGGTGGGACAGGGCCGCGATCTCGTCCTGCTCGGGGCGCGCGATGCCCAGGCGTGTGTTGTGCTTCTCCGTGGACTCGCCCATGGCGATGCCCTCGAAGGAGTCGGTGAGGCCGTCGTGCGCCATCGCGTCGAGCATCTCGATCGCGCCGTACTTGAAGCCCTCACGGGACTTCGGCAGCAGGTGGGGGGCGTTGGTCATGGACTCCTGGCCGCCCGCGACGACCACGTCGAACTCACCCGCGCGGATCAGCTGGTCGGCCAGCGCGATCGCGTCGAGGCCGGACAGACACACCTTGTTGATGGTGAGCGCCGGGACGCTCATCGGGATGCCGGCCTTGACGGCGGCCTGGCGGGCCGGGATCTGGCCCGCGCCGGCCTGGAGCACCTGGCCCATGATCACGTACTGCACCTGGTCGCCGCCGATCCCCGCACGGTCCAGCGCCGCCTTGATCGCGAAGCCGCCGAGGTCGGCTCCCGAGAAGGACTTCAGCGAGCCCAGCAGCCGTCCCATGGGCGTACGCGCGCCCGCGACGATCACCGAGGTCGTGCTGTTGGTTCCAGTCGATCCAGTCATGAGCTGCGATTCCCCTTACCGGCCTGCACGGGCCGAGGAGTGAACGAGGGTTTACTTCGAATGTACTGAGTGGCACTCCGTGCCGTCATCGGGCCGTCAGTGTGATCGCGCGCACGTTGCGTAACCATCACGGCCGCGCTCCACTAACAACATGCTGACGCGAATCGACCACATCGGGATCGCCTGTCACGACCTCGACGCCACTGTCGAGTTCTACCGCTCCACGTACGGCTTCGAGGTGTTCCACTCCGAGGTCAACGAGGAGCAGGGCGTCCGCGAGGCCATGCTCAAGATCAACGAAACCTCCGACGGCGGTGCCTCCTACCTGCAGCTTCTCGAGCCGACCCGGCCGGACTCGACCGTCGCCAAGTGGCTCGACAAGAACGGGGAGGGCGTCCACCACATCGCTTTCGGTACGGCGGATGTGGACGGGGACGCCGAGGACATCCGCTCCAAGGGCGTACGCGTTCTGTACGAAGAGCCGCGACGCGGCTCCATGGGGTCACGGATCACCTTCCTGCACCCCAAGGATTGCCACGGGGTACTGACAGAACTGGTCACTTCGGCGCCTGTTGAGTCACCTGAGCACTGACCCTCGTACATATGGGCCGGTAGGGTTGGGGGCGGTCGTCGCTCAGCGAGGGCGACCGGTCCTGCTGCCTTGGACGGCAGGACGTTGCCGGGGTCCGGGTTTCGGGGGACGAGCGTCGGGGCAGCAGCCCATGCTCCGTCGTTGATCTGACACCATTCCCCGGGGGCCCCGTTCGGCGGATGGACGGAGCTCGTTCGGGAAGCTTGCGACCAGGGACGGATGGGACCGCGCAGTGCGGGGCTACGAGAGCCAGGAGCGGGAGCCGGCGGCTGACGTCGACCACCTCACTCGGTTCGAAGCCGAGATGAAGCGGCTGAAGACCGAGCGGGAAAAGGCGATTCAGCACGCCGAGGACCTCGGCTACCAGGTCGAGGTGCTGCGCGCCAAGTTGCACGAGGCGCGCCGCACCATCATGTCCCGGCCCGCCTTCGACGGCGGCGACATCGGGTACCAGGCCGAACAGCTGCTGCGCAATGCGCAGATGCAGGCCGACCAGTTGCGCCAGGACGCCGAGCGCGAGCTCAGCCAGGTGCGGGCGCAGACGCAGCGCATCCTCCAGGAGCACGCCGAGCAGGCCGCCCGGCTCCAGGCCGAGCTGCACCAGGAGGCGGTCACCCGACGCCAGCAGCTGGACCAGGAGCTGGCGGAACGCCGGCAGACGGTCGAGTCGCACGTCAACGAGAACGTGGCCTGGGCGGAGCAGCTGCGCGCCCGCACCGAGGCCCAGGCCCGCCGGCTCCTCGAGGAGTCGCGGGCCGAGGCCGAGCAGGCCCTGGCCGCCGCCCGCGCCGAGGCCGAACGGGTGGCCGCGGAGGCCCGCCAGCGGCTCCAGGCCGACGCCGAGGCGGCCCGCGCGGAGGCCGAGCAGCTGCTGCTGCGCGCCCGCACGGACGCCGAGCGGATGCTGAACGCCGCCTCCACCCAGGCCCAGGAGGCCACCGAGCACGCCGAGGCGCTGCGCAGCTCCACGGTGAACGAGTCGGACGCGGCCCGCCGCCAGGCCGGCGAGCTCAGCCGCGCCGCCGAGCAGCGGATGGCCGAGGCGGAGGACGCGCTGCGCAAGGCGCAGTCCGAGGCCGACAAGCTGCTCGCCGAGGCCAAGGCGGCCGCCGAGAAGGCGCTCTCGAGTGCCGAGTCGGCCAACGAGCAGCGCACCCGTACGGCGAAGGAGCAGGTCGCCCGGCTGGTCAGCGAGGCCACGAAGGAGGCCGAGGCCACCCGGGCGGACGCCGAGCAGGCCGTCGCCGACGCGCGTGCCGAGGCCGAGAAGATCGTCGCGGAGGCCGCCGAGAAGGCCCGGACGATCACCGCCGAGGAGAGCGCGACCCAGCTGTCGAAGGCGGCCAAGACCGCCGAGGACGTCCTCAACAAGGCGCAGGAGGACGCGCAGAAGACCACCCGCGCGGCGGCCGAGGAGGCCGAGCGGATCCGCCGGGAGGCGGAGGCCGAGGCGGACCGGCTGCGCGCCGAGGCGCACGACATCGCCGAGCAGCTCAAGGGCTCCGCGAAGGACGACACCAAGGAGTACCGCGCCAAGACGGTCGAGCTGCAGGAGGAGGCCCGCCGGCTGCGCGGCGAGGCCGAGCAGCTGCGCGCCGACGCGGTCGCCGAGGGCGAGAAGATCCGCGCGGAGGCCCGCAGGGAGGCCGTCCAGCAGATCGAGGAGGCCGCCCGGTCCGCCGAGGAGCTGCTGTCCAAGGCCAAGGCCGACGCGGACGAGCTGCGCCAGAAGGCGACGACGGACAGCGAGAAGGTCCGCACCGAGGCCATCGAGCGCGCCACCACGCTGCGCCGCCAGGCCGAGGAGGTGCTGGAGCGCACCCGCACGGAGGCCGAGCGCTCCCGCGAGGAGGCGGTGGAGCTCGCCGAGACCATCACCTCCAACGCCGAGCGGGCCGCGAGCGAGCTGCGCGAGGAGACCGAGCGCGCGGTCGAGGCCCGGCAGGCGGAGGCCGCCGACGAGCTGACCCGGCTGCACACGGAGGCGGAGGCGCGGCTCGCCTCCGCCGAGCAGGCCCTCACGGACGCCCGGGAGGAGGCCGCGCGGATCCGCCGCGAGGCCGCCGAGGACACCGACCGGCTGCGTGCCGAGGCCGCCGACCGGATCCGTACGCTCCAGCAGCAGGCCGCCGACGAGGCCGAGCGGCTGCGCACCGAGGCCGCCGCCGACGCGTCCGCCTCGCGGGCCGAGGGCGAGGCCGTCGCCGTACGGCTGCGGTCGGAGGCCGCCGCCGAGGCCGAGCGGCTCAAGACCGAGGCGCAGGAGACCGCGGACCGGGTGCGCGCGGAGGCGCAGGCCGCCGCCGAGCGCCTGGCCGCCGAGGCGTCCGAGACGCTGGCCGCCGCCCAGGAGGAGGCCGCCCGCCGGCGCCGCGAGGCCGAGGAACTCCTCGGCTCCGCCCGCCAGGAGGCCGACCAGGAGCGCGAGCGTGCCCGCGAGCAGTCCGAGGAACTGCTGGCGTCGGCGCGCAGGCGCGTGGAGGACGCCGAGGCCGAGGCGCTCCGGCTGGTCGAGGAGGCCGACCGGCGCGCCACCGAGATGGTCGCCGCGGCCGAACAGCACGCCCAGCAGGTCCGGGACTCCGTGGCCGGGCTGCACGAGCAGGCCCAGGAGGAGATCACCGGGCTGCGCTCGGCCGCCGAGCACGCGGCGGACCGCACCCGGCGGGAGGCCGAGGAGGAGGCGGACCGGGTCCGCGCCGACGCCTACGCCGAACGCGAGCGGGCCAGCGAGGACGCCGGCCGTGTCCGCCGCGAGGCGAACGACGCGGCCGAGGCCGCGAAGGAACTCGCCGAGCGGACCGTCGGCGAGGCGATCGCGGAGGCCGAGCGGCTGCGGACCGAGTCGTCCGCGTACGCCCAGCGGGTGCGTACGGAGGCGTCGGACGCGCTCGCCGAGGCCGACCAGGCCGCGGCCCGCACCCGGGCCGACGCCCGCGAGGACGCCAACCGCATCCGCTCCGACGCGGCCACGCAGGCCGACACGCTCATCACCGAGGCGCGCAACGAGGCCGAACGCCTCCAGACGGAGACCATCGCCGAGGCGGAACGGCTCCAGACCGAGACGGCCGCGGAGGCCGAGCGGGTGCGCGCCGAGTCCGTCGCCAAGGCGGAGAAGCTGATCCAGGACGCCGCCGGGGACGCGGAGCGCCTGCGTGCCGAGGCCGCCGAGACGGTGGCTTCCGCGCAGCAGGCCGCGGAGCGGATCCGCGCCGAGTCGGAGCGGGTCAAGGCGCAGGCGGCGGCGGAGGCCGACCGCATGCTGAGCGTGGCCCGCGACGAGGCGGACGAGACGCTGGACGCGGCCCGCAAGGAGGCCAACAAGCGGCGCTCCGAGGCGGCCGAGCAGGTCGACACGCTCATCACCGAGACCACGGCCGAGGTCGACAAGCTGCTCACGGAGGCGCAGGAGCAGGCGCTGCAGACCACCGCGGACGCCGAGTCGCAGGCCGACACGATGGTCGGCGCGGCCCGCAGCGAGGCCGAGCGGCTGGTCTCCGAGGCGACACGCGAGGGCAACGCCCGGGTCGAGAAGGCCCGTACGGACGCGGACGAGCTGCTCGTCGGCGCCCGCCGGGACGCCACCGCGATCAGGGAGCGGGCGGAGGAGCTGCGCGACCGGATCACCTCCGAGATCGAGGCGCTGCACGAGCGGGCCCGCCGCGAGGCCGCCGAGACGATGAAGTCGACCGGCGACCGCTGCGACGCGCTCATCAAGGCCGCCGAGGAGCAGCTCGCCAAGGCGCAGGCCAAGGCGAAGGAGCTGGTGTCGGAGGCGAACTCCGAGGCCGGAAAGGTCCGCATCGCCGCCGTGAAGAAGGCGGAGGGCCTGCTGAAGGAGGCCGAGCAGAAGAAGTCGGCGCTGATCAAGGAAGCCGAGGAGCTCAAGGGCGAGGCGATCCGCGAGGCGCGGCGCACGGTCGAGGAGGGCAAGCGCGAGCTGGAGGTCCTGGTGCGCCGGCGTGAGGACATCAACGCCGAGATCTCCCGGGTCCAGGACGTCCTGGAGGCACTGGAGTCCTTCGAGGTCCCGTCCGTGAACAAGGACGGCGGCGTCAAGGCCGGCGCCAGCATCGGAGCGCCCCGATCGGGTGGGAAAGCCTCGGACAGCTAGCGGAATGTGTGGATTGCGTTAAAGTCTGGGCCCTTTGACTGAGTTTTTGGCAAGCGGTGCGCCGTGCAGCCACCCAAAAGGGGTGTCATTCCTCAGATCAAACACGCATACGCTCGATGACACAGCGCTCCGGCCCCTAGGATTCCACCTATCACCTCACCGGTCTCATTCGACAGGAACCCCATGAGCGACACTTCCCCCTACGGCTTCGAGCTTGTGCGGCGTGGGTACGACCGCGCTCAGGTGGACGAACGGATCTCCAAGCTCGTCTCCGACCGTGACAGCGCTCTCGCCCGCATCACCGCTCTGGAAAAGCGCATCGAGGAGCTCCACCTCGAGACGCAGAACGCCCAGGCCCAGGTAAGCGACGCCGAGCCGTCGTACGCCGGTCTCGGCGCGCGTGTCGAGAAGATCCTCCGCCTCGCCGAGGAAGAGGCCAAGGATCTGCGCGAGGAGGCCCGTCGCGCGGCCGAGCAGCACCGCGAGCTCGCCGAGTCGGCGGCCCAGCAGGTCCGCAACGACGCGGAGTCGTTCGCCGCGGAGCGCAAGGCCAAGGCCGAGGACGAGGGCGTCCGGATCGTCGAGAAGGCCAAGAGCGACGCGTCGCAGCTGCGCCAGGAGGCCCAGAAGGACGCGCAGTCGAAGCGTGAGGAGGCCGACGCCCTCTTCGAGGAGACCCGCGCCAAGGCCGCGCAGGCCGCCGCCGACTTCGAGACCAACCTGGCCAAGCGCCGGGAGCAGTCCGAGCGCGACCTGGCGTCCCGTCAGCAGAAGGCGGAGAAGCGTCTCGCGGAGATCGAGCACCGCGCGGAGCAGCTGCGCCTGGAGGCGGAGAAGCTGCGCACGGACGCCGAGCGCCGCGCCCGCCAGACCGTCGAGACGGCGCAGCGCCAGGCCGAGGACATCGTGGCCGACGCGAACGCCAAGGCGGACCGGATCCGTTCGGAATCCGAGCGCGAGCTGGCGGCCCTCACCAACCGCCGCGACAGCATCAACGCCCAGCTGACGAACGTCCGCGAGATGCTCGCCACGCTGACCGGCGCCGCGGTGGCCGCCGCCGGCACGCCGTCCACGGACGACGAGCCGATCTCCCGTGGGGTGCCGGCGCAGCAGTCCCGGTAGGTTTCCCGCGGTTCGGGGCCCGCATCCTCCTCGGGGGTGCGGGCCCTCGCCGTGTCCCCCCATGGCCCCGCCCCGGTGGCAGCCGCCCGGCACCGGACCTAGCGTGGCCGCATGATCGAGCTGGTGGGCCTGACGAAGCGGTACGGCGAGAAGGTCGCGGTGAACAACCTGACCTTCACCGTGAGACCGGGTGTCGTCACGGGCTTCCTCGGCCCCAACGGCGCCGGCAAGTCCACCACCATGCGGATGATCCTGGGCCTGGACCGGCCGACCGCCGGGGACGTCCGGATCGACGGCAGGCACTACGACCGGCTCGAGGACCCCCTCACGTACATCGGCGCCCTGCTGGACGCGAAGGCCGTGCACGGCGGGCGCAGTGCCTTTTGCCATCTGCTGTGTCTGGCGCAGAGCAACGGCATCCCCAGGAGCCGGGTGCACGAGGTGCTGGACACGGTGGGTCTGACGGCCGTGGCGAAGAAGAAGGCCAAGGGGTTCTCGCTGGGCATGGGGCAGCGGCTCGGCATCGCGGGCGCGCTGCTCGGCGATCCCCGGATCCTGATGTTCGACGAGCCGGTGAACGGCCTGGACCCCGAGGGCATCCACTGGATCCGCACCCTGATGAAATCGCTGGCCGCGCAGGGCCGGACGGTGTTCGTGTCGTCCCACCTGATGAGCGAGATGGCGCTGACCGCCGATCACCTCGTCGTCATCGGGCAGGGCAGGCTGCTCGCGGACACCTCGATGGCGGACTTCATCGCCCGCAACTCCAGGGCGTACGTCCGCGTCCGCACCCCGCAGCGCGAGCGGCTGCTGGACGTGCTGCACGACGCCGGGGTGACGGTGGTCGAGAGCGGCGAGGGGGTGCTGGAGGCGGACGGCGGCAAGGCCGAGCGGATCGGGGAGCTGGCCGCCCGGCACGGCGTCGTGCTGCATGAGCTGAGCCCTCAGCAGGCGTCCTTGGAGGAGGCGTTCATGCAGCTCACCGCGGAGACCGTGGAGTACCACGCGCACACCGGCGAACCCTCTGGTCCGCAGTGGGGCGACGACTGGACGAGGAGGGGCTGAGCATGGCGGCGATCCAGGTCGTGCGGTCGGAATGGACCAAGATCCGGTCGGTGGCGTCCACCGTCTGGACACTCTCCCTCGCCGTGGTCGTCACCATCGCCCTCGGCATGCTGATCTCGGCACTGTCCCGGCACGAGTACGACAACATGGGCGCCGGTCGCCGGCTCTCCTTCGACCCGACCTACATCAGTTTCGCCGGGATGAGTCTGGGTCAGCTCGCGATGATCGTGTTCGGCGTGCTGGTGGTCTCCAACGAGTACAGCACCGGCATGATCCGCACCTCGCTGTCCGCGGTGCCCCGGCGCGGCAGCTTCCTCTTCAGCAAGATCGCGGTGGCGGCCGGGCTGGCCCTGGTCGTGGGGCTGGCGACGAGCTTCGTCACCTTCGCCCTGGGCCAGGCGGTGCTCGGCTCGCACCGCGCGGAGCTCGGGGACCCCGGCGTGCTGCGGGCGGTGATCGGCGGCGGGCTCTACATGACGCTCATCGCGGTGTTCTCGATGGGGGTGGCCGCGATGCTGCGCTCCCCGATGCTCTCGCTGGGCATCCTGATGCCGTTCTTCTTCCTGATCTCCAACATCCTGGGCAATGTGCCGGCCACGAAGAAGGTCGGCCGCTATCTGCCCGACCAGGCGGGCAGCCGGATCATGCAGGTGGTCACCCCGGTCGACGACAGCCCTCCGTACGGGCCCTGGGGCGGGCTCGCGATCATGGTGGGGTGGGTGGCCGCGGCGCTCGCCGGCGGGTACGTGGTGCTGAAGAAGCGCGACGCGTGAAGCTTTGGGCTTTGCTTTGATTTGGGCGGAACCGTCAGCGCCTCGATAAGCTCCTAACCCTTACGGGGGCGTGTGCCCCGCTGTCCTGAACCTGTCGATGGGTGCGGAGCATGATCGAGGCAGTCGGCCTGACCAAGCGCTACGGCGACAAGACCGCTGTGTACAACCTTTCCTTCCAGGTGCGGCCGGGTGCCGTCACCGGCTTCCTCGGGCCCAACGGCTCCGGCAAGTCGACGACCATGAGGATGATCCTCGGCCTGGACAATCCCACGTCGGGGACGGTGACGATCGGCGGCTACCCGTACCGCAAGCTGCCGAACGCGCCACGCCAGGTCGGGGCCCTGCTCGACGCCAAGGCCGTGCACGGCGGCCGGCACGCCCGCAACCACCTGCTGTGCCTGGCGCAGCTGTCCGGCATCCCGGCCCGCCGGGTGGACGAGGTGCTCGGGGTGGTCGGCCTCCAGGACGTGGCGAAGCGGCGGTCCAAGGGCTTCTCCCTGGGCATGGGCCAGCGGCTCGGCATCGCGGCGGCGCTGCTCGGCGACCCGCAGGTGCTGCTGTTCGACGAGCCGGTCAACGGCCTCGACCCCGAGGGCATCCTCTGGGTCCGCAACCTCATGAAGTCACTGGCCGCGGAGGGCCGTACGGTCTTCGTCTCCTCCCACCTGATGAGCGAGATGGCGCTCACGGCCGACCACCTGATCGTCATCGGGCGGGGCCAGCTGCTCTCCGACATGAGCGTGCGGGACTTCATCTCGGCGAACTCCGCCGACTTCGCGCGGGTGCGCACCCCGCACACCGAGCCGCAGCTCCGCGAGAAGCTCGCCGCGGCGCTGACGGAGGCGGGCGGCCACGTCCTCCCCGAGCAGGACGGCGCCCTGCGGGTGATGGGACTGGCGCTGCCGCGGATCAGTGACATCGCGCACGACACCGACGTACGTCTGTGGGAGCTGTCGCCGCACCAGGCCTCCCTGGAGGAGGCGTACATGCGGATGACGCAGGGGGCCGTCGACTACCGCTCGACCACCGACCAGAAGGCCGGCCTCCAGCAGCCCCTGCCCCCCGGCGCCACACCCCCCGTGCCGGTCCCCGGCCAGGGCCAGCCCGGCTGGTACGCCCCGCCCCCGCCGCAGCACGGGTACGCCCCGCCGCAGCCGGCCCAGGTGAGCTACGGCGCCCCCGCCCCGTACGCCGCGCCCGCTCCCCACGGCGCCAACCCGTACGCGCAGCCCGCCGGCGCCCCGGCGGGCGCCGCGCCCGTGCAGCCCGCCGCCCCGGCCCCGGCCGCCCCCGCGGCCCCGGCGCAGCCGCCCGCCCCGGCGGCAAGCCCGGCTCCCGCCCCCGCTCCGCCCACGGCCGCCCCCGTGGCCGCCGCCCCGCAGGACCAGGCGCCGGCCGCGCCCGCCTCGCTCACCAAGGCGGCCCCCGCCCCTGCCCCCGCCTCCGACGCCGCCCCGACGACCCAGCCCGAGGACGCCCGATGAGTACCCCGCAGCACCCCTCCCCGCAGGCCGCCGCGCCCGTCTGGCAGGGAGCGGCCGGTCCCTCGTACGCCGCCGGGCCCGGCGGTCTGTCCGGCTACACCTCGCCGATCCCGGTCGTGCGGACGCACCTCGGGCACGCCATCGCCTCCGAATGGACCAAGATCCGGTCGGTGCGCTCCACCATGTGGACGCTGGGGGTCTTCGTCCTGCTGGTCGTCGGCATCGGGATGATGGTCGCGCTGATCGTCGACGCGAACGCCTCGGAGGGCGACCTCTCCGGCGAGAACCCGCTGTCGTTCGGCTTCTTCGGCGTGCTCCTGGGCAGCATGCCGATCATCACGCTCGGCGTGCTCACCACCGCCTCCGAATACGGCACCGGCATGATCCGCACCACGATGGTCGCGTGCCCCTCGCGCGGCCGGGTCCTCGCCGCGAAGGGCATCGTGTTCTTCACGATCGCGTTCGTCGTGACCCTGGTGTCGACCGGCTTCGTCGCCATGGTGGACGCGTCCCTGTTCACCGGCGCGCCGGAGCCGTCCGGCAGCGAGTGGCTGAAGGCGACCGTGGGCGTGTCCTTCTACATCGCGCTGCTCGGCCTGCTCTCGCTCGCCGTCGGCTCGGTCATCCGGCACTCGGCGGGCGCCATCACCATCATGATCGGCCTGCTGCTGGCCCCGCTGGTCATCGCGATCTTCATGTTCTCGGAGTCCCTGGAGAAGGTCCGCCAGGCGCTGTTCGAGTACTCGATCCCCAGCCAGCTGGGCGTCTGGTACTCGGCCTCGCTCAGTGACAGCGGCCCGTCCGGCTGGGACCCGCTGTGGATCGCGCTCGGCGTCACGGCCGCCGCGTTCGCCGCCGCCTTCGCCCTGCTGGAGAAGCGGGACGTGTAGGACGGGACGGCTTCCTCAGAAGCGAGGCGCGTTACGGGACCGCTGCACCCCCGGGGTGCGGCGGTCCCGCGCGTTCCAGCAGGCCTTGTGCCAGTGCCGGCGTTCGTCGACGCCCGAGTGCTCGGGCCAGGCGACGACGTGCGGGACGCCGCCCGGGATCATCTGGTCGCAGCCGGGGCAGCGGTACGTCTTGCCCTGCGCGCTCGCCCCTGCCACATGCCGCACGCTCCACTCCTCGCCCAGCCAGCTCACCGAGGACTGCCAGCCGCCGTAACGGCTCGCGCGGTCGTCCTCGGCGCTCCGGCCGGACGAGCCCTCACCCTTGGGGCGGTTGCGACGCGGGGACACGGGACACCTCACGGGGCTATACAGGAAGCAGTGTTCCTGTCCAGCCTACGCGGCACCGGCAGGGGTACCCGTAGCGGACCGATCCCCACAAGTCCCCCTCCCTGACGCCCCATTCTGCAGACAATCGGCAAATCTCCCCGCCAGGCCGTGTCCTCGGCACGTGTCAGACGGTTATGCCGGGTGGGGGAGCTCCGTGTCGGAGCCAAGGAAGCAGGAAAGTCCATGCGCGTTGGTAGTTTCGTGTTGGGTGCCCAGTTCCCCGGGCAGGGCCAGGGGGAGGCGCTGCACCGCGCGGTCCGCTCCGCCGAGGTCGCCGAGGAGTCGGGGCTTGACTCGGTCTGGCTGGCCGAGCACCACTTCGTGCCGTACGGCACATGCCCGTCGGCGGTCACCCTGGCCGCTCTGCTGCTGGGCCGCACCCGGCGCATCCGGGTCGGTACGGCGGTGAGCGTGCTGCCCACCGCCCACCCCGTCGCCCTCGGCGAACAGGCCGCGCTGCTGCATCTGACGAGCGGCGGCCGGTTCTCGCTGGGCGTGGGCCGCGGCGGGCCGTGGGTGGACCTGGAGGTGTTCGGGTCGGGCCTGGAGGCGTACGAGAAAGGGTTCCCCGAATCACTCGATCTGCTGGTGCGCTGGCTGCGCGAACCGTCCGTGGGGGCCGACGGGGAGCGCTTCCGGTTCCGTGAAGTCCCCGTCGTACCACGCCCGTCGGAGGCCCTGACGGACACCGAGGGGCCTGAGGTCGTCGTCGCGTGCACCTCGCCGGCGAGCGTGCGGCTGGCCGCCGAGCGCGGACTGCCGATGCTGCTCGGGATGCACGTCGGGGACGAGGAGAAGGCCGAGATGGTCGCCCTGTGGCGGCAGCTCGCGCGCGCGGCGGGCCGGTCCGGGGACGAGATCCGGGCCGCGGCCCATGTCTCGGCCGGCGTCTGCCAGCTCGCGGACCGGCGTACGGACGCGGTGGAGACCCTGGTGAAGGCGATGCCGGGCTGGCTGCGGGAGGGGCTCGACGCCCATGTGACGGTGGACGGCCGCGCCCGCTCCATGCGGGACCCGGTGGCGTACACCGAACTGCTCTGCGGACTGCACCCGGTGGGCACGCCGCGGCTGTGCGTCGACCGCCTCGCGGCGACCAGCGAGCGGACCGGCATCTCGCGCTTCGCCCTGCTGGTGGAGGGCTCGGGCGACCTGGCGGCCACGGAGGAGAACGTACGGCGGCTGGGCGCGGAGGTACTCCCCCACCTCCGCTGACACCCATGCCGAACGGCCCGTCGGGCCGGGAGCTTGCCGCTCCGGTACTGATGGCACCTCCCACGTGAGGAGCGGCAAGCGACAGGCTCACACTGATGCCTCAGCAGTCCCGGAATTCCGGCGACTGGTTCAGCACCTGGCTGCGCACCGAGGTGAAGCGGGCGAGCTTCTCGTCGACTGCCTGGTCCAACGGGAACACCGCCACCCGGTGGCAGTTCTGGAAGGCCAGCCGTACACCGAAGTGCCGCTGCAGGGCGCCGCGTATGGCGTCACTCGCGAGCGCGCGCAGCAATTGCCCGCGCGCCTGCTCGTCCGGCGGGGGCGTCTGGTTGTCGGCGAAGTCTCCGCCGTCCACCTTCAGCTGGGCCACCAGGGAGCTGATCATCTCCCATGCGTAGGGCAGGGAGGTCCGGACGCAGTCGACGAATTCAGCTTCGTCGACCTCGCCTCGCTCGGCCTGTTCGAGTAGGGCCGGTGAGACGTCGAGCGACATGGGTTCTCCTCTCGCACCCCCGAGAGCGCAGGGGTTGCCGGACAGGGCACGGGAGTTCGCCATGCCGAAACACGGCAACGCTGAGTACACGCATCGCGACCTCCCGTTTATACGGTAGGCAACTGACCGTGACGGCACCAGGAGAATGGGCACATAGGCGGTTCCCACGGGGCACACAATCGGCCAGAGTCCGCCGCGGCCCGAATGATCGTTTTCCAGATGAAAAGGGGCGTGCCCCAAGGGGCCACGAGGACGGCGGGGGCGGGAGACGGGCGGGCGAATCGCGTGGGGCGCGAGGTGTCGGATAGCGTTGCCGACCATGCGTCTCGTCATCGCCCGGTGCTCCGTCGACTACGCCGGCCGGCTCACCGCCCATCTCCCCTCAGCCCCCCGTCTCATCCTGGTCAAGGCGGACGGCAGCGTCTCGATCCACGCGGACGACCGGGCCTACAAGCCCCTGAACTGGATGTCGCCGCCCTGCACGCTGAAGGAGGGGACGGGCGACGAGGAAGGCGTCTGGACCGTCGTCAACAAGGCGGGCGAGAAGCTCATCATCACCATGGAGGAAATCCTCCACGACTCCTCGCACGAACTGGGCGTCGACCCCGGCCTGATCAAGGACGGCGTGGAGGCGCACCTCCAGGAACTGCTCGCCGACCGCATCGAGACCCTCGGCGAGGGCTACACCCTCATCCGCCGCGAGTACATGACGGCCATCGGCCCGGTCGACATCCTGTGCCGGGACGCGGAGGGGCGGACGGTCGCGGTCGAGATCAAGCGGCGCGGCGAGATCGACGGCGTCGAGCAACTCACCCGCTATCTGGAGCTGCTGAACCGCGACCCCCATCTCGCCCCGGTCCGCGGCGTCTTCGCCGCCCAGGAGATCAAGCCGCAGGCCCGCGTCCTCGCCGCCGACCGCGGCATCGGCTGCCAGGTCCTGGACTACGACGCCCTGCGGGGGATCGAGGACGACAAGCTGCGGCTGTTCTGAACGGCGGTCTCGTTCCCCGTACGACGGCGAAGGGCCGGGTTCCCGGGAGAGGAAACCGGCCCTTCGTGCTGCCCGGGGGTGTCTCAGATCACCGGGTCCGACGCGAGCGAGGACGACGACGAGGACGCGCTGCTGGGTGAGACCGGCGCGCTGGAGGTCGTACCGCCGGCCGTGGTGCCGGTGGACGGCGGGGTGCTCGGGGTGGAGGACGCCGACGGGGACTGGGACGGCGAGGGCGAGGACGAACTGCCGCCGGAACCCGACGACGACGGACTCGGCGACGAGGAGTGCGAGGGCCTCGGGGACCCCGACGACGAGGACCTGGTGGGAGACGGCGAGGACCCGCCGCTGCCCGACCCCTGCGTGCTGCCCGCCCCCGGTGTGGTGGCCGCCTCGGTCGGCGTCGGATCGTCCGAGGTCCCCATCGTCCCGTCCGGCCCCGGATCCGTCGGCCTGCTGGTGGCCGATCCGGTGTCGCCGGTGCCGGTGCCGGCGCCCGGAGCGTCCTGGTCGATGCCGCCGTCGCCGAGGCCGGTGCTGGCGGAGGGATTCACCCCGCCACGGTCGGTGGGGTCGTGGGCGTCGTTGTCGGAGGTCGCGCCGAGCGTGACGACGGTGCCGAGCACGGCGACGAGCAGCGCGCCCGCGCCGGCCGCGACCAGGTTGCGCCTGGCCAGGCCCCTGAGGCCGCCCCGGTTGTGGTGCGCCGGGGCCGGCGAGGTCACCGGCCGGTGGACGACGGTCTCGGCCTCGGGCGGGTAGGTGGGCAGTGCCGCCTGGATGCCGCGCGGCGGTGACGCCTGCTCCTCGTGGCGGGCGTCGGGCATCTCCTCGCCGGCCGTCGCCAGGGCCAGGCCGGGGATGTCCCCCGAGCGGTCGGCGACGAGGGCGAGGGCGCGGCGGCCGGCGACGGTACCGCGCTTGTCGGTGAGGGCGCCGCGCAGGCCGAGCGAGGCCTCCAGCTCGGAGCGGGCCCGGTCGAGGTCCCCGGCGCACAGCGCGAGGACGCCGAGTTCGTGGTGGAAGTAGGCACGGTCGGCGGACTCCCCGGCGAGCCGGGCCGCCTCGGCGCCCTCGTGCAGGGCGCTCTCCCAGGCGTTCCAGTGCAGTCCCGCGGCGAACGCGGGCGCCGCGGCGCGGGCGAGCCGGACGGCGGTGGCCTCCTCGTCCTCGGCGGGCGGGTTCGTCGTGGGCACCACGAGGGCGAGGGCGGCGAGGACGGCGTCCGCCTCGGCGCAGACCCGCTCGGGGGTGACGGACGGGTGGGCGGCCCACCAGGCGTAGTGCTGGGCGGCGGTCCCGGCGCGGGTCTCGGTGTCGTCGTCGTATCCGGCGGCCTCCAGCTGGGTCTGGACGCCGGCGGCGAGCCGGTAGCGGGTGCCGACCGGGGAGACGAGTCCGCAGGCGACCAGTTCGCCGAGGGCCGCGTCGGCGTGGGTGTCGCCGACCAGGGCGGGCAGATGGGCCTGGTGCGGGACCTCGCCGCCGAGGGCGACGGCGAAGCGCAGGGCGGCGCGGGCGGAGGCGCTGAGGCGGGCGGCGAGCAGCGGGGCGGGCGCCGCGGCCTCGCCGAGGGAGGGCAGAGGTATCTCCTCGGCCTCGCCGGCCCCGGTGTCGACGGACGCGGTGAGCGGGCGGGCGTCCTCGAAGACACCGAACGCGTCCACCGCGTCGACGTTGGCGCGCAGTTGGTCGCGCTGCCGCAGCAGGGCGCCGGCCTGGACGAAGCGCAGCGGCAGGCCCTCGGACTCGAACCAGAGGTCGCCCGCCCAGTTGGCCTCCTCCTCGGTGAGGGTGCGGCCGACGGCGCGTTCGATGACGTCGACGCCGCCCGCGCGGTCCAGGCCGCTGAGGACGACCTCCTCGACGGCGGAGCCGGCGGAGGGCGGCGGGGTGTCGGGGGTGGCGCCGAACAGGAAGGCGCACTCGGGCGTGGCGTCCAGGAGTTCGTCGAGGAGCGCGCCGCCGAAGTCCAGGTCGTCCACGACGACGACCGCGCCGATCTCCCCGACGAGGGCGCGCAGTTCCTCGTCGTCGGGACGGTGGCGGTCGGCGTCGTAGACGGTGTGGAAGAGGTCGTGGAGCAGTGCGGCCGGGGTGCGGCCGAAGCCGGAGAGGCGGACGACGCCGTCGGGGGCGAGGTCCTCGCAGTCCTCGGCGACGAGGTCGAGGAGGCTGGTGCGGCCGGAGCCGGCCGGTCCGACGAGGCGGACGGAGCGGCCGCGGGCGAGGAGGCGGACCAGTTGTTCGCGCTCGTCCTGGCGGCCGAGCAGCGGCTGCGTGGGCGCGGTGGGGCCGGCGGGGGCGGGCGGCCGGGCGGTCTGCTCGAACTCGGCGCGCTGCTCGGGGGTGCGCTTCGCGGGGCGCTCGGGCCGCTCGGTGGGCGGGCAGAGTTCGATCTCGCTGCCGTCCACGGGGTTGACGGTGAGCAGGTGTTCGCCGGCGACCACGCGCACCGTGCGGGCGCGGCCCGGGGTGTGCTGGCCGAAGTCGGGTGTGAGGGGGTCCCTGGACGGGCGGGGGCGCGGCGTCTGGCCGCTCCCGGTCTCGAATGCGTTCGACCGGGAGGCGGCGCCGTCGTCCTGGCCGTACTCCTCGGGTCCCCGGGTGTTCGGGTCCATGGGTCCAAGCCCCCCAAAAAGCGTCGTGTGGCGGTAGCCCCTCCCGGCCTTGCTGCACACTGCGCTGTCGCTTCTGGTCCGGTGCCCGCTCGAGGGCTGCGGGCGGCGGGCAGACGAACCGTAAACCTTGGCCCAGTATCTACGACAGTCCGGGGTGCCGGGCCGTCCGAGACGTCACAGTCCGGTGAGGATTGCGCCGCCGGGTGATTCCGCCGCAGGCCACCCGGCCTGTGCACGACGGACCCGCCTCTTCCGGTTTGTCACACCCGGGGCAGGGACTCCACTCCGATACCGCCCTCGATCGCCAGGATCCTGTGCAGCCGGGTGGCCACCAGCAGGCGCTGCATCTGCGGCGGTACGCCGCGCAGCACCAGACGCCGGCCGCAGCGGCCGGCCCGCCGGTGGACGCCCATGATGACGCCGAGTCCGGTGGCGTCCCAGGAATCCAGTTCGGACAGGTCGAGCACCAGGTCGCCGACGCCGTCGTCCACGGCCGTGTGCAGGGCCGTGCGGGCGTCCGCCGCGCTGCGCACGTCGAGGCGGCCCCCGACGACCAGCTCGACGTGGTCGCCCCTGATGTGCATAGCGCTCCCCTAAGCGTGCGTCTCGTGCTCCGCGGTGTGATGTCCGGTGTTGCATGCTCTGACTGCGCGAAGCGGTCAGAGGTTGCCGTCTGTGAGCGATCCGATACCGAATTCACCCGCAGGGGTGAGACCCCTGAGGCCTGTGCGGTTTCAGTGCTTGTAGTTAGCCCTGCCCGCTCTCGCGTCCGATGTCACCGGCGTCAACCATCCGGCGCATCGGCCGTATGGCTCTCGGCCGGAGACTAGCGGTCGTGAGGCGCTGCGTGACCGGTTAGTAACGCGTCTCACGTCTCACGGCGTGAGACGCCGGTCACGTCGTCAATTCCTGTCCGATACAGGGCCATTCCCGCCGATTGAACCCGTACTGACCTGCCGTGACGCATCGAGCGGAGCGGATCGGCGGGAACGGTCTAGATTGGCCGCATGGTCAACCTGACGCGCATCTACACGAAGACCGGTGACAAGGGCACCACCAACCTCGGCGACATGAGCCGGGTCGCCAAGACCGATCTCAGGATCGCCGCGTACGCCGACGCCAACGAGGCGAACGCGGTCATCGGTACGGCGATCGCGCTGGGCGGCCTCGCCGAGGACGTCGTCGAGGTCCTCACCCGGGTCCAGAACGACCTGTTCGACGTGGGCGCGGACCTGTCGACGCCGGTGGTGGAGAACCCGGAGTTCCCGCCGCTGCGGGTCGAGCAGTACTACGTCGACAAGCTGGAGGCGGACTGCGACCGCTTCAACGAGCGGCTGGAGAAGCTCCGCTCGTTCATCCTCCCCGGCGGCACCCCGGGCGCGGCCCTGCTCCACCAGGCCTGCACGGTCGTACGCCGCGCCGAACGCTCCACCTGGGCCGCCCTGGAGGTCCACGGCGAGGCGATGAACCCGCTCGCCGCGACCTACCTCAACCGCCTGTCGGACCTCCTGTTCATCCTGGCCCGCACGGCCAACAAGGCCGTCGGGGACGTGCTGTGGGTGCCGGGCGGGGAGCGCTAGGCCGCGTCTGCACCGTGGGGCGGGCGTCGGCCTGTTCGTGGTGCGTCGTCACGAGCTGACCGATGAGCCGTGGGCGGTGACCGAGCCGTTGCCGGCTCCGCCGCGGACGGGCCGGCCGGTGCGGGACCGTCGTCGGGCGGTCAACGGGATCCTGTGGAGACGGTCCACGGGGACCGCCCGGCGGGATCTGCCTGAGCGCCTAGCGCAGGCCGGCCGGCTCACGGTCCGCTTCGCCCTGCGGACGCCGCTTCGGGAAGACGGTGTAACTCGCGGCGATGACCAGGTTGACGCCGACGACGAACAGCATCCGCTGCTGCCACACCCTCAGCGAGCCGGTCTCGCCGTCGCCGCCGACGTACCAGACGGCCGCCTGCAGCAGGGCCACGGCGACCAGCGCGGCGAGGATCCAGCGGCCCGCGACCTTCCATTCGTGGACGGCGCGGGCCGTTCCGTACTTCGGCGGCCGCGCGGGCGGCGGGCCGCCGGCGAAGCGGTGGGCGACCCGGGCGTCGGCCCACCGGATCGTGGAGTGGCCGAGGCCCACGGTGAAGCCGATGTAGACGGCGGCGAGGCCGTGCCGCCAGTCGGGCTCGGCTCCGTTCCTGAGGTCGACGGCGCTCACGGCGAACAGCACGGCCTCCAGCAGCGGTTCGCACCACAGCAGGACCAGTCCCAGCCTCGGCATCCGGAACACGTACCGGCAGGCCAGTCCGGCGGCCAGCAGCACCCAGAAGGCCACCTCGCAGGCGATGACCAGTGCGACGATCACGGTTCGCTCCTCTCGGTCGCCTTTCCAGGCTCCCGCCGCGCGCGGCCGGCTTCGTCGTCGCCGGCGACGAACCCGGAGTACATCGAAAGATGCAGTACGGGACCGTTCCCCGGGAGCAGGCGGGCAGAGCGCGGGGCGTGTTGGATGGAGGGCATGGCCGTACGACGACTGCCCCGCCCGCACCGTTTCGACGTGTGGATCGCGGTCGGGGGGCTCCTCGGCGGGCTGCTGCTGGCGATCATCGGGCTGGGCACCCGGCCGGCCGACGATCCCCTCACCCTCTTCGACGGCCCCTGGCCGCTCCTGCTGCCGCTGACCGTGATGGCCGGCTGCGAACTGCTGCGCCGGACCGCCCCGCGCACGGCTCTGATCGTCGGCAGCGTCGCCGTGACCGCGGACCTGGTGACCCAGGGCAACCTGTCCACCGTGCTGATGTTCACCGACGTCATGTACGCGGCCGTCCTGTACGGCCCGCTCGCCTCGGCCCGCCGCATCCAGTGGATCACCGGGCTGCTCACGGTGGCCGGGACGGTCGTGCCGTTCGCGGTGTGGCGGGTGCCGGAGGCGCTGCTGATCGGCGTGGTCGTCGGCGTCGTGGCCTACGCCCCCGCCTCCACCGGCTGGATCGTGCGCAACCACCGCGACGCCGCCGAGGCCGCCCGGCTGCGGGCCGAACAGACCGCGCTGCTGGCCGAGACGGACCGCGTCCAGGCAGTCACGGCCGAGCGTGCGCGCATGGCGCGGGAGTTGCACGACATGGTCGCCAACCACCTCTCCGCGATCGCCATCCACTCCACGGCCGCGCTGTCCCTCGACGAACCGGAGACCTCCCGGCAGGCGCTGACCGTCATCCGGGAGAACAGCGTCGACGGGCTCGCGGAGATGCGGCGGCTGATCGGGATCCTGCGCGACGGCAGCGGGGACCGCGAGCCGGCCGCGGCGCCCACGCTCGACGGCGTGGCGGCCCTGGTCGACGGCGCCCGCGCCAACGGCCTGGACGTCACGCTCGACAACCGGCCCGGCGAGGTCCCCTCCCCCGTGGAACTCGCCGCCTACCGCATCGTCCAGGAGTCGCTGACCAACGCCCTCAAGCACGCCCGCCCCGGCCGGGTCACGGTGTGCCTCGCCCGGCGCGACGGTGTGCTCGACGTCCGGGTGAGCAGCCCGTACGGTCCCGTGGACGGTCCGCGCGCCCCCGGTTCCGGGGCCGGTCTCGTCGGGATGCGGGAGCGGGCGGCGCTGCTGGGCGGCACGTTCGAGGCCGGGCCGGAGGGCGCCCTGTGGACCGTACGCGCCGCGCTGCCCCTCATCGAAGGAGACCACCGCTCATGAGCCGTGCCATCCGTGTCCTCGTCGCCGAGGACCAGTCCGCCGTCCGTGCGGGGCTCGTCCTGATCCTGCGCAGCGCGCCCGACATCGAGGTGGTCGGGGAGGCGGCGGACGGGGAGCGGGCGGTGGCACTGGCCCGGGAACTGCGGCCCGATCTGGTGCTGATGGACGTTCAGATGCCGCGCCTCGACGGGGTGGCGGCGACCCGGAAGGTGGTCGAGGAAGGGCTCGCGGACGTCCTCGTGCTGACCACCTTCGACCTCGACGAGTATGTGTTCGGGGCGTTGCGGGCGGGCGCGGCCGGGTTTCTGCTGAAGAACACGGAGGCGCGGGACCTGCTGACGGCGGTCCGTACCGTGGCCGCCGGTGAGGGGCTGATCGCCCCGGCCGTCACCCGGCGCCTGATCGCCGAGTTCGCCGCCAGGCCGGTACGGCGGCCCACCGTCGACCCCGCCATCCTCGACGCCCTCACCCGGCGCGAGCGCGAGGTGCTGGCCTGTCTCGGGGAGGGCCTGTCCAACGCCGCGATCGCCCGGCGGCTGGACATGGCGGAGGCGACGGTCAAGACGCACGTCAGCCGGTTGCTGGGGAAACTGGAGCTGCGCAGTCGGGTCCAGGCGGCCGTACTGGCTCAGGAGTGGGGGGTCTGACCGCCGTATACGAGAGTGGTCCAGACCTATTGACCCATGGTCCAGACCTTTCTATTCTCGCGGCACTGTGGGTGCGAAGGCTCAGTCGCGCCCCCCAACTCCCCATAGGAGGCGCAGAATGCGCTTCGGACACAGAGCAGCGGCCGGGGTCGCGACCCTGCTGCTCCCGCTGGCCGGACTGGTCGGCCTCGCCAGCCCCGCCCAGGCCGCGACGACCGCCACGGCCACCTACGCCAAGACCCAGGACTGGGGCACCGGCTTCGAGGGCAAGTGGACCGTGAAGAACACCGGCACCACGGCCATCAGCTCCTGGACGGTCGAGTGGGACTTCCCCTCCGGCACGTCCGTCACCTCCGCCTGGGAGGCCGACGTCACCTCCTCCGGCACCCACTGGACCGCCAAGAACAAGTCCTACAACGGCTCCCTCGCCCCCGGCGCCTCGGTCTCCTTCGGCTTCAACGGCGCGGGCTCCGGCTCCCCCGCCAACTGCAAGCTCAACGGCGACAGTTGCGACGGCACGACGGTGCCGGGTGACGCCTCCCCGTCCGCGCCGGGCACCCCCACCGCCTCCGGCATCACGGACACCTCGGTGAAGCTGGCCTGGTCCGCCGCCACCGACGACAAGGGCGTCAAGAACTACGACGTCCTGCGCGACGGCGCCAAGGTCGCCACCGTGACGGCCACCTCGTACACCGACACCGGTCTGACCGCCGGCACCGACTACTCCTACACCGTCCAGGCCCGCGACACCGCCGACCAGACCGGACCGGTCAGCGGCGTGGTCGCCGTGCACACCACGGGCGGCACCACCCCTCCCCCGACCACCGGCTCCAAGGTCAAGCTCGGCTACTTCACCGAGTGGGGCATCTACGGCCGCAACTACAACGTCAAGAACCTGGTGACGTCCGGCTCGGCCGCGAAGATCACGCACATCAACTACGCCTTCGGCAACGTCACCGGCGGCAAGTGCGCGATCGGCGACTCCTACGCCGACTACGACAAGGCGTTCACCGCCGACCAGTCCGTCAGCGGCGTCGCCGACACCTGGGACCAGCCGCTGCGCGGCAACTTCAACCAGCTGCGCCAGCTGAAGGCCAAGTACCCGAACATCAAGGTGCTGTGGTCCTTCGGCGGCTGGACCTGGTCCGGCGGCTTCGGCCAGGCCGCGGCGAACCCGGCCGCCTTCGCCCAGTCCTGCTACGACCTGGTCGAGGACCCGCGCTGGGCCGACGTCTTCGACGGCATCGACATCGACTGGGAGTACCCGAACGCCTGCGGTCTGTCCTGCGACACCTCCGGCGCCGCGGCATTCAAGAACCTGATGTCCGCGCTGCGCGCCAAGTTCGGCGCGAACTACCTGGTCACGGCGGCCACCACGGCCGACGGCTCATCCGGCGGCAAGATCGACGCCGCCGACTACGCGGGCGCCGCGAGCTACGTCGACTGGTACAACGTGATGACGTACGACTTCTTCGGCGCCTGGGCCGCCCAGGGCCCGACCGCCCCGCACTCCCCGCTCACCTCCTACAGCGGCATCCCGACGGCCGGCTTCACCACGGCCGACGCGATGGCCAAGTTCAAGGCGAAGGGCGTCCCCGCGAGCAAGCTGCTCATCGGCATCGGCTTCTACGGCCGCGGCTGGACCGGCGTCACCCAGGACGCCCCCGGCGGCACCGCCACGGGCCCGGCGGCCGGCACCTACGAGCAGGGCATCGAGGACTACAAGGTCCTCAAGACGTCCTGCCCCGCCACCGGCACCGTCGCGGGCACGGCCTACGCGAAGTGCGGCAGCAACTGGTGGTCCTACGACACTCCCGCCACGATCGGCACGAAGATGGCGTGGGCCAAGACCCAGGGTCTGGGCGGCGCGTTCTTCTGGGAGTTCAGCGGTGACACCGGCAACGGAGAGCTGGTGAGCGCCATCAGCAGCGGACTGGGCTGATCCCTCCCCCGCTCCCCGTGTGCGCGTCGCGGGCGGACCTCCGGGTTCGCCGGCGGCGCGCACCGTCCGTTCGCGCGCCCCTGGGCGCACGCCTCGCAGGGACCTTCGGCCCTGCGCCGGTGGGCCCCTCGACCGGTGGAGCGGGCCCGCGCGCCGGGGACACTGTAGGTCTCAGAACGGTGATCGGACCATCTCACTCGGGGGAGATCATGAAGCGCAGGCCCGGCAGGAACAAACCACGCCCCAGCGGGGTCAGGGGCCTGGCACGGCCCAGAGCGGGAACCCTCGGGGTCTTCGCCGGAACCACCGCGGCCGCCCTGCTGGCGGCCACCTGTCCCGTCACCGTCACGGTGACGCTCAACCCGCGGACCGGCCCGGTCGTCGTGAGCCGGGACAGCGGCCCGACGCAGCCCGACCTCGGCCGGGTACGGCCGCAGTGCCCTCTCGAGCGGGCTTAGAAGCGCCGGCCCTCAGGCCACGTTGACCCGCTGCCCGGGCGGAGCCGCTTCCAGCCAGGCGAGGAACCCGGTCAGCGCGTCCTCGCTCATCGCGAGCTCGAGACGCGTCCCGCGATGGGTGCAGGCGAGGACGACCGCGTCGGACAGGAGCGCCAGCTCCTCCTCGCCCTCGGGCAGCCGCCGGCCGGCCACCTCGATCGAGGCACGCTCCAGGACGCGGCGGGGGCGGTAGGCGTAGGAGAAGACGCGGTACCACTCGATGCGGTCGCCGTTGTAGCGGGCGACGCCGTAGCTCCAGCCTTTTCCGCTGGTGTCGGGTTTCTCGGGGAGGTCCCAGCGCAGGGAACAGTCGAAGGTGCCGCCGGAACGCTGGATGAGTCTGCGGCGCAGACCGAAGACGAACAGCCCCAGCACCACCAGGGCCACGACGATTCCGCACACAGTCAGAGCGAGGACCATCGACACCGACCTCCTCGTCTCCTAGGTACCGAAATATAGGTAACGGAACGGAAAAAACATCCATATCTGCCTCAGCCGCGACCGGCTCCGGATTGCTCCGGTGCCGACCGCGGCTGAGTGACGTCGCAGCTCCGCTCTCCAGACCTCAGGGGCCTGGGACGGGCCTCCGGCTTCAGCGCGTGGCCGCCGCTCGCAGGCGTACGTCCGCGCGACGCTGGGCGGCGGCGTCGGCGTCCGACTTCGCCCGCTCCAGCGCCCGCTCGGCGCGCTGGACGTCGATCTCGTCCGACAGCTCGACGATCTCGGCCAGCAGCGACAGCTTGTTGTCCGCGAACGAGATGAAACCGCCGTGCACCGCGGCGATGACGGTTCCACCATCACTCGTACGGATGGTCACCGGGCCCGACTCCAGCACACCGAGCAGCGGCTGGTGACCGGGCATGACGCCGATGTCGCCGGACGTGGTGCGCGCGACGACCAGGGTGGCCTCGCCGGACCAGACCTCTCGGTCGGCCGCGACCAGCGCGACGTGCAGCTCAGCAGCCAAGGTGGCTCCTCGGGTCACCACCCGGCGGTTCTGCCGGGTGTTGGTTACAAGTCTAGTGGGCGTGAGAGAGGGGGCGGGACGCGCCCGCCCCCTCACACGAACTCAGAGCTCCGAACCCGGAGGTCCGGGTTCAGGAGACGCCCAGCTCCTTGGCGTTGGCCTTGAGGTCCTCGAGGCCACCGCACATGAAGAACGCCTGCTCCGGGAAGTGGTCGTACTCGCCGTCGCAGATCGCGTTGAAGGCCGCGATCGACTCGTCCAGCGGGACGTCCGACCCGTCGACGCCGGTGAACTGCTTGGCGACGTGAGTGTTCTGGGACAGGAAGCGCTCCACGCGACGGGCACGGTGGACGACGAGCTTGTCCTCCTCGCCGAGCTCGTCGATACCGAGGATCGCGATGATGTCCTGGAGGTCCTTGTACTTCTGCAGGATCGTCTTGACGCGCATGGCGGCGTCGTAGTGCTCCTGCGCGATGTAGCGCGGGTCCAGGATGCGGGACGTGGAGTCCAGCGGGTCCACGGCCGGGTAGATGCCCTTCTCGGAGATCGGACGGGAGAGAACCGTCGTCGCGTCGAGGTGGGCGAAGGTGGTGGCCGGGGCCGGGTCGGTCAGGTCGTCGGCGGGGACGTAGATCGCCTGCATCGAGGTGATCGAGTGACCGCGGGTCGAGGTGATGCGCTCCTGGAGGAGACCCATCTCGTCGGCCAGGTTCGGCTGGTAGCCCACCGCGGAGGGCATACGGCCGAGCAGGGTCGACACCTCGGAACCGGCCTGCGTGAAGCGGAAGATGTTGTCGATGAAGAACAGCACGTCCTGCTTCTGGACGTCACGGAAGTACTCCGCCATCGTCAGACCCGCGAGGGCCACGCGCAGACGGGTGCCCGGGGGCTCGTCCATCTGGCCGAAGACCAGCGCGGTCTTGTCGATGACGCCCGAGTCGGACATCTCCTCGATGAGGTCGTTGCCCTCACGGGTGCGCTCACCGACGCCGGCGAACACGGAGACACCGTCGTGGTTGTTGGCGACGCGGTAGATCATCTCCTGGATGAGCACCGTCTTGCCGACGCCGGCGCCGCCGAACAGACCGATCTTGCCGCCCTTGACGTACGGGGTCAGCAGGTCGATGACCTTGACGCCGGTCTCGAACATCTCGGTCTTCGACTCGAGCTCGTCGAAGTTCGGGGCCTTGCGGTGGATGGACCAGCGCTCGCCGTCGTACTTCTCGTCGACGTTCAGCACCTCACCGAGGGTGTTGAACACCTTGCCCTTGGTGAAGTCGCCGACCGGGACGGTGATGCCCGTGCCGGTGTCGGTGACCGGGGCCTGGCGGACCAGGCCGTCGGTGGGCTGCATGGAGATGGTGCGGACCAGGCCGTCACCCAGGTGCTGGGCGACCTCCAGGGTCAGGATCTTCTTCTCGCCCGCGTTGGCCGGGTCGGCGACCTCGACGTGCAGCGCGTTGTAGATCTCCGGCATCGCGTCGACGGGGAACTCCACGTCGACGACCGGGCCGATGACCCGGGCGACGCGGCCCGTGGCCGTCGCGGTCTCAACAGTGGTGGTCATTAGCGGTCACTCCCCGCGGTCGCGTCGGCCAGGGCGCTCGCGCCACCGACGATCTCGCTGATTTCCTGGGTGATTTCGGCCTGGCGGGCCGCGTTGGCAAGCCGGGAGAGGCTCTCGATGAGCTCACCGGCGTTGTCGGTGGCCGACTTCATCGCGCGCCGCGTGGCGGCGTGCTTGGAGGCCGCCGACTGGAGAAGCGCGTTGTACACGCGGCTCTCCACATAGCGCGGCAGCAGGGCGTCGAGGACGTCCTCCGCCGACGGCTCGAAGTCGAACAGCGGGAGGATCTCGCCCTGCGGCTTAGCCTCCTTGGCCACCTCGTCGAGGCTGAGCGGCAGCAGACGGTCGTCGAGGGCCGTCTGCGTCATCATCGAGACGAACTCGGTGAAGACGATGTGGATCTCGTCCACGCCGCCCTCGGCCGTGTCCTTCTCGATGGCCTCGATCAGCGGAGCCGCGACCTTCTTGGCGTCCGCGTACGTGGGCTCGTCGGTGAAGCCCGTCCACGACTCCGCGACCTTGCGCTCACGGAAGTTGTAGTGGGCGACACCGCGCCGGCCGACGATGTACGTGTCGACCTGCTTGCCCTCGGCCTCGAGGCGTGCCGTCAGCTGCTCCGCGGCCTTGATGGCGTTGGAGTTGAAGGCGCCGGCGAGACCACGGTCGCTCGTCAGGAGCAGCACCGCGGACCGCGTGACCGTCTCGGCCTGCGTGGTCAGCGGGTGCTTGGTGTTCGAGCCGGTACCGACCGCAGTGACCGCGCGGGTGAGCTCGGCCGCGTAGGGCGTGGACGCCGCCACCTTGCGCTGCGCCTTGACGACGCGCGAGGCGGCGATCATCTCCATCGCCTTCGTGATCTTCTTGGTCGCGGTGACGGATCGGATGCGACGCTTGTAGACCCGGAGCTGTGCTCCCATGAGTCAGGTCCCTTCCTTTACGTCACTTCGAGACGCTGACGGGCGCTTCTTCGCCGAGCAGCTTGCCGTCCGAGGTCTCGAACTGCTTCTTGAAGTCGGCGATCGCGTCGGCCACGGCCGTCAGCGTGTCGTCGGACAGCTTGCCGCCCTCGCGGATGGAGGTCATGAGGCCCTGCTCCTGGCGGTGCAGGTACTCCAGCAGCTCCTTCTCGAAGCGGCGGATGTCGGCGACCGGCACGTCGTCCATCTTGCCGGTGGTGCCGGCCCACACCGAGACGACCTGGTCCTCGGTCGACATCGGCTGGTACTGGGCCTGCTTCAGCAGCTCGACCATGCGCTGGCCGCGCTCCAGCTGCGCCTTCGACGCGGAGTCCAGGTCGGAACCGAAGGCGGCGAACGCCTCCAGCTCACGGAACTGGGCCAGGTCGACACGCAGACGGCCGGAGACCTGCTTCATCGCCTTGTGCTGCGCGGAACCACCGACTCGGGAGACGGAGATACCGACGTTCAGCGCGGGGCGCTGACCGGCGTTGAACAGGTCCGACTCCAGGAAGCACTGGCCGTCGGTGATGGAGATGACGTTGGTCGGGATGAACGCCGAGACGTCGTTGGCCTTGGTCTCGACGATCGGCAGACCGGTCATCGAGCCCTTGCCCATCTCGTCCGAGAGCTTCGCGCAGCGCTCCAGCAGACGGGAGTGCAGGTAGAAGACGTCACCCGGGTAGGCCTCGCGGCCCGGCGGGCGGCGCAGCAGCAGCGACACGGCGCGGTAGGCGTCGGCCTGCTTCGACAGGTCGTCGAAGATGATCAGGACGTGCTTGCCCTCGTACATCCACTGCTGGCCGATGGCCGAGCCGGTGTACGGCGCGAGGTACTTGAAGCCGGCCGGGTCGGACGCCGGGGCGGCGACGATGGTCGTGTACTCCAGCGCGCCGTTCTCCTCCAGCGCGCGGCGGACCGACGCGATGGTGGAGCCCTTCTGGCCGATGGCGACGTAGATGCAGCGGACCTGCTTCTCCGGGTCGCCCGAGCGCCAGTTGTCGCGCTGGTTGATGATCGTGTCGACGGCCAGGGCGGTCTTGCCGGTCTGGCGGTCACCGATGATCAGCTGACGCTGACCACGGCCGATCGGGGTCATCGCGTCGACGGCCTTGTAGCCGGTCTCCATCGGCTCGTGCACCGACTTGCGCTGCATGACCGTGGGGGCCTGCAGCTCGAGGGCGCGGCGGCCGGACGTCTCGATCTCGCCGAGGCCGTCGATCGGGTTGCCGAGCGGGTCGACGACGCGGCCGAGGTATCCCTCGCCGACGGCCACGGAGAGCACCTCGCCGGTACGGGTGACCGGCTGACCCTCCTCGATGCCGCTGAACTCACCGAGGACGATGGCACCGATCTCGCGCTCCTCGAGGTTGAGGGCGAGGCCGAGGGTGCCGTCCTCGAACTTCAGCAGTTCGTTGGCCATGGCCGAGGGCAGACCCTCGACCTTCGCGATGCCGTCGCCGGCAAGGGTGACCGTACCGACCTCCTCGCGCGAGGCCGCGTCCGGCTTGTACGACTGGACGAAGTTCTCCAGCGCGTCCCGGATCTCCTCCGGCCGGATCGTGAGCTCCGCCATCTGGGTTCCCTGCTCTCCTTGTTGGGCCCGAAGTTTCACTTGGGGGGATGGGGACTCCCCCCTGAACGAGGTGAATCCTCTGCACGGCCCAACCAGGGCCGCTTGCGTACGTACTGCGTATTGAGTTGCTGCTAGCTCGCCATGCGACGGGCGGCGTCCTCGATGCGGTCCGCGAGGGAGCCGTTGATGACCTCGTCGCCGACCTGCACCCGGATCCCGCCGAGGACCTCGGGGTCCACGTCGAGGTTGAGGTGCATCTGGCGGCCGTAGAGCTTCGCGAGGGCGGCGCCGAGGCGTCGCTTCTGCGTGTCGCTCAGGGGCACGGCCGAGGTGACGACGGCCACGACACGGTCGCGGCGCTCGGCGGCGAGCTTGGACAGGGACTCGAGTCCCGCTTCCAGGCTACGTCCCCGCGGAGTGGTCACAAGGCGCGTCACCAGACGAACGGTGGCCGCGTCGGCACGGCCGCCGAGCAGGCTGCGCAGCAGCTCGCCCTTGGCCGAGGCGGTGGCCTTCCGGTCGGTCAGCGCGGCACGCAGCTCGGTGCTCGAGGAGACGATCCGCCCGAAGCGGAACAGCTCGTCCTCGACGTCGTCGAGCGCGCCCGCCTTCTGCGCGGCGGTGAGGTCGGCGGTGTCCGCCAGCTGCTCCAGCGCGTCCACCAGGTCGCGCGACTGCGACCAGCGGGAACGCACCAGGCCGGACACCAGGTCGGCGGTCGTGCCGCTGACCTGGGAGCCGAGCAGGCGCTGGGCCAGCCCGGCCTTGGCCTCACCGTCCTGCGCCGGGTCGGTGAGGACCCGACGCAGCGACACCTCGCGGTCGAGCAGCGCGGTGACGGCCGCCAGCTCGCCGGCGAGCCGAGCGGCGTCCACGGACGTGGAGTCCGTCAGCGCGTCGAGACGCTCACGTGCGGCTGCCAGGGCCTCGCGGCTCGCTCCGTTCATCGCGACGCCTCGGCCTTCTCCTCGAGCTCGTCGAGGAAGCGGTCGATGACGCGGCTCTGGCGGGCGTGGTCCTCGAGGGACTCGCCGACGAGCTTGCCGGCCAGGTCGGTGGCGAGCTTGCCGACGTCCTGGCGCAGCGCGGACGCGGCGGCCTTGCGGTCGGCCTCGATCTGCGCGTGACCGGCGGCGACGATCTCCTCACGCTGCCGCTGGCCTTCCGCGCGCATCTCGGCGATGAGCGTGGCGCCCTGCTCCTGAGCCTCCTGGCGCAGGCGCGCGGCCTCGTGGCGGGCCTCGGCGAGCTGAGCCTTGTACTGCTCGAGCACGCTCTGTGCCTCGGTCTGAGCGGCCTCGGCCTTCTCGATACCGCCCTCGATCGCCTCGCGGCGCTCTTCCAGAACCTTGTTGATGTTCGGGAGGAGCTTCTTGGCGAGGAAGCCGAAGACGATGACGAAGGCGATCAGGCCGATCACGAGCTCCGGAATCGGCGGGATGAGCGGGTTTTCCGCTTCCTCAGCCGCCAGCTGAACCAGGGGGCTCATATCAGTGCCTTTCGTCGAAAGGGGCGGTCCGACGGATCAGGTCAGGCGCTCGGGTAAACGAACGGCATGACCAGACCGATGAGGGCCAGCGCCTCACAGAAGGCGAAGCCGAGGATCTGGTTGGCGCGGATCAGGCCGGCCGCCTCGGGCTGCCGGGCGAGCGCCTGGGTGCCGTTACCGAAGATGATGCCGACGCCGACGCCCGGGCCGATCGCGGCGAGGCCGTAACCGATCGAGCCGAGGTTGCCCTTGATCTCGACGCCGGCGGCAAGGGTCTGGAGAGCGGACATGCCGGTTCTTCCTTCTCTTTCAATGACCGGTGGGGGTTGGCCACCGGATGTCTGGATGGGGGTCGGGAGTGCTCAGTGGTGCTCGGCGAGCGCGCCCTGGATGAAGCTGCAGGTCAGCAGGACGAAGACGTACGCCTGCACAGCCTGGATGAAGAGCTCGAAGGCCGTCATCACGATGACCATCACGAACGAGACGGCGGAGTAGGCGATGCCGATGCCGTTCAGCATGTACCAGCTGGCGATCGTGAAGAGCAGCAGGAGGGTGTGACCGGCGAACATGTTCGCGAAGAGTCGGACGGCGTGGGTGAAGGGCCGCACGAGGAGGTTCGAGAACAGCTCGATCGTCATCGACAGCGGGAGGACCGCGCCGAGGGACTTGTCGTAGCCGGTGAAGTTCTTGAAGGCGCCGACGAAGCCGTGGCGCTTGAAGGTCAGGGAGACCCACAGGATGTAGACGATGCCGGCGAGGACCGCAGGGTAGGAGATGATCGCGGTGACCGGGAACTGGGCGACCGGGATGATCGACCAGAGGTTCATCATCCAGACGAAGAAGAAGAGCGAGACGACGAGCGGTACATACTTCTCGCCTTCCTTCTTGCCGATGGTCTCGTAGACGACGCCGCGGCGGACGAAGTCGTAGCCGGCCTCGGCGACCATCTGGAGCTTGCCGGGGACGACCTTCGGGCGGGCGAAGGCGGCCCAGAAGAAGCCGACGATGATGATCGAGCCGAGCAGCGCCAGCAGCATCGTCTTGTTGAAGTACGAGTTGCCGTCCGCGTCGCCGAAGAGCGGCTCGAACAGGAACGAGTGCAGGCCCGGAGCCGGGAAGCCACAACCGTCGAACAGGTGGCAGTCGGTCTCGAAAGCGAGCACCTGCGTCGGGTCAGCACTCACCGCGGGCTCCTTCGTCGTGGCGCATAGGTACGGCAACCTCGTTGTGTCGGCGCGGCGCACGGCCGCGTTTCGGCACGGGACTGGTGTTTCGGATGTGGGGGCGGCTTGGGGGCATCTCGCCTCGCGATTGAGCAGGCGTCAGCTCGGATGCCCGCGCCCGCGATGCCGCAGTTGGCACCGGACGATAGCAGGATCTCTCAGGCGTCTTTATCCCGGCCCTATCCCTCACGACGAGAGCCCCGATTTTTCGGGCTTCTCGCCCTTCGACGAAGTCGCGGAAGAGCCCGAATCGGGTTCGACGTAAAGGATCTTGGCCTTCATGTGCGCGCGCGTCTGGGCGGCGATCCACGCGATCGTGGCGACGACGAGCGTGACGGCGAAGGCCCGGGGGTTGAACAGCGTCGTGTTCTTGAACGCGGCCATGAAGATGAACAGCAGCAGGATCTGCGCCGCGTAGAGCATCAGGCCCATGGCCTGGAACAGCTGCGGGAGCGATTTGGCGGTGCGCTGCAGGACGTAGAGGCCGATCCCCATGAACGCGATCACGATCACCGTGCCGACAACGGCCCCGATGGCTCCCTTGCCGCCCGCGACCACGCCGCTGACAACGGCGGCGATCGCACCGACGGCAGCTGTGGGCACGGCGGCCTGGGCCAGGATCCGGACGTCGTTGGACGGCATGGCGGCAACTCCGCTTTCAAAGGGGGCAGGGGTGTCGTCATGGACGAGCGTAGTCCCGGTTCGAGGGGCGAATGACCTCACGCCGACCTCGGGCCAAGAGACCGTCGCACTACGGTCCTTCGGCTCTCTCCGGGGTTCTCGTGAACCGTATCACAAACTATTTGATGAGGTCTTTACCTGGATGGTGTGCTTGCTGTCACACATGAGACTGACTGTGCGCGTCTGTGCAGAAAGAGCGCCCACTTGTCTGGTATTGGGGAGCTTTGCCCCTGCGGGCTTCTCCCACGACTTGGCAATGCTCTAGTCAGATTCTTACCTTGCCGACCGCGAACGAGAGCCCACGGCGGTCGCTCCGTTGACCCCGGAGACACCGACGGCCACAGGCGTACGCGGCTCCGGCTCGGACCCGTCGGCGGCGACGGGCGAGGCCTCCGCCGCGACGTCGGCGGGCCGGCGCCCGCGACGGTAGCGCGGCGGCACGAACGCCTCGGCCCAGCGCGGGGTGCGCGGCGTGTAGCGCGGCAGCAGAAGCAGCACCAGGCCCAGGGCGCTGAGGAACACGACACCGAGGACGATCCACATCGACGCCGCGTTGACCGAGTAGGCGAGCGCCCCGAACGCGATCAGCGCCGACCAGAAGTACATGATCAGCACCGCGCGGCTGTGTGAGTGGCCGATCTCCAGCAGCCGGTGGTGCAGATGCCCGCGGTCCGCGGCGAACGGCGACTGACCGCGCCAGGTGCGGCGCACGATCGCCAGGATCAGGTCCGCGGCCGGGATCGCGATGATCGTGAGCGGCATCAGCAGCGGGATGTAGACCGGCACCATCTGGTGGACGGTGGACCGCTCGGAGCCGCCGAAGAGGCTTTCGGGGTCGACGTTGCCCGTGACGGAGATCGCGCCGGCGGCCAGCACCAGCCCGATCAGCATCGAGCCCGAGTCGCCCATGAAGATCCGCGCGGGGTGCATGTTGTGCGGCAGGAAGCCCAGGCACATGCCCATCAGGATGGCCGCGAACAGCGTCGCCGGGGCGGCGGCCTCGATGCCGTACGAGTACCAGATGCGGTACGTGTACATGAAGAACGCGGCCGAGGCGATGCACACCATGCCGGCGGCGAGGCCGTCGAGGCCGTCCACGAAGTTGACCGCGTTGATGGTGATCACGACCAGCGCCACCGTCAGCAGGGTGCCCTGCCACTGGGTCAGCGCGACCGTGCCGACGGTCGGGATGGGCAGCCACAGGATCGTCAGACCCTGCATGACCATCACGCCCGCGGCGATCATCTGGCCGCCCAGTTTGATCAGCGCGTCGATCTCGAACTTGTCGTCCAGGACGCCGATCAGCCAGATCAGCGCGGCGCCGGAGAGCAGGGCGCGCGGCTCGTTCGACTTCTCGAAGACCTCGTTGAGGTTGGTCAGGTGGTCGGCGACCAGCAGACCCGCGCACAGCCCGAAGAACATGGCGATCCCGCCGAGCCGCGGAGTGGGTTCCCGGTGCACGTCACGGGCCCTGATCTCCGGCATCGCTCCGGCCACGATCGCGAACTTCCGTACCGGCCCTGTCAGCAGATACGTCACCGCGGCCGTGATGCAGAGCGTCAGCAGGTATTCACGCACGGGCTTCCCCACAGGTCTCGCTGGCCATCTCAGCCCCACACCCTAGCGATCGACTCACACGCGGCGCATATGTGTGAGGACTTCCGGGTAGCGACGATGGTTGCACGTGTGGCTGTGAGCGTGGGTGCACGGGGGCGCGTACGCCTGCGCGCCTACCCCCTGCGGCCCGGGATACGCCCGTCGGTCCGGGCCGCCGGGCCCGTCCACTACCGGGCGGTAACACCGTTACGGTGGTACGGAGTTGCCCGGGGGTGTGTGTTCCGTCACCCCGGGTACGGCGGGAAGGCCAGGGCCAGTTCCCGCACCTCCTCGCGGGCCCGCTTGGCGTCCACCTGCCGGCGCAGCACGCCCGCCATCAAGGACCCGATGCCCGCCATCTCCTCCTCGCGCATCCCCTGCGTGGTCACCGCGGCCGTGCCGAGCCGCAGCCCGCGCAGGTCGGCGTGCGGCAGCGCACAGCAGTCCAGGACGATCCCGGCGGCCGCGAGCAGCCCGCGCGCGGAGCGGCCGTCCACGCCGAGGGGCGCGGGATCGGCGGTGATCAGGTGCGTGTCGGTGCCGCCCGTCGTCACGGCCAGCCCCTCCTTCTCCAGCCGGGCCGCGAGCACCCGCGCGTTGGCGATCACCTGGTGCGCGTACGCCGCGAACGCCGGCGTCGCCGCCTCGCCGAACGCGACCGCCTTCGCCGCGATGGTGTGCATCTGGGCGCCGCCCTGGGTGAACGGGAAGACGGCCCGGTCGACCCGCTCCGCCAGCTCGCTGCCGCACAGGATCATCCCGCCGCGCGGACCCCGCAGCACCTTGTGGGTGGTGGCGCAGACGATGTCGGCGTACGGCACCGGACTGGGCGCCGCTCCCCCGGCGACGAGCCCGATGGGATGGGCGGCGTCGGCGATCAGGAAGGCACCGACCTCGTCGGCCACGGCCCGGAAGAAGGCGTAGTCGATGTGGCGGGGGTAGGCGATGGAGCCGCACACGATCGCCTTGGGCCGGTGGCTGCGGGCCAGCGTCCGCACCTGCTCGTGGTCGATGAGCCCGGTCTCCGCGTCCACCCCGTACGGCACGAAGTCGAACCAGCGCCCGGAGAAGTTGGCCGGCGAGCCGTGGGTGAGATGACCGCCGTAGGGCAGCCCCAGCGCGAGGACGGTGTCCCCCGGGCGCAGCAGGGCGGCGTACGCGGCCAGCACGGCGGACGACCCGGAGTGGGACTGCACATTGGCGTGCTCGGCTCCGAACAGCCGCTTCGCCCGGTCCACCGCGAGGCGCTCGGCGACGTCGACGATCTCGCAGCCCCCGTGGTGCCGGTGCCCCGGATACCCTTCCGCGTACTTGTTGACGAGCGGCGAGCCGAGCGCGGCCAGCACGGCCGGCGAGCAGAAGTTCTCGGCGGCGATCAGCTGCAGGGTCGACGCCTGGCGCTCCCCCTCCCCGAGCACGATCTCCGCCATCTCGGGATCCTGCCGACGCAGGACATCGGCCGCGACGGGGGCATGGGTGACCGACATGACGAACTCCGGGGCGTCGACGGTGACGTACGTCCAATGTAGGCCCGGCACGCACAACCCGCCCGGCATTCCCCGCCCCCGCCCCGGACCGGGCTCAGGCCCGGGCCGCCACACCCGTCAGCGCCGTCACCACCGGGTCCAGCGCCTGATGTATCTCGTCACCGATCGACCGGAAGAACGGCAACGGCGCCCCGTACGGGTCGTACACCTCGTCCGCCTCCGCCGTCGGAGCCAGCAGCCACCCCCGCAACGCCGCCGCCGCACGCACCAGCGCACGAGCCCGCAGCACCAGGCCTTCCTCCAACGGCGGCAGCGTGGCGGGGGCCCATTCCCCGACGCGCCCCTCGCACCGCTCGGCCCTGACGGGCCTTACGGGCAGCGGGCCGCTGCGGCGGACTCCGCCCGCCGGCTCACCCCGAACCGCCTCAGGCCCGGGCCGCCACACCCGTCAGCGCCGTCACCACCGGGTCCAGGGCCTGGTGTATCTCGTCACCGATCGACCGGAAGAACGGCAACGGCGCCCCGTACGGGTCGTACACCTCGTCCGCCTCCGCCGTCGGAGCCAGCAGCCACCCCCGCAACGCCGCCGCCGCACGCACCAGCGCACGAGCCCGCAGCACCAGGCCTTCCTCCAACGGCGGCAGCGTGGCGGGGTCTATCGCGTTCACCAGGCGGGTGAACTCCTTGAGGGTGAAGGTGCGCAGGCCCGCCGAGTGGCCCATGGAGATGACCTGGGCGCGGTGATCGCGGGTGGCCGTCAGGACCAGGTCCGCCATGATGACGTGCTCGTCGAGGAGCTCACGGCCGACGAAGCCGGTCGCGTCCGCGCCGAAGTCGGCCAGCACGGTCTCCGCGTTGGCCTCCATCGGCGCGCCCTCGTGGCCCCAGGTGCCCGCGCTCTCCACGATCAGCCCACCGCCCAGCACCCCGAGCCGCTGCGACACGAAATGCCGGGTCAGCCGCTCGGTGATCGGCGAGCGGCAGACGTTGCCGGTGCTGACGTGGAGGATGCGGAAGGTGTCGCGCGGCAGTCCGACGAAGGTCGTCGTGATCTCCGCGGCGCTTTCCCCGTTGCCTATGCCACGCCCCGCGTCAGGGGCCGTCAATTCGCCACCTCGAGGTCGGGTACGACCTTCCGCAGTTCGTCCGCGGAGATCGCCCCCTCGCGCAGCAGCAGCGGCACCTCGCGGCTGACGTCGACGATGGAGGACGGGACGTTGCCGGGGGTCGGGCCGCCGTCGAGGTAGACCGAGACGGAGTCGCCGAGCATCTCCTGGGCGTAGTCGCAGTTCTCCGGCGCAGGGTGGCCGGTGAGGTTGGCGGAGGAGACGGCCATGGGCCCGACCTCGGTCAGCAGCTCGATGGCGACCGGGTGCAGCGGCATGCGCACGGCGACCGTGCCGCGGGTGTCGCCCAGGTCCCACTGCAGGGACGGCTGGTGCTTGGCGACGAGCGTGAGCGCGCCCGGCCAGAACGCGTCGACCAGCTCCCAGGCCAGCTCGGAGAAGTCCGTGACCAGGCCGTGCAGGGTGTTCGGGGAGCCGATGAGGACGGGGGTGGGCATGTTGCGGCCCCGGCCCTTGGCCTCGAGCAGGTCGCCGACGGCCTCCTTGGAGAACGCGTCCGCGCCGATGCCGTACACCGTGTCGGTCGGAAGGACCACGAGCTCGCCACGGCGGACGGCGGACGCGGCCTCGCGCAGACCGGTCACACGGTCGGTCGCGTCGTTGGTGTCGTATCGCCGAGCCATGTCTAGCGGGCCTCCTCGTGCACGTACTGCTGCGGGTGGTGGGTCGGGGTGGTGTTCACGGCATCGCCCTGCGGGCGGTCGCGAAGCGGGGGCGGTTGTTGAGGTCGGGGTGGTCGGCCGCGTCGGCCCAGCCCCGCTCCTCGGTGAAGATCCACGGCACCTGACCGCCCTGGGTGTCGGCGTGCTCGATGACGACGACACCGCCCGGACGCAGGAGCCGGTGTGCGGTCCGTTCCAGACCACGGATGAGATCGAGGCCGTCCTCGCCGGAGAACAGGGCCATGTCGGGGTCGTAGTCCCGCGCCTCGGGAGCGACGTACTCCCATTCCGTCAGCGGGATGTACGGCGGGTTGGAGATGACCAGGTCGACGTGCCCGTCGAGGTCGCGGAAGGCGTCCAGGGCGTTGCCCTGACGCAGGTCGACCCTGGACCCCTCCATGTTCTTGCGGGTCCACACCAGGGCGTCCTCGGACAGCTCCACGGCGTGCACCCGGGAGCGCGGGACCTCCTGGGCGAGGGCGAGCGCGATGGCGCCGGAGCCCGTGCACAGATCGACGATGCGGGGCTCCACGACGTCCATGGCGCGTACGGCGTCTATGGCCCACCCCACGACCGACTCGGTCTCGGGACGCGGGACGAAGACGCCCGGGCCGACCTGGAGCTCCAGGTAGCGGAAGTAGGCCAGCCCGGTGATGTGCTGCAGCGGCTCGCGCTGCTCACGCCGGGCGATGGCCTCCCAGTAGCGGGCGTCGAAGTCGGAGTCCCGCACGGAGTGGAGTTCGCCGCGCTTCACGCCGTGCACGAACGCGGCGAGCTCCTCCGCGTCGTTGCGCGGCGAGGGCACGCCGGCGTCGGCCAGCCGCTGGGTGGCCTGGGCCACCTCCGAGAGCAGCAGGTTCACGCAAGTCCTCCGTGTCGTACTGGGTCGTGCGTACGTGCCTCTTAGGCGGCCGCGAGCTTCGCCGCGGAGTCCGCGTCGACGCAGGCCTGGATCACCGCGTCGAGGTCGCCGTCCAGGACCTGGTCCAGGTTGTACGCCTTGAAGCCGACGCGGTGGTCCGAGATGCGGTTCTCCGGGAAGTTGTACGTGCGGATCTTCTCGGAGCGGTCGACGGTGCGGACCTGGCTGCGGCGGGCGTCGGCGGCCTCGCGCTCCGCCTCCTCCTGAGCCGCCGCGAGCAGCCTGGAGCGCAGGATACGCATCGCCTGCTCCTTGTTCTGCAGCTGGCTCTTCTCGTTCTGGCAGGAGGCGACGACCCCGGTCGGGATGTGCGTGATGCGCACGGCGGAGTCGGTGGTGTTCACGGACTGCCCGCCCGGCCCGGAGGAGCGGTAGACGTCGATCCGCAGGTCGTTCGGGTTGATCTCGACGTCGACCTCCTCTGCCTCGGGGGTGACGAGGACGCCGGCGGCGGAGGTGTGGATCCGCCCCTGCGACTCGGTCGCCGGGACGCGCTGCACCCGGTGCACGCCGCCCTCGTACTTCAGCCGCGCCCAGACGCCCTGTCCGGGCTCGGTGGCGCCCTGGCCGCCCTTGGTCTTGACCGCGACCTGGACGTCCTTGTAGCCGCCCAGTTCGGACTCGGTGGCGTCGATGATCTCGGTCTTCCAGCCGACGCGCTCGGCGTACCGGAGATACATGCGCAGGAGGTCTCCCGCGAAGAGGGCCGACTCGTCGCCGCCGGCGCCCGCCTTGATCTCCAGGATGACGTCCTTGTCGTCACTCGGGTCGCGCGGGACCAGCAGCAGCCGCAGCTTCTCCGTGAGCTCCTCGCGCTGCTTCTCCAGGACCTTGACCTCGGCGACGAAGTCCGGGTCGTCGGCGGCGAACTCGCGCGCGGTCTCGATGTCGTCGCCGGTCTGCTTCCAGGAGCGGTACGTGGCGACGATCGGGGTGAGCTCGGCGTAGCGCTTGTTCAGCTTGCGCGCGTTGGCCTGGTCGGCGAACACCGACGGGTCGGCGAGCTTCTTCTCGAGGTCGGCGTGCTCTCCGACCAACTCCTCGACGGCCTCGAACATGGTGGGCTCCTGAAATGCGTTGCGTGGATGAAGGCGAACGACCAAAAACGCCGGTCCCGGGCACACCCCGGGCGGGGGCGCGACCGTGGACCGGCGAAAGAGGGCTCGCTACTTCTTGGAGCCGGCGGCCTTGCCGAAGCGGGCCTCGAAGCGGGCCACACGGCCACCGGTGTCGAGGATCTTCTGCTTGCCCGTGTAGAACGGGTGGCACTCGGAGCAGACGTCGGCGCGGATGGTGCCGCTCTCGATCGTGCTGCGGGTGGTGAACGACGCGCCACAGGTGCAGCTGACCTGCGTCTCGACGTACTCGGGGTGGATGTCGCGCTTCAAGGTGTCTCCTAGTTTCGGGAGGGCGCCGGGTCGCCGTCCGCGGGATACGGAAGCGTGAACCGGAGCCGACGTACCAGTCTGCCAGGACTGGCGCCATCCCCCAAAACCGGGGGTTGCCGCGTTCTATTCCCCGCGGGCCGGCGGTGACCTGCCGCGCGGTTGCCCACACCCTCAGGACGACGTCACGACGCCCTTGGCCTCCCCGGTCGCCGTGCCCGTCGTGGCCGACGCCGGGATCGGGCGGTCGTTCTTCAGGGCCGTCCAGACCTGCTCGGCCTTGGACTTCAGGACGATGACGCGGTTGGGGTTCGCGGGGTCGTACCGGACCGGCATGGTGACCATGTGCATCTTGGACGCGCTGATGCCCTTGAGACCGTTCGCGAAGGACATCAGGGAGTTGACCGTGCCGAGGTCGGAGTCGGTGGTGACGGCCTTGGTCGCGGTGTCGGCGAGGTTGTAGAGCTTCTTCGGGCTGGTGAAGATCCCGACGTGCCTGACCTGGTCGACCAGGGCCTTGATGAAGGCCTGCTGGAGCTGGATGCGGCCGAGGTCGGAGCCGTCGCCGACGCCGTGCCGGGTGCGGACCAGACCGAGGGCCTGCTCGCCGTTCAGCGTGTGGGTGCCGGCCTTGAGCTTCAGATGGCTGTCGGGGTCGTCGATGGCCTTCGTGGTGGTGACCTCGACGCCGCCCAGCTCGTCGATCAGCTTCTCGAAGCCGGCGAAGTCGACCTCGAGGTAGTGGTCCATGCGGATGCCGCTGATCGACTCGACCGTCTTCACGGCACAGGCCGCGCCGCCCGTCGTGTACGCCGAGTTGAACATCACGCCGTTCGCCGCGTCGTGCTCGGCGCCCTGGGGGTCGGTGCAGGCCGGCCGGTCGATGAGGGTGTCGCGCGGGAGGGAGACCACGCTGGCCCGCCGGTGGCCCTCGTAGACGTGGATGATCATCGCCGTGTCGGAGCGGGCGCTGCCGTCGTCGGTGCCGCCGCCGAGCTTCCTGTTGGAGCCGGAGCGGCTGTCCGAGCCGAGGACGAGGATGTTCTCGGAACCGTTGTCGATCTTCGTGGGCCGGTCGGTGCCCAGCGCCTGGTCGATGTCGACGCTCTTGATGTTGCCGTTGAGCTTGAAATACAGGTAGCCCGCCCCGGTGCCGCCCAGGACGACGATGCCCGCGGCCGTCCATGCCGTCACCAGCAGGCCCTTGCGCCGGCTCCGCTGCTTGCGGTGGCGGCGTCGCGGACCCCTGTCGCTGCCACCCGTTGTGCCGGCCTCACCCGGTATGCCGGGCTCCGGCGTGCTCTCGGCGGACATGTGCTCCTCTGTTCTCGTGCAACCTCACCATCGTCACTCCGCCCGGTCAGACGGGGAAACTCGGAACAGGGTTGCACGACGCTCTGTGTCCGATCAGTGGCAGACCGGACACAGAGCGTGTGGAGCCGAGCGGGGTGCCCCCCGCTCACCTGGGCGTTCGGCCGAACTCAGCCGAAGAGGTCGTACTGCTTGAAAGTGGTACCGAGCGACACCCTTGTGGCAAAGATCTCGCTGGTGGCCTTTCCGGTGCCCTTGTAGAGGTAGAGCGTGCCGGCCGGCGTCCGGGCCAGGAAGTCGGCCTTGCCGTCGCCGTCGACGTCCCCGACGGCGTCGACGGCGTTGTACGTGGTGGTGCTCCACGTCCGCACCTTGACCCGGGTCGCGAAGGCGCCCGTGCCGGCCTTGCCGGTGCCCTTGTAGAGGTAGACCGCGCCGGTGCTCTTGTCCCGGGCGAGCAGGTCGGCCCTGCCGTCGTTGCTGAAGTCGCCGTGGCCGCGTACGAAGTTGTACTGGTTCCAGCCGGAGGAGACCTTCACCGCCGTGCCGAGCTTGCCGTTGCCCTGGCCCGGGTGGATCCACAGCACGCCCGCGGAGTCCACGGTCAGCACGTCCGGCAGGTTGTCGCCGGTGACGTCACCGGGTGCGACGATCGCCAGGCGGCTGTTCCAGTTGTCGCCGATCAGGTTGCTGACGTACGTGCCGCTGGAGGGCACCCAGTGCCGCCAGTAGACGTCTCCGTCGGAGGCGCGGCGCCGGATGAGGTCCTGGTAGCCGTCCCGGTCCAGGTCGCTCTGCAGCACAAGGTTCCAGGCGCTGAAGGAGCCCAGGCTCTCGCGGGTGGCCAGCGAGGTGCCCTTGGAGTCCAGCTCGTAGCCGGTCTTCGTGGAGGAGCTGCGGACCAGCAGGTCGGCCTTGTGGTCGCCGCTGAGGTTGGCGTCGTCGACGCGCGGATACGCGGCGGGGACGTACGTGGTCAGCTTCGTGAAGACGCTGTAGGCGCCCGCCTCGACGCAGTCCTTCACGCCCCACGAGACGACACCCACGACCTTGTCGCCGACGACCAGCGGGCCTCCGGAGTCGCCGTTGCAGGCGGAGGTGGTGCCGGTGTCGGAGCCGGTGGCGGGCTCGCCCGCGCACACCATGTGGCCCGCGACGAACCAGCTGCCGTAGTAGCCCGAGCAGGTGGTGTTGGACTGGATCGGCAGGTCGGCCGTCTTCAGGGTGTCGGAGATGTCGTCGCTGGTGGAGCTGGTGCGCCCCCAGCCGTAGACCTTCGCGACGGTGCCGGCCGCGTACGAGGTGCTGTCACCGGCCGTCGTCATCGGGATCGGCGTCACGTCGACGGGGTCCGGAAGCGTCAGGACGGCGAGGTCGCCGTCGATGGCCGCCTCGTCGTACGACGGGTACACCCACTGCCGCCAGACACCGGACAGGGTGCCCCCGTGCGGGTCGAGGTTGCCGCCGGCGTCCAGGGACAGCAGCTGGGAGGTGCCGGTGACGATGGTGCCGTGCGCCTTCCAGTTGTAGCCGTAGGTGCAGTGGGCGGCGGTGAGGATCTTCGTCGGGGCGATGACCGCGCCACCGCAGAAGAAGCCGATGTCGTCGCTGGTGGTGGCGGTGCCCCGGTCGTCGCCGTACCAGAGCTGGGCCATCCAGGGCGCGCTGGAGATGGTCGTCGTCTGCCCGCCGATGATCTTCGGGTCGACCGTCGTGGAGCCGGAGCCGGTGCTCGCGCTCAGGGACGCCTTCGAGGACGTCTCCCCCGCGGTGTCGTCGCCGGCGAGGGCGATCGCGAGGCGCTCGGTGAGCTCGGCGTTCGACGGCGCGCTCTGGGCCGGCGTCGGCGTCGCCGTGGCCGCCCCCGCGGACGTCGTCACGAGCGCGCCGGCGACCGCGGCGGCCAGGGCGGCCGCGGCGACGGGCAGGGCGATCCGTATCCGGCGTCTGTGCCGGCCGCTCACGGACAAGGGCGTGCGCAAAGAGGTCCCCCATGGAGAGATGAGTGAAGGGGTGCGTGCCGCACCCATCCCTCTCTGCGCCAAAGGGCCGCCCCCTGTCACAGGAGTGACAGGGGGCGGCCCTTGAGGACGCTGTTGCTCAGTCGCCGTTGCCCGGCGACGGCGTCGTCTTCTGGATCTGCATCAGGAACTCGGCGTTCGACTTGGTCTGCTTCATCTTGTCGAGGAGCAGCTCGATCGCCTGCTGCTGGTCGAGCGCGTGCAGCACCCGGCGCAGCTTCCACACGATGCCGAGCTCCTCGGCGCCGAGCAGGATCTCCTCCTTGCGGGTGCCGGACGCGTCGACGTCCACCGCCGGGAAGATGCGCTTGTCGGCGAGCTTCCGGTCGAGCTTGAGCTCCATGTTGCCGGTGCCCTTGAACTCCTCGAAGATCACCTCGTCCATGCGGGACCCGGTGTCCACCAGGGCGGTGGCGAGGATGGTCAGCGAGCCGCCGTCCTCGATGTTGCGGGCCGCACCGAAGAAGCGCTTCGGCGGGTACAGGGCCGTCGAGTCGACACCACCGGACAGGATGCGGCCGGAGGCCGGGGCGGCGAGGTTGTACGCACGGCCCAGACGCGTGATCGAGTCGAGCAGCACGACGACGTCGTGGCCCAGCTCCACCAGACGCTTGGCGCGCTCGATGGCGAGCTCGGCGACGGTGGTGTGGTCCTCGGCCGGGCGGTCGAAGGTCGAGGAGATGACCTCGCCCTTGACCGACCGCTGCATGTCGGTGACCTCTTCCGGACGCTCGTCGACGAGGACGACCATCAGGTGGCACTCGGGGTTGTTGTGGGTGATCGCGTTGGCGATCGCCTGCATGATCATGGTCTTGCCGGTCTTCGGCGGGGCCACGATCAGACCGCGCTGGCCCTTGCCGATCGGCGACACGAGGTCGATGATCCGCGTGGTGAGGACGCCCGGGTCGGTCTCCAGACGGAGGCGGTCCTGCGGGTACAGCGGGGTCAGCTTGTTGAACTCCGGGCGGCCACGGCCGTGTTCGGGCGCCATGCCGTTGACGGAGTCGAGGCGGACCAGCGCGTTGAACTTCTCGCGGCGCTCGCCTTCCTTGGGCTGACGGACCGCACCGGTGATGTGGTCACCCTTGCGCAGGCCGTTCTTGCGGACCTGGGCGAGGGAGACGTACACGTCGTTCGGGCCCGGCAGGTAGCCGGAGGTCCGGATGAAGGCGTAGTTGTCGAGGATGTCCAGGATGCCCGCGACGGGGATCAGGACGTCGTCCTCGGCGAGCTGCGGCTCGGCGGCGCCGATCTCGTCACGCCCACGGCGGCCACGGCGGTCCCGGTAGCGGCCGCGGCGGCCACGGCGGCCGCCCTCGAAGTCGTCGTCGTCCTGCGGACCGGCGTTACGGTCCTGGCGGCCCTGCTGCTGGCTCTGCTGGCCGCGCTGCTGCTGGCCGCCCTGCTGCTCGTCGCCCTTGCCGCGGCGGCCGTCACGGTCCCGGCCGCGCTCACGGCGGTCACGGCGGCGGCCCTCGGCCTCACCGGCGTCGGCGGACCTGGCCTCGGCCTGCGGCTGGGCGGAAGTCTCGGCCTTGGACTCGCTCTTGGCCTCGGCGACGACCGTCTCGGGGCTGCCCGCCTCGGCGGTGGCGCGGCGACGGCGGCGCTCGACGGGGGCGTCGGCGCCGGCCGGCTGGCCGGGGATCTCGATCTGCTGCTGGGCCACGGCCTTCTCGGCGGCGGCCTCGGCCTTGGGGGCGGCGTCCGCCTTCTTCTCGGCGACGTCATCGCCGGTGCGGGCCTTGGAGGTGGCGCGGCGCTTGGGCTTGGTCTCGGTGGCGGAAGCCTCGGCCTTCGCCGGGGCGGCGCCGCCTCCGGCCTGCGCCTCCTTGATGACCTCGATCAGCTGGCTCTTGCGCATCCGCGCGGTGCCCCTGATGCCCAGGCCGGATGCGACCTGCTGCAGCTCGGCCAGCACCATGCCCTCGAGGCCGGTACCGCGGCGCCGCCGGGAGCCGGCACCGGTGGCAGGCGCGGAGGCGTCCGTGGCGGGCGCGGCAGCGGTCTCCTCGACACGTGCGCCCATCAGATCGGTGGTGTCGCTCACGAAGGGTCCTTCCCTGGAGCGGACGTCGGCCTGTCTGGCTCGGCGACCGGTTGTGCTGTCCGACTTCGGTCCTTGCTGTGGCGAAGCCGGGGCGGTGGTCCGCCGCAAAGGCGGAAGAGAGATTTGCTGGTGATGGCGCTTCCTCGACGTTCCGTGACACCCAGTGTCACGTTGCGCGGTAGCACCGATTCCGGAGCGTGCCCTGCGGACCGCTCAGCGTCGGTGTACGGCGTACTGCCCAGATACGACGTACGGAACGCAGTGCGGCTTGGGGAGCTCCCGGAAGAATGTCTGTCCCGGACGGGGACACGAAGCACCTCGCCATGGTGGGGTCGGGTGCAGACTTGAGGTTAACACTACCGGATCCAACAAACATTCCCCCTCTCGAAATCCGGCAACCGTGCACTAAATGTCGCCGGAGTGCGTTTCACCAGCCGGTGCCAGCGGCAGGACGCTCGCACCCTGCAGATCCAGCGCCAGCCGGTTCGCGGCCCAGTCCGCGCCCGCCAGGGCCTCGACCTTGTCGGCCGTTCCGGCGTCGGCCAGCGCCATCACGGTGGGGCCGGCGCCGGAGATCACCGCGGGGATCCCGTCGGCGCGCAGCCGCTCCACCAGGGCGGCGCTCTCCGGCATGGCGGGGGCGCGGTACTCCTGGTGGAGACGGTCCTCGGTGGCGGGCAGCAACAGCTCGGGGCGCCTGGTCAGGGCCTCGACGAGCAGGGCGGCACGGCCCGCGTTGGCGGCGGCGTCGACGTGCGGCACGGAGCGCGGGAGCAGACCGCGTGCCGTTTCGGTCAGAACCGGCTTTCCGGGGACGAAAACCACCGGAACGATGGAATCGGCGGGTTCCATCCGGATCGCGCGTGCGGCGCCCGCCTCCATCCAGGACAGGGTGAATCCGCCGAGCAGACAGGCGGCGACGTTGTCCGGGTGCCCCTCGATCTCGGTCGCGAGCTCGAGCAGCGCGGTGTCGTCGAGCTTGGACTCGCCGCCTATGGTCACCGCGCGCGCGGCGACGATGCCGGCGCAGATCGCGGCGGAGGAGGAACCGAGGCCGCGGCCGTGCGGGATGCGGTTGGCGCAGACGATCTCCAGGCCGCGCGGCTGGCCGCCCAGGACGTCGAAGGCGGTGCGCAGGGAACGGACGAGGAGGTGCTTCTCGTCACGCGGCAGGGTCTCACTGCCCTCGCCGGCGATGTCGATGTGCAGCCCGGAGTCGGCCACCCGGACGACCACGTCGTCGTAGAGCCCCAGCGCGAGGCCGAAGGCGTCGAAGCCCGGGCCGAGGTTGGCGCTGGTGGCGGGAACGCGCACCCGGACGGGGGCGGCGCGGAAGGCGGGACCGGCCATCTCTCGATGACTCTCCTTGAGCTGCGTGACTGTCGAACGACATACGACTCGGCATTCGACACCGATATTCGATACGTGGCTGAGAACCCCGGGGCCGCGAGGGTGACGCGGCGCTGCGGCATATGCGGCGGGCGGGTTCAGTACAGCCTAGCGAAGGTTGCTTCCGCGGCGACATAGGGCGCACAGGAGGCGCACGATGCGTGTCGTAAGCCCCTTGTGCACCCGTTCCCAGGTTAGAGCCTGGTCCGGCAGTGGCGGCGTCGCCCGCGGGGCGGCCGCACGGCGCCGCGGGGCCCCTCCCGCGCGAGCGAAGCCGCGCGCGGGGGAGGGTGCTCTCGGCGTGCCGCCCGAAAGCCCTCGTACCGGACGTACTCGGGCTCGCGGGCGGTACGGCGAGTGGCCCCCCATGCCCTCAGGGCAGTGGACGACCGTGACGGACGTCGCGCGCCGGGCCCCGCTTTCGCGACGGGCCCTGCCTCTGCCGCGGAGTGTCAGGCCAGGCCGAGGCGGGCGGCTGCCGCCGCCGCGTCGACCGGGACGACGAGGGGACGCGGGGCGCCCTCGGTGGCCCAGCCCGGGTCCTTCAGACCGTTGCCGGTGACCGTGCAGACGATCCGCTGTCCCGGGTCGACCTTGCCCTGCTCGGCGGCCTTCAGCAGACCGGCCACCGACGCGGCGGACGCGGGCTCCACGAACACGCCCTCCTGCGCGGCCAACAGCCGGTAGGCGCGCAGGATCTCACGGTCCGTCACCTCGTCGATGAGACCGCCGGACTCGTCCCGAGCGGCCAGCGCGAACTGCCAGGACGCCGGGTTGCCGATGCGGATCGCGGTGGCGAGGGTCGACGGGTCCTTGACGATCTCACCGCGCACGATGGGCGCGGAGCCGGACGCCTGGAAACCCCACATGCGGGGCGTCCGGCCGGCGATCCCGTCCCCGGCGTACTCCTTGTAGCCCTTCCAGTACGCGGTGATGTTGCCCGCGTTGCCGACCGGCAGGACATGGATGTCCGGGGCGTCGCCCAGCATGTCCACGATCTCGAACGCGGCCGTCTTCTGCCCCTCGATACGCACCGGATTGACCGAATTGACCAGGGCGACGGGGTAGTTGTCGCTGAGCGCCCGGGCGAGGGTGAGGCAGTCGTCGAAGTTGCCGTCGACCTGGAGGATCTGCGCGCCGTGGACGAGCGCCTGCCCCATCTTGCCGAGCGCGATCTTGCCCTGCGGCACGAGCACGGCGGACACCATGCCGGCCCGGACCGCGTAGGCGGCCGCGGAGGCGGAGGTGTTTCCGGTGGAGGCGCAGATGACCGCCTTCGCCCCCTCCTCCTTGGCCTTGCTGATCGCCATGGTCATACCGCGGTCCTTGAAGGACCCCGTGGGGTTGGCGCCCTCCACCTTGAGGTGGACCTCGCAGCCCGTGCGCTCGGAGAGCACCTGCGCGGGCACGAGGGGCGTGCCGCCCTCACGGAGCGTCACGACCGGCGTGGTGTCGGATACCGGCAGCCGGTCCCGGTACTCCTCGATGATTCCGCGCCACTGGTGGGTCATTGCTGGTTACTCTCCTTCAACCCGCATGATGCTGGCGACACCCCGCACGGTGTCGAGCTGACGCAACGCCTCGACGGTCCCGGTGAGGGATGCGTCGGACGCGCGGTGGGTGACGACGACGAGGGAGGCCTCGCCGTCCTTGCCCTGCTGGCGCACCGTGTCGATCGATACGCCGTGCTCCGCGAAGACGGTGGCCACCTGGGCGAGAACGCCCGGCTTGTCGGCCACGTCCAGGCTGATGTGGTAACGCGTGACGACGTCACCCATCGGAGACACGGTCAGGGCGGCATACGCCGACTCGCCGGGCCCCGTTGCCCCGCTGAGCCGGTTGCGGCAGACGGCGACGAGGTCGCCGAGCACGGCGGAGGCGGTGGGAGCACCGCCGGCGCCGGGACCGTAGAACATCAGCTGACCGGCCGCGTCCGACTCGACGAACACGGCGTTGTAGGCACCGCGCACCGAGGCCAGCGGGTGGTTCAGCGGAATCATGGCGGGGTGCACCCGCGCGGTCACGGACCCGCCGTCGGCCGCCCGCTCGCAGATGGCGAGCAGCTTGATGGTGCAGCCCATCTCCTTGGCGGAGGCGAAGTCCGCCGCGGTGACCTCGGTCATGCCCTCGCGGTAGACGTCGTCGAGGCGCACGCGCGTGTGGAAGGAGATCCCGGCGAGGATGGCGGCCTTGGCGGCGGCGTCGAAGCCCTCCACGTCGGCCGTGGGATCGGCCTCGGCGTACCCGAGGGCGGTCGCCTCGTCGAGGGCCTCCTGATAGCCGGCCCCCGACGAGTCCATCTTGTCGAGGATGAAGTTGGTCGTCCCGTTGACGATGCCCATCACCCGGTTGATCTTGTCGCCGGCGAGGGACTCGCGCAGCGGCCGGATCAGCGGGATGGCACCGGCGACGGCGGCCTCGTAGTAGAGGTCCTTGTCGTGCTCGTCGGCGGCGGCGTGCAGGGCGGCGCCGTCCTGGGCGAGGAGGGCCTTGTTGGCGGAGACGACGGAGGCGCCGTGCTCGAAGGCGGTGGTGATGAGGGTGCGGGCGGGCTCGATCCCGCCGATGACCTCGACCACGACGTCGATGTCGCCGCGTTTGACGAGGGCGGTCGCGTCGGTGGTGACGAGGGCCGGGTCGATGCCGTCGCGCACCTTCGAGGGCCGCCGCACGGCCACGCCCGCGAGCTCCACCGGGGCACCGATCCGCGCCGCGAGGTCGTCGGCGTGCGTCGTCATGATGCGCGCCACCTCTGAGCCGACCACTCCACAGCCCAGCAGCGCCACCTTCAGCGGACGCGTACGCATCATCCGACCTCGTTTCCTCATACCGTCTACGGTGGGACCAGTCTCCTTCACCGGACCGCAGTTTCTATCCCCGGTCCGGATCGTGAGACATTGATTTCATTTTCACAGGGGCGACAGACAGAAGATTCTCCCGCCCCCTTTTTTTCGTTCGTCTTCGGCTTTTCCCTCACCCGACATCGAGCCGCAGAAGGTCCTCCTCCGTCTCCCGCCGGACGATGACCCGCGACGCGCCGTCGGACACGGCGACGACCGGGGGCCGCAGCACATGGTTGTAGTTGCTGGCCATGGACCGGCAGTACGCGCCCGTGGCCGGTACGGCGATCAGGTCGCCCGGCGCCAGGTCGGACGGCAGGAACGCGTCCTTGACCACGATGTCCCCGCTCTCGCAGTGCTTGCCCACGACCCGGGCCAGCATCGGCGGGGCGTCGGAGGTGCGGGAGACGAGCGCCACGCTGTACTCGGCGTCGTACAGCGCCGTCCGGATGTTGTCCGACATGCCGCCGTCGACGGAGACGTACGTCCGCAGCCCGTCGAGCGGCTTGATGGTGCCGACCTCGTAGAGCGTGAAGGCGGTCGGCCCGACGATGGCGCGCCCCGGCTCGACGGAGATACGGGGGGTGCCGAGCCGGGCCGCCTCGCACTCACGCGTGACGATCTCGGTGAGGGCCTTGGCGATCTCGTGCGGCTCGCGGGGGTCGTCGTCGCTGGTGTACGCGATCCCGAGCCCGCCCCCGAGGTCGATCTCGGGCAGCTCCACCCCGTGCTCGTCACGGATGTCCTTCAGCAGCCCCACGACCCGGTGGGCGGCCACCTCGAAGCCCGACATGTCGAAGATCTGCGACCCGATGTGCGAGTGGATCCCGATGAGCTCGATCCCGTCGAGCTGCAGAGCGCGCCGCACCGCCTCGGCGGCCTGCCCGCCGGCCAGCGGGATCCCGAACTTCTGGTCCTCGTGGGCGGTGGCGATGAACTCGTGGGTGTGCGCCTCCACCCCCACGGTGATACGGATCTGCACCCGCTGCCGCTTGCCGAGCGACTCGGCGATGTGGGCGACCCGGACGATCTCCTGGAAGGAGTCGAGCACGATCCGCCCGACCCCCGCGCGGATGGCCCTCTCGATCTCGTCCTTCGACTTGTTGTTGCCGTGGAAGGCGATGCGGTCGGCGGGCATCCCGGCCGACAGAGCGGTCGCGAGCTCCCCACCGGAGCACACGTCGAGGTTGAGCCCCTCCTCGTGCAGCCACCGCACGACGGCCCGCGAGAGGAACGCCTTCCCGGCGTAGAACACGTCGGCGTCGGTCCCGAAGGCGGTACGCCAGGCGCGGGCCCGCTCCCGGAAGTCGGTCTCGTCGAGGATGTAGGCCGGCGTCCCGTGCTGCTCGGCGAGCGCCTTGACGTCGACACCGCCGACGGTGACGACACCGTCCGCGTCACGGTGCACGGTCTGCGCCCACACCTTGGGGTCGAGGGCGTTGAGGTCGGTGGGCGGCGCGGAGTAGTGGCCCTCGGGGAGGACATCGGCGTGACGGGGCCCGGCGGGGTGGGCGGAACGGCTCATCGTGGGCGTGCTCTCTCAGAAGTGATTCAGAGGTGGTCGGGTGCGTCGATGCCGAGCAGGGACAGGCCGCCGGCCAGCACCGTCCCGGCGGCTTCGGCAAGCGCGAGCCGGGCACGGTGGGCGGCCGAGGGTTTCTCCTCACCGACCGGGAGAACGACGGGCAGCAGGACAAGGGTGGCGTCCGCAAGCCCGACGAGATACCGCGCAAGCCGCGAGGGCGCGGCAACGGCGTCCGGGCGGGGGAGGGTGGTGACGGTGGCGAGGATGCGGGGGTAGTCGGCGAGGAGGGTGAGGAGGGGGGTGGCCTGGGGGGTGGGGGTGGTGAGCGGCCCGAGGGGGGTGGCGGACGGGGTCGCCGCGGGCGGGTGGGGGGGTGGGGTGACCGCCAGGGGTGCTGCGGGCGGAGTGACCGCCGGGGCAGCGGAGGTCGGAGCCACCGCCGACGGGGTGGTGGGCGGGGTGACCGCCAGAGGGGCTCCGGGCGGGCTGACGGCAGGGGGGGTGTCCGGGGAGGCGTACGGGGGCTGTGGCGGGACGGACGAGACGGACGAGACGGACGAGACGGACGAGACGGACGAGACGGACGAGACGGACGAGACGGACGAGACGGACGAGACGGAAAGGGCAGGATGCCCGGCATCCTGTGCCGCCGCCGCATTCCCCCCTCCGCACGCTCCACCCGACGGGTCTTCACGCAGACTCGACACGCCCACGGACGTTCCACCCGACAGGTCTACGGGACCGGGCTCCGCGGTGAAGCCGAGGTCGGCGGCGTTGCGGGTGAGGGCCCGGGTACGGGCGTGTGCGTAGCGGACCCGGAAGAGGGGGTTGCTCTCGCGCTGGACCAGGTGATCGGCGGTGATGCGCGGGCGGTCGTGGGGGGCGGGGTGAAGCAGCGCCCAGCATGCGGCGTCGAGACCGAGGGGGGTGGGGTCCTCGGGGGCGGGATGCGGACGGAGCTCGAGGGGCGCGTGATGCCGGGAGAGGCCGACGGGCTCGGGGCGGCCGCCCTCGTCCAGGGGGCCGGGCGGACGATGATGAGTGGCGACGCGCCCGCCCTGCGACGCGACGATCCGTGCGAGCGCGTCGGCGAGGACCTCGGCCCGGACCTCGAACGGCACGCGCAGTTCGAGGACGTGACCGGCGAGGGTGTCGGTGTGCCCGTACCGGAGCCCTTCCCGGCGGATCCGCTGCACGAGGCCGGTGGCGGAGGCGAGGTGATCGAGGCTGATGTTGAGGAAGCCGGGCCCGGTGATCTCGACGCCGGTGACCCCTGCTGCGCCGGCGAGATACGGCCGCAGCACCTCGGCGACGCGCAGGGGTGGCTGCCCGGCCGGACGGGCCAGCTGAAGGGCGATGTTCGTCGCGTAGTCCCCGGCCCCTCCCGGCCCGGGCGGAGTGACCACCGCCCGCTCAGGAACGGCCACACTCAGCTCTCCGGCGTCGACAGCACGGCGCACCGCGTGCAGCACGGTGCGGGAGAGCTCGACGGGGGTCACGGGACAAGCGTAGGGGAGGAGGGGGGTGGGTAGGCGAGTCGGTTTGGGGAGGGTCCGGGATGTGGACGCCGAAGGCCGCAAGCACACACGAACAGCCCGTAACGGCACACGACAGCCACGCCATTCGCCGCCGTCGCCCCCGCTACTCGCCGGCAGTCCCCCCACTTCCCTGCCCGGCCCCCACGCCGCCTCCCCCGGCCCCGAGAACGGTCCCGAGCCCCAGCCCGACCCCCAGAGAGCCGCCGACTCCCCCACCCCCACCACGAGTACCGCTCTCCCGCCCTTCCCCCTCCAGCAACCGCCGTACGAGGGCGACGAGTTCGTCGGGTTCGAAAGGCTTGGCGAGGAACGCGTCGACGCCGACTTCGAGGCCGGCCTCGACCTCGTACTGGGTGCACGCACTGATGATCGCGAGGGGAAGATCACGCGTCAGCGGATCGGACCGCAGCCGGGCGGCCGTCCGCAGACCGTCCAGCCGGGGCATGACGACATCGAGGGTCACGAGATCGGGCCGCACCTGATGAACGACATCCAGACACTCGGCACCATCGGACGCGGTCACGACCTCGAGACCCTCAAGCTCGAGGTTGACCCTGATCAGCTGCCGGATGACCTTGTTGTCGTCCACAACAAGCACCCGACCAGACGCGCCTGGCACAACTCGAGAGTAGGTCGGGACCGGCCACCGCGTCCGGGTTTTCCCCACTTCCACCCCGTGCGGGCGACCCACCCCCTCCCCACCCCCGTAAACCCGTTCATGAACACCCCGAGGGAGCTGGTAGTGTTCTACCCGTCGCCGCGAGCAAACAGCTCCCGCCCGACACGCCCCCGTAGCTCAGGGGATAGAGCAACGGCCTCCGGAGCCGTGTGCGCAGGTTCGAATCCTGCCGGGGGCACCCTGCATGAGGTGCCCAAAGACCCCGTCATCAGCGGAAACGCTGAGGCCGGGGTCTTCGCGTATGTGCAGGCGTATGCGGCCCGAAGCGGGCGTATGTCGGGGTCTGTGGACGAGGCGTGGACGGGATCTTGGAGCATCGCCGCAGGTGAGGTCCGGGAAAGAGCGAGGACCCGCACCGCGGCCAGACGGCCCAGCCTCAACGATGGTCATGCCTTGGAGGCCACCCACAGCTCTCGCGAGGGGGCTGTCACCTCACCGGGCACACACAGCTCAAGCCTGAAGCCAGGCCTGGCGGTGGCGAGCGACGCTGTACACCTGCTCGACCTGCTCGGGAGTCAGCACCCCTGAGAGCGGCGCCAGTGCCGCTACCTGACGCTCCTGATACACGCGCACGCTGAGCTGTGTGGCGACCACCTTCAGATCGGTGACGCCGACGAAGACGAGCACCGGCTCCACCGGTACGGGAAAGCCGCAGTAGTGCTCAAGCACTCGGGCCACTCGCTTGGCCTCCGCCCGGCTCTTGCGTGCGTAGGGCGCCGGCTTTCCGTGGTCGACCTTCACGGAATCGTCGCCGACCCATACGGCCCTTTTGTGGTGGTGCTTTGTGTTGATGCTGAACACCCCGCCGGGACCGATCAACAAGTGATCGACATCCACCTTGTTGGCCAGGGGGATGGAGTGCAGGACACGCCAACCGTGGCGCGCTAAGCGGTTCAGCTCGGCCCCCACTCTCTTCTCCCCCGCCAGCCCCTTCCGCCAGGAGTCCCAGTCCGTGGGACGCCGCAAGAGCTGTGAGACGACCCGTTCGATCAGACCTACGCCGGACTTATCGAGCAGGTCGCGGAGGGACTCACCAGGACGGTTGGCAGACAGGTCGTCGGTCGGCGTCAAAGGCGGCAGCATCGGGCGTGCTTCGACCTCGGGTCCCCTCTGCGGCGGGACCGACTTGGGGTTGTTCCGTAAGTGGTGCGTCAGCACGGTGCTCACGTCGTCGCGATACTCAGCGACCAGGACCGTGATGTCCCCCGTCCTGACGTCCGCCCAGCCGACCGCGGTGCCGTCAGGCAGGTTCGCGTACAGGCGATCATGTCCGTACCGCTTCCAGCGCGTGATCTTCAGCTCCACAAGCCCCCCTCGTCCGCTCCCGGCTCGAAGCATCGCAGCAGGTAGGGCTCAAAACGAGAGAGGCCCCGGACAAGGTGCCCGGAGCCTCAATGGGGTACAGGGTGCCTCACTCGTATTCGCGCAACAGGTCCTCGATGCGCCGATTGGCAACGTCCTGCCGTCCGTCGAGGCACTTCGCATAGCGGGTCAGCAGGACCTCAACGCTGTTGCCGGCGCGCTCAGCCACTTCCGTGGGATCGACACCCGCGTTGAGCCACGTCGACAACGCCGAGTGCCGGAGGTCGTACGGCCGACTCGCGAGCGGCGAGGACGCGACGGCCGGCGGGAGCGCGAGGAGCCGGGCCTCCTGCCACACGCGGTAGTAGGTCGAGGACGGGACGACCGAGCCCTTCTCGCTGAAAAAGAGCCGTCCGTCGTCCGCCGTGCCGAAAGTGGCCAGGTGTTCGCGGAGCACGGCGACGAGGTGAGGCGGAATCGGCACCCGCCTTACGTCCTCGGTCGGTCGGTTCTTCAGCCCACGGTCGTCGTGGGTCTCCCCCGAATCTGTCCACTGCTTGCCGACGGACGGACGGGTCCGGTGGAGCAGTGCTGAGCCCCAGCCCTGTTCGGGGAGGTTCAGATCAGTCTCGACGAGACCGACCGCTTCCGCTGGCCGAAGACCACCGAAGTACATGGCGGCGAACAGACCCACGAGTCGACGGCCACGAGCACGCCGGTACCCGCCGACGTAAGAGACGGCCGCCAGGAGGTTCCGAGCCTGCTCCGGATTGGCAACCACCCGCGGATCGACTTGGTTGGACACCTTCGGTTTCTGCCAGCGAACGGCCGTGATCGGGTTCTCCTGCAGCTCCCCCAGGTCGACCGCGAAGTTCGCAGCGTTGACGAGGGTCCGGCGCTTACGCCGCACGGTTTCGGCTGCTGCCGCTGTTCCGTCGAGCTTGAGTTTCAGAGAGTCGAGCACTGCGCGAGCCGTGGCAGGTTCGGCAAGATCAACGAGCGGCCGAGACGCCTTGGACACCCAATGAAGAACGTTTCGCATGTCGTCTGGGACTTCGCGGTCGTTGGGCGCCGGCAGTACGAAAGCCCAGTTGCGGAGTGCTTTGCGGATCGTCTCGTCAGACGGCCGGCCGGGACGCTCGCCGAGAAGCTGCATGGTCACGCTGGTGAGCGATTCGTTGATGCCGTCGCGCGTGTTGGGGGCGGCATGCGGCCACTTCATGGCGAGGTACCGCAGCGCGAAGGCGTACCAGGACACGGCCGACTTCGTCTCCTCCATCGATGCCGGAAGACCGGTCCCCGTGTCGAACTCCTCGCCGTCGCGCATCGCACGCATGAGCTTCGTGCGGTAGTGGTCGGCAAGCGCCTTGGTGCGGAACGACTCCGAGAAGACGTTGCCTGCTACGGACCAGCGGACACCATACGAAGGCGTCTTAGTGTCACGCTTACGGACGCCCCAGACCTTCACGTCGAGGGACTTCACGCAGCCGCCTCCAACTGCCTCAGCCATGTGGTGAAGTCGCTACGCCAAACTCGAAGCTCACCGTTGGGGAGCTTGAATGCCGCAGGCCCATTGCCAAGCTCGCGCCAGCGGTAGAACGTGCGCCGGGAGATTCCGCCGAGTTCCTCCAGGATTTGCGGAACCGTCATCAGCTCGTCTTTCACCTCAGACTCCGTGCAGGTCAGGCGAAGCGCGCAGTTCCTCTCGCGCAATCTCGCGGTTGTGTTGGATGTCGCGGCGGATGTTGGCGGCGAGCCAGGATTCGCCGGGGGTGTGGCCGTGGCCGGCGTAGGTCCAGTGGGCGAGGGTCAGGGTGGTTGCCTCCGTGTCGTCGGGGTCGGGCAGGCCGAGGGCTTCGCGCTGTTGGGCGGCGCGGTAGTCGGCGCGGGTCTGGCGCAGGGCGCCGAGGGTGGTGGAGTAGCGGCGCGACTTGGTGGAGAAGTGGCCGCGGAAGCCGAGCATGTGAGCCCAGTCCCGGAGCTTGCGGTCGGGGTAGAGCGGGTGGAGGGCGATGCAGGCCTCGATGAGCCGGCGGGGGTGGTCGGGCACCTCGAGCAGGACCAGGGCTTCCTTGTTGCCGATGCGGCGGTCGACGGTGCCGGTGGTCTCGGCCGCCTTGGTGGCGTACTTGGCGACGTAGGAGGCGACCGCTTGTTCGGTGATCTCCTCGCCGTGGCCGAAGGCACCGATTGCCTGCACGTCGAGCTGCGTGCCCCAGCGCAGTGTGCGGGCGGGCTGGTCACCGGCCGGGTCGACGTCGACCGCGACGCGGGCAGCGGCAGCGCGGATTGCTTCGGTGAGGAGGTCGAGGGTGGCCCAGGCCGGGGGCGGATCATCGGGGCCGTCGGGTCCGTCGAAGCGGATCACGGCGTGGAAGTGCACTGCTCCGCGTTTCTGGTACTCGGCGACCTTGCCGAAGGAGACACGGGACTGTTCGCGGGCTTCCTTCTGGGTGAGGCCGGCGCGTCGGGCGATCTCGCGGCGGAGGTAGATCGTGAAGTAGCGCCACAGCTCCGAAGCGTGGTTGTTCCACAGCACCGCGCCCGCGTAGTCGTAGGCGTCCGGGTCAAGCGGGGTGCCGAGTTCGGGTGCGTCCTCGCAGTGGCGCCGGCCGCAGCGGCAGGGGCGGTTGTCGGGGCGGTTGTGGACGGGGCCGAACGACGGGGCCGTGAGCGTGGCGAAGACCCGTGGATGGTCCCGGACCGTGTGTGGTGTGCCCTTTGCCGGGTCACCGACGAGGCCCGCGCGGATGAGGTGGTAGGTGTCGCCGGCGTATGTCCAGGCGCAGGACGGGCAGCGGGAGGCGCGGCGGTTGCCGCAGGCCACGCGTAACCGTCCGCCGGGCTCGGTGTCGGTCGAGTAGGTGTGCAGGACGTGTCCGGTGACCTTGTCGCGGGTGACGGTGGAGCCTTGCAGGTGGATTGGGTCGGAGCAGCCGCCGGTGCGTCGGAGTTGGTCTTGGATGCGGTCGAAGCCGGGGGACCCGGCCAGCCTCAGCACGTCGGCGAGGATGGCCGGGTCCAGGCCCGCCATGGTGGCGGTGTCGGTCACGCGAAGACCTCCTGACGGGCGGTCAGGAACGCGGTCCCGATCCAGCGCGTGTATGCGGGCGGGATCGCTTCGGTGAGTTCCTCACGGACGTCGGTCCAGGTGATGCCCATGGCGTGCTGCATTTCGGGAACGGTGGCCTTGCCGCCACCCTTGCCGTACGCGGCGACGTAGGGGCCGTCACGACGGACGCCGTGACGGTGGCCGCGCACGTAGCCCCGGTGGCGGTGGTGAGTCGGCCGTGCGGTGGCCCAGCGGCCGAGTTCGAAGTTGCGGTGGCGCAGTACGCCGAGCCCGAACATCTCGCCGCACAGGGTGAGGTCTTTGCGGATCTCCGCCCGGCCGTTGGGCTGCTCGATCACGTAGGGCAGGCCGCAGGCGTCGAGGAGTTCGCGGGTGGGGGCTACGAGGTCTTCGTGCGTGTCGCCCCAGCCTTGGGAGGCGTTGGTGCCCACGGTGAGGGCGCAGCCGGCCTGGCAGGGCGGGGAGGCGTGCACGAGGGTGTACCGCTCGATGTCGCCGGTGTCGATCAGGTGGGCGAGGTACTCCAGGGCGTTGCCGCGGTGGTAGGGGAAGGGGTAGTTCGGGCGTTCGGCGATGTCGCAGCCGTCGACCGCATACCCGGCGCGGTGGTAGCCCACGGCTGCTCCGCCGGCGCAGGAGAACAGGTCGAGGACCCGGCGCTTGGTGGTCATCGGGCACCGTCGTTGCGGTTCTTGCGCGGGGGGTCGGAGTGGAAGCGGGTGGTGCCCAGGTCGCGGCCGTCGTGCTCGTAGCGGGGGGCGTTGGGGTTGCGGTCGTTCCAGTCCTCCGCGCACACCTTGTGGACCGGTTCGCCCGCGTGGGAGCGCATGGGGGTGGGCTTGCCGCACTGGGTGCAGGCGCAGTCATCGCCGTGGTCGAAGTGCTGGCCGGAGTTCCAGTTCAGGAGTCCCACGGCCGTCACCGCCCCGTCCGAGCGAGGGCGACGGACCGGGTGGTGCCGGTGCCCTGGCAGGTCGGGCAGTCGACGGGGAGGGTGACACGGGTGCCGTCGGTGTGGCGGGTGCCGGTGGTGATGGCGGCGGTGGCGAAGCCGTCGCAGTCGCGGCAGACGCGCGGGCTCTGGGCGTTCTCGGGCATGATGGGGCTTCCCTTTCGGGTCCGTTGGATCAGGAAGGTGGGAAGGCGCCCGGAGCGGCGGAAGTTTGGCGACCGAGGCCGCTCCGGGGGCCGTTCAGCGTGTGTGGCGCCTGCCGTGGCCCTTGGCCGCATACATGGCCGCGTCGGCGGCGGACAGCGCGTCGGTGAGCGTGGGCACCGGCAGGTCGGCGCGGTGGCAGAAGCCGACTGAGGCGGAGACCGGCAGGAGTTCGCCGGCGTGGGGCACGGGCCGGGCCAGCGCGGTGCGCAGCACGGCGAGGCCGGGGGTGTGGTCGGGGTCGGTGACGATGGCGGCGATTTCGTCTCCGCCGAGGCGGGCGGCGATGCCGTGGCGTCCGCACCAGTCGTGCAACCTGCGGGCGGTCGCGGTGAGGACCGCGTCCCCGGCGGCGTGGCCGTGGGTGTCGTTGATGGCCTTGAAGTCGTCCAGGTCGATCAGGGTCACCAGGGCGGCGGGGTTGCGGTGGAGCAGGTGTTCGGCGCGGGTGGTCCAGCCGGCGCGGGTGTGCAGGCCGGTCAGCGGGTCGCGGCGGGCGGTGGCCAGGCGGCGGACGAGGAGACTGCCGTGCACGGCCCAGCCGAGCGCCGGTAACGCGGCGGCGATCACGGTTTCCATCGGGTCACCTGCCCTTGTGCAGGTCGTTGACGAGCAGGCGCAGGACGACCGCAACCACGGCGACGGAGACGCCTGTGATGGCGACCGCGAGCAGGAGCGAGACGAGGACCGCGCCGACGACGAGGACCACGGCGCCTCCGCCGGCGGCGAGGGCGAGCGCGCTGCCCGGGGTGAGCTGGATCGTGGGCCGGTTGGAGACCGGCGCGGGCACCGAGGCCGGGGCGGGCGTGGTGGGCACGGGGGTGTGGACGGTCGGGGCGGTGGCCGCGGGGGGTGGTGCGGTGTCCTGAGGCGGGTACTTCGGGGTGAACACGGGTGGTCTCCCTTCGGGTTACTTGACGACGGTTGCGATGGCGGGGGCGAGGAAGCTGTCCGCGACGAGGTAGCCGCCCAGAAGGAGCACGGCGACCAGCCACCACGGCGGGCGGACGAGCTTGGTGCCCAGGGCACCGACGGCGAGGAGAGCGAGCCACAGCGGGACGTCCATGACGGTGACCTCCCTCAGGCCTTGCAGCGGTGGGTGCGGGCGGCGAGTTCGGCGGCGGCGCGGTCGCGGTAGTCGGCGGAGAAGCCGCAGGCGGGGGCGGTGCAGGCGGCGGTGTGCATGTCCCTGCCGCGCCCGTCGTAGTAGGTGGCGACCTCGACGGGGCCGATGCGGACGCGGTCACGGAAGCGGCGGCGGACGGCCATCGGGGTCAGTCCTCCCGTCCGATGAAGTCGTCAGTGTGGTCGGTGAGCCCACTGGCGGATCTCGGGGTGTTCGTCGTCGTAGGCGCGGTTGAACGCGGCTTCGGCGACGGCTTCCACGAGTTGGTTCTTCCGGGTCAGTTCCGCCGCCTGCTTCAGGGCGGCTTCGATGGACGGTCGCACTGTGAACTTCCTTTCGTGTCAGGAGAGTTGGAGTTGCGTGGCGATGGCGTCGGTCATGGGGGCGGGCAGGCCCAGCCGGGCCGACAGAGCAGCGGCGGACATCGGGGCGCCGGTGGACGCCTCATGGGCTTGGGCGAGCTTTCGGGCGTGGTCCAGCAGTGCAGCCGGGACCACCGGCGGGGCGGGTGAGGTCTGCGGCGGTGCGGGCGCCAGTTCCGGCACCTCATCCGCGGCCGGGGTGAGGGTGTCGGTGCGGTGCGTCTCGACTTCCGGCGCCGCCGATTCGTCCACAGGCTGCGCAGGAGTGGCCGGGGTGGCCGGGGTGGCCGGGGTGGCCGGGGTGGCCGGGGTGGCCGGGGTGGCCGGGGTGGCCGGGGTGGCCGGGGTGGCTGGGGTGTGGACCAGCAGGGTTCCGCCCAGGAAAGCGAGGGCGGGCCAGCCGGCGACGAGGATGCGCAGCCAGGCGGGCACGTCGTGCAGGTCGAGGAGCCCGGCGGTCGCGATGTTCGCACCGAGCGAGGCGAACAGGGCGATGACGAACCAGGTCCAGGCGGACCGGTCGCGGCGGGCCGTGCGCAGTCGGCGCCAGGCGGCGACCAGGAGCAGGTCGACAGAGACCGGGTAGGCCCAGGCTTTCCAGCCGGACTGTCCGGCGGCTTCGGCCAGGTCGTGCAGGTGGGCGAAGGACAGAGCGCCAGCGATGACTGCCTGGACCAGAACGGCGTCGAGGCGGATCGAGCGGGACATGCGGGGCACCTCCCTTCAGGGGGCGGAGGTCAGTCCGGGGCTTCGCCGGTGCCCAGACAGGTCAGGCACAGGGCGGCTTGCCGGTCGTCGGTGGCGCGGCCCTTGCGGGCGCCGACGCGGACGGTTTCGGTGGTCTCGCCCTTGCCGTCGCAGTCGGGGCACTTCGCGGGTTCGGGCGCCGGGCGGCGGGTGCGTTTGCCGGTGGTGGCCATGGCGGTCAGCCCTCCCGCCCTACTCGGTGACCGGTCGGGGCTTGACCAGTGACGGACCGGCCACCGGCGCCGGCGTGCTCTCGGGCACGGTGGGCCGGAACGGGTCCAGGAACGGCAGGTCCGGGACCAGGTGGGCGAACTCCCGGCAGACCGCAACCACTTCTGCCTTGGAGACTTCCGGGGTGCGGATCTTCGACCAGCCGCCCGAGGTGTCCGCCGCGACCGCGGTGCCGGGGCGTTCCATCGGGATCAGGCTCGCGGCCGCGACCGCGTCCGGGGCTGCGTCGGCAAGGCCCATTTCGGCGGTCTGCTTGTCGTTGACGCGGTGCACGACACGGGCGGTGAGCTGGGCACGGAGCATCGTGGCGCCCTTACCGAGTTCGTGACCGAAGCGCTGCCCGCAGATCTCCAGATAGATCCCGGCCGCGCGGGCCATCTGCGCCAGCCGGACCAACGCAGTGACGATCTGCTCGCGGCGTTCCTCATCCTTCCTGGTGGGGGTGAGGAACAGCTCCGCAACCTCGTCCACCAGGACGACCACCGGCACCGGCCGTACGTCCCCGGGCAGTTCCCACAGGTCCGAGGCGCCGTGCAGGCTCAGCAAGTCGAACCGGTCTTCCATCTCCGCGACCAGCACACCGAAGAGCGAGGCAGCCTCATCCGGAGTGGTGGCCAGCGCCGACAGACGGGGCGCGAAGGCGGACTGTTCCACCCCGCGCTTGCAGTCGACCCCGACCAGCGCCACCGGCAGCTCAGCCAGACCCCTGATCAGGTTGCGCTGATACATCGACTTGCCCGACTGGTTCGCGCCCAGGGTGAGCGCCATGGGGGCAGTGCGGTAGTCCCGCTCGAACGCGGTCCCGTCCTCCCGCAACGCCACCGGAACGATCATGTCGTGCGGGCGAGTCCCACGCGGCATGCGCACCTGCTTGAGCACGTCATGCCCCGTCATCCGCAACTCGACGAAACCGGGCCGCGTCTCCACCACGGTCACCGTGTGCACGCCCCAGGCGTGACGCAGCCGCTCAGAGGAAGCGATCAGGTCGGCGGGCTCCAGGCCGGCGGGAAGCCGCAGGGTCACCCGCAGCCCGGTCGCGGTGGGCCGGATCCGGCGGATCTTCGGCGCTACCGGCTGCACCTCACGGCGGGCGACGTTACGGGTCATGAACGCCCGCAGCCCCGACGGCTGCACCGTCAGCCCGCACACATCCATCGTCGACCGATACGAGAAGGTGAACCGGCCCCACGTCACCGGCAGGCCCACCAGCGACCAGTACACCCGCGGCGCACGGTACTTCGCGTAACCGAGGCCGCCGGCGCCCGCTAACGCACCCGTGGCCTCGAGCCACACCGACAGGTCCGCCATGTCAGGCCGCCGGGGTGATCGCGACCGCGCGGAAGGAGATCCCGTGCCGCTTCTGCCCGTTGAACTCGTTCTCCCAGTCCCGGGCCTTCAGCCCGACCACCCGCACCGGCATACCGGGGGCGAGACCCTCCGGGTAGCCCGTCTCGGGAATGGTCACCTGGTAGAGGTTGCCCTCTCCCTCGTCCGACACCAGCAGGCCCACCGTCGACAGCGCCGCACCGGTTTCCCGGTCCAACGCACGCTCACCGGTCTTGGCGTTGGCCAGCTTCGGTACGGGCGCGGTCGCCACGAAAACCACGGCGGTCGAAACGTCGATCTTGAAAGACGGCATGATGGAACTTCCCTTCATGGGGACCCGGGCGCGGTGTGTTGCTGGCAGGCGGACACCGCGCCTCTTTGTGTTCCTCACGGAGCAAGTTCTCCGGAGAACTTCCGCCTCCAGCATGCGCAGGTTCTCCGGAGAAGTCAACGGGGTTCGAGCTTGGTTCTCCGGAGAACGTGCAAGAGGATGGAGGCATGCAGCACCTCCCGGACCTTCCGACCGACGACGACCGGCCTCTGTACGTCCAGATCGCGTCAGCGCTGAAGCGCGCCATCGAGTCAGGCGATTTGCCGCCGGGCGAACGGGTCCCAGGGGAGAACCGCCTGATCGGCGGGTACAGCGTGTCCCGCGAGACCGCACGCAAGGCACTGGAGGAGTTGTCCAAGGCCGGGCTGATCGACAAGCGGCGCGGATCAGGGACCTACGTCCGCGAAGAGCGCCGGTTGGAGCGCAAACCGCGCAGGTACCGCCGGCAGAAGCAATTGGGAGAGTTTGCGACCGATGCACTGGCGGCCGGCAGAGACCCCAATATCCAAGCGGTCAGTACCCGGGTCGTGGCGACGGCGAGGGTCGCGGAACGGCTTGCCGTCGCCCCCGGCACCCCAGTGATGAAGACCGACTACGTCTTCCTCGCCGACGGTCAGCCCATCCAGTCGTCGATCTCGTACGAGCCTCTGGACCTCACGGAAGGCACGGAGGTCGAGTTTCCCGAGGAAGGCCGGTACACGAACACGGGTGTGATCACACGCATGGACGCGATCGGCGTACGCGTGACCCGCGTTTCCGAAGAGGTCACCACTAGGCCGCCGCGGACTGACGAGACGGAACGCCTAGGGATCGAACCTGGCGTACATGTCTTTCACATCCGCCGAACCTTCAGCACGGACGACCGCCCCGTGGAGACGGCGGACATCATCATCCCCGGAGACCGCTACGCGCTCACCTATGAGTTCCGCGTGACAGACGAGGACGATCCGGCAACCGACTGATCAGCAAGCTGTTACAGATTTCTCTACCTCATCAAGGCGCTCGCTCCGCTCGCTCCAGGCAGGTAAACCCGAGGGGAAAGAGCACATCGACGGCGGCCGGACTACCTTACGATTCCCGGCACCTCAAGGACTGATCGATCTTCTCACGTTGTTCGAAAAGGGGCCGCACACAGCGCGGCGGCGCCGGTCGCCGCCGCCGTGCCCGCCCCTCTTCGTCTTCGCCGCCGGGGCTGGCCCGCCGTCGCCGCCCGCGCCCGCAAGGGGGCGAAACACATGCCGGGGCTCAAGCAGACAGCTCCACAGCTTGACCAACAGGCACAAGCAAGAACATGCCTCCGGCGGGGGCGCTCAGGCTCCAGGATGGCGGGCAACCGGCCGGCGCCTACGGGAGCATCGTGGTGAGCGCGGGGGCTCCCATCCCGTCTGCCGTCGACCCAGGCAGAGCCGAGCAGACGTGGCCCAGGGCGTCAAGGTCGTTCGTACAGTGGCGCGCTCCACCTTGACGCCCTGAACCACGCCCGCTCCACATGCGTGTGGGTCGACGGCAGACGGGATGGGAGCTGGGGAGAGTGGTGGTTGAGCCGGACGTCTAACGGGCTGTCAGCAGGGACGCTTACCCTTCCGCCATGCGCAAAGGTGCGATCAGCCGAGATGGTGTCCTCAAGGCAATAGCGGAGTACGACGAGTTGGGACGCGACAGGTTCCTGTCCGAGTACGGGTACAAGCCGGCGACCGGGTACCTCCTTGTGCACGAGGACCGGACATACGACTCCAAGGCCATCGCTGGTGTGGCTCACATGTTCGATCAAGGTCGAGCGCTGAGGTCGGATGAGTTGAGCGGGGGAAGGTCGCACGCCGCCAGGTGGCTCGCCCGACTTGGCTTCGTGATCCGCTCGTCACGGGATCCCGACTGGACGCGGGACGAGATCATCCTTGCCTGCGAGCTGGCGATGGCCAACGGCTGGAAGCGACTGGAGTACAACGACCCACGCGTGATCGAGCTGTCTGCACTGCTTCAGACCATGCCGATCCATTCTGAGGAAGTACGTACCGAGCTGTTCCGGAACCCCAACAGCGTGGCTCGCAAGACCGTCGACATCACGTGCCGACACCCGGACTACCGCGGGAGGCCCACGAACGGCAACGCGCTCGATGTCGAGGTCCTAAACGACTTTCTTGCCCGGCCGGCCGAGATGGCGGAGGTAGCCCGGCACATCCGGAACGGCCTCACCACAGGCGAATTGCAGGCGCTACCGCCGGAGGCCGAGGGAGAAGACGACTACAGCGCACCCGAGGGCAGGTTGCTGATACGCCGCCACAGGAGCCGCGAGCGGGACAAGGCGTTGCGCAAGAGGAAGATCAATGCCGTGCTGCGGCAGGGCCGCCGCCTCTCCTGTGAGGCGTGCGGCTTCGACTTCGAGGCGACGTACGGCCCGCGAGGCGCCGGATACATCGAGTGCCATCACGTCGTGCCTCTGCACGAGGCCGGCGAGGGGCGGACCAGGCTCAAGGATCTCGCTTTGATCTGTGCCAACTGCCACAGGATGATCCATCGCCGTGCGCCATGGCCGACACCCGGCGAACTCCGAAACCTCATTCAAGAGACAACGAACCAAGGTGGGACACGGCTCCGGTCGCACTCGTGAAGGCGTGAGGCTAGGGAGTAGGCGTGGCCACCGCCAGCCAGGCACCCAAGCCTGATACGCCCCCGTCAACCAACAACCGGAGCAGCATCTGACTTCTTGAGCCGAGCTCCTGCCATAAGGCTAGGCAACTGCCGCAAGGCCGTTCATGTGCTTCTCGTGCAGTTTGAGTGCGTCCATGAACGCAGGATTGTAGCGAAGGCGGCTCGCTTCAAGCCGAGTCCGAAAACCACGAGTGGCTCGCAGACTCAAGGGATGCGCCTGCGTTAGGTCGATGGTATCCAGAAGATGCCTATATGGAGCATGCATCGGCCACATGGAGGCCGACGACGCCCATCTACGCCCCTTATAGCCCCATGCAGCAAGGGGCCAGCGACTTGCACCTGCGCAATCAATGTCCGACGACCGCTCGTACGTCTGAGGCGCAATCAACTGATGAGCCAGCCATTCAGACACGCCCACCGTGACTGCGTTGCCTACCAGCTTCCAACGATGACCGACTCGACCCGTTGCGGCGGAGGTCCAACCAGGCGCGAATCCTTGGAGTACTTCGCCATCGGTGATGTGAGGAGTCACAATGGCACTCCCCGTCTGTGCTTCGGGAACCCATATCGCCGGAGCGGAGGAAATGCCCATGGAAGAGCCACCCTTGAGGGTGGGAATAGCGTCCTCCGCCCAGCCCAGGCCGGTGTTCCCCTCGGTCCAGTAGAACCCGAATGCGTCCTGCGTATAGCGGGACGGGTCAGGCTCCCCAGCCTCTGCAGCAAGCAGAGCATCCGAAGGATCATCGTCCTTAGCTGCCACCATCAGCACACGCTGCCGTCGCTGAGGAACGCCAGTGAAACGAGAGTCCACCACCCTGTACGCCCACCTGTAACCGAGGGCCTCCAACTCGGACACCAGGTATGCCATGGCTTTCCCTCTATCGAGCGCGAGCATATTGCGCACGTTCTCGATAACAACCCAGCGCGGGTTGCAGTCAGCCAACAGATCGAACAGGTGCTTGATGAGCCCTGAACTCTTCCCGTCAATACCCGCTGTTCGGCCTGCCTGTGACAGGTCGGTACAAGGAAATCCAGCCGTTACCACATCGACGTCCGGCAAGCCCTCAAGGGTCCGCACGTCCTCGTGCAGCGGTACGCTCGGGAAGTTGGCACGCAGCACGGCCTGTGCTGGGGACCAGAACTCGCACAGCAGCTCAGTACGGGCTCCGATCGAGCGGAACCCCAGCTCCAGCCCCCCGATGCCGGCGAACAGGCCAGCCACTCGTAGGGCGGAGCCGGGTGTAGTGACGACGTCGGGCATGCCGACCATACTGCCAGACCCGCCGCCAGATCTCGAGCCCAGGTAGTGGACTGCCACGCAACGTTACATGTCCGCCCAAACCATAGGTGGGTTATTGCGGGCATCGTAAGCGCGCACCACTGACCCAACGAAGCCGTCCAGGGTCAGAAATTCGTCCGCCGTAGGCCGCCGCTTCGCCGGTGGAGCTGGTCGCTCAACGTCATAGAAGTCGAGCCTACCCATCTCAGGACCCTCATGTTCGTAGAGCCCAATGAAGAACTTCTCAAAGAGATCAAGAGGGCCATCAGGACGGGCCCTACCCGCGCGATTACGGAAGGTGCGAACAGCAGCCCCGAACGACGATGGGTCGTGTCCGCCCTTGTAATCGTCACAAGCATCGTAGGGCAACAACAACAGGCCGATCAGGACAGCGTACGGCTGCCTCTGGTGATAGTCCATGGCTTCAGCCCTGAGTTCGGCGTCGTTGCGACTATAGTTCTTGGTATACCTACTACTTTTTCCGTCTGCCGCCTGAATATGCTTGAGTGACACCCCGAGCCCTAGACCCAATTGCGGAGTGGAGTAATTGACGTCAAGACGCTTAAAACCCTTTGCCGTCCGCGCCCTGGACTCTTGACCCTTTCCGTCAGGAGTTGGAAGGATCCCATCAAACTCGCCTCGCAGTTGGTTTGCTATGAACGTAGCCATATCATTGGCGAAGCGCGTCGCGTAGGCGATTCGCTCTCCCTGCGGCGCACCCTGAGAAGGCCGCGGATTAGCTGCCAGTACATCTATGAACGCCCCTAGGGGTATCTCGTTCAACGCCATCTGCTCGCTGGCCATAACAACGCACCTTTATCTACTCACTCGGGAGGAAGCCCGATTCTCCATGCAGCCTAAAGCGGGAAAGATGCCTATTCAACCACCGGCAGGATGGCTCACCGAGATGAAGACAGGCTGGACAAGCGCCATTCGCATGCCCGCACCCAGGATCCAACGGGCATCGGTGATCGGACTCCACGAAAGCACGAAGCAACTGGTGCAGCTCCTCTTCGAATACAGCTTGAAGGCCGCCTAGCACGAACTCACCTCGAGGCTGTGCATAGAGGAAGAATGCGCAATGAGCAGGAAGTAGGTGCTCGCCCAGCGATTCACGGTCGATGCCAGCGAAAACCGCAGTCTGGCGAATGAGTCGGTGGGCGTAAGAATGCACCAGCTCTGCGACACGACTACCCACCGTCGGCGTGGCAACATCCTCAAGGCGACCCGGCGTGCGATTATGGGCTAGGAGCATCAACCGTGCAGCTTGTGCGTCATTCACTTCGGGGAGATCTGGGAAATCCGATCGAAGCCAATCAGCTACCCGCATGGGATCCAGCCGCACCAAAATGGCCTCGGTCATGCCGACGTCGGCATGAACCCGAAATGCTCCTGTCCTTGTGCGGAAGGGCTGCAGTGTCGCTTTCGACGCATCGCCCCTGGTGTACCCATACATGCCTCGCAGAATGGGGAACTGGTCAACAAGGTCAATACCGGAGAGGCCGGCTGCTTGGATTGCAGCCGGGTAGTCGACGGCGAACTTTTCCTGCACGGACGGAGGCGCCGAGCGCCGAGCAAGCTCTTCGCTGCTTAGACGTCCCCCCCGAACAGCCAGTCTTACTTCGACGGCTTCGCTCTCAGCCTGGTCGATCAGGTCATCTGGAATACCACTAAGATCGACAGTCGACTCCTCCGGCAGCTCGCCGCTTGCCCGGAGGCTTTCCAGCATGATCTTGCGATACGTTTCAGGAAGACTAGCCAACCCCTCTTCGATTTCCTGCAGGCTTTTAGGGTTGTTAAATGAGTCCGCCTCTGGAATCTCATCCAACACCCACAAGAGGGCCTTGCGGCGCCCACCCGAGTTAGACACCTCTGCCAATGCCTCAGTCGAAGGCGGGTTGATCACGGTGATGGACTGAGGCGTGTAGACGCTGCTAGCACGGTGGACTGTATAGAAAACTGGCCCCTTCTTGCAGGCGGGGCACAGTCGTACCCCCAGACCCTTTCTGCTATTACGCCAGGTGCAACCGCGGCTAGGGCAATGAAATTCGATCTCGGCGGCTCTGGCGGTCCCTGGAGTTACGATCTTCATCAACCCGTGAGTAGGACATGGATTAACGAACGGATCCGTAAGGAATCCACATTCGTGGTAACCGACATAGTGAAGCTGGGCCCAGATTTTTTGGTGGCAGTTGGCACAAGATCGTTCTTCGTTGAACCCGATGGTGTCGCACTTACGGCATTGATACCAGCGCGGGAAGGGTTCCACCCTTACCCCTTGTTCCAGGTTCAGCCCGCGGATCTCCAAAGGATGGTTTCGCGAAAGAGCGCCGGCGAAGCCGCTGTCTCGACCAGTTGTGCTCCATCCTTGGATTTCTCTGATCAATTGATTTCGGATACGCTGCTCGTCGACGTCGACCCTTTCGGGTGATGTCCACTCAACAACTCTCCAAATGCGCGACTTAATGTCGACCGTCTGCTCGGGGAGGAGGTTGAACAAGATCTGATTCTTGTTACGCGACGCGAGTTCAGTCACGGTCAAAACCTCCGGTGTGAATAGGTGCAGATGGCTCAACATCTCGGAGCGACTGCATTGGAGCACGACCGTGTGGCAGAACCTTGCTCGGAAAAACGATGTTGGGCGCAGGGTTTCTAAGGCTGTATTCCCACAGCTCCAACCACTGCATCACATGACGACGCAAAACATGGTCGTCCTCGTTGGTGAACCCGAGCGCCTGAAGCAGCTCTTCCAGCTCCGATTGTGGCGACATACCTTCAGCATCGAGAAATGCGGTGTACTGCTGGATCATTGTGAGGGCCTTGTCAGCAGTTCGCTCATGCACGAGCAGACGCCGAGCTTCCGCCAACCCGGGAAGAGTGAGATCAAGAACCCGGCGACTACGCCTAGTGACAGGCACGGGTTCTACGAACCTGTCACCTTGCTTCACGTATGGCACGAACTGACGAAAACTGGCGGCGTCACGTTCGCGGCTCATACGGTGCAGCACGTAAACCAGCCCCGGGTAGGTTCGTCCCACGCGTGCTGTTGTTTGAATGAACTCGGCAGTCGTGAGAGGCAATCCGTGTATCACCATGATGTTGAAGCGCTCCACATCGACGCCGTGGGATAGCATCGAGGAGGCGGCGACAGCGTGGATCCGGTCGGCGTAGGCCGGCTCAGGTTCCTCAAGGCGGTTCAGTACCTTCCTCACTTCTGCGAAGGAGGTATTACCTGTCAGCGTAACCGCGTTAAGAGATAGCTGACCGACGTCCACCTGCCCTTCGAGAGAACGTCGGATTGCCTCGACATCCCGAACGGTATTTCCATAGACCACGTTCACACCGTAGAACGAAACAAGTCTCGAGGCGTGCACAACATCGATACCCGCCTCGGTACAAACTACTTCTGGTTCCTTTGTGAGTCGTAGTACTCCGCGTTGTAAGGCTTCTACCGTGCGGTCACTTACGAATTCGTGTGTGACTCCGCGGGGTGCCACAGCAACGTACCTCCGCAGCAACTGTCCTGGGTTTTTTCCTGGGTCAGGCTGACTGCTCCAGAAAGACTCGCCGCTCACAACCCCCTGCAAGGGAAATACGCGACCAGGTCGGTTAAAAAGCACTCCTACCTGTCGGTCATGACCAGACAGAGTTGCCGACGAGGCGATGACTTTACACCGGGCCCCGCCAGGAAACGCCTGTTGCACGTGATCCATGAGGCTCTCGTAGTGGGAGTCCACCGCTCCCAGGGAGTCTCTCAGCAGGTGCACTTCGTCTTGTAGGCGCATGGTCAATCCGTACCAGTGCGCGGGTTGAATAAGCGGTTTCACGGGAGCTTCGCAGTCCCAGACAAGGCAGCCGTTCTTCTTACTGGCCCTTCCAGCGTAAACGTGCCCATGACCAATCGACGAACAGAAACCGTTGGGTGGAGCGAAGAATCCCGCGATCGACGCCTGGAATCCCATAAGCGCGGCTTTGTCTAGCGTCCCAATCACTACCGTCGGCAGGAACCGGAAGATCTCGTCATCGACGACATAGAAGGGCAGCGCCGGCATCTTCCATGGACACCCCTTGCCCCTCCTATTGCACCGATGCTCAAGCTTCACGAGTTCCCTGTTGAAGCCCATCTCAAGACTGTCATGCTTACAAAATGGGCACTGTAGAAGAACCTTGTAGCGTCCCGGCATGTCGGGGTCATTGAAGTCTGGCTCTCCGGACTTAGGGCGCTTAGCCAGGCGATTGGGTGTACTCTCGCGACCCACGAAATATCCCAACGAAATGTACGCCCCGGGAATTTCCTCTCTCTGGCGCACCAGTTCTGCGCCCGCAAGGGCATTGGCGAACCTTTGCGTCTGCTGCATCGACAGCATGCGGAGGGGAAAACGGCTCCACGCAGTTACGCCCGTCTTTCGTCCCTTGATTCTCTCATATAGTGCCGCAGTGACGAGCAGGCCAAGGTATGTCTCAGTTTTACCGCCGCCGGTAGCGAACCACACAGTGTCGACGAAGTCGTCACCCTCGTCATCACGCAGGACCGAGGAGATTGTGGACAGCAGGAAAGCGATTTGAAAGGATCTCCAACCCTCGTATTTAAGCTGTCCATCGACTTTGGTGGCGCTATGCTTCATGGCCTCATTCATGAGCTTGAAAGCGCGCCTAAGGTCATCGTTTCTGCGTAGGAGGTCCACTCCGTTACGGATGCGCAGCGCTTCTAGGTGTGCTTTTTGGGCCTCGCCTAGAGCCTCATCCATCATCCGGTCATCCCAACCGTTCTCCTCCTTCCGTCTGAGGAGTGCAGTCTCTTCCCAGTGCTCGTCAACCCACTTCTCGAAGCTGGCCACCAGGATTTCCAGTTGCTCAATGGGAGCATCAGCTAGCGTCTCGAAAGAAAGGTCAGGTTGGACGGGTGAGGGCGTGCCGTATTCTGGGCGACCGCCGTCGACCACTATGGTGTCAGCGCTCCGGAAGACGCCGCCCTCAGCCTCGACGCCGCAATTGTGCCCATATGCCTCGATACGGCGGTCATATCTGAAGGAATCCGGCAAAGATTCCAACATGTAGGGTTGGGTTTCCAACCCCTCGATCTGCAAACTTACTTCGTAAAGCTGACGGCTGAGTACGTTTCCGTCACGGGATTTCGGATTAGCGGGAGACGTGTTCACGACCTGCACGAATAGTTCCGACCGGCCTCGGCGACGCTCCTTGGAAACTCGAACTTCTGCAGACAGGCCACCTGCTCCGACGTTGCTAAGCGCCTCTTCCAAAGCGCTTCTGCCGAAAGCCCGCTCGGTGTCGCCCTCGAACGCGACATTCACTACGACCTTGGCTTCGGACGTTCGACGCCAAGGTTGTTCTGCATCCGCGTCATCCCTAACCCAGGCTCGGCAGCCGATCGTTGCCGTAAGAAACCAGGGTCCTTCATCCTGCTTCGGACGTACACGAATCCCGATAGCACAGGGTGTGAGTCGCTCCCCACGGGCTCCGAGCTTGCGTTGAGTTTCCTCCATCACAGCTTCGCACTCAAGGAGGCCCAGCCAGAAGCGGTTTGCTGGGTCCACGCGACTCCGGTACAGACCATCGCCTCTGCCGGCGGTGACCACCTGCTTGTCCAGCCAGCCGATGAACCGAGTACAAGCTTCTCGGAACCCATGGGGCTCAGATGTGGTCACAGGGCCTCCAGTTGCACCTACCGCGGGGGAGGCTGTGCTCCTGTGACGAGACCGTCTATCGCCTGGGCGTACGAGGCGTGAGGTGCCGCCACAGTGAGGTATTCCCCCTACTTCAGGCACGTACCGTACGTCACCATGGGACATGATGTGACGATCTTTCAACACTCGGTCAGCGCTCGGCCCACTCGTGATGCCCAACTGCGCATGGATGCACCCAAGTCACCCCTAGGGCCCAGTGCTAACTGGAGGGTTCCCGGCAACTGTCCCGAGAGCCCCAAGGGGCCCCTGTCCTCCGTCCAGTACTCCGTCTGGGACCAGTGCGGTGCGGCGTTGCACACCCGCTGGTGACTACCCACCCTCTCCGCCGACCAGCTCACCCGCCCCGTGTTGCCTGCAGGGCGCTGGCCGCCGCACCTTCGACTACGAGGGTGCGTTTAGACATGGGGATCGCTGCCGCGGGCCAGGACGTCCGTCACCACTCGGATTAGTTCTCTGGCGAGGACTGGATTCTTTGCTGTCGCCACCATGCGCGTGAAATCGGCCGTGATAATGGGGGATTCCTTGCGGGATCGAAGTTCCACCATGGGAACATGAAATGAGTCGTGAATGTTGGCTGTGATCGACTGCACGTCGCGGTAGACGTCTGCGTCCCGCTCTCCAGTCACGCGAACCCGTCGATTCAGGCCCTGCAAAGTTACGCCAGACAAATGGAACTCGTTCAGCTGGTCTCGGATCCGATCCCAACGCGCAGGGCGAGACTCTTCCCGACCTTTGATCCGCCTACCATCTGCTGTGAGCATTATGCGATAGTGTCCAGCGATCATATTCAACATCCGAGCTCGGATTTCCCACCGCGGCGCCGACGAAGATCCACTGTCCTCTTGGACATTGAAGCCGAGAGCGGCTCGGGTGGCCAGCCACCGACCTAGGTTTGGCTCGACCAGGCGCGTCAAGTCGACACCAACCAAGTCGTCCGCAATTGCTTCCAGGCTTTCCAGGGAAAGCATTGACCCGATGTGTGCCCAGTAGAGAGGATCCGCTGTGACGTCGCTCCGGCCGAGGAGATATGGGAGCACAACCCGAAGTTCTGCCTCCGACAAGCGACCATCAACTACCTGTCGCTCGGCGTCAGCTAGCTGCACCGCAGGCAGAATGAGGGGGGAGGTATCGCCAGTGATTCCGATCTTCATCAACTGTGCAGCCCGCTCCAGGCGCACTGCAGCCTCGCCGCGGAACAGCCGCCCCACCACATGCGTAAACTCGTCGAGGTTAGAGATCTCATCCCTGGTCTCAGGATCTTGAGTCGCAGCCCGCCTGAGCCCCTGCGTGGTAGAAGTCGTCAACAACCCGCGCCCACCTCGTATAACGTTGGCGCGAACTAGAGCGAGCAAAGGAAATCGCACTCGTGCCGGGGTTGGATCAACGTCGTCATGCCACAGGGCAGTTGGTCGTGCGCCCCCACTGGAGAACTGCTCAATTGCCGTGATATCGGTTACGAGCAATCCTGAGTTTTCGTCGATCTCCTCCCTCACCACTTCCAGCGTTTCAGCGTCTTCCTCACCCTTTAGAGCCAAGACGATCGGCGCCGCCCAAGAAAGCGATGCTACGTCCTTCCCTAGAGCCGCAGAGCGGAGTGTGAATCGGAGAAAGACGTCTCGTTCGACCTTTTTCCCTCCTTCTTTCCATTGAAGGATCAAGTCCGGCACGTAACTATGGTTGAAATAACCGGTGGCTTTGATTTCAGTTGACGGATCGAGTGACTTCAGCTGAGAGATCACAGCCGATCGAACGCCCGAGATGAGATCGTCGGGCCGGGGTTCACGAAGCGCCCTTGCGATCTCGGTCTGTGCCTGCAAAGCGCTCATCGTTACATCCCCTTCCGGTTCAATGCTTGCTCGACCTTATATAGCTCTTCACGGGTGAGGAAGAGTTTTTCCTGACACGGATTCAGAACAAGCAGCCAAAGCCTTTCTGACACTCGGTCAACGATTTCCGAATTTACGTCAGCCCCGTCCAGAACCTCTGGATGAGTCTTCAACGCGTCGCGGATTTCCTGTTTGCTAGTGAGGTGTACCCACTTCCCTTGACTGAAGGGGTGCCACGTCACCCACATGAACTCACGCCGGCGGTCAATGCCGTCACGTATATCTCGAGCTGTAATGCTGTATGCATTAGCTAGATACTCGGTGTATTCCTCAGGCTGCCGTCCGACAACTGAGTATTTTTTCACCTCTACGAAAAGAGGACGCTTAGTAGCCAGAAAGTGCCCCGATAGGTCATATCGTTTGATCGCCCCGTCGAGCCTCACAAGCGAAGTCTGTTCAGGTACTTCGTACACGCTGAATGGAAGTTCGATGTGGGTCGTGCTTTCGAGCCATTGTTTGGCTAGCAGTACGCCCCTCTCCCCTTCCTTATGCGAGGTTTCGGCCACCATGGTGCAAGCATAGGCTCAACTGGGCTTCCCTGGAACGGTGTTGCCCCCAGGTGCTCTTGAGTCAGCGATCAACTTCTCCCTGCCCACACAGCCGAGTCTGTCGTAGTCATAGGTCCGCGATCCGCACGGGCAGGTCCTCAGAGCTAGGCTGCTTCAGCCACTCAGGCATCTTCCCGCGTCACTCACGCGGCGTTGGCTGTCGTGGACGAATAGTGGACGCGAAAGCACCTGCTAGCAGGCCGATACCGCCCTCACTTGCACGGATGGCTGCAACGGTCGGGGCCTCCGGAGCCGTGTGCGCAGGTTCGAATCCTGCCGGGGGCACCTCGAAGAAGGTGCCTAAAGACCCCGCCACCAGCGCAAACGCTGAGGACGGGGTCTTCGCGTATGCGCAGGCGTACGCGGAGCAGAGCGGCCCGTGGACACGTGGTTCCCCTGGTCAGCCCAGGGAACTTCCATCGTGTTCCTCAGCCCGCGTCCGGCCACTCCTCAGGGGGCGGTGGTGGTGGCTTCGGGGCGCTCTCTCGGTTCGCTTGACGCGTGTTCTCTTGTCGGAGGCTGGTCAACCATGGCCATAGATCCGGCAGAGCCTGCTGCGGGCACGCGAGGCGGTGCTCGATGCGGCACCGCTGGAACTGATCCGGCGGACACACCCCGTAGACCGTCACCCGCCCGTCGGACAGTTCGATCCAGCGATGCTCCGCCGGCACCGTGTGGGCCAGCGGGTGCATGTCCGGCTCCAGGAGCACCCAGTCCTGCTCAAGCGTCGCTACCCGATCTTGTAAGAGCCCGCAGTAGGGGCAACGGTGCTGCCCACTGGCCAGGCGGCGCGGCTTCTCATCCAAAACCCCCATAACGTGAGGGTCGCCAGGCAGTCGGTCAAGGCGTAGAGCGCGAACCGGACGGAACGCCTGGGGTAGCCGCGCACCGACGAGACGCGACGCGACGCGGCAGGTGCAACCAGCACCTGACGGCCGACGGCGCACGGCCGAGACCATGCGAAGCCCCCGAGAATCCGCCGTGCGGGCCGGGGGCCAACGGCTTGCGTGCACGACCCCTCGTATGCGCCCAACAGCTCCGCCATCGTTCGGTCGGCCACCTCCTGCCGACCATCGATGCACTTGGCATGGCGAGGCAGCAGGACATCCGCACTGTCACCCGCCCGTTCAGCAGCCTCGGTCGCATCCACTCCTGCGTTGAGTCAGGTGGACAGCGCCGAGTGCCGCAACTCATAGGGCCGCGCGGCGAGCGGCGAGGCAACGGCGGTCGGTGGAAGCGCCAAGGCCCGAGCTTCCTGCCAGACGCGGTAGGACGGCGACGAGCCGACCACTCCCCCGCGCTCCTTGGTGAACAGCCGTCCGTCCGGAGCGGTCCACGCAGAGCCGGCGAGCCGGCACGTCGTGAGTGGCGCAGGGGAGGAGATGCACGAGGGTGGCGAGCAGCCGGTCGACGCGAACCCAGTCAATGCGGTTTGTCTGGTGGCCTTGTGCACGACTTCCGACAGTGGCTGTTCAGCTCGTCGGGAGGCGGCTTTTCGTGAGTGGAGTCGTTGTCCACGAGAACGGGCGGCTGTCTGTCGAGGTGGCCACGGTCGGTCCTCGGGATCGAACATTGCCGGGACGGCGGTGCGCCGTACCTCAGTGCAGCCTGGTGGTGGCGTACGCCTCGATGGCGTCGCGCTGATACGTGGCCAGGCCGGGGGCGATCGCCTCGTAGGCGGTGCGCCAGGCGTCGTTGTCCACGCAGGAGCGTCCGATGGCCCTGTACTCCTCGGCGGACACGGCACGCAGCTGGGTCAGTGCCCGGTACTGGGTGTCGATCTCGGCCTGGACCGGCTCGGCGTCGGCCGGTTCGCCCGCGGCCATGAGCTCGGCCAGTCGGATCATCTGCGCAGTGCGTTCACGGTGCCCGGCGTCGGCGTCGGCCTGGCTCATCGTGGCCGCGCGCCGTCCGACCTCCTCCGCGAGTTCGGGGAAGTCGGACATGTTCTCCTCATAGTCGGCGGGCTGGACGCCCTCGAAGAGGTTCTCCGGTCGGTTGATGGTCATGGGGGTGCCGTCCTTCCTGGACTGCTCCAGTTCGGCGATCGTGCGGGACACGGTGCCGGCCAGGGCGTCGAGCCGGTCCCGCTCCGCGAGCAGCCGTCGGTGGTGGCCCCGCAGGGCATCCACTTCGTCGACCTGCTCGGACAGGATCCGGCCGATCTCCGGCAGTCCGACGCCCAGCGCCCGGAGTACGAGGATCTGCTGCAACAGCAGAAGCTGGTGCTCCTCGTAGTAGCGGTGTCCGTTGGCGCCGATCCGGGCCGGGGGCAGCAGGCCGGTTTCGTCGTAGTGACGCAGTGTCCGGGCGGTCACGCCCGACATCCGGGCCACCTCTGAGATCGGCCAGTCCATCCCGACTCCCGCATGTGTGTGCCGCCAGGGCGGTCTCTCCGGCCCTGGTCACGACCGTAGAAGCTGCCGCAACGGCAACCTCAACCCCGAGGCCCCGGTTCCTCGCAGTCGAACAGACACGGTTTGCAGGCCAGGCGGCACCGGTCCGGAGGGCCTTCTGTCCGGGGTCGCTCCTCGTAGCGGGTGGAGAGAGTTCGTACCGTCTCGGCGATGCGGTCGCGGAGTTCGGCCGGTGCCATGACCTCGACGTCGGTGCCAAGCCGCAGAAACTCCTGGTGGGCGTGGTCGATCGATTCGATGGGCACCCGGGTCTGGGTCCATCCGTCACCCGCGGGTGTCACACCGAGGCGGCGGGCGCCCTCCGGGGTGAGCCGTACCAGGGCCTCCCCTGTGTGCAGCCGGGACCGGAAGTCGGCCAGATGGCCGTTCCAGTGCGCGGCCAGGTCGAACCCGTCCGGGATGACGAACTCCTCATCCAGCGTGTGGACTTCGAGGATCTGGTCGACCCGGTAGGTGCGGATCCCGGACGGCCCGCCGGCGACCAGGTACCAGCGGCCGGCCTTGAGTACGAGTCCGTACGGCTCCACCCGCCGCTCGATCTCCTCAGGCGCCCGCCAGCGCAGGTATCGCAGGACCACCGCCCGCCGCGCCCACATCGCGGTGGCGACCTCCGGCAGGTGAGGCGCACGGTCGGCCTCGCCGTACCAGCCGGGGGCGTCGAGCAGGAAGCTCGTCCGGATCCGCTCGGCCTGCTCACGCAGCTCCGCCGGAAGGGCGGCCCGCAGCTTGAGCTGGGCGGTGGTGAGCGCGTCGCCGAAGCCGAGCTGGGCGGCGGCGCCGGGGAGCGCCGTCAGGAACGCGGCCTGGGCCTCGTCCGCGGTCAGTCCGGTGAGCCGGGTCCGATAGCCGTCGACCAGCCGGTAGCCGCCCGTGTGTCCGGCCTGACCGTACAGCGGGATGCCCGCGGCGGCGAGCGCCTCCACGTCCCGGTAGACCGTACGGACGGAGACCTCCAGTTCCTCGGCCAGCTGGCCCGCCGTCATCCGACCCCGGTTCTGGAGCAGCAGAAGCAGCGTGACCAGTCGGCTCGCGCGCATGCCGCTCAGTATCCACTGACAGGAGATGTCAGTGGAGCGCCCCTAGCCTGCGGCACATGAACGACTTCGACTTCCTGCACGGCTCCTGGGACGTGGCCAATCGCCGTCTCTCCGCACCGCTCGCCTCGGGCCCCGACACCTGGGTGGAGTTCCCGGGCCACGCGGTGATCCAGCCGCTGTTCGGGGGCGCCGGCAACATCGACGAGGTCACCTTCCCCACCCTCGGCCGTCAGGGCGTGACCCTGCGGCTCTTCGACCACGAGACGAAGCAGTGGTCGATCCACTGGTCCGACAGCCGGACAGGCCGGCTGGATCCCCCGGTGGTCGGCGCCTTCACCGGCGACCGCGGTGACTTCTACGGCCAGGACGTCCATGACGGCCGCCCGATCCGGGTGCACTTCACCTGGTACCGCCTCGGCCCGGGCACCGCCCGCTGGGAGCAGGAGTTCTCCGCGGACGAAGGCCGCACCTGGGAGCTCAACTGGACCATGAACCTCACCCGCACCGGAGGGGCCGGCGCATGAGCATCGTCGAACTCCGGCAGTACAGCCTGCACCCCGGCACCCGGGAGACGCTGATCGAGCTCTTCGAGCGGGAGTTCGTGATCGGTCAGCAGGCGGTCGGCATCACCGTCGGCGGCCGCTTCCGTGACCTGGACGACCCGGACCGCTTCGTCTGGCTGCGCTGGTTCCCCGACATGGCGCACCGCCGGCGCGCGTTGGAGGCGTTCTACACCGGTCCGGTCTGGCGGAAACACCGCGACGCCGCCAACGCCACCATGGTCGACAGCGACGACGTCCTGCTGCTGCGCGGGCCTGGCTTCACCCCTTCGCCCGGCGCCCGTGAAGTGCTCATGACCGTCTGCCATCCCACCGACGCCGCCGCATTCGAGGTGTATGCCGCCCGGCACCTGGGCCCGGGCCACGCACTGCACTGCACCGAGCACGCGGAGAACGACTACCCCCTCCTGCCCGTCCGTGCCGGAGAGGACGCCCGCGTCTGGTTCGGTCCGGCCGAGCCACCGCCCTGGCCGACCCGGCGGCTGTGGCTGCAACCCGTGACGCCTTGGCCAACCGCGTGACAGCGCCGGCGCAGGGCGGCGGCGCAGGGCGGCGGCGCACCGCGGCGGCGTACAGCGGCGCCTTGGTTCCCGGCGATGCAGGTGGCGGTGGGCGTCAGTCGTGGGAGAAGCGGACGTCGGGCAGCACGCGGCGCAGCCATGCCGGGCTCCACCAGGCGGCGTGTCCGGTCAGGCGCAGCAGGACCGGCAGCAGCACCAGGCGGACCAGCAGGGCGTCGAGCAGGACGGCGATGCCGAGGATGATGCCCATCTCCTTGGGCGGCAGGGGGCCGGAGAGGGCGAAGGTGAAGAACACGGCGACCATGACGGCGGCGGCCGCGAAGATGACCCGGCCGGAGTGGGCCAGGGAGCCGACGAGTGCCTCGTGGGGGTCGCCGCTGCGTTCGTAGTGTTCCTTGGCCGAGGAGAGCAGGAAGACGGTGTAGTCCATGGCGATGGCGAAGATCATCGCGAAGAAGAACACCGGGGCCCAGCCGTCGAGGAAGCCCTGCGAGGTGAATCCGAGCAGGTCCGCTCCGTGACCCTCCTGGAAGATCAGGCGGCCCGCGCCGAACGCGGCGCCCGTGGACAGCAGGCTGGTGAGCACCCCGAGGGCGGCGATCAGCGGAGCCTGCAGCGCCACCAGCAGCAGGACCAGCCCCAGGACGAGGACGACGCCGATGACCAGGGGGGTCTTGTCGGTCAGCAGCCGCTGGAGGTCGAGGTTGTCGACAGCGGCGCCGCCGACCAGGGCGTCGTCGGGCAGTTCGGCACGGAGCCGGTTGACGGTGGCGCCCAGGGCGGGGTCGGAGGGGTCGACGTCGGGGACGGCCTGGATCAGGGACCAGCCCGAGCCGTCGGCGGCCTGCTGGGCGGGCAGCACGCCGGCGATGCCCTGGGTGTCCTTCACCTCGGCGGCGACGGCGGCGGCCTGTCCGGTGGGGGTGACGATCTGCAGGGCGCCGGGGGCTCCGGGGCCGAAGGCGTCCTGCACGAGCCCGTAGGCGACACGGGCGGAGGCGTCCTCGGGCAGCACGATGATGGAGGGCATCGCCGTACGCAGTCCGATCACGGGAACGGCCAGGGCGGCCAGGACGGCGAGCGCCGCGGCGCCGTACAGGACGGGGCGGCGCCACAGACGTTCACCCCAGGCGGCGAAGCGGGGCGAGCGGTGCTCACCGACGCGGGCCCAGGGCAGCGCGACGGCGTCGACCCGCCGCCCCAGCCTGCCCAGTACGGCGGGCAGCAGGGTGAGTGTGGCGGCCAGGACGAACAGGACGGCGAGCATGATGCCGCCCGTCACGGAGCGGAAGGCCGGAGACGGCACGAGCATGACCGCCGAGAGGCTGACCAGCATGGTGACGCCGGAGAGCAGCACGGCCTTGCCCGCGGTGTCCATGGTCTCGGTGACGGCCTGCACCACGGTGTGCGCGCGGGCGCGGGCGCCGCGGAAGCGCATCACCAGGAACAGCGCGTAGTCGATGCCCAGGGCCAGGGCGAACATCAGCGCGAAGTTCATCGCCCAGATCGAGATCGGCGTCAGCTCGGTGAGCAGCACCAGCGTGCCGGCGGAGGCGACCAGTCCGGCCAGGGTCAGCAGCAGCGGCAGTCCGGCGGCGACCAACGAGCCGAAGGCCAGGACCATGATGGCCAGCGTCACCGGCCAGGACAGCACCTCCGAGCGGATCATCGCGTCGTGGTTGGCGATGTTGAAGTCGCTCCACAGGACCGAGGAGCCGGTGGCGTTCACGGTGACACCGTCGCCGGACAGATCGTTCAGCGGCTTCTTCAGGTCGTCGGCGACCTCGACCATGTCATTGGTGTCCGCTCCCGCACCGCCGAGCACGACGGCGGTGCGCCCGTCGGCACTGATGGTGGCGCCGGGCCGCGGCGGGATCACGGTGTCGATGCGGTCGTCGTCCTCGAGGACCGCGGTGGCCCGGTCGATGACCTTCTGGACGGACGGGTCGGTGACGGGCCGGTCCGCGGCGACCACCACCTGCAGGGCGGGGGAGGCGTTGCCGCCGAAGTGCTTCTGGGCGATGTCGCGGACGGTGACCGACTCGGAGCCGTCGGCCTGCCATCCGGCCCCGGACAGCGCGGCGTTGACCTGCGGGGCGAAGGCACCCAGCCCGATCACCACCACGGCCCACACCAGCACCACCAGCCTGAAGTGGGTCGCGGCCCACGCACCGAGGCGGCCCAGCGGTCCCGGACGGGTGGTGTCGGTCCCGCTCAGGGCGCCGGGATCGCCGGGGTGCGGGGAGGGACCGGTGTTCATCTCGTCTCCTCCGCACGTCATGGCAGGCCCGGGGACAACCGGGCTGTGACACGACGATAAGGACGCCGTGTGCCAAGGGCGACTCGGGCGTACATGCCGGGTAGGCCGTTCGGGGGTGCCGCGGCGGAGGTGCGGCCCGGCGCAGCGGACCGCGCTTGCGCCGCGGGTGAGTTCGGCCGGGTACCGGGCCCGGCTCGGCCGCTCGGTCGGTCCGGCCGGCGGTCGGCTGCCCGCCTTCCCAGGGCCGGTGCGCGGTGCGGAACCTCGGGATCAGCTGCGCCTGGTACCCCTCGTTCTGAGCTGGAGGACGGGGGCACCGGCTCGGCCGCGCACGTCGCGGACCGGGAGGATCAGACGCCCGCCCGGTCCAGTGCGCTCTGCAGGGACTGCTTGTAGCCCGCGCTGGTGTACGTGGCGCCGGACACCGTGTCGATGTCCGCGCTCTGTGCCTCCAGGGTCTCCTGGTTGAGCCTGGGGACGGCCGTGGAGGAGATGTCCCTGCTCCGCGCCGTCTCGTCGGGGTACTGGACGGCGGTCGCGCCGGTGATCCTGCTCCCGGTGAGGGTGATCCGCACCTGGACCGGACCGTACTTCGTCTGGGCCGTGGCGCCGGTGACGGAGCGGGTGGTGGGTGCGGCCGAGGTGGTCTTCGGGGCAGACGGGGCGCCGCTGGTCTTCGCGGGGGCGGGCGACACGGGGTGCGGCGGTGACGCGCTCGTGCGGGAAGCGGACGGGGTGCTCTTCCTCTCGGGCGCCTTCGACGGCGAGGCCGACGAGGACGGGGAGAGCGGAGACGCCGACGGGGAGGGGGACGCGTTGGCGTCCGACGCGATCGCGGGCGTGGGGATGCCGGCCTCGGCCAGCGACGGATCCGTGGTCGGCTTGAGAGCGAGCAGCAGCACGATGCCGGAGACGGTGCCGGCCGTGGCCAGCACCGCGTGGCGGAACGGATGCTTCCGTTTCACGGGAGTTCCAGCGCATCAGAGGTTCTGGACGTCACAGGTTCTCCTCAGAACTCGAAGGACTCGTGGTGGATGCGGCGGTGCGGGACACCCACCTCACGCAGTGCGGCGTACGACTCCTCGGCCAGCCCCGGCGGCCCGCACAGGTACACGTCGTGACGGGCGATGTCCGGCAGGATCCGGCGCAGGGTCTTCGCGGTGATCGCCGGTCGCCTTCCGTCCGGGCTGTTCACCGCGTACAGCAGTCGTGCCCCCCGTTCGTCCGCGATCGCCTCCAGTTCGTCCCGCAGCGCCAGTTCCTCCGCCGTGCGGGCCCGGTAGAGCAAGGTCAGGTCGCCGGGCGCGCCGGGCAATGTCTCGAACAGGGCCCGCAGCGGAGTGATGCCGGCGCCGCCCGCGATCAGCAGCACCTTGCCGCGGCTGCGCCGGGCGGCGGTCATCGCGCCGAACGGGCCCTCCGCCCACACGCGCGTGCCCGGCCGCAGCCTGGCCAGTGCCGCACTGTGCCCGCCGACGGCCTTGACGGTGATCCGCAGCAGGTCGGGCCGGGGCGGCGCCGACAGCGAGTACGGGTTGGCGCTCCACCGCAGCCCCTTGGTGAGGAACCGCCATCGGAAGAACTGCCCCGCCTCGGCGCCCAGCCGGTGCAGCCGCCGACCGCGGATCAGCACGGACACCACGCCGGGCGCCTCCCGCACGACCGACTCGACCCGCATGCGGTGCCGGAGGTTGAGCCGCACCGGGGTGAGCACGCGATACCACAGCAGCAGGGCGCCGACCGCGCCATACAGGGCGTACCAGGTCTTACGGGCGGTGGCGTCGCCGACGAACTCACCGCCCGTGGCGAGTTGGTGCCAGAAGGCGAGGTAGACCGCGGCATAGGTGAGCAAGTGCAGGTAGTACCAGAGTTCGTAGCGCATACGGCGCCGTACCGCACCGGCGGACACGAAGCCCACCAGGAGCAGCAGCAGCGTGCCGACGGCCGCTTCGATCATCCTCGGGTAGTCGGTGACGACGGTGACCGTCTGTGCTACGAGGCCGGTGTCCGCCTGCAGTGCGTATCCGAAAAGGATCAGCACGACGTGAGCGAGGGTGAAGGACAGCGCGTAGCGGCCGCCCCTCGCGTGCCAGCGCACCACGCGGTCGGATCCGACCCGGCGCTCAAGGGCCGGGACGTGCGCCATCAGGGCGACCACCAGGGCGATCACATAGCCGGCGAGCAGCCCGGTGATCCGGCCCGCGTTCACCAGCCGGTCGGCGGTGGTCGCGGCGACGGCAGGGGTGTTGTGCCACCACAGCCCCAGCACGGCGGCCGCACCCGTCCAGGAGAGCACCAGCAGGGGCGCCGCGGGCGAGCGCCGGCGCCGGATCCGGCGCATGGACTGCCGTCTTCCCGCCCGGCTGTGCTGGATCGTCGTCAAGGGTGTTCTTCCGTCTGCTTACCGTGGTGCCAAAGCTTCTTAGACCGGCATGAGTGGCTGAAAACCGTTGCTGAGGAGAGGGCGCTGCCGCAGCAGAATCCGCTCCGGGAACGGGGGGCGAGGCCGTGCTTCCCCCCACCTACCCGGTCCAGCGCACAGGCCGGGCTCAGCGTCACAGCCGCTGTGGTACGCCGGCCGCTCGGTCTGTTTCGGACACACCCGTGGTGTCGGCTGTGGCTGCACCGGCCGCCGCCCATGCAGGGGCTCGACCGGGCGGAGCGCTCTTCCCCGCATCGTGGACCGGCGCCACCGGTGCCCGGTCCCCGGGCATGGGGCTCAGACGGGGATCCAGTCAGGCCACTGTGGGGGGACGTTGCTCGCGGAGCAGAGGCCGGAGTCGCCGGGGTAGCCGGCCAGGGTTCCCCGGGTGGCGAAGAGCCACCATGCGGGCCAGATCGTCGCGGCCACCACCAGGAGCGTCGGGAGTGCGGCGCGGATCGCCGTTGGCGCGTGGCGGGACAGGCGGCGGGCGAGGGTCAGCGCCGCTAGGGCGAGGAGTGCTTCGGCCCCGACCGCCAGGGGGAGCAGGAAGGTGAGTTCGAGGCGTCCGCCGGCGTCGTAGCCCGCGTCGCAGTACGCGCGTGCCCAGACGGTCAGCGACCAGGCGGCGTAGCCCGTGGCGGCTCCGAACAATGCGGAGCCCGCCCAGGGGAGACAGGAGTCGGATCTCGGGTTGGCTGTGTGCACGACCTGACACGACATCGAACGTGCCGTTCGCGGTTCCGTACGATGTCGCGCTCGTCAGACGGGGCCGCGGCGGGTGCTGGCGCGGGCGCGCAGTTCGACGGGGACGAGGGTCAGAGGGGGTACCGGGGTGTCCGGGGTGGTGGAGGCGTCGATGCGGGTCAGGAGGATGCGCAGCGAGATGGTGCCGATGTCCGTGAAGTCCGTGCGGATGGTGGTGAGCGGGGGGAGGAAGTGGGCGGCCTCGGGGATGTCGTCGTAGCCGACCACGCTGACGTCCTCGGGGACGCGGCGGCCGGCCTCGTGGAGGGCGCGCAGGACGCCCAGGGCCATCTGGTCGTTCGAGACGAAGATCGCGGTGACGGACGGGTCCCTGGCGAGTTCGCGGCCCAGGTCGTAGCCGGAGTCGGCGCTCCAGTCGCCGATGAGGGGCGGGTGGATCTCGGCGCCGGCCGCCTTCAGGGTGTCCCGCCAGCTGTCCGCGCGGCGGTCGGCCGAGGTCCAGCCGGTCGGGCCCGCCACGTGCCGGACGGTCGGGTGGCCGAGCGAGAGCAGGTGCTCGGTGGCCTTGCGGGCGCCGGTGCGGGCGTCCGAGGTGACCATGGGGGTGCCGTCGCCCAGGTCGTTGTCCATGACCACCAGAGGTGTGTCCAGGCGGGCCTCGGCCAGGGCCCGGGCCACCCACAGCTGGGGGGCGATCGCGATCACGCCGTCCGCGCCCTCCGCCGACAGACGGTCTGCGGCCTGCACCACCGTGGCCTTGTCGGCCGTGTCCAGCGCGATCGAGCTCACCAGGTAACCAGCCTCCTGCGCGGCCGTGTTGATCGCGGTCAGGGTGGAGGCGGGGCCGTAGCGGGCGGCGTCGAAGGAGATCACGCCGAGCATGCGGGTGCGGCCGCTGGCCAGGGAGCGGGCGCTGCGGCTGGGGCGGTATCCGAGGGTGCGCATCGCCGCCTGCACGGCCTCGCGGGTCTCGGCGCGTACGGCCGGGTTGTCGTTGAGCACCCGCGAGACCGTCTGCTTGGACACACCGGCCAGTTTCGCCACGTCGTCCATCACGGGGCGCGCACCGGCGAAGTTGCGGCGGCTGCGTCCCCTGGTCGCCGGGCCGTCGGCGGCGCTTGGCGTCATGGTGGGTGCTCTGCTTCCTTCGGCCTGGGCTGCTCCGCGGGCGCGCCGGGTGACGACCGCGGATCCGCCGGGCCTGCCCCGCCCGGCTGACCCACAGGATAGGCCGGGCGGGGTGGAGGGACCCGGGTCAGGTCTGTCGGAACGTCCAGCTGCGGCGCGTCACCCACTCCGCGCGCCGCACCTCCGCCACGCCCACCGGGGCCTCCCCCGGCGCGTACACCTTCCTCCCCCGCGGCCGGCGGCAGCAGCTTCAGGAACACGGGCTCCGCGGGCGGCAGGCGGTCCGGCGGCAGGTCCCGCAGGCGGCTAGCTCGTTCTCGATCTGGATCGCGATGATCGGTCCGCCGGACGCCCGGTCCAGGCCGGTGAGTTGCTCGGCGATCGCCTCGAACCACGGTCGTACGGCGGTCAGGTAGGCGGGATCGTCCGTACGCGGGGCGGTGGTGCGGGCCAGCACCCAGTCGGGGAGGCCGCCGTTGCGGACCTCCGCGTGGGACCAGGGGCCGATGCGCGGGATGAAGTCCAGGCCGTGGCGCGCGCAGAGGTCCGCGAAGCGGCGCAGGTCGCGGTTGTCGTCGAAGCGAATGGGCCTTGGGTCTCCTCGTGGTGGATCCAGATGAGGTAGGAGGCGACGGCCGTCACGCCGCCCGCCTTCATCTTCAGCAGTTCCTCCTCCCATTCCCGTGCCGGGTAGCGGGAGTGGTGGAACTCGCCCGAGACCGGGAACCAGGGGCGGCCGCCGCGGGTGAGCCAGCGGCTTGTCACCTCTATGGGGGCGGTGGGGGCGGTCGCGGCGAGGGGCCTGGTGGAGGTCCCGGTGGCGGTGGTCGCGGTGGTGCGGTGGGTGGAGGGGTCGGAGAACGGGAGGTGGCCTCGGAGCGGGGGTGCGGAGGGAGTGGGGACGCGGATGTGGTGGTGCGGCATCAGGAGGTCTCCGGGCGAGGGGTGGGCGAAGGGGCGGAGTGCTGTGCCGTACGCGTCAGGACGGCTTCGGGCCGAGGCCGGGCTTGTCGGTGAGGTGGGCGCTCGTGGTCGTGGTGCCGTGGAGTTCCAGGAGGACCAGGTCGTTGGTGCCGGGGCGCAGGACGGGGGCCGGGACGTAGAGGGTGCGCTGGGGGCCGCGGTTCCAGTAGCGGCCGAGGTGGAAGCCGTTGATCCAGGCCTGGCCCTTGGTCCATCCCGGGAGGGAGAGGAAGGTGTCGGCGGGGGTGGAGATGTCGAAGGTGCCGTGGTGGAAGGCCGGTTCGGCGGAGGTGGAGGTGGGGGGTGCGGTGGGAGTGGGGGCGGGGGGCGCGGTGGGGGTGAAGGTGGTGGGGTTCGGTGCCTCGTCCAGGGGGAGCGGGTGGCAGGCCCAGCCCCGCAGTGGCTCGCCGTCGAGGGTGACCGGGCCCAGCAGGCCCTTCGGGACGCCGATGCGGGGGCCGTAGTTGACCCGGCCCATGTTCTCGACGAGTACGTCGAGGACGGCGCCGGCGCGGGAGACGTGGACGGGCAGCGTCTCGTCGTAGCGCTCGCGTTCGAGGACGCCTGCGGGGGCGCCGTCCAGGAAGACCTGTGCCCTGTCGCCCACTCCGCCCTCGAAGCGCAGCAGGCCGGGTCCGGGGTGGGGGACGGTCGTGCGGTAGTGGATGTACCCGGCTCGGTGTCCCAGCTCGTCCGCGGTGAGGGGGTCGGGGGCGTGGACCGCGGGGCCGAGGTGGCCGAGGTGGGAGAGGAGCGGGGCCTTGTGCGTCAACTGCACCGTGGCCGGGCGGAGTTTGGGCGCTGGGGACGGGGCCGGGTCGGACGGTACCGGGGCGTGCCGGGCTATCACCTCGCGGAAGGCGTGGTACTTCGGGCCCGGGTCGCCGCTCTCCGTGAGGGGGGCGTCGTAGTCGTACGAGGTGACGGTCGGGGCGTAGGCGTGGTGGTGGTTGGCGCCGTTGGTGAAGCCGAAGTTGGTGCCGCCGTGGAACATGTAGATGTTGACGGAGGCGCCCGCGGAGAGGAGCCGGTCGAGGTCCGCGGCGGCGTCGGCCGCGTCCCGGCCGTGGTGCGGGCCGCCCCAGTGGTCGAACCAGCCGATCCAGAACTCCGCGCACATCAGGGGGCCCTCGGGCTGGGCCTCGCGGAGGCGGGCCAGGTGGTGGTCCACACGGCTGCCGAAGGTGGCGGTGGCCAGGACGCCGGGGAGGGTGCCTTTGGTGAGGTGGTCGCCGTCGGCCTGGTCGCAGGTGAAGAGGAGTTCCTCGATGCCGCGGGAGCGGAGGCTGCTCTCGAGATGCTTGAGGTAGGCGGTGTCGTCGCCGTAGGCGCCGTACTCGTTCTCCACCTGTACGGCGATGACCGGGCCGCCCGACGCAGCCATGTACGGCAGGAGCGGGGGGAGGAGGAGGTCGAGGTAGCGGTCGACGGCGTCGGTGAAGCGGGGGTCGCTGGTGCGGAGGCGGATGTCGGGGTCGGTGGTCAGCCAGAAGGGGAGACCGCCGCCGTCCCACTCGGCGCAGATGAACGGGCCGGGGCGGAGGAGGACGTGCAGGCCTTCCGCCTGGGCCAGGCGGAGGAAGCGGGGGAGGTCGAGGAGGCCGTCCAGGGCGAGGGTGCCGGGGGTGGGCTCGTGGAGGTTCCAGGGGATGTACGTCTCCACCGTGTTCAGGCCCATGAGGCGGGCCTTGCGCAGGCGGTCGGTCCACTGGTCGGGGTGGACGCGGAAGTAGTGGAGGGCGCCGGAGAGGATGCGGAACGGTTCGCCGTGGAGGAGGAAGCCGTCGGGGGTGGTGGTGAGGGCCGGCATGGGGTCTTCCCTTCCTTGTGGGGCTTCTGCGGGGCTCGGGTGTGTCGCTTGCGGGGCTCTTGGGTTTCTTGGGCCTGGCGCCGGGGGGTGCGGGGGGCTTCCGTGCGGCTGGCGCCTAGGTCTTGCGTGTGTGGCTCCGGGGTTGTCTCACGGGCGCTCGGCTCCGGGGGTGCCTCGATCCGGGGGTGCCTCGCTCCGGAGGCGCCTCACCTCGGGGGTGCCTCACGTCGGGGATGCCTCGCGTCGGGGGTGGGTCGGGGTCGGGGTGGTGGGGGGGGGGGGGGGGCGGGGGCCCCGCGGGGGGCGGGGCCCCCGCCCCCCCCGGGGGCGGGGGGGGGGCCGGGGGGGGGGGGCCCGGGCCGGGGGGGGGCCCCCCGGGGGGGGTGCCCGGGGGGGGGGGGGGGGGGGGGGGGGGGGTCGTGGCGGTGCGGCGAGCCCCTCGCAGTCGGGCGTACTGCTGCCCGCTGCCACGGTTGGACGTGGCAGAGACGAAGTAAGCGACGGGCTGCGCCGCACCGCCACGACCCGCTCCCGTGGTCGGGCGGGTGCGGGAGGTCGGGGGGCGGGGGCGTCGGGCGAGGGCCAGGTCCCCTGCGCTGGTGGCCCTTGGCGGCTCCCAGGGGGTGGATGGCTGTCGTGTCGTCAGGGGGTTGTGGTGCGGGTCAGCCAGAGGGTTGCCGTCAGGCATGTGGCGGAGACCGCTGCCAGGAGGAGGGGTACGGCGCTGACGTCCGACCACTCGATGACCTTGCCGAGGGCTGGGCCTGCCGCGACGCCGCCGGCCATCGAGGCGGCTATGACCAGGGCGCCGGCGCGGCGGGCCTGTGGGGCGGCCCGGTGGAGCCAGGGGAGGCCGGTGGGGAAGATCGGGGCGATGAAGAGGCCTACGGCGGCGTAGGCGTAGGGGGCCAGGGGCGGCAGGGCCGCCAGCAGCAGGGAGGCCGTCATGCCTGCGCAGGAGACGGTGATGATGGCTTGAGGGGAGAAGCGGAGGGCCAGGGGGGCCGCGAGGAAGCGGCCGACGGTCATCATCAGCCAGTAGACGGAGGTGGCGGTGGCGGCCAGTGCGGCGCCGTAGCCGGCGGCCTCCAGGTGGGTGGGTTCCCAGCCGCCGACGCCCGCCTCGATGCCCACGTGCAGGACGTAGAGGGTGACGAAGACCGTCAGTACGGAGCGCAGGGCGGTGTGGGTGGGGGTCGGGGGGTGGGAGGTGGGGTGGGGGGCTTTTTCGCGTACTCCTCGTAGGCAGAGGAGGAGGGGGAGGGTGGCCAGGGCGAAGGCCAGGAAGACGGTCGGGTAGTGGTCGGCGCCCGCCGCGCCGATCAGGGCGGGGCCGAGGATCGCGCCGATGCCGAAGTGGGCGTTGAGGATGTTGAGCATCGCGGTGGAGCGGTGGCCGAAGCCGACGGCGAAGAGCTGGTTGAGGCCGTAGTCGATGCCGCCGAAGCCGAGGCCCGCGAGGAGGGCGGCGGTGAGGGCCAGGGGCCAGGTCGGGGCGAGGGCGAAGGCCGCCGCGCCCAGGGCCATCAGGAGGTACGAGGCGCCCAGGAGCCGGCGGTTGCCGGTGCGGCCGTAGAGGCGGTCGAAGAGGAGGACTCCGGCCACGCCGCCGACGAAGTGGGCGCTCAGGGCCAGTCCGGCGGCGGAGGGGGCGAGGGCGAACTCCTCGCGGAGGGCGGGGATCGCGGGGCCGTAGAAGGCCTGGAGTGCGCCGATCAGGACGAAGCCGGCGCAGGAGGCGGCGACGGCCGGGGTGGTGAAGACGGGAGAGGTGGGTACGTCCGGGCCTGCCGCCTGCGGTGGGGTGGGCCGGTGCTGCGTGGAACGGTCGGTCACGCGGGCTCCAGGGGCGGACGGCCCACGGCGGTGTGGGCAGGGCTGTGATGCTCCGGACGAGCGTCGATGTTACCGGTAACATGGGTCGCGTCAAGGTGGTGTGCGCCGGTCGCGACGGACGGTTGGTGGGGGCCTCGCGTGTCCGGCGAGTTGTCCGGCCGCTGGTCACCGGGCGTTGTCAGTGGTGGCTGTCAGCATGGGGGCATGGTCGGAACGGGTGGGTTCGACGCGGGGGGAGTTCGCGTGGGCGAGATGGCGTGGCGTGACTTTCTGGAGCGGTGGAGTGCGGAGTGGGCCGGCGCCTGGGATCCGGAGCAGTCGCCCGGGGAGCGGGACCGGGAGGCGCTGCGGGAGCGGTGGCTGGGGTCACCCGGGGCGGACCGGGCGCGGATGGCCGCCGTCGAGGAGCGGCTAGGGTGCCGGCTGCCGCCTTCGTACCGGGCGTTCCTCGAGGTCAGCGACGGGTGGCGGCATGCCGGGGGGTTCGTGTCCGTGCTGGCCGGCACCGGGGAGATCCGTTGGTCCGAGGACGTGGCCGGACTCGGGCGGGCGTTACGGGAGGAGTTGGACGAGGACTCCCCTCGGGAGGAGGTGCTCGCCGCCGCGGTGTGGGAGCGGGCCCTGCGGCTGGACGTGGAGTCGGACGCGACGTATGTGGTGATGGGCCCCGACGACGTCGACGCGGCCGGCGAGTGGGCCGTCTACGTGTGGGCGGGCTGGCGTGCGGCTCCGCCCGAGCGGTACGGGTCCTTCCGGGAGTTCATGGAGGCGATGCACCGGGAGTTCCACTCTCTGGAGTCGGGCCGCTCGGGCACCGCGTTCGTCAACGACACGACGCGGGAGCAGGACGCCGCCGTGGAGGAGGCCCGGCTGGCGGCGCTCCGAGGACGGTACGAGCGGGCGGAGACCGTGCTGAAGGAGGCCCTGGCATACGGCAGACCACGCGCGAGAGGGCTGTACGACCAGATCCGGCGGCTGACGGGCCACGCCTACTCGGCCGACTTCGATCGGCTCGCCTTCGATCCGGTGTACGCGCCCGAGTTGCTGGCCGTGCTCGCGGCCGACCATGTGCGCGACAGCTGGAAGGACGACGAGGCCTGGACCGGACTCTTCCGGGGTGCGGGTGAGGCGGTGCGGGAGCTGGGCGCGTCACTGCTGGGCCAGATGCGGGACGGTACGTACCGGTACACCGCCGAGGGGCCGTTCGGGCGGGCCGTGGAGGAGGCGCGGGAGCAGGCCCGCTGGGGGCGGACGGACGAGGCGTGGCGCATTCTGCGGGCGGCGCTGCCGCGGTGGCGGCCGCTGGGGCCGGAGCATCTGGCGCCGGTGGGGCTGCTCGCCGATCCGTTCCTCGGTCAGGTGTGCGGCATCCCTGAGCGGGGGCGGGAGTCGCTCGCCACTCCGCGGGCCGGAGAGACGGGGGACGTGCCCGTGCCCGCGGCCGACGTCGATCCGCCGGGGCTGGCGTGGCTGGCCGACGCGGACGACGGCGAGCTGGGGGCGGGCTACCGGTTCGTGCTCGTCGAAGCCGTTCGGCCGGACGAGCTGCCCGAGCTCCTGGGGGCCGAGGGTGTGTCCGGGCTGCGGGGGCCGCAGAGCCGGTTCGAGGCGCTCTTCCGGGCGGGGCGCGGGGCCGGGCCGGGACGCGCCGAGGCTTCGGGGGCCGCTGAGGCGTCCGAGGCCACTGAGGCCGCCTACTGGGAGGATCGGGCGGTCGCAGCGGTGGTCGGTCTGGCCGGGGAGGGCTGGAGCTTCGTGTTCGACGGGCGGCCGCAGCCGTTCGACGCGCAGCGGTTCGTGTCGCCGGCTGTGGTCGCTTCCGGGGGCGCCCCTGACGAGGGGTCAGCCGCTGCCGGGGGCGGGGGCGCCGTTCCGGGTGGAGGCGGTGGGCGTCGGGCGGTGGTGGTGTGGAGTTCGCCCGCGGCGCGTCCGGGGCGGCCGGGGGTGTTTCATCTCTCCGTCGCGCAGGGCGGCGAGGAGCGGTACGCGTTCACCGTGCGGGGCGCGGAGACGGCCGAGCGGCGCGGAGACGTGCCCGAGTCGCTCGATCCGGACCGCTTTTTCGGGAGTGGCGGTACGGGCGAGGCGGGGCTTCTGGACGCCGTCGCCGGTGAGTTCGGGGTCGGGCTCCCCCGGTTCACCCTGACCCGGGGGCGGGCGTACACCCTCACCACCCGGTCCTGGACCCGGCCTCCGGAACCCGGTGAACCGATGGCCGTCCTGCGCTTCGTGCGGTCCCGGGGCGCGGCGCGCGACGCATAGCGCCGGGGAGGCCGGCGCGGTGGTGTGGGGAGGCGACGCGGTGGTGTCGGGCCGGGCACGGGTTGGTTGCGACAAGAGTTCTGCGGTGTCGGGGAGTTGGCGGGACGGGAGCATGTGGGCATGGGCAGCGATCGGGACCGGTACGTCGATTTTCTGCGGGCGTGGGCCATCCTGCTGGTCGTGCTGGGGCACTGGCTGATCACGGGACTGGTCCGGCACCCGGACGGGCGGATCACGGCGCCGGAGCTGCTGGCGGCCGCGCCCTGGACGCAGTGGCTGACGCTGGGCTTCCAGATCATGCCGCTGTTCTTCCTCGCCGGAGGGCATGCGGCGGGCGGCTCCTGGGTGCGGGCGCGGGCCGGCGGTGGGACGAGTGCGGGGTGGGTGGGGCAGCGGGCGGTGCGGTTGCTGCTGCCCGTGGCCGCGTACTGCTGTCTCGTACTGTCGGCGGTCGGCGTCTGCTCGGCGGCCGGGGTGGATCCGGGCACGCTCGCGCTGGTGGGGTGGGCGATGGCGATGCAGTTCTGGTTCCTGCCGGTGTACCTGCTGCTCAGTGCCCTGACTCCGGCGCTGCACACGCTGCATCGGCGGTGGGGGCTGCGGGTTCCCTTGGCGATGGGGGTGGTGGGTCTCGGGGTGGGTGCGGCCCTGGTCGGGGGCGGTGACGGGCGGTATGCGGGGGCCGTCGGGACTCTGGGGGCGCTGAACTACCTGCTGGTGTGGGGCGTGGTCTACCAGCTCGGGTTCTGCTGGCGGGACGGGCTGCTGGGCGGGAGTGGCGTGGGGGACGGGAGTGGCGTGGAGGGCGTCAGGGGCGGGAGCGGCGTGCGGGGCGGGCGGCGGGTGGCCGGCGCCATGGCGGTGGGGGGCGGGGCCGGGTTCGCGCTGCTTGTCGGGCTCGGGCCCTTTCCCGTGAGTCTGATCCTGGTGACCGGGCAGGACCCGAGCAATACCGATCCGCCGTCGGTGGCCATGCTGGCGTGGGCGGTGGCGCAGGTCGGGGTGTGTCTGCTCGTCGCGCCGGGTGTGCGGCGGCTGCTGGAGGGCGCGGCGGTGTGGCGGTGGGTGCGGGGGCTGGGGGCCGCGAGCATGACGCTCTATCTGTGGCACATGCTGCCGGTGCTGGTGGTCGCCGCCGCCTTCTATCTGACCGGCCTCGCGCCCCAGCCCGAGTACGGCTCGCCGGGGTGGTGGGGGTTGCGGGTGCCGTGGCTGCTGGTGCTCGGGGGCGTTCTGGGGTGCGTCGTGGCCGCGCTGCGGCCGCTGGAGCGGGGGCTTGCGGCGCTCGGCGCAAGGGTTCGGCCCGAAGCCGGGCTCCGGGGAGCGGCGGCCTGGCGGATGTGGGGCGGGATCGGGGTGAGCGTGTGGGCGTTGGCCTACTTCGCCGGGCACGGCTTCGCGTACGGAGGCCGCTTCCCGCTCGCCGCCGCGGTGGGGCTGGCGCTGGGGACGGGGCTGGTGATGTTTCCGCGGCGGAGGGACGGGGGTGGGGTGGCGGGAGTGCAGGGGGTCTTGGAGGAGGCCGCTTGAGGGGGGCAGGGAGCCGTAGAGGGGAAGGAGGGGGCTGCGGGGAGGGCGGAGAGGGGCTGCGTGAGGGGAGAGCCGGGGGCTGAGGGGAGGGAGGAGCCGGGGGCTGCGGGGTCTTGGGGCATGGGGTTCAGCGCGGTTGCGGCGTCCGCCGCCGCTCGGGTGGCCCCCGGGGTCAGGCCGTGCGTTTGCGGGCCGTCGTCTTCTTCGCGGCGGTCTTCTTCGCGGCGGTCTTCTTCGTGGTGGTCTTCTTCGCCGCCGTGCTCCTGGACTGCGACTGCGTCGTCTTCTTCGCGGCCTGGGCCGATTTCGCGGTCTTCGCCGTCTTCGCCGTCGACTTCCTCGCGGACCCGGACGCCGCCGTCGCCTTCTTCGCCGTGGACGTCGACTTCTTGCCGCCCGTCTGTTTGGGGGACGCACCCGCCGTCTTGCGCTCCGGGAGGGAGCTGACGTCCGCCTCGTCCGGGGCTTCCGTCGCCTCGCCGCGCGACTCCTTCGCCGCGCGCACGCTCTTCTCCAGGGCCGCCATCAGGTCCAGGACCTTGCCGCCGGAGGGGGTGGAGGGGGCCTCGGGGGGTGTCTCGCCGGCCGCCTTCGCGGCGACGACCTCCTCGACGGCCTCGCGGTACTCGTCGTGCAGGTCGTCCAGGTCGACCTCGCCGAGGGTGTCCATCAGGGCGTCCGCGAGGTCGAGTTCCTTCTCGCGGACGGTGACGTCGGTGTCGGGCGCGACGCCCTCGGGGGCACGGACCTCGTCCGGCCAGAGCAGGCCGTGCATGGCGATCGCGTCGCCGACCACGCGGAGCATGCCCAGGCGTTCGCGGCCCCGGAGGGCGTACTTGGCGATGGCGACCTTGTTGCTGCGCTTCAGCGCCTCCCTCAGGAGGGTGTACGGCTTCGCCGCGGGGGCGCCGCCCGCCTGGAGGTAGTACGCGGCGTCCATCTGGAGGGGGTCGATGCGGTCGCCCGGCACGAAGGCGACGATCTCGATCGTCTTCGCGGTCGGGATCGGCAGGTGGGACAGGTCCTCGTCGGTGATCGGGATGATGGTGCCGTCCGCGTCCTCGTATCCCTTCCCGATCTCGGCGGAGCTCACCTCGCGGTCCTCCAGCTCGCAGACCTTGCGGTAGCGGATGCGGCCGCCGTCCTCGGTGTGGATCTGGCGGAAGGAGATCGAGTGGCTCTCGGTGGCGTTCACCAGCTTGATCGGGATGCTGACGAGGCCGAAGGAGATGGCGCCGTTCCAAATGGATCGCACGGGCAGCGTCCTCCTGAACCGTCGTGTCGGACTGAACCGACCTGTCGGGCTGAACCTTCATGGCCGGCTGAACCTTCATGGCCGGCATGCGCGCGGGGGCGTTTTGCGCCGGTTTCATGTGATTCTCATCGTATGACGCCGATCACAGAGGTGGAGGGGCGGAGGCTCGCGCTCAGCAATCTGGAGAAGGTGCTCTATCCGGCCACCGGCTTCACCAAGGGCGAGATGCTGCACTACTACGTCACGGTCGCCGACGCCCTGCTCCCCCATCTGCGCGACCGGGCGCTGTCCTTCCTGCGCTATCCGGACGGGCCGGACGGGCAGGTGTTCTTCGCCAAGAACGTGCCACCGGGGACGCCCGAGTGGGTCACCACCGCCGAGGTTCCGCGGTCGGAGGGGCCGGCCCGGATGGTGGTCGTGCAGGATCTGGCGAGCCTGGTGTGGGCGGCGAATCTCGTGACCGAGTTCCATACGCCCCAGTGGGTGGTCCAGGATCCCGAACAGGCCGACCGGCTGGTCTTCGACCTGGATCCGGGGGCGCCGGCCAGTGTGGTGGAGTGCTGCGAGGTCGCGCTGTGGCTGCGGGAGCGGCTGGCGGCGGACGGGATCGAGGCGTTCGCGAAGACGTCCGGGTCCAAGGGGCTGCATCTGCTGGCGGCGGTGCGGGGGGCGTCCTCCGAACAGGTCAGCGAGTACGCCAAACGGCTGGCCGTGGAGGCGGAGCGGGCGATGCCCGAGCTGGTGCTGCACCGGATGACGCGGAGTCTCCGGCCCGGGAAGGTGTTCGTGGACTGGAGCCAGAACGCGGCGCGGAAGACGACGGCGGCGCCGTACACGCTGCGGGCCCGGGGGGAGCCGTTCGTGTCGGCGCCGGTGAGGTGGGAGGAGGTGGCGGAGGTCGTGGAGGTCCGGGTGGCGGAGCGGTTGGTGCTGCGGGCGGAGGACGTGGTGGGGCGGGTGCGGGAGTGGGGGGATCTGCTGGCGCCGCTTTTCGATGCCGGGCGGGCGGGATCACTGCCGTGAGGGGGCGGGGGTGGGTGGGTTTTCTCGCCCCCGCCGCCCCTTCCCGTCCCGTCCCGTCCCCAGGGGCGCTGCCCCTTCGACCCCGGCGGGGCTCCGCCCCCGCACCCCGAGGGGGCTGCCGACCCCAGGCCCCGCTCCGCCCCGGCGGGGCTGCGCCCCCCGCCCCCCACTGGGGCTGCCGCCCCCACACCCCAGCAGACCTCCACCCCCACCCCACCGGAGGCCGCCGCCCCAGACCCCGCTGCCACCCAGACAGCGCTCCGCCACCCCACCGAAAGCCGCCGCCCCAGACCCCGCTTCGGCCCTGAACCGGCCTCGTCCTCAAGCGCCGGGCGGGCCGGGTGCGTCGGCCGGGCTCGAGAGGGGTCCGAGCGGGGTGGGTCAGAGGTGGTTCCAGGTTTTGCGGTCGCGGGCCATCGCGTGGAGGGCCTCCACGTCCGCCGGTTTCAGGACGCCCCCGAGGCGGGCGAAGCCCTCGATCTCGGAGTCCGTGAGGATGCGCACCTCGCGGGGTGCCGTGGCGAAGGTCACCTCCGTGGGGCCGACGAGGGCCAGGACGGGGCGGACCTCGGCGGTGAGGGCGTGGGAGACGCGGCCGGCGTCGGCGCGGATGCGGCGGAGCAGCGGTTCCGGGGTGCGCCGGCCCAGGGTGACGAGGGGGTCGGCGATCCGTACCCGCTGCTTGCGGGCGTGGAGGGTGTGGATCGAGAAGAGACCGCCGGGGCCGATGGCCAGGTGGTGGACGCGGTCGCCGCCGGGGAGGGTGAGCGAGTGGAGGGTGTGCCAGCCGGCGCCGTCGAGGCGGTCCAGGGCCGCGCCCACCGTCTGTTCGGCGGTCAGCGCGTGGCGGCGCGGGTCGGGCCGCAGGCGGTGGGCGGGGCCGGGGTCGCGGTCCAGGGCGATCAGAAGGGCCTCGCCGGGACGGTTGGGGGCGAGGTCGTCGTCCGGATGGAGGGTGAGGCGGGCCAGTTCCGCCGGGGTCGGCACCGGGGGCGGGCCGACGGTGACCGAGCCGGTGAGGAAGGGGCCCAGGGCCTCGAGTACGTCCTCCCTGCGGTCGTCGGCGAGCAGGTTGATCCTGGCTGCCTCACGGTCGTACCAGGCGATGTTCCTGCCGTCCGTGAGACAGACGTAGAGCCGTTCCCGGCCGTGCCGCCGGGTCGGTACGACGCGCAGTCCGGTCATGCACCATCACCCCACGACCATGGGAACAGGCGGGGTGCTGCGAGGGCAAGAAGGCGGTTACTTTGGAGAGGAGTTGGGCAGGTCATAGGGCTCAGGGAGCGCGCGTGGGGAGGCGCCGTTGCGGACCCGCAGGAAGCAACCCGACGTACCGGCCCCGGACCGTCCGTGGGACGAGATCGTGCCGGGGCTGTGGATGGGAGGGCACGAGTACCGGGCGCCCTCGGGGCAGCCCGCGCTCGCCGTGGTGCGGGACGAGTTCGACCTCGTGCAGACCCTGACCTCGGCCCGGTCCGGGCACGGGCCCGACCCGGGCGTCGTCCACCATGTGTGGCCGATTCCGGACGGTCCGCTGGACGGCACCCAGCTCGCGGGAGTGATCCGGCTGGCGCAGGCCGCGGGTGAGGCCCTGGACGACGGACGGCGCGTCCTCGTCCGCTGTTACAGCGGATACAACCGCTCGGGGCTGGTCGTCGCCCACGCGCTGATGCGCCAGGGGCACACGGCCGACGAGGCGATCCGGCTGATACGGTCGCGGCGCTCGCCGTGGGCCCTGCACAACGAGCTGTTCGTGGAGTACCTGCGGGCGGGGCTGCCGACAGCCAGGCTGCTGGAGGAGCTGGCCGAATGACCATGCACAATCGTTTCCGCTCCCTCCTCGTCACCCGCGCCGTCCGTGTCACCCCGCACCACCCGCCCTCACCCGGTACGCAAATAGGACTTCCCCATGAATAAGGTGTACGGGGCCTCGCATCACCATGCACCTCAGGAGTCCCGTGCCATCCAGCCGCCCCACCCGCACCGCCCTCGCCGTCGCCGCAGCCGTCCTGCTGGCCTCGGCCACCGCGGCCTGCGGTGACGCCGGCGGGCTGCAGGGGGCCGGCGCCACACCGACCGCGGTCAGCCCGGACCGGCTCTGGCCGGATCTGACCCCCGCCTCCAGCCCCGCCTTCGAGATCGGCGAGGTGGACACCACCGCGGTGAAGGGCGTCACGGTGCCCGGCGGGAACGTCCACGACGTCGATCCGGTCTCCGTGGTCCGCGCCGAGATCGCCGCGAACCCGGGCGACTACGGCGCCGGGGCGTACGAGGAGACCGCCCGGCGGATGGCCGGCTGCGGCAGGAGCGGGGCGGCGGGGCGCGGGTGCCCCGTCCTGAAGGCCTACTACCGCGATCTGACCGGCGACGGGCACGACGACATGACGCTCGGGTTCCGGCAGCTGCCCGGCAACCTCACGGCCGTGCGCGTGTACACCGTCCGCGGACACCGGCTCGTGCAGGTCATGGCCTACGAGGACGCCGTCAGCGGGGTCGAGCTGGCCGGGCGGTCGGTGATCATCCGCTCCCCCTCGGAGGTCGCCGGCTACGAGTACCGCCTGCAGTGGACCTGGGACCAGCAGCAGCACGCGATGCTGCTGACCCATGACGAGATGCTGCGCACCGGCAGCGCGAGGCGAAGCCCCGGTGCCTCTCCCAGCACCTCCCCCGGAGCCTCCCCGGGCCCCACCCCTTCCTCCAGGCCCGCCCCTTCCTCCTCCGCGAGCGGCCGATGAGGCGCGCGCTCCCCCGGTGGGCCGGCACGCTCGCCGTGAAGGCCGCCGCGTTCATCACGGTGATGTGCTGCGCGCTGGCCGCCCTGCTCGGCGTCCTCGTGCACGTGTCGGTGACGAACCAGACCGTCGGTCAGGCCCGTGAGCTGGCGTTGTCCCGGCTGGAGGACGCGACGGCGGCCTTCGAGGCCGGGGACACCCTCGGCTGGGGCGCGGGCGTCGACCCACCGGGACTGCCCGCCTCGCTGCGCGCGCTGGCGCTGGCCGGGGAGCGCGGCACCGTGGTCGCCGACCTCCAGGGGCGCCCCACGATGTGGGCGGCCGGTCCCGCCGACGGCGGGCGGGCTCTCGCCGTCCGGGTCGACTACGCGCAGAGCGCCCGCACCATCGAGGGGCTCGACTCCGCGATCCTGTGGTCGTCGGGGCTGGCGATCGGGGCGACGCTGCTGGTCGGCGCGTTCGCGGTGACCCGGGTGACCCGGCGGCTGCACACCACAGCGCAGGTGGCCCGGCGGATCAGCGCCGGCGATCTGGACGCACGGGTCGGCGATCCCCGCACGAAGGAGCCGGGCCGGCCGCAGGACGAGGTGGCCGCCGTGGCCGCCGCACTCGACACGATGGCGGCCACCCTCCAGGGCAAACTGCTGAGCGAGCAGCGCTTCACCGCCGACGTGGCGCACGAGCTGCGCACCCCGCTGACCGGGCTGCACGCGGCGGCCGAGCTGCTGCCGCCGGGCCGGCCCACGGAGCTGGTGCGCGACCGGGTGGCCGCGCTGCGCACGCTCACCGAGGACCTGCTGGAGATCTCCCGCCTCGACACCGGGCGCGAGCGGCTGGAGCTCGACGCCGAGGAACTGGGCGCGCTCGCCGGGCGGGTCGTGCGGGCGTCGGGGACCGACACGGAGATCACGGTCGTACGGGACGCGCGGGTGTGGACGGACCGACGGCGCCTCGAACGGGTGCTGGGCAACCTGGTCGCCAACGCGCACCGGCACGGGCGGCCACCCGTCGTCCTCACGGTGGACGGGCCGGTGGTCACGGTGCGGGATCACGGGGACGGCTATCCGGAGTACCTCGTCGCGCACGGGCCGCAGCGCTTCCGTACGGAGGGCGGCTCGAAGGGGCACGGGCTGGGGCTGACCATCGCGGTCGGCCAGGCGGAGGTCCTGGGGGCGGTGCTGGCCTTCGCCAACGCGCCGGAGGGCGGGGCGGTGGCCACGCTGACGCTCCCTCAGACGCCGCCCGGCGGAGCCGGTCTCCCCGATGGCGCAGCGTGACGGGCGGCGCGCACGAACCACTCCTAATGTGGCGATAAGTCAGCTTCACCCTCGCCGTGGAGGTATCGCCATGTCCCTGCGCCGCTCAGCCCTCACCCGCCTCGCCCTGGCGACCGCCGTCGGCGCACTGGTCACCGCGGCCGCCGTCACCCCCGCCACCGCCGACGACGACTGGAACGGCGGCGGCAGCGGCAGCAGCAGCACCGGCTCCGGCAGCTGGGACCAGGGAGGGCAGGGCGGCGACGGCGGCCAGGGCGGCAACGGCAACGCCGGCCAGTGGAGCCAGGACGGCGGCCAGGGCGGCGACGGCAACCAGGGGAACCAGGGCAACGCCCAGGGCGGTGACGGCGGCGGCAACCAGTGGAACCAGGGCGGCCACACCGGCAACCAGCGCCTGTACCGCGGCCGCGTCACCGCGAACCGGCTCCTCCTGCGCAGCAAGCCCACCCGGGCCAGCCAGGTGATCCGTTCCGTCCACCGGGGCCAGATCGTCTCGATCTTCTGCAAGACCCCCGGCCAGAACGTCCAGGGCAACCCCCTCTGGTACCTCCTCACGGACGGCACCTGGGCCTGGGGCGCGGCGCGCTACATCGACAACATCGGCGAGGCGCCGCGCTGGTGCTGACACGAGAAAACATCCAAGGCTTCACAAGGAGCCCTATTTGGGTAGGTTCCGGACATGACGAGAGCCGGAGTCGGAGCCGCGACCGCGATCGCCGCGGCCGACGTACCCGCCCCCGCCGTACGCCTCCCCCGGCGCCGCGGCATCGAACTCGCCCTCATCGTCGTGGCCGTCCTGCTGTCGGTGTACGGCTACTGCGCGGTCGGCATCGCCCGGCAGGGCACCCTGCCGCCCGGCGCAGCCGGTTACGGCGCCGGGCTGGGCGTGCTCGCCCTGCTGGCGCACCTCGCCGTGCGCCTGCGCGCCCCCTACGCCGACCCGCTTCCGCTCCCGATCGGCGTGCTGCTCAACGGCATCGGACTGGTGCTGATCTACCGGCTGGACCTGGAGACGCCGGGCGACCGGGCGGCGCCCACGCAGCTGGTGTGGTCGACCCTCGGCATCGGTCTGTTCATCGTGGTGGTGGCCGCCCTGCGCGACCATCGCGTGCTCCAGCGGTACGCGTACGTCAGCGTTGTCGCCGCGCTCGCCCTGCTGACGCTCCCGATCTTCTTCCCGGCCGTGAACGGCGCCCGGATCTGGATCCGGATCGCCGGGTTCTCCATCCAGCCGGGCGAGTTCGCGAAGGTGCTGCTCGCCGTGTTCTTCGCCGCGTATCTGGCGGCCAACCGCACGGCGCTGGCGTTCGCGGGCCGCAAGATCTGGTTCATGCAGCTGCCGACCGGCCGGGTGCTCGGTCCGATCGTCGCGATCTGGCTGCTGAGCGTGGGCGTGCTGGTCCTGGAGCGGGACCTCGGCACGTCCCTCCTCTTCTTCGGCCTCTTCGTGATCATGCTGTACGTGGCCACCGGCCGCACCGGCTGGATCGCGGTGGGGCTGCTGCTCGCGGCGGTCGGCGCGGTGGCCGTCGGCCGGCTGGAGCCGCACGTCCACAGCAGGATCGAGGACTGGCTGCATCCGTTCGCGTCGATCGAGGCAGGCCTGGGGCCCAACCAACTGGCCCAGTCCCTCTTCTCGTTCGCCGCGGGGGGCGTGCTCGGCACCGGGCTGGGTCTCGGCCACTCCGTCCTCATCGGCTTCGCCGCGAAGTCGGACTTCATCCTGGCGACGGCGGGCGAGGAGCTGGGCCTTGCGGGTCTGTCGGCTCTCTTCCTCCTCTACGGCCTGCTGGTGCAGCGCGGCTACCGGGCCGGACTGGCCCTGCGCGACCCCTTCGGGCGGCTCCTGGCCATCGGTCTCGCCTCGATCGTGGCGCTGCAGGTGTTCGTGATCGCGGGCGGGGTGACCGGGCTGATCCCGCTGACCGGCATGGCGATGCCGTTCCTGGCGCAGGGCGGCTCGTCGGTGGTCACCAACTGGGCGATCGTGGCGCTGCTGATCCGGGTGAGCGACTCGGCGCGGCGGCAGTACGACGGAAAGGCGGCACCGTGATCAGTGAGGAGACGCGGTGAGCCGGCACATCCGGCACGCCGCCGCCTTCTGCGCCCTGCTCCTGCTCGCGCTCCTGGCCAACGCCCTGCGCGTCCAGGTGGTCCAGTCCGCCGCCTACGACGACAACCCGGCCAACCGCCGCGGGCCCATCGCCCGTTACGGCCAGCCGCGCGGCGACATCCTGGTCGCCGGCACGCCGGTCACCGGCTCCCGGGACACGGGCGAGCAGTTGCGCTACGAACGCACGTACCGCGACGGGCCGTTGTACGCGCCGGTGACCGGCTTCGCCTCGCAGCAGTACGGGACGACGTTCCTGGAGCACGCCGAGGACGGCGTCCTGTCCGGGGTGGACCCGATGCTGTCGCCGTTCCCCCTGTGGAACGACGTGACGCGCGGCCGCCCGCCCGGCGGGAACGTCGTCACCACCCTCGACCGCCGTGCCCAGCAGGCCGCGTACGAGGGGCTGGACGGCCGCAAGGGCGCCGTGGCAGCGGTGGACCCGGCGACGGGGCGGGTGCTCGCGCTGGTGTCGAGTCCGTCGTACGACCCCTCGGAGCTGTCCGGGAACGACGCCGGGGCCGAGCGCGCCTGGGCACGGCTGAACGGCGATCCCGACAAGCCGATGCTGAACCGGGCGGTGCGGCAGACGTATCCGCCGGGGTCGACGTTCAAGGTGGTGACCGCGGCGGCGGCGCTGGACGCGGGCGTGGTCACGGACCTGGACGAGGCGACCGACTCCCCCGTGCCGTACCGGCTGCCGGGGACGACGACGAGCCTGACGAACGAGGGCGACGGCTGCGAGGACGCTCCGCTGCGGGAGGCGTTCATGTGGTCGTGCAACACGGTGTTCGCGAAGCTGGGTGTGGACGTGGGGCTGGCGCGGATGTCGCGCACGGCTCAGGCGTTCGGCTTCAACGACGCGGCCGTGCGGATCCCGTTCTCGGCCGCCACCAGCACCTTCGACACCTCGCTGGACAAGGCGCAGCTGGCGCTGTCGTCGATCGGGCAGTACAACACCCGGGCGACTCCCCTGCAGATGGCGATGGTGGCGGCGGCGGTGGCGGGCGGAGGCCAGGTGCGCGAGCCGTATCTGGTGGAGCGGACGACGCGGCGGGGCGGGGCCACGGTGGCCACGGCCGGTCCGCGTCCGGTGCGGCAGGCGATGTACCCGGCGACCGCCGTACGGCTGCGGGAGCTGATGGAGGACGTGGTGCGCGAGGGTACCGGGAAGAACGCGGCGATCCCGGGCGCGCGGGTCGGCGGCAAGACGGGCACCGCGCAGCACGGCATCGGCAACGCCGGAATCCCGTACGCCTGGTTCGTGTCCTGGGCGCAGGGCGAGCGGGACATGGAGCCGCGTGTCGCGGTGGCGGTGGTCGTGGAGGACGGGTCGGCGGACCGGGGGGAGATCACCGGCGGCGGGATGGCGGCGCCGATCGCGCGGGCGGTGATGGAGGCGGTGCTCGGTTCGTGAGACGGGGGCTTCCCGGACCGGACAGGTCCGTCCTACGGTTCGCTCATGACTGACGCCGCCGCTGAAGCGACCCCGGAAACCGCCGCCTACGAACTCGCCCAGGTCAACCTCGCCCGTCTCAGGTTCCCGCTGGACTCGCCGGAGTTGAAGGACTTCGTCGACGCCCTCGATCCCGTCAACGCGGACGCGGACGCGGCCGCCGGTTTCGTCTGGCGCCTCCAGGACGACGACGGCGACGCGACCGGAATCCAGGTCTTCGGCGACGAATGGCTCATCGTCAACATGTCGGTGTGGCGGGACACCGACAGCCTGAGCGCGTACATGTACCAGGGCCGTCACCGCGAGATGCTCTCCCGCCGGCGTGAGTGGTTCGAGCGGGTGCAGGAGGCGATGACGACCCTGTGGTGGGTTCCGGCGGGCCACCGCCCCACGGTCGCGGAGGCGGAGGCCCGGCTGCTGCATCTGCGGGCCAACGGTCCGACGCCGTACGCCTTCACCCTGCGCACCTCGTTCCCGGCGCAGGGCGCGGAACCGGTGAGTTTCGCGGTGCCCGAGGGTCTGGGCTGCTCGGTCTGAGCGGCCCCGGGCCTCAGGGCCGCCGTGCCCCTGAGACACCGGACCCACCGGGCCCACCGGACCCGGGACACGGGCCCCAGGCACCAGGCCAGCGGCAGACCGGTCCCCAGGCCCGCGGGACACCGGACCCCGACCCCGGACCGGACCGCCGGGGCCCGGCGGCCCAGCGGCCCGAAGTCCTAGAGGGGCGCGCGGGTCTCGGAGCGGACCTTGAGGGTGGTCTCGGCGGCCGCCTCCAGGTCGATGTCGGAGGCGTCCTGCGCGATGTTCTCCTCGGTGATCTCGGCGACCACGGCCGCCGTGTTGCCGTCCGCCCAGGCGCAGACCGGGTACGTCAGGGTCGTACCGGCCTCGGTCTGGGTGACCACCTCGCAGGTGACCGTGGTGTCCGAACCGTCGGGGCGGAAGTCCTTCGGCGTGCCGACCACCGTGAGGCCGTCGGCCTCGCCGACGCCCTTCAGCATCTCGTCGCGGTTGTCGTCCGTGTCCTGGAACCGGCCGTACATGCCCGACACGAGCAGCGCGCCCTGGGTGTCGTCGCCTCCCCGGCCGTACTCCCCGACCGCGGAGTCGGTGACCTTGGCGTCCCAGGCGCCGTCCATGGCGTTCTCGATCTCCTGCCCCTCGGTGTCGGAGAGGTCCTGGGTGAGCTCGTAGCGGCCGTCGAGGAGGGTCTTGGGCAGGTTCAGCCGGTACTCGGCGTCGGGGAAGCCGTTCTCGACCGACACGCCGATCAGCACGAGCCCCACCACGCCCAGCACGGCCAGCCCGACGACACCGCCCACGATGCCGAGGATCAGCCCGGTCCGGCTCTTCCTCGGCGGCGGGGCCCACCCGTAGGGCGGCGGAGGGTACGGGGCGCCGTACGGCTGCTGACCGGGCGGCGGGCCGTACGGCTGCGGGGGCTGGGGCCCGGGCTGCCCGTAGGGGCCGGCGGCGTACGGGCCCTGCGGGGGCTGCGCGGGCTGCTGGCCATACGGGTTCTGGGGGCCGTCGTGGGGTCCCGGGGGGACCGGCGGGCCGTAGGGGTTCTGCGGCGGTGGAGGCGTGGACACGTCAGCACGCTACTCCATGGGGGTGACGGCCTCAGTCCCCGGTGGCCCCCGCCTCGACGGCCGCCGCCACCTCCGCGACCCTCTCCCGCTCCTCCGCCGCGAACCGTTCGGCGTCCAGCCGCTCCGCGATCTCCTCGTCCTGCGTCATGAGGAGGTCGAGGTTGGCGTCCCCCATCTCGAAGACGCCCATGTCGACATATGCCTCCTGGAGCCGACGGCCCCACAGGCCGATGTCCTTGACACAGGGGACGATCCGGGAGAAGAGCAGCCGGCGGAAGAGGGCGAGGAACTCGGAGCGTTCGCTGTACTCCTGTGCCTCCGCCCTGGGGATGCCGAAGTTCTCCAGGACCTCGGTGCCGCGCAGCCGGTCGCGCATCAGGTAGCAGCCCTCGATGACGAACTCCTCGCGCTCGCGCAGTTCGGCGTCGGTGAGCTGCCGGTAGTAGTCCCGCAGCGCCATGCGGCCGAAGGCCACGTGCCGGGCCTCGTCCTGCATGACGTAGGCCAGGATCTGCTTCGGCAGGGGCTTGTCGGTGGTGTCCCTGATCATGCCGAAGGCGGCGAGGGCCAGGCCCTCGATGAGCACCTGCATCCCGAGGTACGGCATGTCCCAGCGGCTGTCGCTCAGGGTGTCGTCGAGCAGGGAGCGGAGGTTGTCGTTGATCGGGTAGAGCAGCCCGATCTTGTCGTGCAGGAAGCGGCCGTAGATCTCGGCGTGGCGGGCCTCGTCCATGGTCTGGGTCGCCGAGTAGAACTTCGCGTCCAGGTCGGGCACGGACTCGACGATCCGGGCGGCGCAGATCATCGCGCCCTGCTCGCCGTGCAGGAACTGGCTGAACTGCCACGAGGCGTAGTGCCGGCGCAGCTCGCCCTTGTCCTTGTCGGTGAGCTTCGCCCAGTGCCGTGTGCCGTACAGGGACATGGCCTCGTCGGGGGTGCCGAGGGGGTCGTACGGGTCGACCTCCAGGTCCCAGTCGATGCGCGTCAGCCCGTCCCACTGCTTGTCCTTGCCCTTCTGGTAGAGGGCCAGGAGACGGTCGCGCCCGTCGTCGTACTCCCAGGTGAAGCGGGCGGCGCCGGTCGCCGGTACCTGCCAGTGCCGGCCACCCGGATCCAGGGCGTACAGGTCATGTGTGGACATGCCCCGCAGGCTCACACGGGGTGGACAGCGGGTCAACAAGTGGCGGGAGAAGTCACGCCCGGGGGATTGACGGCCTTGCTGACAAGCAGTCTCATAAGAGCCATGACGACCCTCACGGAAGCCGACGCGCTGGACGGACTGCGGGACGCGCTGGGCTTGCTCAAGGACCGGGAGCAGGTGGCCGAGCGGCTGCTGGCGTCCTCCGCCAAGCACTCCTTCGACCCCGACAAGGAGCTGGACTGGGACACGCCCTTCGAGGAGGGCAAGTGGTTCTGGCCGCCGGAGCTGGTGTCGCTGTACGACACACCCCTGTGGAAACGGATGGGCGAGGAGCAGCGGCTGCTGCTGTCCCGGCACGAGGCGGCGGCGCTGGCCTCGCTGGGCATCTGGTTCGAGATCATCCTGATGCAGCTGCTCGTGCGGCACATCTACGACAAGGCGGCGACGAGCGCGCATGTGCGGTACGCGCTCACCGAGATCGAGGACGAGTGCCGGCACTCGAAGATGTTCGCCCGGCTGATCACCGCCGGAGGGACGCCCTGGTACCCGGTGAGCCGGGCGCACCAGAACCTGGGGCGCCTGTTCAAGACGATCTCCACCACCCCCGGGTCCTTCACCGCGACGCTGCTCGGCGAGGAGGTGCTCGACTGGATGCAGCGGCTGACCTTCCCGGACGAGCGGGTCCAGCCGCTGGTCCGGGGGGTCACGCGGATCCATGTGGTGGAGGAGGCGCGGCATGTGCGCTACGCGCGCGAGGAGCTGCGGCGGCAGATGGTCACCGCGCCGAGGTGGTCGCAGGAGTTCACGCGGGTCACCTCCGGGGAGTTCGCCCGGGTGTTCTCGGTGGCGTTCGTGAATCCCGAGGTGTACACGAACGTGGGGCTGGACAAGCGGGAGGCGCTGGCGCAGGTGAAGGCCAGCGGGCATCGCCGGGAGGTCATGCAGAGCGGGTCGAAGCGGCTGACGGACTTCCTGGACGACATCGGCGTGCTGCGGGGTGTCGGCCGACGGCTGTGGAAGTCGTCGGGGCTGCTGGCGTAGGGGCTGCCGGCGTAGGGGCCGGCCGGGCGGGGGCGGGTCCGCCCGCCCGCCCCGGCGGGGCACCGCCGCGCCCGCCCTCCCCCACCGCCCCGGCGACACGACGGCCCGCGGCTACGGGGAACGCGGGACACCGCACCCCGCGGCCCCGCCGCCAGCGCGGGCACCCATTCCGCCCCGAACGGGCGCGGGGAACTGCACGCCCCGCCACGACACCCCCGCCGCCCGACGACAACCCCACCGCACCGCAGACCAGCACACAGCGCGAGCCACCACGCCACCCCCGAGCCGCGCGGAGAACTGCACGCCCCGCCACAACACCCCCGCCGCCCGACGACAACCCCACCGCACCGCAGACCAGCACACAGCGCGAGCCACCACGCCACCCCCGAGCCGCGCGGGGAACTGCGGGCCCGGCCACGACGCTGCCGCGCGCGTACAACGAATCCGCGGCTTCGCGACTCCGCGGGCCCGCTCGCCGCGCGGGGGACCGGCGGACGGGCGGCGTCTCGCGGCCTGCGGCGATTACGCTGCACTCATGACGCCCGCCGCCCCCGCCTACCGTCGCCTCAGTGTCGAGGAGCGGCGCAGTCAGCTCCTCGACGCCGCGCTGTCGCTCTTCGCGCACCGGCTCCCCGAGGACGTCTCGCTGGACGACGTGGCGGAGGCCGCCGGAGTGTCCCGGCCGCTGGTGTACCGGTACTTCCCCGGCGGGAAGCAGCAGTTGTACGAGGCCGCGCTGCGCTCCGCCGCCGAGGAGCTGCGGCACTGTTTCGACGAACCCCACGACGGCTCCCTCCTTCCCCGGCTGGCCCGCGCCCTGGACCGCTACCTCGGCTTCGTCGGCCGCCACGACGCCGGCTTCAGCGCCCTGCTCCAGGGCGGCAGCGTGGCGGAGACCTCCCGTACGACGGCGATCGTGGACGGCGTACGGCGGTCCGCCGCCGAGCACATCTACAGCCACCTCGGGGTCGACGACCCCGGTCCTCGGCTCCGGATGACCGTCCGGATGTGGATCACCGCGGTCGAGGCGGCCTCCCTCATCTGGCTGGACGAGGACAAGGATCCGCCCGCCGAGGAGCTGCGGGACTGGCTGGTCGAGCAGTTCGTCGCGCTCCTCACGGTGACCGCGGGACGCGACCCGCAGACCGCGGAACTGGTCCGGGGCGCGCTGGCCGCGGAGACCTGATCGACACTGGTGCCGTGAAGAGTCAAGACACCCCCTTCGAGGGCGGCCCCATGGACGGCCGGGTGCTGCCCGTCCTGCTGGGCATGACCGGGCACCCGCCGAAGACGTACCGCATCCCCGTCCCCGACGCGGCGGGCGGCCCGCCGACCGTCCTGGTCTACCGGCGGGTGCCGCTCGGACACAGCAGAAGGCTGGGGCTGCAGCAGGGGTGGAAGTACGCGTACGACCCGCAGGGCGACGCGGGCGGCCGACTGAAGTGGCCCTGGTCGAAACCGGAAACCGCCACGCCGGACACCCGCCGGGACGACGCCGACGGGTGACCCCGTTGCGCCGAACCGACCAGCTCGCCGCGCGGCCCCCACCGGCGCGTCCCATGCTCGCCCTGCGGGGCGGAGGGGCCACCCGGGTGCCTCCCCCGCAGCGGAGGTGATGACGTGTCAGGAAGGCTGCTGCGCCTGGCCTGTGCGGTCTCGACGGCGGCCCTGGCCGCGCAGGCCGTCCTGGCCGGCGGCGCCGCCGTCGCCGTACCGGAGCCGCCCGCGCCCGGCGAACGGGCGGTTCCCGCGCCGGTGAGCCCGGCGCCGTCCGGCGAGCGGGCCGTGGGCGAGCTGCTGACGGAACTTCAGCGGCTGTACCGGGAGGCCGAGAAGGCCACCGAGGCCTACAACGCCACCGAGGAGGCGCTCAGGAAACGGCGGGCCGAGACCGACCGGCTGGACGCCGAACTGGCCCAGGCCCGGCTGACCCTGCACGAGAGCCGGGGCGCGGCCGGCCGGCTGGCCCGCCAGCAGTACCAGAACACCACCGACATCTCCCCCTACGTACGGCTGCTGCTCGCCCGCGATCCGCAGCACGCCCTCGACCAGAACCATGTGATCGGCCAGTTGGCGCGCGAGCGGGCCGAGACGGTGGGGCGCCTGGAGGGCAGCGAACGCAGGGCCGGCGACCTGGCCCGCAGGGCCCGCGCCGCCCTGGACGCCCAGCTCACCCTCACCGAGCGGAAGAAGAAGGAACGCGACGCCGTCCGGCGGCGCCTCGACGACGTGGAGAGACTCCTCGCCTCCCTCACCGCCGCACAGCTCGCCGCGATCACCGAACTGGAGAAGGACGGGGTCGCCCGGGCGCAGGACGAGCTCATGGCGTCCGGCACGCTCGGCGACGACCACAAGCCGTCGGAGGAGGGTGAGAAGGCCGTACGGTACGCCGTACGGCAGCTAGGGAAGCCGTACGAGTGGGGCGCCGAGGGTCCCGCGTCCTACGACTGCTCGGGCCTGACGTCACAGGCCTGGGGCGAGGCCGGCACGCCGATCCCGCGCACCAGCCAGGAGCAGTGGGCGCGGCTGCCGAGAGTCCCGCTCGAGGAGCTGCGCCCCGGCGACCTGGTGATCTACTTCCCCGAGGCCACGCACGTGGCGATGTACCTCGGAAGCGGCATGGTCGTGCAGGCCCCTCGCACCGGGGAGAAGGTCAAGGTCTCCCCGATCGCGTCCCATCCGATCCTCGGCGCGGTCCGCCCCGACCAGCCGCCCACGAGCCTCTAGGCCCGCCGGGCGGCTCGCGCCGGCCAGGCCCTACGCCCCGGAGACCTCGGCCAGATAGGCCGCGGTCTTCTCCGGCTCGTAGAAGAAGTTCTCGAAGTCGGCCGGGTCGTTGAAGGCGTTGGCGAAACGATCAGCCACCGGGGGAAGCTGGCCGGCGGCGCCCAGCAGGTTCACGATGTGCTCCGGCGGCGGGGCCAGCATGGCGTTGGTCCACTTGGTGACGTGCTGGGCGGTGTCCCAGTACCGGTCGAAGGTGGCCCGCATCCACTCCTCGTCGAACTCCTTCTCGCCGTGCTCGAGGATCGACGCGAGGTAGGCCGCCGCGCACTTGGACGCGGAATTGGAGCCCTGGCCGGTGATCGGGTCGTTGGCGACGACGACGTCCGCGACGCCGAGGACCAGGCCGCCGCCGGGGAGCCGGCCGATCGGGTTGCGGACGGTGGGCGCGTAGCGGCCGGACAGCGTGCCGCCCGCGTCCGTGAGCTCGACCTTCGTCGCCCGCGCGTACTCCCAGGGCGTGAACTTCTCCATGAGTTCGAGGGTCAGGGAGAGGTGCTCCGCGGGGTCCTTGACGCCGTTGAACACGTCGAGCGGGCCGCCGGGTACGCCCTCCCAGAAGAGGATGTCGGCGCGCCCCGAGAGGGTGAACGTCGGCATGACGAACAGCTCGCCGACGCCGGGGACCAGGTTGCAGCGGACCGCTTCCATGTCCGGGTGCTCGGGGCGGGGGCCCATGCCGTGGACGTAGGAGACGGCGAGGGCGCGCTGCGGCTCGGCGTAGGGGGAGCGCTCGGGGTCCCGGGCGAACATCGACACCAGTTCGCCCTTGCCCGCCGAGACCAGGACGAGGTCGTAGGCGCGGGAGAAGTAGTCGAGGTCGGAGACGGCCGCGCCGTGGATGACGAGCTGACCGCCGCGCTGGGCGAAGATCTCCATCCAGCCGGCCATCTTCACCCGCTGGTCCACGGACTGGGCGAACCCGTCCAGCCGGCCCACCCAGTCGATCGCGCGCTGGGTCGGGCCCGGGTCGTGCGAGCCGGGCGCCGCGACCGAGACGCCGAGCCCGGCGATCTTCGGGGCCTGGGACTCCCAGAAGTTCAGCTGGAGGTCGCGCTCGTGCTGCAGGGCCGTGTGGAACATGCACTGCGTCGACATGACCCGGCCGGAGCGGATCTCGTCCGCCGTCCGGTTCGACATCAGGGTGACCTCGTACCCGTGCGACTGGAGGCCGAGGGCGAGCTGGAGACCGGACTGGCCGGCTCCGACGACGAGTATCTTCCGCATGCGGGGAACGTCTCCTACTCGGGGGTTTCGTCCAGCGCGTGGCCCACCAGGGCCAGGAGGGTCTCGATCACCGAGATCCGGCGCCGCGCATCCATGATCATGACAGGTATGTGCGCCGGGATCGTCAGCGCCTCCCGCACGTCCTCCGGTTCGAACAGCTCGCTGCCGTCGAAGTGGTTCACCGCGACGACGTACGGCAGTCCGCAGCTCTCGAAGTAGTCCAGCGCGGGGAAGGAGTCCTTCAGACGGCGGGTGTCGGCGAGGACGACCGCGCCGATCGCGCCGCGCACCAGGTCGTCCCACATGAACCAGAACCGCTGCTGGCCCGGCGTGCCGAACAGGTAGAGCACCAGGTCGTCGTCGAGCGTGATGCGGCCGTAGTCCATGGCCACCGTGGTGGTGGTCTTCTCGGGCGTCCCGGTCAGGTCGTCGGTGCCGGCGCTGGCCTCGGTCATCAGCGCCTCTGTCTGGAGGGGCTCGATCTCCGAGACGGTGCCGACGAGGGTGGTCTTGCCGACGCCGAAGCCGCCCGCCACCACGATCTTCGTGGCGATGGGGGCGCGGGTGCGGTCCGTCTGCCAGGGCTGCAGGGTCTCGTCGGGTTCGACGAGCGGGGCGACGCCAAAGGAGGAGGCGTCAGAGACGACGGAGTCCACTCAGCACCCTTTCCAGCAGAGCGCGGTCGGGACGGCCCGTACCGTGAGCGGTACCGGTGCCGTACACACGGATCTTTCCCTGGTCCGCGAGGTCGCTGAGCAGCACCCGGACCACGCCGAGCGGCATCTTCAGCAGCGCGGCGATCTCGGCCACCGTGCGCATACGGCGGCACAGTTCGACGATGGCCCGAAGCTCCGGCATGACCGTGGACTTGAGTGAGCCGTTCGTCAGTTCCTTGCGTTCTTCGGGCGCCTCCAGGGCCGCCACGAAGGTCTCCACCAGCAGGACGTGGCCGAAGCGGGTCCGGCCGCCGGTGAGCGAGTAGGGGCGGACGCGGGCCGGCTTGCGGTCGCCGCCGCGGACGGGGAGCTTCCTGTTGCCCGGGCCGGTGCTCATCGGCCGCTCCCCGCCGACTCCAGGGACTGCCGTAGCTCGCTGCGCAGTTCGGGGGTCAGGACATGGCCGGCACGGCCCACGAAGAGGGCCATGTGGTAGGCCACCACGCTCATGTCGCAGTCGGCGGAGCCGTGGACGCCGAGCAGGGAGCCGTCGCTGATCGACATCACGAAGAGGCTGCCCTGCTCCATGGCGATCATGGTGTGCTTCACCCCGCCGGAGTCCATGAGCTTGGCGGCGCCGATGGTGAGGCTGCCGATGCCGGAGACGATGGTGGCGAGGTCGGCGGAGGAGCCGCGCGGGCCGGTGGGTTTGTCTCCCCTGGACTGCCGCGCGGCGTCGTTGCGGCCGGGGTCGGAGGAGAGCAGGAGCAGGCCGTCGGAGGAGACGACGGCGACGGACTGGATCCCGGGTACTTCCTCCACGAGGTTGGTCAACAGCCAGTGCAGGTTACGGGCTTCACTGCTCAGTCCGAAGGTACTGGGCGCGGTCAACTGCTTGCCTCCTCGACTGTGCCCCCCGTGTCTTCTTCGGCATGTGCGTGTGCTTCTTGAGGTGACGGGACCTTGTTCTGGCCCGTCTTCTCGGCGATCTCCGCTTCCACCTCGCGGTAGCCCGCCTCCGCCCCCCGGCGGAAGCCGCCCAGGCGGCGGCGGAGGGCCTCGGCGTCGACCGAGCCCGTCCGCTGGCGCGGGGCGGGTGCGGGTGTGGTGATCTTGGGGGTGCGCTTGGGCAGGCCCTTGTCCGTGACGAGCTCTTCGTCGGCGACGAGTTCTTCCGGTGCGTCCGGTACCCGGCTGTGTTCCGCGCCGTGGTCGTCGGTGCCGTCGGGTCCGGACGCGGTGTCCTGCTCGCCGTCCGCCTCCCCCTGCGGGATCGGCAGCAGGAGCTCCATGGTCGTCTCGGCCGGGGTCTCGGGGGCCGGGATCCGGGGCGCCTGCCTCTCGGCGAGGGCGGGAACGTCGGTGACCGGAGCGTCGGTCGCGGGAGCCTCGGTGACGGGATCGGCGCCCGCCGCAGCGGCGCCGGCCGGAGCGGCGGTGGCGGGAACGTCGGTGGCCGGAGCGGCGGTTGCGGGATCGGCGCCGGCCAGGGGCTCGGGCGCGGGCTCCTCCGCCGGTTCGCGCCCGGCCTGGTGCACGGCCTTCTCGGCCAGTGCGACCAGCGGGTCCTCGGCGCCCTTGGAACGGCCGGGCAGGACGTTGGAGTTGGCCTCCGCGTCCGCGCCCGGCAGGGAGAAGGCCTGGGTGGTGGACGACGCCGGGGCGGCCGAGGGGACGGCGGCGGCCGGCGCGGCGGCCAGCAGCGCGGTCGGCAGGACGACCACGGCCGCCGTCCCGCCCTGCTTCTGCTCGCGCAGCTGCACCCGCACCCCGTGGCGGTGGGCGAGCCGGGCCACGACGTACAGCCCGAGGCCGAGACCGTCCTCGCCCTCCTGGTCGTACGGCGTCTCCGGGTCGAACTCGGCGAGGCGGGAGTTGAGGCGGGTGAGCCGCTCCCCGTCCATGCCGATGCCCTCGTCCTGGACGGAGAGCATGACCTCGCCGTTCTCCAGCAGCCAGCCGGAGATCTCCACGGGCAGGTCCGGCGGGGAGAACGCGGTGGCGTTCTCCATGAGTTCGGCCAGCAGATGGCTCAGGTCGTCGGCGGCGAAGCCCGCCACGTGCGCGTGCGGGGGCAGTGCGGCGATGCGGACCCGCTCGTAGCGCTCGATCTCGCTGACCGCCGCCCGGACGACGTCCACCAGCGGGATCGGGCCGGCGTGCTGCTGGACGTGTTCGGTGCCGGCCAGGACGAGGAGGTTCTCGCTGTGGCGGCGCATGACGGTGGCGAAGTGGTCGAGCTTGAAGAGGGTCGACAGCCGGTCGGGGTCGTGCTCGCGCTCCTCCAGGCTCTCGATGACGGCGAGCTGCCGTTCGACGAGGCCGAGGGTACGCAGGGCGAGGTTGACGAAGGTGCCGCCGATGGCGCCGCGCAGCCGCTCCAGCTGGGCGGCGGAGTCGGCGAGTTCGGCGCGCAGCTCCTCGCGGGCGTCGGCCATCTTCTGGCGCTGTCCGACGAGGTGCTTGCGGTCGGACTCCAGCGTGGCGACGCGCTCGTGGAGGGCGACGGCGTGCCCGTGCAGGGCGTTGACCGAGCGGACGACCTGGGCGAACTCGTCGTTGCGCCCGGTGAACGCGACCGGCTCCTCCGCGGCGGGGTTCTCGGACTCGGCGAGCCGGGCCGAGCCGCGGCGCAGCACGGACAGCGGGAAGGTGAGGCTGCGGGCCATGCCGGTGCTGACGACGACCGCCAGCAGCATCAGGGCGCCGATCAGGGCGACGCGGATCTCCAGCGCGGTCACGTCGTCGTCGCGGAGCCGGGCGAGGTCCTTGGTGCGGTGGTCGTAGAACGAGGACTCGACGCCGCGCATCAGGTCGACGCGGGCGGAGAGCGCGGCGTCCAGCTTCTTGGTGCTGGTGCCGAGCTCGCCGTCGTCCAGCGCGGGCTGGTCGGTGAGGTCGGTGAGGTACTTCTCGGCGGTGTCGACCTGGCCGCCGGTGACCGTGGAGTCGTAGGAGTCCACCGCGTCCTCGGGGGCGCCCTCGCGGAAGTCGGCGAGGGCGGCGTCGGAGCGGACCCGGGCCTGCTGGGCGGCGGCGGTGAGCGCGTCGCGCACCTTGGTGTCGGCCTCGGAGGAGACCTTCTCGGTCGTCGCGATGCCGGTGGTGGGGTCGATGACGGACTGGCTCGTCGTCGGCACGTTCAGCGCGGCGAGCAGCAGTCCGCGGGCGGCGGAGGCCTGCTGTACGGCGGTGTCGAGCTCGGCGAGGGCGTAGGCGCCGGAGCCCGCGCGGGGCGGCATGTCCTCCGCGAGCCGGTCGGCGAGGCCGTGCAGCGCGGTGATCACCTCGGAGTACGCCTCGTGCGCCGCCAGGGCCGTGCTCTTGCCGGTGAGCGCCGACTGGCGCACGGACACCAGGGAGTCGAGGGCCGCGCGCAGCGAGGCGGAGATCTCCGTCTGCTCCAGCTCGCGCGCCTGCCGGTCCACCCGGGCGCTGCTGTCGGCGGAGGGCGCCTTGGACCTGGGGCGGCCGGCCGCGACGTACGTGGTGACTTCGTCGCGCTCGTCCGCGAGGGCCTGGGCGAGAACGAGGGCGTCCTGCGTCTGCTCGGCCAGGGTGACCAGGTCCTGGGAGTCCTTCAACTGCCCGGAGGCGGTGAGGACGGCGGGGGCGCCCGCGCCGGCGATGGCGGCGGCCACCACGGCCACGGCGACGATCAGCCGGTTGCGTACGTGGGTGGGACGGCCCTTGCCGACAGGGGTGCGCTCCGCGCCCCCCTCGGAGGCCGTCTGCCTGCCTGTGCGCCGAGGCCGCGTCTTCTGCACCGGTGCTCGCATTCCTGACTCGTGTACCCATGGGCCGGATATGACGCTCCGTCAACTGGCGCGTACGTCCGGTTCGGTCCCCGACCCTCCCAGTGCCGGTGGGCGGGGGCCGTGCATCGCCGACCCCGCCACCCGAAGGAGTGAACATCGGAGGGGAGTTGGCGGGCAAGTTCCGCTGGCGTGTGCAGCGCCCTTGCGCGGCAGGCCGGTTGGACGTGGGCGGCGCGCTTTGGCAGGATTCGCCGCCACACCTTCCCCGACCCCAGCATTACCTCCCAAAACAGGCGTCTGACCTGCGGGGCCACGCCCGTTCGGGGAGCGATGCAAGCCTTTCGGGGAGGGTGTGAAGGGGTCGTGCAGACTGGCCGAATGCGTACGGAACTTGTGTCGGAGCCCGGCGATCCGGCCCGCCCCAACGAGGACTTCGCGAGCGTCGGGCTTTCCGCCTGCGGACAGGGCGGTTCGCTCGTCGTCCTCGACGGAGTGACTCCGCCGCCGGGCGGCGCGGGCTGTCTGCATTCGGTCCCCTGGTTCACGGCACGACTGGGTGGAGCCCTGACCGAACTGACCGTTTCGCTCCCGGATGTTCCGCTGGTCGAGGCCCTCTCCCTCGGGATTGCGCGTACCGCCGAGGCGCATGCGGCAACCTGTGACCTTTCTCACCCGCGCACCCCGCAGGCGACGGTGGCCCTCGCGCGCTGGTCACCTGAGTCCGTGGAGTACCTGGTGCTGTCCGACGCGACGCTGTTGCTGGCCTCCCCCGACGGCCGGGTCACCCCGGTCCACGACGACCGGCTGGCCCGGCTGCCGCGCGAGCTGCTCAGGAGCGCGGAGTTCGTCGACGGCACGCTGCGCAACCGGGAGGGCGGTTTCTTCACGGCCGCCGCGGACCCGGCGGTGGCCGGGCGGGCGGTGACCGGAAGCGTGCCGCGCGCCGCGGCCGGCGCCCTGGCCGCCCTCTCGGACGGGGCGGCCCGCTGGACCGACACCTTCCGCGAGGGCGACTGGGCGGATCTGTTCACCCTCGTGCGGGGGGAGGGGGCGCGGGCGCTGGTGGACCGCGTACGGGAGCTGGAGCGGGCGGACCGCGTCGAGCGGGTGTTCCTGGGGCGCGCGAAGACGCACGACGACGCGACGGTGGTGCTCGTGGAGCCATGAAGCCGTCGGCTGCTTCATCGCACGCCGGTGCCGGCCCTCGGTCCCCTTCTTCACCCCCCGGTTCCGGCCCCCGGGCCGCTCTCACGTGCACCGGTCCCGCCCCCGGCCTGCTCCTCGCGCCGGTCCCGGTCCATCGGCCTGCTCTTCCATGTGCCGGCTCAGGTCGTATGGCTGCTTCTCCAGACCCGGACGCAGGCCCACCAGCCGCTCTCCCACACCCCGACCCCGGCCGACCCGCCGCTCTCCCACACGCCGACCCTGGCCGTCGAACCGCCACCCCAAGCCCGGACGCAGGCCGACCCGCCGCTCCCCCGCACCCCGCCCCCGACCGTCGAGCTGCTCCCCCCGGCCCGGAGGTGGGCCGACCCGCCGCTCCCCCACACCCCGCCCCCGACCGTCGAGCTGCTCCCCCCCGGCCCGGAGGTGGGCCGACCCGCCGCTCTCCCGGGCCGGTTCCGGCCGTCGCGCCGCTGGTCCGGGCGCCCGGCCCGGCCGTCGGGGCGCTGACCAGGGCCGGATGGAGGCCGTCGGCTATTTCTCCATGCCCCGGTTCAGCTGGTGGAGCAGCCGGGCCAGCTCCGCGACCTCCCGCCGGTCCCAGTGCGAGAAGTGGCTGACGTACCGCTCGCGGCGGGCCTCGCGGACCCGGCTCACCCGGCTGCGGCCCTCCTCGGTGAGGTCGACCAGCCAGGCACGGCCGTCCGCCGGGTCGGGTTCGCGGGCGATCAGACCGAGCTGCTCCAGGGCGCGCAGCTGGCGGGACATGGTGGCCTTGCCGACGCCGATGTAGGCGGCCAGCTCGGTGGCGCGCTGGCGGCCGCACTCCTCCAGCCGGACGAGGAGGCCGTACGCGGCGGACTCCAGGTCGGGGTGGACTTCGCGGGCCATCTCGCCCTGGTTGGCGCGGGCGCGGCGGAACAGCACGGTGAGCTCCCGCTCCAGGGAGAGGAACTCCCGGTCGTCCTGGTCCACCCCGCGCGGCGACGCGTCGCCGTTCGCTTCCTCGTGCACGTCAGCACACTCCTGTTTCCGCCGGTTCCCGTCATGGCCGCGGCTCTTCAAGTATTTCGCAGGCACGGACCGGTCGCGGTTCCCTGGAACACTCCCACCTGCGTGTCTACGGGCGTAGCCTTCCATGGGCCGTACGGGGGACGGCGAAGGCCCGGGCCTCCCTCACGAAGAGCCCGGGCCTCGCCTTCATCCGGTCACGTCCGTCACGCCGCGACCGGAACCTCCGGCGTCGCGCCGTTCGCGGCGGGCGCGAGCGCCAGTTCCAGGACCTGGCGGACGTCGGTGACGGCGTGGACGTCGAGCTTGTCCAGGACCTCCGCCGGGACGTCGTCCAGGTCGGGTTCGTTGCGCTTGGGGATGACGACAGTCTTCACTCCCGCGCGGTGGGCGGCGAGCAGCTTCTGCTTGACGCCGCCGATCGGCAGGACCCGTCCGGTCAGGGACACCTCGCCGGTCATCGCGACGTCCGTGCGGACCAGCCGGCCGGAGAGCAGGGACGCGAGGGCCGTCGTCATCGTGATGCCGGCGCTCGGGCCGTCCTTGGGGACCGCGCCCGCCGGGAAGTGGATGTGCACACCCCGGTCCTTGAGGTCGCCGACGGGCAGCTCCAGCTCGGCGCCGTGCGACCGCAGGAAGCTCAGCGCGATCTGCGCCGACTCCTTCATCACGTCCCCCAGCTGACCGGTCAGGGTCAGGCCCGCCGCGCCCGTCTCCGGGTCGGCGAGGGAGGCCTCGACGTAGAGGACGTCACCGCCCGCGCCGGTGACCGCGAGGCCCGTCGCCACGCCGGGCACGGCCGTGCGGCGCTCGGCCGGGTCCTGGGCGGACTCGGGCACGTGGTGCGGCCGGCCGATCAGCTCGCGCAGATCGGCGTCCGTGATGGTGAAGGGCAGCTCCCGCTCGCCCAGTTCGTGCTGGGCGGCGACCTTGCGCAGCAGCCGGGCGACGGTCCGCTCCAGGGTGCGCACGCCCGCCTCGCGGGTGTACTCGCCGGCCAGCTTGCGCAGGGCGCCCTCGTCGAGGACGACCTCGTCCTCGGCCAGGCCCGCCCGCTCCAGCTGGCGCGGGAGCAGGTGGTCGCGGGCGATGACGACCTTCTCGTCCTCGGTGTAGCCGTCGAGGCGGACCAGTTCCATACGGTCGAGCAGCGCCTCCGGGATGGCCTCCAGGACGTTGGCGGTGGCCAGGAAGACCACGTCCGACAGGTCCAGCTCCACCTCCAGGTAGTGGTCCCGGAAGGTGTGGTTCTGCGCGGGGTCGAGGACCTCCAGCAGGGCGGCCGCCGGGTCGCCCCGGAAGTCGGAACCCACCTTGTCGATCTCGTCCAGCAGGACCACCGGGTTCATGGACCCGGCCTCCTTGACGGCGCGGACGATCCGGCCGGGCAGCGCGCCGACGTATGTGCGGCGGTGACCGCGGATCTCGGCCTCGTCACGGACGCCGCCGAGGGCGACACGGACGAACTTGCGGCCCATGGCGTGCGCGACCGACTCGCCGAGGCTGGTCTTGCCGACGCCGGGCGGGCCGACGAGCGCCAGGACGGCACCGCCGCGCCGGCCGCCGACGACACCGAGGCCGCGCTCGCTGCGGCGCTTGCGCACGGCCAGGTACTCGGTGATGCGCTCCTTCACGTCCTCCAGGCCCGCGTGCTCGGCGTCGAGGACGGCCTTGGCGCCCTGGATGTCGTACCGGTCCTCGGTCCGTTCGTTCCACGGCAGTTCGAGGACGGTGTCCAGCCAGGTGCGGATCCACGAGCCCTCGGGCGACTGGTCGCTGGACCGCTCCAGCTTGTCGACCTCCTTGAGGGCGGCCTCGCGGACCTTCTCGGGCAGGTCGGCGGCCTCGACGCGGGCGCGGTAGTCGTCGGACTCCTCGCCCTCCTGCTCGCCGTTGAGCTCGCGCAGCTCCTTGCGGACGGCTTCGAGCTGGCGGCGCAGCAGGAACTCGCGCTGCTGCTTGTCGACGCCCTCCTGGACGTCCTTGGCGATGGTCTCGGCGACGTCCTGCTCGGCGAGGTGGTCGCGCAGCTGCTGGGTGGCGAGCTTCAGGCGGGCCACCGGGTCGGTGGTCTCCAGGAGCTCCACCTTCTGCTCGGTGGTGAGGAACGGCGAGTAGCCGGAGTTGTCGGCGAGCGCGGAGACGTCGTCGATGGCCTGGACGCGGTCGACGACCTGCCAGGCGCCGCGCTTGCGCAGCCAGGCGGTGGCGAGCGCCTTGTACTCCTTGACCAGCTCGGCGACGTGACCGGGCAGGGGCTCGGGCACGCTCTGGTCGATCGTCGTGGCCTCGACCCACAGGGCGGCGCCCGGGCCGGTGGTGCCGGCGCCGATCCGCACGCGACCGCGGCCGCGGATCAGCGCGCCCGGGTCGCCGTCGGCCAGCCGGCCGACCTGCTCGACGGTGCCGAGCACACCCGTGCCCGCGTACGCCCCGTCGATCCGGGGCACGAGGAGCACCCTCGGCTTCCCCGGCTCCGAGCGGGCGGCGGCCTGGGCGGCCTCCACCGCGGCGCGTACGTCGGTGTCGTTGAGGTCCAGCGGAACCACCATGCCGGGGAGCACGACCTCGTCGTCGAGCGGCAGTACGGGCAGGGTGAGCGATGCGGACGTCGATGCCATGATCTCCCCTTCGGCAGTCAAGTTGAGCTTTGCCGACTCAATGCACATGAGCCTTCGAATGTTCCCCGCACCCCCGCCCGTTCGCTGTGGGCGATCACGACGGCCGGGAAGCGCGGGGCCGCCTACGGTCAGGAGTAATAACCAAAATAGAACTCCAGGCATTACCGAGAGGTGAAAACGCGACCGCGACAGCAAGCCGAGGCCGGGGGTACCCGGGGCGGGGTGGCCGGCCGGGGCGCGGGGCGGGGCGTTCGCACCCGGCGGGGAGGCCGGCGAGGGGGTGGGGCGCTCGGGGGCGCGTTCGAGAGGGGTTCGGGGCGGTGTGCGCCCGCTTCGCTTCTGGCTTTCCTTTTGGGGTCTCTCAGTTCCGGCATTCGGGCCGAAGCGGTCGCGCGCCGCGACCACAATGCGCGTATGACCGATGACTGGAAGCGACGACTCGACGCGCTGCACGCGGAGTTGGTGCTCCGGGACGACCCCGTCGCCTGGGTGATGGAGGCGGACGCGGTGGAGGCCACCCGGCGCTACCCGCACATCGCCCTGCGCGGGCCCGTCTTCGGTGTCGCCGTCCGGGACCCCTCGGGCTCGGACCCGCGCTGGCGGCTGCTGCGGCCGGTGGTGGACGGCATGCCTCAGCAGGCCAGGGACGGGCTGAACTCGCACCTGTGGTTCACGGCGAAGGACGGCACCGACGACCCGGCCGCTCGGCGCGCGCTGCTCGCGGCGGTGTCGGTGCTGGAGCGCGCCCCGGCCGACGAGGTGGAGGCGCTGGGGGTGCGCTACCGCGTCGTACGCGGGGACGAGTTCGCCCGGACCGGCGACGACGGCCTGGAGCCGCCCCGGCCCACCGATCCGGAGCCCGTGTCCCCGCTGTGGGAGGAGCGGGCCGTCGTCCCGGCCCCGGACGTGGGCTTCGCCCTGGATGCCGGGCGGGACGAGGGCCCGATGGCGGGCGCCCTGCGTCTGGGGCTGCGCGACTTCGTGTACACGGACGCCCGCTTCCCCGCCGACGTACTCGCGGACTCCGCGCGGGCGGTCGCCACGCATCCGGACGTGGTGCGGCTGCCCGTCGGCTTCGCGGTGGCCGAGCGCGGCGACACCGGCTGGACGCCGTGCGGTTCCCTGCACCCGACCCCGCACGACGCGCGCCGCGCGCTCTACGACGGGATGTCCCGGGTCTGGGCGATGCTGTACCGCTACGACGCCCGGAAGAAGGCCCGTTACGCACGCGCCGCCGAGGAGTTCCGGGCGGCGGGCAGGGCCGACGAGGCGAGGGTGGAGGACCGGCTGTTCCGGGTCTGCCGCGTGGAGCGCATGGTCCGCATGGGCCCCGACGGCCCCGAGCCGCCCCGCCCGTCGGACGTCGACGAGTACGGCCCGACGAGGATCCACCCGACCCTGCGCGAGGACGGCACCGTCCGCCACGAAGACTGAGCCGGCCGCCGGGCTGCCATACCTTCGCAAGGCCTCCGCCGCATCCCCGCAACAGAATTCACAGGCAACTCACGCACACTGCCGGCTGGTTCACAGTGAGCAAGCCACCCGGAACACGGGCACAACGGGGCCAGGGGGACGACATGAACGACACTTCCGAGACGGGCGACGCGCGCCGGCCGAGGCGCCGCACCCTCGTCGCCGGAGCCACCGCGATCGCCGCCGCGGCGGTCACCGCCACCCTGGCCCTACGCGAGAGCCGCACCGCCGGCGACGCACCGGCCCGGGCCGCGGCCACGCCCGCGCCGGCCGCGCGCAGAAGCGCGACCCCGGCGCCCTCCCCCTCCCCCACGGCCACCGCCGGCCCGCGCGCCCGTTCCGACCGCCGTCCGAACATCCTCCTCGTCCTCACCGACGACCAGCCCAAGGGCACCGACTGGGCGCTGCGGCAGACCCTCGACTGGCTGGGCCGCGACGGCGTCACCTTCGAGCGCGCGCACGCCAACACCCCGCTGTGCGCGCCGTCCAGGGCGTCGATCATGTCCGGGCGGTACGCCCACCACCACGGCGTCCTCGACACCCGCCACCCCTCCCGCCTGGACCAGCACACCACCGTCCAGCGTCAGTTGCGGGAGGCGGGCTATCGCACCGGCCTGTTCGGCAAGTACCTCAACTACTGGCGTCCCGCCGACAACCCGCCCCACTTCGACGAGTGGCTCCTCCAGGAACCGGTCGCCTACACCGACGGCCACTACAACGACGGCGGCACGGTCCGGACCGTCCCCGGTTACAGCACCACCGTCATCAAGGACCGCGCCCTCGCGTTCATCGAGAGGTCCCGTACGGACGACCGCCCCTGGTTCGCGTACGTCGCCCCGCGCGCGGCGCACGAGGTGAACATCCCGGACGGCAAGTACGCCCACACGCGCGTGCCCGCCTGGGACGGACGTCCCTCGGTCTTCGAGACCGCCAGGGCCGACAAGGCCGACAAGCCGCCGTTCCTGCGCGCCGCGCACCACTCCTTCGACGAGGGCAGGGCCCTGCGCGCCCGTCAGATGCGCACCCTGCTCTCCGTGGACGACGCGATGCGCGACTTCCGCGACAAGCTGCGTGAGCTGGGACAGCTGGAGAACACGCTGGTGCTGTTCACGAGCGATCACGGCCTGTGCTGGGGCGACCACGGCTGGCTGCGCAAGTCGGTGCCGTACCGGCCGAGCCTGGAGGTGCCGTTCCTGATGTCGTGGCCGGCCGGCGGCCTGGCCGGGGGCGGCACGGACGACCGCCTCACCTGCCACGTCGACATCGCGCCCACCTTCCTGGCCGCGGCCGGCGTCACCCCCGACACCCCGCACGACGGCCACTCCCTCCTCGACCCCCGCAACGACCGTCACCACGTCCTCGCCGAGTGGTGGTGGAACCGGCAGGACAAGGTGCCGATCCACAGCTGGGCCTCGTACGTGGGCAGGGCCGAGCAGTACACCGAGTACTACCGGGGCCGCCTGGACGCCGGCGGCCGCCCGCAGGGTTCCGGCGAGGTCCTCTTCCGCGAGTACTACGACCTGCGCGCGGATCCGTACCAGCTGGCCAATCTGCTGCACGGGGCGACCGCGGCGCAGGAGCGGCGGTGGGGGATCGCCGATCTGGCGCGGGAGCTCGCGGCGGCGCGAGGGGCCTGACGGCCGTCAGGCGACTGCGGCTTCGCCGTGGCCGGTCGCCTCGCGCTGCCACCGCCGCACCCACGGCCACGTCACCACCCCTGTCACCAGGGCGATCAGATGACCCCAGTTGGTCAGGGGGTCGGTGAAGGCGATCAGGTCCTGCAGCAGCATGCCGCCGAACGCGGCGAGCAGCGGCCACCGCAGCCACGGCCGCAGCAGCCCGGCCAGGGCGCCCACGCTCGCGGCGACACCGAAGCTGATGCCGTAGTCGAGGCGGTGCAGCGAGCTGTCGGGCAGATGGCCGGCCAGGACGGCCAGACCGACGGGGACCTCGGTCGCGAGGGTGGCCAGGACGTGGCCGAGCAGGAAGACGACGGCCGTCCGGACACCGCCGACACGTCGTTCCAGCGCGCTGAGGACGATCAGGAAGCCGAGCGTGAAGGGGGAGGCGAAACCGCCCGCCACCCACAGCGCGCTGGCCACCAGCACCGGCACCGGGGCGCGCAGCAGATGGGCCACGTCGGTGCTGGAGGCCTGGTGGAGGGCGTGCACGAGGGCGGGGCCGGCGTGGGCGGTGACCCAGGAGGTGACGGCGAGGACGGCGGCGTAGGACAGGGTGAAGGGGACGGGGACGCGGGGCAGCCGGCGCCCGAGGCCCTGGCGCGGCTCGGCGGGCGCCCCGGCGGGAGCGCCGGTGGGCACCTCGGCGGGGGCGGCGGCGGACGGCTCGGCCGGTCGCGGTGCGCGCTGGCCGGGGATGCCGTCCAGGAGTCCGCGGACACCGGGAAGGGGCGGGCTCGTACGGGCCACCGTGGGTTCCACTGTGAGGCGCTCCTTCCGTTTCACCCCACCCTTCGTGCCCCGCCTGTGCCGTGTCTGTGACCGGCGCCACGCGGCAGCCGATTCACAGGAAGCTCTGAGACTTCCCGAGGTTCCACGACGTTCAGCGCACAGGAGTTCGTCAGCGTCACACCCGCCCCTCACCCCCGTCCGACCGGCCGTCCGCGGAATGCGTCAACGAACCGTCAGGGGAGTGCCAGGATGGGCCGATGTCCACCTCGTACGACATCCACGACCTGCCCGAAGTGCTCGACCGTCGCGAGGGGCCGCACGGCGAGATCGTGTTACGCCGGCACGGCGAGCTGCTCCAGATCATCGCCAACGGCTGCTTCCTGATGGACACCTCCGACGGCCGCTCGGAGCGGCTGCTCGTCGACGCCGCGCTGGCCGCGCTGGGGAAGCAGGACGCCGTCCGTCCGGCACCCGCCCTGCTGATCGGCGGTCTGGGTGTCGGCTTCTCGCTCGCACACGCCGCCGCCGAACCGCGCTGGGGTTCGGTCACCGTCGTGGAGCGCGAGCGGGCCGTCGTCGACTGGCACAGCGACGGGCCGTTGTCCGCCGTGTCCGCGCGGGCCTTCGCCGATCCGCGCACGAAGATCGTGGAAGCGGACCTGCTGGATTACGTCAATGAGACATCCGACACGTTCGACGCGGTGTGCCTGGACATCGACAACGGGCCGGGCTGGACCGTCACCGAGGGCAACGGCGGCCTGTACTCCCCGGCCGGACTCGCGGGCTGTGCAAGGGTGTTGGCACCCGGTGGCATCCTGGCCGTCTGGTCCGCGCAGCCCTCTCCGGAATTCGAGGGAACCTTGGGGAATGCCGGGTTCCAACAGGTGCGTACCGAAGAGATCCCCGTTGCCCGAGGCGTGCCGGACGTCGTCCACCTCGCCGTCCGCCCCGCCGTCGGACCTGGATAGCAATGGCGAGGTGACTCCGGGTACGTTGCATGCCTGACGCCGATCATTTACGCGTCAACCGCAGTCATGCGCAGACAAGGGATCACCCCACTGGTTCCGGAAAGCACACTCAGGGGCGGGCGATGGAGCAGACACACACCTCGCACAACGGCACGACGACGGCGACCCCGGGCGCGCAGCGACGCGTTCTGGTGGTCGAGGACGACCCGACCATCGTCGACGCCATCGCGGCCCGCCTGCGCGCCGAGGGATTCCTCGTGCAAACGGCGGGCGACGGTCCGGCGGCCGTCGACACCGCCGAGGCTTGGCAGCCCGACCTGCTGATCCTCGACATCATGCTGCCCGGCTTCGACGGTCTGGAGGTCTGCCGCCGGGTGCAGGCCGCCCGTCCGGTGCCGGTGCTCATGCTCACCGCGCGCGACGACGAGACCGACATGCTGGTCGGGCTCGGCGTGGGCGCCGACGACTACATGACCAAGCCGTTCTCGATGCGGGAGCTCGCCGCACGCGTGCACGTGCTGCTGCGCCGGGTGGAGCGGGCCGCGATCGCGGCCACCACGCCGCGCAGCGGGATCCTGCGCCTGGGCGAGCTGGAGATCGACCACGCGCAGCGCCGGGTGCGGGTGCGCTCGGAGGACGTGCACCTCACACCCACCGAGTTCGACCTGCTGGTCTGCCTGGCGAACACGCCGCGCGCGGTGCTCTCCCGCGAGCAGCTCCTCGCCGAGGTCTGGGACTGGGCGGACGCCTCCGGCACCCGCACGGTGGACAGCCACATCAAGGCGCTGCGCCGGAAGATCGGCGCCGAGCGGATCCGCACGGTGCACGGCGTGGGCTACGCGCTGGAGACCCCGACGACATGAGCGGCGCGGACGGACCGAGAAGCCCCGGCTCCGGACAGGGGGAGCCCTGGGGCGGCGTACGCCCGTTCTCGATCAAGACCAAGCTGGGCGCGCTCGTCGTCATCTCGGTGCTGATCACCACGGGTCTTTCGATGATCGCGGTGCACACCAAGACGGAGCTGCGCTTCATCACGGTCTTCTCGATGATCGCCACACTGCTGATCACGCAGTTCGTGGCCCATTCGCTCACCGCGCCGCTGGACGAGATGAACGCGGTCGCCCGTTCCATCTCGCACGGCGACTACACCCGCCGGGTGCTGGAGAACCGTCGTGACGAACTGGGCGACCTGGCCCAGACGATCAACGTCATGGCGGACGAGCTGGAGGCGCAGGACCGTCAGCGCAAGGAGCTGGTGGCGAACGTCTCGCACGAACTGCGCACGCCCATCGCGGGCCTGCGTGCCGTCCTGGAGAACGTGGTCGACGGCATCGCCGAGGCCGACCCCGAGACGATGCGTACGGCGCTGAAGCAGACGGAGCGGCTCGGGCGCCTGGTGGAGACGCTGCTGGACCTGTCCCGCCTCGACAACGGCGTCGTTCCGCTGCGCAAACGCCGTTTCGAGGTGTGGCCGTATCTGTCGGGCGTGCTGAAGGAGGCCAACATGGTCGCCTCGGCGCGCGCGACGATGGGCTCGGGCGGCGCTCACACGCGTACGGACGTCCATCTGCACCTGGACGTCACCCCGCCGGAGCTGACCGCGCACGCGGACCCGGAGCGCATCCACCAGGTCGTGGCGAACCTGATCGACAACGCGGTCAAGCACAGTCCGCCGCACGGCCGGGTGACGGTCAAGGCGCGGCGCGGAGCGCTGCCGGAGTCGCTGGAGCTGGAGGTCCTGGACGAGGGCCCCGGCATTCCGCGTTCGGAGTGGCATCGCGTGTTCGAGCGGTTCAACCGCGGAGCGGTCCGCCGGCCGCACGGTCCGGGCAGCGACGGCGGTACCGGTCTGGGCCTGGCGATCGCCCGCTGGGCGGTGGATCTGCACGGCGGCCGGATCGGAGTGGCCGAATCCGAGCGGGGTTGCCGGATTCTTGTCACTCTTCCGGGAGAGCCATCTCTGCCAAGTTGACGTAAAGTGCGAACCGGAGCCACAAGATCCACCAGGTGTCCGCACTGCCGGACACGTGTGATCAGGCACGGGACCGGTGCAGGTCGGCACGGGTTCGCACGGGTCCGCACGTCAGGCGTGCGCGACCTGCGTCAACGCACCCTTTTTCAGAGCGCAACCGCGCTTGTTTCCCGCCATTTCCACCCCCGAAACACGCATTCCGATGTGACTTACGCGACGATGGACCGGCCCGACCTGACCTTCGCGGTCTTGGAGGCGTAGCCTTTATTCCCGCTGTCCATCACCTTGTGAAGCGGAAGAGGGCGGTTGCCGCCGTGTCGCCACAGTCCCCCAGTAACTCGAGCATCTCGACCGACGCAGACCAAGCGGGCAAGAACCCCGCAGCCGCGTTCGGTCCGAACGAGTGGCTCGTCGACGAGATCTATCAGCAGTACCTCCAGGACCCGAATTCCGTAGACCGCGCCTGGTGGGACTTCTTCGCCGACTACAAGCCGGGGGCGGCCACTCCCTCGGCTCCGGCGGGTACTGCGGCCGCGGGGGCCGCAGGGACCACCACCACGAGCCCGGCGCCCGCCGCCCCGGCCGCCTCCGTGCCGGCCCCGGCCCCGGCCGCCGCCCCGAAGCCCGCGGCCGCCGCGCCCGCCCCGGCCGCTCCCGCTCCGGCGAAGGCCGCCCCGGCCCCGGCGAAGCCGGCCGCCGCCGCGAAGGCCGCGCCCGCCGCCGCGGCCCCCGAGGGCCCGGAGCTGATCACGCTGCGCGGTCCCGCCGCCGCGGTCGCCAAGAACATGAACGCCTCCCTGGAGCTGCCGACCGCCACCTCGGTCCGCGCGGTCCCGGTGAAGCTGCTGTTCGACAACCGCATCGTCATCAACAACCACCTCAAGCGGGCCCGGGGCGGGAAGATCTCCTTCACGCACCTGATCGGCTTCGCGATGGTGCAGGCCATCAAGGCCATGCCGTCGATGAACTGGCACTACGCGGAGAAGGACGGGAAGCCCACCCTCGTCAAGCCGCCGCACGTCAACTTCGGCCTGGCCATCGACCTGGTGAAGCCCAACGGCGACCGCCAGCTCGTCGTCGCCGGCATCAAGAAGGCCGAGACGCTGAACTTCTTCGAGTTCTGGCAGGCCTACGAGGACATCGTCCGCCGCGCCCGCGACGGCAAGCTGACGATGGACGACTTCACCGGTGTCACGGTCTCGCTGACCAACCCCGGCGGTCTCGGCACCGTCCACTCCGTGCCGCGTCTGATGCCCGGCCAGTCGGTCATCATGGGCGTCGGCTCCATGGACTACCCGGCGGAGTTCCAGGGCACCAGCCAGGACACCCTGAACAAGCTCGGCATCTCGAAGGTCATGACGCTCACGTCGACCTACGACCACCGGGTCATCCAGGGCGCCGCCTCCGGCGAGTTCCTGCGGATCGTCGCGAACCTCCTGCTCGGCGAGAACAACTTCTACGACGAGATCTTCGAGGCGCTGCGCATCCCCTACGAGCCGGTCCGCTGGCTCAAGGACATCGACGCCAGCCACGACGACGACGTCACCAAGGCCGCCCGGGTCTTCGAGCTGATCCACTCCTACCGGGTCCGCGGCCACGTCATGGCCGACACCGACCCGCTGGAGTACCGCCAGCGCAAGCACCCCGACCTGGACATCACCGAGCACGGCCTCACCCTGTGGGACCTGGAGCGCGAGTTCGCCGTCGGCGGCTTCGCCGGCAAGTCCCTGATGAAGCTGCGCGACATCCTCGGCGTGCTGCGCGACTCGTACTGCCGCACCACCGGCGTCGAGTTCATGCACATCCAGGACCCCAAGCAGCGCAAGTGGATCCAGGACCGCATCGAGCGCGCGCACACCAAGCCGGAGCGTGAGGAGCAGCTGCGCATCCTGCGCCGGCTGAACGCCGCCGAGGCCTTCGAGACCTTCCTGCAGACGAAGTACGTCGGCCAGAAGCGCTTCTCCCTGGAGGGCGGCGAGTCCGTCATCCCGCTGCTGGACGCGGTGCTGGACAGCGCGGCCGAGTCCCGCCTGGACGAGGTCGTCATCGGCATGGCCCACCGCGGCCGCCTGAACGTCCTGGCGAACATCGTCGGCAAGTCGTACGCGCAGATCTTCCGCGAGTTCGAGGGCAACCTCGACCCGAAGTCGATGCACGGCTCCGGCGACGTGAAGTACCACCTGGGCGCCGAGGGCACCTTCACCGGCCTGGACGGCGAGCAGATCAAGGTCAGCCTGGTCGCGAACCCCTCGCACCTGGAGGCCGTGGACCCGGTCCTGGAGGGCGTCGCGCGCGCCAAGCAGGACATCATCAACAAGGGCGGCACGGACTTCACCGTCCTGCCGGTGGCCCTGCACGGCGACGCGGCCTTCGCGGGCCAGGGCGTGGTGGCCGAGACCCTGAACATGTCGCAGCTGCGCGGCTACCGCACCGGCGGCACGGTCCACATCGTCATCAACAACCAGGTCGGCTTCACCGCGGCCCCCGAGTCCTCGCGCTCGTCGATGTACGCGACGGACGTGGCGAGGATGATCGAGGCCCCGATCTTCCACGTGAACGGCGACGACCCGGAGGCCGTGGTCCGCGTGGCGCGGCTGGCCTTCGAGTTCCGCCAGGCGTTCAACAAGGACGTGGTGATCGACCTCATCTGCTACCGCCGCCGCGGTCACAACGAGTCGGACAACCCGGCCTTCACCCAGCCGCTGATGTACGACCTGATCGACAAGAAGCGCTCGGTGCGCAAGCTGTACACCGAGTCCCTGATCGGTCGCGGCGACATCACCCTGGAAGAGGCCGAGCAGGCGCTGCAGGACTACCAGGGCCAGCTGGAGAAGGTCTTCACGGAGGTCCGCGAGGCCACCGCGCAGCCCGTCGGCGGCGACGTCCAGGAGCCGCAGGACGGCTTCCCGGTCGCCGTTTCGACCGCGGTCTCCACGGAGGTCGTGAAGCGCATCGCCGAGTCCCAGGTCAACATCCCCGACCACATCACCGTCCACCCGCGTCTGCTGCCGCAGCTGCAGCGCCGGGCGGCGATGGTCGAGGACGGCACGATCGACTGGGGTATGGGCGAGACCCTCGCCGTCGGCTCGCTGCTCCTGGAGGGCGTCCCGGTCCGTCTGGCGGGCCAGGACTCCCAGCGCGGTACGTTCGGCCAGCGCCACGCGGTGATCATCGACCGTGAGACGGGCGAGGACTTCACGCCGCTGCTGTACCTCTCCGAGGACCAGTCCCGGCTGAACGTCTACAACTCGCTGCTCTCCGAGTACGCGGCGATGGGCTTCGAGTACGGCTACTCGCTGGCCCGCCCGGACGCGCTGGTGATGTGGGAGGCGCAGTTCGGCGACTTCGTCAACGGCGCGCAGACGGTCGTGGACGAGTTCATCTCGTCCGCGGAGCAGAAGTGGGGCCAGACGAGCGGCGTAGTGCTGCTCCTCCCGCACGGCTACGAGGGCCAGGGGCCGGACCACTCGTCCGCCCGCCCGGAGCGCTTCCTGCAGATCTGCGCCCAGAACAACATGACGGTCGCGATGCCGACCCTCCCGTCGAACTACTTCCACCTCCTGCGGTGGCAGGTGCACAACCCGCACCACAAGCCGCTGGTCGTCTTCACGCCGAAGTCGATGCTGCGCCTGAAGGCCGCGGCCTCGAAGGCGGAGGAGTTCACCACGGGCCAGTTCCGCCCGGTCATCGGCGACGCGTCGATCACGGACCCGGCCGCCGTCAAGAAGGTCGTCTTCTGCGCCGGCAAGGTCTACTACGACCTGGACGCCGAGCGGCAGAAGCGCGGTGACACGGAGACGGCGATCATCCGCCTCGAGCGGCTGTACCCGCTGCCGGGTGCCGAGGTCCAGGCCGAGGTCAACAAGTACCCGAACGCCGAGAAGTACCTGTGGGTCCAGGAGGAGCCGGCCAACCAGGGTGCCTGGCCGTTCATCGCCCTGAACCTGATCGACCACCTGGACCTGGCGGTCGGCGCCGACGTCCCGCACGGCGAGCGCCTGCGCCGCATCTCGCGGCCGCACAGCTCGTCCCCGGCCGTCGGCTCGGCCAAGCGCCACCAGGCGGAGCAGGAGCAGCTGGTGCGTGAGGTGTTCGAGGCGTAACCGCTCTCGCGCACAGCCGTACGCGGCCGGGCCGCACCCTCTTTCCGGGGGTGCGGCCCGGCCGTTTCCGCGCACTTATCCTTGAGCCATGTACTTCACGGACCGTGGCATCGAAGAGCTGGAGAAGCGGCGCGGCGAGGAGGAGGTCACCTTCGAGTGGCTCGCCGAGCAGCTGCGGACCTTCGTCGACCTGAACCCGGACTTCGAGGTGCCGGTGGAGCGGCTGGCGACGTGGCTGGCGCGGCTGGACGACGAGGACGACGAGTAGAGCCGCGGGCGGCGGTTCGCGCGTCGGGGCGCCTTCGGGCGCCCCTTTTTCATGCCCGCGTGCGTCACCTCGGGAAGGACCGGTCACCGTATCGGGTGCCTTGACTTTCCCCCGCCGCGATATATCGTGAATCGAGGAAGACGCGATATGGCGCGTCGTGTCGTGGAGGAGGTCCGCACCATGTCCGAATGGTCCGTCGCCGAGCCGGGGAAGCTCACCTTCGACGAGCCCGTCAGCGACCTGCAGGTCCGCATCGTCGGCGGCACGGTCAACGTCGTGGGCACGGACGAGGGCCCCGCCCGGCTGGAGGTGTCCCGCATAGACGGACCGCCCCTGGCGGTGAGCCACCGCGACGGCACGCTGACGGTGGCGTACGAGGACCTGCCCTGGAAGGGCTTCCTCAGGTGGCTCGACCGCAAGGGGTGGCGGCGCAACGCGGTGGTCTCGCTGGCGGTGCCGGCGGCCACCCGCGTGGAGGTGGGCGTGGTGAGCGCCGGCGCGGTGGTCTCCGGGATCGACGGCCGCGCCGAGGTCAGGAGCGTGAGCGGGGAGACGGCGCTGGTGGGCCTGGCGGGCCCGGTCCGCGCGGACACCGTCTCGGGGAGCGTGGAGGCCCAGGCCCTCACCGGTGACCTGCGGTTCAACTCCGTGTCCGGAGACCTGACCGTGGTCGAGGCGGGATCCTCCGTGAAGGCCGACGCGGTGAGCGGGTCGATGATCGTCGACCTGGACCCGGCGAGCCGCCCGACCGACATCAGCCTGGCCAGCGTCTCGGGCGAGATCGCGATCCGGCTGCCCCATCCGGCGGACGCCGAGGTGGAGGCGAACACCGCGAGCGGCTCGGTCTCCAACGCCTTCGAGGACCTCCGGGTCAGCGGCCAGTGGGGCGCCAAGCGGATCACCGGCCGCCTCGGCGCGGGCAACGGCCGGCTGAAGGCGACGACGGTCTCCGGCTCGATCGCCCTGCTGCGCCGCCCACCGGCGGAGGACGGACCGCCCACGAGCGACGCGGGTGAACCGGCCGCGAGCGACGCCGGCGCCCCGGCCACGGACGCCCCGGCCCCCCGCACGGGGGACAATGCCGTCTCCGGCCCCGGCGTCGCCCCCTCCTCCGACGACCCGGCCGACAGCACGACCGACAAGAAGGTGCTCTGACATGCCTCCCGTCTTCGCTCACGGCCGCCTCCGTCTCTACCTGCTGAAGCTGCTGGACGAGGCCCCGCGCCACGGCTACGAGGTGATCCGCCTCCTGGAGGAGCGCTTCCAGGGGCTGTACGCGCCGTCGGCGGGCACCGTCTACCCGCGGCTGGCCAAGCTGGAGGCCGAGGGCCTGGTCACCCACACCACCGAGGGCGGCCGCAAGGTGTACGCGATCACCGACGCGGGCCGGGCCGAACTGGCCGACCGCAGCGGTGAACTGGCCGACCTGGAGCTGGAGATCCGCGAGTCGGTCGCCGAACTGGCCGCGGAGATCCGGGCCGATGTGCGGGGCGCGGCGGGCGATCTGCGGCGCGAGATGCGGGCGGCGGCCTCCGAGGCCCGGCAGGGCAACCGGACCGCTCCCGGCTCCGAGCCGTTCGAGTACGGGGACAAGGAGTCCTGGCGCCTCGCCAAGGAGGAGATGCGCCGCGTCAAGCAGGAGTGGAAGGAACAGGCGCGGCGGGCCAAGGACGAGAGCCGCCGGGCCCGTGCGGAGGCCCAGCGGGCCCGCAGCCAGGCCAAGGAGGCGCAGGACCACGCCCGGGCCCAGGCGCAGGAGGAGATGCAGCGCATCGCGCGGCGGGTCCAGGAGCAGGTCCAGGACCACTTCGCGCGCGGCGACTGGCCGACCGGCGTCCGCGAGGGCCTGACCGAACTGGCCAGGGAGTTCGGCGAGTTCGGCAAGGACTTCGGGAAGGAGTTCGGCAAGGACCTCGGCTTCGGCCGGCCCGCGGGCGGTACGGAGACGGCGGCGCCCTCGACGCCGACCGCCCGCCCGGAGTACTCCCGTACCCCGGAGGACTTCCCCGCCGACTACGAGCCGGCCTGGGCCCACGAGGACTCCAGCGGCGACCCGGCCCGCGATCTGGACCGCCTGCTCGACCGCTTCCGGGACGACATCCGCGACGCCGCCCGCGATCACGGCGTCACCGCCGACCAACTGCGCGACACCCGCCGCCACCTGTCGGCGGCGGCGGCACACATCGGGGCGATACTGCGGGCGCCGAAGGTCTGAGACCCGGCAGCGGGGGGGCGGCGCGGAGCACCGGAGAAGGGTCCGGCTCAGCCCGCCTCGGCCTCTCCCCCGCCGTACAGCACCCGGAGTTGACGGTCACGGTACGCAAAAGGCGGGCCCGGGATCCCCGGACCCGCCACAGGAGCGGCCGACGGCGGCTCAGCCGCCGGTGAGCACGATCTTGCCGAACTGGTCGCCCGAAGAGAGCCGTTCGAAGCCCTCGCGGGCCCTGTCCAGCGGAAGCACCTCGTCGATCACGGGACGGACACCGGTGGCGGCGCAGAAGGAGAGCAGGTCCTCCAGCTCGTCCTTGGTCCCCATGGTGGAGCCCACGACCTTCAGCTCCAGGAAGAAGATCCGGGTGAGTTCGGCGTGCGAGGGCCGGTCGCCGCTCGTCGCGCCGGAGATGACGAGCGTGCCGCCGGGCCGCAGCGACTTCACCGAGTGGGACCAGGTGGCGGCGCCGACGGTCTCGATGACGGCGTCCACGCGCTGCGGCAGCCGCGCACCCGGCTCCACCGCCTCGACGGCGCCCAGTTCCAGCGCCCGCTTCCGCTTGGCCTCGTCCCGGCTGGTCGCGAAGACCCGCAGCCCCGCGGCCCTGCCGAGGACGATCGCGGCGGTGGCGACACCCCCGCCGGCGCCCTGGACGAGCACCGAGTCGCCCGGCCGGACGCCCGCGTTGGTGAAGAGCATGCGGTAGGCCGTCAGCCAGGCGGTGGGCAGACAGGCCGCCTCCTCGAAGGACAGCTCCCTGGGCTTGGGCAGGATGTTCCAGGTCGGCACGGCGACCTGCTCGGCGAAGGTGCCCTGGTAGCGCTCGGTGAGGATGGAGCGGGGCTCCTTCGGTCCGACGCCGTGCCCGGACTGGCCGATGACGGAGTGCAGGACCACCTCGTTGCCGTCCGCGTCGACACCGGCGGCGTCACAGCCGAGGATCATCGGCAGCTTGTCCTCGGCGAGGCCGACGCCGCGCAGGGACCAGAGGTCGTGGTGGTTGAGGGAGGCGGCCCGCACGGTGACGGTACTCCAGCCGGGCCGGGCCTCGGGGGCCGGTCGCTCCCCCAACTCCAGTCCGGAAAGCGGCTGGTCGCGGTCGATTCTGGCGGCGTAGACGGCGAACATGCACCTGACGATAGGGGGCGGGAGGGACCGGCGAAACCGGGGCTCGCTGTGAGACACGCCCTCTTGCCAATCGGTCCGTCCGGCGTTTGAGGAGGACGATCGCCGCACGACCACCCGATCGGGCGGGCGAGCGGGCAAAGAAATGGCCCCGCCCGCACGGACGGGGCCATTCGAGGGACCTCAGCGGCGGGCGACGCCCTCGGCCCGCGCGGCCGCGGCGACCGCCGCGGTCACCGCGGGAGCGACCCGCTCGTCGAACGGCGACGGGATCACGTAGTCGGCGGCGAGATCGTCACCGACGACTCCGGCCAGCGCCTCGGCCGCCGCGATCTTCATGCCCTCGGTGATCCGGGACGCCCGCACCTGCAGCGCCCCCGCGAAGATCCCGGGGAACGCCAGCACGTTGTTGATCTGGTTCGGGAAGTCCGACCGCCCGGTGGCGACGACCGCCGCGTACTTGTGGGCGACCTCGGGGTGCACCTCGGGGTTCGGGTTGGCCATGGCGAAGACGAACGCGCCCTCGGCCATGGAGGCCACCGCCTCCTCCGCGACCGTGCCGCCGGAGACGCCGATGAAGACGTCCGCGCCGTTCAGCGCGTCCTCCAGCGAGCCGCTGAGCCCGGCCTTGTTGGTGAAGGAGGCCAGCTCGCGCTTGACGTCGGTGAGGTCCGCCCGGTCCGCGGAGACGATGCCCTTGCGGTCGGCGACCGCGACGTCCCCGATACCGGCCTCGACCAGCATCTTCGCGATGGCGACACCGGCCGCGCCGGCGCCCGAGATGACGGCCCGCAGCTCACCGACGGCCCGCCCGCTCAGCCGCGCCGCGTTGCGCAGCGCCGCCAGCGTCACGATCGCCGTGCCGTGCTGGTCGTCGTGGAAGACCGGGATGTCGAGCGCGTCCTGGAGGCGGCGCTCGATCTCGAAGCACCGCGGCGCCGAGATGTCCTCCAGGTTCACTCCGCCGAACGAGGGAGCGAGGCGCACCACCGTCTCGATGATCTCGTCGACGTCCGTGCAGGCGAGCGCGATCGGAACCGCGTCCACACCGCCGAACTGCTTGAAGAGGATGGCCTTGCCCTCCATGACCGGGAGGGAGGCCTCAGGCCCGATGTCGCCGAGGCCGAGAACGGCCGTGCCGTCGGTCACGACGGCGACGACGGACGACTTCCACGTGTAGTCGTTCACCAGGTCCGGCTGTTCCGCGATCGCGGTGCACACGCGAGCGACGCCGGGCGTGTAAGCGAGGGACAGGTCGTCCTTGTCGCGGACCGGGACGGTGGCCTGCACGGCCATCTTTCCGCCCCGGTGCAGCGCGAACACCGGATCGAACGAGTCGAGGGGTTCCGCACCGCCCTCCTGGCCCGTTTGGTCCGCGCTCTCGCTGCGAGGATTGACGATCTCCGCTGCCACTGTGTTGTACCCCTTAGGTGTTCTGGTTTGAGGGTGGCCGCTCCGGGTGAGGAGCGGGCGGGCATCGCGCCGGCCCCAGAGGTGATGCGTACGGGCGCCTGCGCGTCGGGCGCGCCGCACACGCGCCCTGAGCCCCGGATGAGGGGTGTAAAGAACCTTCTTACCGGACGGAGACCGCACCCGACGAGTCCAATCCGTGCAAGCTCACATCCCTCGGCCTGTGGACCTTCGACAGAGACGATCACGAGTGACGAGAGTCATGCGCGAAGACCGGCCAGGCGCCGGTGAACCCTTGACACGGACTCAAGTCGACGTGCGGGTCGCACGGTGGGCGATCACATATTGAGATCAACCGAAGATCCTCCGGCCGGAGGAGCGGAATCCCGCAGATGGTCCGGCGTCATCCGGCCGTGATGGACCGGACTGTGCGCTTCGGGGATCGCCCGTTATCCGATTTTGACATAGCTCACCCCCTGATTGGCGCAGTCCGAATGGCAAGATGCCGTAATCACACGAGGTCGCGACACCCGAAGGTGTGTGTTCTCGTCGACCCATCGGCACTTTGCCGAACCATCGGCATCTCCATCCATCCGCCGGAGGAACCCACCATGACCGCAAGCACCACCCGACACACGACCGCCGCGCGCACCCGCCTGGCAGCGGTCGGCTCTCTCGCGGTCGCGGGCGCCTTGCTGCTGTCCGCCTGCGGCGACCAGACCGAGGGCGGCAGCTCCTCCGAGTCCTCGACCAGCGCCGGCTCGGCCCCCCTGTTCTCCAAGCTCCCGGCCGACATCCAGAAGGCGGGCGTCATCAAGGTCGGCACCAACGCCGAGTACGCCCCCATGGAGTCCGTCGAGGGCGGCAAGATCGTCGGCGTCGACCCGGACATCGCGGCGGCGCTCGGCAAGCAGCTCGGCGTCGAGTTCCAGTTCACCTCGGGCGGCTTCGACACCCTGATCACCGCGGTCAACACCGGCCGCTACGACATCGCGATGTCGTCGATCACGGACAACAAGCAGCGCCAGGAGGGCCTGGACGACAGCGGCAAGAAGCTCGGCGAGGGCGTGGACTTCGTCGACTACTTCACCGCGGGCACGGCCATCTACGTCCAGAAGGGCAACCCCAAGGGCATCAAGTCCATGGACGACCTCTGCGGCCAGACGGTCGCGGTGCAGCGGGGCACCACGTACGAGGAGGCCCTGCAGACGCAGTCCAAGAAGTGCACCGAGGACGGCAAGAAGGCCCTCAAGATCGAGTCCTTCGAGAACGACACCGAGGCGCAGACCCGGGTGAAGTCCGGTGGCGCCGTGGCCGGTGTCAACGACTACCCGGTCGCCGTGGACATGGCCAGCAAGGCCGGAGGCGGCAACACCTTCGAGGTCCTCGACCAGCAGTACGAGGCCGCTCCGTTCGGCATCGTCGTCGACAAGAAGAACACCCAGCTGCGCGACGCCCTCAAGGAGGCCGTCGACGCGATCATCAAGGACGGTTCGTACCAGAAGGTGCTGGAGAAGTGGGGCGCCGAGAGCGGCGCGATCAAGGCCGCAGCGATCAACAGCGGCAGCTGATCCACCCGCACCTCTTGAAGCCTTCGAAGGGCAGTCCCCATGACTGACAAGCTCGACAAGACCCCGGCGGGTGCACCACCGGAGGACACCCCGCCCGTCGCCAAGGACTCGGGGTTCTCCGGTCCGCCGGAGGCCATCAAGGCCATCCCGGTGCGCCACTACGGCCGCTGGGTCAGCGCCGTCGTGGTCCTCGCGCTGCTCGCGCTGCTGGTCAACGCGTTCGCGAACGGTGACATCCAGTGGGCGACGGTCGGCGACAAGCTGTTCGACTCGACCGTCATCGCGGGTGCCGGACGCACCCTGCTGATCAGCGTCCTCGCCATGGTGATGGGCGTGGTCCTGGGCGTCGTGCTGGCCGTGATGCGTCTGTCGAAGAACCCGGTGACCAGCTCGGTCGCCTGGCTGTACATCTGGTTCTTCCGCGGCACCCCGGTCTACGTCCAGCTGCTGATGTGGTTCAACCTGGCGCTGATCTTCCCCGTCCTGAACCTCGGTCCGATCTACAAGGACGAGATGACGGACGTCATGACTCCGTTCATGTGCGCGCTGCTCGGCCTCGGTCTGAACGAGGCCGCCTACATGGCCGAAATCTGCCGGGCCGGCCTGCTGGCCGTCGACGAGGGGCAGACCGAGGCGGCCCACGCCCTGGGCATGAGCCACGGCAGGACGCTGCGGCGGATCGTGATCCCGCAGGCCATGCGGGTGATCGTGCCGCCGACCGGCAACGAGTTCATCAACATGCTGAAGACCTCGTCGCTGGTGTACGTGGTGACGTACAACGAGCTGCTGCGCTCGACCTCGGTGATCGGCTCCTCGTCGTTCGCCGTGATGGAGCTGCTGTTCGTCGCCTCCATCTGGTACCTGGTCATGACCAGCATCTTCAGCGTCTTCCAGTACTACCTGGAGCGTTACTACGCCCGCGGTTCCAGCCGCAGCCTCCCGCCCACGGTCTTCCAGAAGATCAAGGCGAACCTGCTCTCGATCGGCCGCGAAAGGGGTGCGGCATGACCGCGATGGTGAAGGCGGAGGGCGTCCACAAGTCCTTCGGCCTGGTCGAGGTCCTCAAGGGCATCGACCTGGAGGTCAACACCGGTGAGGTGTTCTGCCTGATCGGCCCGTCCGGCTCCGGCAAGAGCACGTTCCTCAGGTGCATCAACCACCTTGAGAAGATCAACGCCGGCCGGCTGTACGTGGACGGCGATCTGGTGGGCTACCGCCAGAAGGGCGACAAGCTGTACGAGCTCAAGGACAGCGAGGTCGCGCTGCAGCGCCGGGACATCGGCATGGTGTTCCAGCGGTTCAACCTGTTCCCGCACATGACGGCGCTGGAGAACGTCATCGAGGCGCCGTGCCAGGTCAAGCGGACCAACAAGGCCGAGGCCAGGGAGCGCGCCATGCAGCTCCTGGAGCGGGTGGGCCTGGCCGACAAGGCCAAGAACTACCCCTCGCAGCTCTCCGGCGGCCAGCAGCAGCGTGTGGCCATCGCCCGGGCGCTGGCCATGGACCCGAAGCTGATGCTGTTCGACGAGCCGACCTCGGCCCTCGACCCGGAGCTGGTCGGTGACGTCCTCGACGTCATGCGCGACCTGGCCGAGTCCGGCATGACGATGGTCGTCGTCACCCACGAGATGGGCTTCGCCCGCGAGGTCGGCGACAGCCTGGTCTTCATGGACGGCGGTGTGGTGGTCGAGTCCGGCAACCCGCGCGACGTCCTGACCGACCCGCAGCACGAGCGGACGAAGGCTTTCCTGTCCAAGGTGCTGTAGCCGGTACGACGTCGAAGGGGCGGTACGGAATCTCCGTACCGCCCCTTCGCGTACGCACGGTCCGGGGGACGGCAGCCCCCGGACGGTCACTTCAACGCCAGCAACAGCGTGTCCGAGGGCGAGCACCACACCGCCCGTGCCTCGCTGAAGCCGCGCGCCAGCAACTCCTGGGTATGCCGACGGCTGGAGGGCATGTCGCCGTCGGCGTGCTCGCCGTAGATCTCGAAGCGGCGGGCGGTGGGTTCGGCCAGGACCGGGTCCTGCGCGGCGAGCCGCCACCACTCGGCCCAGTCGAGGGCACCCTCGGTCCGGGCCCGGTCCATGCGCGCGTGGCGCAGCACGCGCTCCGCCGCGTTGATCCGGGGCGTCGTGTCGTCGATCATGTGATCCGCGTTCATGAAGACACCGCCGTCGCGGACGAGTTCCGCGACCTGACCGTAGAGGGCCGCGAGGGGTTCGCTGTGCAGCCAGTGCAGGGCCGTGGCGGTCAGGACGGCGTCGTACGAGTCGTACGGCAGCCGCGCCCGCCAGTCCGGGTCCTTCAGGTCGGCGGTCACCAGGGTCACCCGGTCGTCACCCGCGAAGGTGCCCTCGGCGATGGTGAGGAGAGCCGGGTCGAGGTCCACGCCGGTGCTGGTGGCGCCGGGGAAGCGGGCCAGCAGCCGCGCGGTGACGGTGCCGGTGCCGCAGGCGAGGTCGAGCACCCGGGGCTCACGCCCCACGAGGGCCTCGACCATGTCGAGCATGATCCGGAAGCGGTCCTCCCGGTCGGGCATGTACCACTCCTGCTGACGGTCCCAGCTCTTCTGCCAGGCCTGCCAGTCGGTTCCGGTACCGGTGGTGGTCATGGAAGCCCCCTCGTCACCCGATGCGTAATACCCTGAAAGCACGATCAGCCGTTACCGACCGCACCTCACGACCATAGAGCCCCCCTGTAAGGACTACAAGTGGAACTGGCCTATTACTCGGACTACGCCGTGCGTCTCGTCAACAGCGAGGAACCGGCCCGGGGCAAGGACAGCCTGACCTCGGTCGAGGCCGTCCGCGATCTTTTCGGCGGGAACCAGTCGGCCGCCCGGCGCGCCACCGACGCGGACGTCACCCGCTTCCGCTCGGTCCGGGCCCGTCTGCGCGCGGTCTTCGAGGCGGCCGACCTCGGCGACGAGACCCTCGCCGTCGATCTGCTCAACTCGCTGCTGCTGGAGTTCCCGGTGAGCCCGCAGATCTCCGGCCACGACTTCCGCGACGACGACGGCCGCCCGCTGTGGCACATGCACCTGGCGGACCATCCGTCGAACGCGACGGCGGGCTACGCGGCCATCGCGGCGATGGGGCTGGCCTTCCACCTGACGGAGTACGGCGTCGACCGGCTCGGCCTGTGCGAGGCGTCCCCCTGCCGCAACGCCTACCTCGACACCTCGACCAACCGCTCCCGGCGCTACTGCTCCGACCGCTGCGCGACCCGCGCCAACGTGGCCGCCTACCGCGCCCGCAAGCGCCTGGAGGCGGACCGGACCGCCGGCACCGGCCTGGCCGCCGACAGCGCCCAGCGCACCACCGCCAGCGGCGAGCGCTGATCCGGCTTCCGCGGCCGGTAGCGCAGCCGCACCTTGCCCAGGATCAGCTCGTCGGGCACGGTCCCGTAATCGGTGCTGTCGCCCCCGGCGTACGCGTTGTCCCCGCGCACCCACCACCCCCCGTCCCGCCGCTCGGCGGCCCGCTTCACGACGAGCAGGTCCTGCTGGAAGGGATGCCGCAGCACGACCACGTCCCCGGCCCGCACCCGCGCCCCGTACTGCACCACCAGCTGGTCGCCGTGGTACAGGGTGGGCACCATGGAGGGCCCGGTCACCTCGGCCAGTCCGAAGGGCGCGGCCGCCCTCCCCCGCTCGGTCTCCTGCGACAGTTCCGGCATCCCCGGCACCTCCCCGGTCCGTTCCTCCACCAGTCTCAGTCTGACCCCGGACTTTTGTCCTAAGCCCATGGGGGCACTCGCGAAAACCCGTCTTGCAGGGAGTAATGTCCCACCTGAGAAGACGATCACGAGGAAGGAACGCTCCATGCTTTCCCGCCTGTTTGCCCCCAAGGTCAAGGTCAGCGCGCACTGCGACCTGCCCTGCGGCGTGTACGACCCGGCCCAGGCCCGCATCGAGGCGGAGTCCGTGAAGGCCGTGCAGGAGAAGATGGCCGCCAACGACGACCCGCACTTCCAGGCGCGCGCCACCGTCATCAAGGAGCAGCGTGCCGAGCTCGCGAAGCACCACGTCTCCGTGCTGTGGAGCGACTACTTCAAGCCCCCGCACTTCGAGAAGTACCCGCAGCTGCACACGCTGGTCAACGACACCCTGAAGGCCCTGTCGGCCGCCAAGGCGTCGACGGACCCGAAGACCGGTGAGAAGGCCCTCGAGCTGATCGCCGAGATCGACAAGATCTTCTGGGAGACCAAGAAGGCCTGATCCTCGATCACGCCTTTCCGACCTGCGTCTTCCTGTCGCAGCGTCTCCATGGCCGCACCCGGGCCGTCGGCCGCCGAGCACGGCGCCGCCGACGGTTCCGGGTGCGGTCTGCTGTGCGTCCCTGTGGCTGTGGACATCCGGGCAGGGCCGTGCGGGGCCGATCTACGATCGCCGCATGAGTTCCCGCACCCACACCCCGGTTCGCTGGACGTACGTCTTCGTCGACCGGGCCGCCGAGCAGTTCCCGGAAGCCTGCGCCTTCTGGACCGCCGTCACGGACACGTCGCTGTCCGAACTCCGCGGTGAGCAGGACGAGTTCACCACCCTGCTGCCGAACGGCGACGGCGACCCCTGGGTGAAGGTCCAGGGGGTCACGGACGGGGACGGCGGCGCGCATCTCGACTTCGCCGTCGAGGACGTGCCCGCCTTCGTGGCGGCGGCGCTGGAGTCCGGGGCGCGGACGGTCGCCGCGCACGACGGGTGGACCGTACTGCGCTCCCCGGCCGGGCAGTTGTTCTGCGCGGTGCCCTGGCAGGGTGAGTCGGTCCGGCCGCCGGCGTCCGGCGGCAGCCGTCTGGACCAGGTGTGCGTGGACGTCCCGCCGTCCGCCTACGACGCCGAAGTCGCGTTCTGGAGCGCCCTGCTGCCCGACTGGTCGTCCCGGCCGGGATCCCTCCCCGAGTTCCACGTGGTCGCGCCCCCGGCGGGCCTGCCCGTGCGCATCCTGCTCCAGCGCCTCGGCGCCGAACGGCCCGTCTCCGCCCATCTCGACCTGGCCTGCGGCTCCGCCGTCGACGCACTACGCGCCCGGCACGAGCGGCTCGGCGCGTCGCTCGTCGCTCCCGCGTCCCACTGGACGGTGATGCGCGACCCGACGGGCGGCCTGTACTGCCTGACGGGCCGCGACCCGGAGACGGGCGGTCTGCCGCCGGCGGCCTCCTGAGCGGCCGGGTGTCCGGACGCCGTCGCTCAGGCGGGCGCGGTCAGGTCCACGGCTCCACGTCCACCACCGCGGCCACCGGTATCGGCCCGTACACGTGCGGGAACTCCTCGCCGCCGGGTTCCGGGGCCTCGTACCTCAGCGGGACGTCCAGCCGGGCCGGGTCCACGACCAGCACCACCAGCTCGTCGGGGCCGTCGTAGGAGCCGTAGAGGAAGGCGGCGACCGCGGGGAGCTGGGCGCGGGTGGAGCAGTGGATGAAGCCCTCCTCCGCGAGGGTGCGGCCACGGGTGGACCATGTGTAGGCGCCCTCCGCGCGGGCCGCCGCCCAGAGCGCGCGTTCGGTGAGGTGGAGGACGTACGGAACGGGTTCGGTCATGCGGGTCAAGCTAGCCGGTCTGCTCGGCGGGGGCGTCGGGCTCCTCCTCCTGATGACGGAAGTGGGTGCCCTCCTCGACGTACGCCTCGCACTCGGGGTTGTGGCACGGGCCGGGTCCCCAGCGCGGGACCCAGGCACCCAGGGTCTTGTGCCGCCGGACGACGGACTGTACGGGCTGCCCGCAGACCGGACAGACGCGTTGTTCTCTGTCCATGTCCTCAGGGTAGGGCCGTCACCGCCTGCGTGCGTAGGTGCGGACGAGGACTCCGTTGGTGAGGGTGCGGACGGACTCCAGGCCGAAGCCGGCGACGGGGAACCCGGTGGCGAACATGGGCATGCCCCTGCCGTAGACGACCGGGTACGTCTTGATCACGAGCTCGTCGATCTCGTCGAACAGCTCGCCCGCGAGCCGCGAACCGCCGCACAGGTAGATGCCGAGCTCGCCGTCCTCCGCCTTCAGGGCGCGGACCCTGTCGAGCAGACCGTCCGCGATGATCTCGACGTCCGGGTCCGGCGACTCGGCGAGGGTGCGCGAGGCGACGTACTGGCGCAGATGGGCGTAGGGGCTGGTGACACCCTCCTTCAGCGCGAGGTCGTAGCTGGCCCGGCCCTGGATGATCGTGTCGAACCGCCGGTTCTCCGGGTCGCCGAGGCCGAGCGCCCGGCGGCCGTGGGTGGGCAGGGTCTCCGGATACTCCGTCGTGAGGAAGCCGAGGAGCTCCTCGTCGACGTACGTCATGAGCGCTGTGGCGTCGCCGGTCTCGTCCCCGATGAAGCCGTCGAGCGAACAGGCGACGAAGTAGGTGAGCTTTCGCAAGTGGGCCTCTTTCCGTAGGCTGGGCGCCGAACCACTCCAGTTGTAGTACTTCATGTGTAGTGGTTGCAAGGGATATCCGGCGCTGCCCGGAACAGGCACAAGCGGGAGAGGAGGTTCCGCATGGCCGGCAATCCGGAACGCCGTGCGGCCCTGGTGGACGCGGGCGTCGAGGTGCTCGCCCGGGAGGGGGCGCGCGGTCTGACGTTCCGGGCGGTGGACACCGCGGCGGGCGTGCCCACGGGCACCGCCTCCAACTACTTCACCGGTCGCGACGACCTGCTGCGGCAGATCGACGCCCGGCTGCACGTCCGGCTGGCCCCCGACCCCGAGGTGCTCGCCGCACTGATGCGCAGGCCCCGCGACCGCTCCCTGGTCACGGCGTTCATGCACGACCTGATGAGCCGCGCGACCGGCGACCGGGCCGGCTATCTGGCCCTGCTGGAGATGCGCCTCGAGGCGACCCGGCGGCCCGAACTGCGCGCGTCGTTCACCACCTCGGTGCGCGGCGACCTCGACCAGGGCATGGAGTTCCACCGGGCGGCCGGGCTGCCCGGCGGCGACGAGACCGTCGTCGTGCTCTACCTCGCCATGCTCGGCCTGATCCTGGAGCATCTGACGCTGCCGGGCGTCCTGGACGGCGCGCTGCCGGGGGTGGGGGTCCCGGAGGGTCTGGTGGAACGGATCGTGGCGACGGTGGTGCCGGAGGATTCCTGACGGCGCCACCCGCCGGCCCTCGCACACCGGTGGGCCCCGCACGCCGTGGGGAGGTGCGGGGCCCACCGGGGTCTCCTGGTGCGCGGCGGGCGGGCCCCGCGCGCGTCCGGCGGATCCGCCGGAGACGCGCCGGCTAGGCGCTGCGCCGGGTCACGAACTCCGCCAGGGACAGCAGGCCGCCCGCGGACTCCGGGTCCGGGATCGCCCGGGCCAGTTCGTCCATCGCGCGGGACATCCGGTCGGCCGCCTGGTCCTGGGCCCAGGCGCGACCGCCGGCCCGCTCCACCGCCAGCGCGGTGCGGTCCAGGTCCTCGGGCAGGGCGGGCCGCGCGTACAGCCCGGCCAGTTCCCCGGCGGCCGGGGTGCCCGAGACCAGGGCGGCGACCACCGGCAGGGACTTCTTGCGGGCGGCGAGATCCGCACCGACCGGCTTGCCGGTGTGCCGCGGATCGCCCCATATGCCGATGACGTCGTCGATGAGCTGGAAGGCGAGCCCGGCCTCACGGCCGAACGCGTCCAGCGCGTCCACGTCCTCCCGCGCCGCCCCCGCGTACAGCGCGCCCACCGCGCAGGCGCACCCGATCAGCGCGCCCGTCTTGGCCTCGGCCATGGCGAGCACCTCCTCCAGGGTGACCTCGGTGGGGCCGCGCCGCTCCAGGGCCGTGTCCGCCTGCTGGCCCTCACAGAGCTCCACCACACAGGCCGCGAGCCGGGCGGCGGCCGCCGCGGCCGCCGGGTGCGGGTCCTCGGCGAGCAGGCCGAGGGCCCGCGCCTGCAGGGCGTCCCCGGCGAGGATGGCGTCGGCGTCGCCGAACACGGTCCAGGCGGTGGGGCGGTGCCTGCGGGTGGCGTCCCGGTCCATCACGTCGTCGTGCAGCAGCGTGAAGTTGTGGACCAGTTCGACCGCCGCGGCGGCCCGGACGGCCGCCGCCCGGGCCGCCGGACCGCCGAGTGCGGCGGCCGCGGCGAGGACGAGCGCGGGACGGATCGCCTTGCCGGCGTTCCCCGCGGCCGGGGTGCCGTCGGCGTGTTCCCAGCCGAAGTGGTAGCGCGTGATCCGGCGCATCGAGCGGGGCAACGAGTCCACGGCCGCGCGCAGTGCCGGATCGACCGCCGCCCTGGCCCGCTCCAGGATCGCCGTCGCCTCCTGCTCGTCGGAGGCCGCCGGCCCGGTCCGCCCCCCGCTCTCCCCCGGGCTCTCCCCGAGGCTCTCCTGCGGGCTGTACGCCTGCCTCCCGATCGGGCTTCGCCCGTCGCGCGTCCCGTTCGGCCTGGTGGCGGAGGTCACCGCCAGCGGCCGATCTCGACGTTCTCCAGCACGCCCAGCGCGTCCGGCACCAGAACCGCCGCCGAGTAGTAGGCCGTCACCAGGTACTTGATGATCGCCTGTTCGTTGATGCCCATGAACCGCACCGACAGGCTCGGCTCGATCTCGTCCGGGATGCCGGACTGGCGCAGGCCGATGACACCCTGGTCCTGCTCGCCGAGACGCATCGCGATGATCGAGCTGGTACGGGCCTCCGTGACCGGGATCTTGTTGCAGGGGTAGATCGGCACCCCACGCCAGGTGGGGATCCGGTTGCCGCCGACGTCGATCGTCTCGGGCACCAGCCCGCGCCTGTTCAGCTCGCGGCCGATCGCGGAGATCGCGCGCGGATGGGCGAGCAGCATCTTCGTGCCGCGCCGCCTGCTGAGCAGCTCGTCCAGGTCGTCGGGGCCGGGCACGCCGTCGTGCGGCTGGAGCCGCTGGTCGTACTCGCAGTTGTGGAGCAGGCCGAACTCCCGGTTGTTGACCAGCTCGTGCTCCTGGCGCTCCTTGATCGCCTCGACCGTGAGCCGCAGCTGCTGCTCGGTCTGGTTCATGGGCTGGTTGTAGAGGTCGGCCACGCGGGTGTGGATGCGCAGGACGGTCTGGGCGATGCTCAGTTCGTACTCGCGCGGGGAGGCGTCGTAGTCCACGAACGTGTGCGGGATGTCCGGCTCACCGGCGTGGCCCGCGGACAGATCGACGGCCTTCTCGCCGTACTTGTTGGTGCGCTGCTCGGGGATCGCGCGCAGCCGCTGCAGGTGGGCGCGCAGGGAGCCGGCCCGCTCCGCGACCTGTTCGAGGTCCTGGCGGGCCAGGATCAGCACGGTGCAGGTGGTGTCGGCGCGGGCGGTGTACTCCCAGATGGCGTCGGCGTCGAGCAGTGCCTGGTCGCCGAAGTAGGCGCCGTCCGCGAGGACGCCGAGCACCTGGTCGTCGCCGTAGGGTCCGGTGCCGACCTTCTCGACGCGGCCGTGCGCCAGCAGGTAGACCTCGTCGGTCTGGTTGCCGAAGGAGGCGATGACCTGGCCGGGGCCGAACTCCCGCTGCCGGCAGCGCTGGGCGAGCTCCGACAGCACCTCCTCGTCCTCGTAGCCGCGCAGCGCCGGCAGTTCGCCCAGCTCGGCCGGGATCACCTCGACGCGGTCGCCGGTCTTGACGAACGTGATGCGGCCGTCGCCCACCGCGTACGTCAGCCGCCTGTTGACCCGGTACGTACCGCCCTGCACGTCCACCCAGGGCAGGTTCCGCAGCAGCCAGCGGGAGCTGATCTCCTGCATCTGCGGTGCGGACTTGGTCGTGGTGGCCAGGTTCCGCGCGGCCGCGGTGCCGAGACTCTGCTGCGGCTTGCCCGACTCGGTGCGGACCTCTTCGCCTACCGACATGAGTGATGCCCTCCCAAATCATGCACGGGCGCCGAACCGCCGGTGCACCGGTACGCGGACCAGCCTTCCATCACGGTGTGTGCTCGTGCTATTACACGAAAGAGCGGGAATGGATCATCGTGGCCCTGGGAAGCGGGCCGCATCCGTAACGGTGTTCGACAATGGGCGGGTGAACGACCTGCGCCCCCGCCTGCCCTCCCCTCTCCAGGAGGCGGCCGACGACCGGTTCGAGCGGCACGGCGTACGGCTGCTGCTGAAACGGGACGACCTGATCCACCCGGAGCTGACCGGCAACAAGTGGCGCAAGCTGGTGCCCAACCTGGAGGCGGCGGCCGGGCGGACGGTCCTCACCTTCGGCGGCGCCTACTCCAACCACCTGCGCGCCACGGCCGCGGCCGGCCGGCTCCTGGGGCTGGCCACGGTGGGCGTGGTGCGCGGGGACGAGCTGGCCGGCCGTCCCCTGAACCCCTCCCTCGCCCGGTGCGTCGCCGACGGCATGCGCCTGCACTTCGTGGACCGCTCCGCCTACCGCCGCAAGGCCGAGCCGGACACGCTGCGCCGGCTCTCGGCGGCGGCCGGCGCCGGCGACGCGTACGTCGTCCCGGAGGGCGGCAGCAACGCGCTCGCGGTCCGCGGCTGCCGGGCCCTCGGCGAGGAACTGCGCGACCACGGCGGAGTCGACGTGGCCGCCCTCGCCTGCGGCACCGGCGGCACCCTTGCCGGCCTGGCCGCGGGGCTGGGCCCGGGACAGCGGGCCCTGGGCATACCGGTCCTCAGGGGCGGCTTCCTGGGGGACGTCGTACGGGCGCTGCAGACCGAGGCTTTCGGCGCTCCCACGGTCGCGTGGCGGCTCGACGAGCGCTTCCACTTCGGCGGCTACGGACGGATCACCCCGGAACTCGACGCCTTCGCGGAGGATTTCGAGCGACGGCACGGCGTTCCGGTCGAACGTCTCTATGTCGCCAAATTGCTCTACGGACTCGTCACCCTCGCCGAGGAGGGTGCCTTCCCGCGCGGGACGACGGTGGCGGCGGTCGTCACGGGACGCCCCTTTCCGTGACCGCCGCTTTCCGTGACCGCCGTCAGGCCGTCTCCCGGTAGGCCGCCGCCTCCTCCAGGTCCAGCCGGCGCAGCAGCGTCCGCAGCATCTCGTCGTCGATGTAGCGGCCGTCGCGCAGCCGTACGAACATCGCGCGCTCGGCGCTGATCATCTCGCGGGACAGCCGCCGGTAGGTGTCGTCGACGGTCTCCCCGGTGACCGGGTTGACCTGGCCGAGGCGCTCCCAGACGGCGTTGCGGCGGCGCTCGAGGACGTCGCGCAGGCGGTCGGCGAGCGGCGGGGGCAGGGCGTTGCGCTCGTCGGCGAGCAGGGCGTCCAGGCGCTCCTCGGCGACCCGGGAGGCCTGGGCCTGGGCGTTGGCCTCGGCGAGCGTGGCGGCCTGCGCGTCGGGCGCGGGGAATTTCAGCATGCGGATCAGCGGGGGCAGGGTCAGGCCCTGCACCACCAGGGTGCCGATGACCGTGGTGAACGTCAGGAACAGGATCAGGTTGCGGTGCGGGAAGGACTCGCCGTGCTCCACGGTGAGGGGGATGGAGAAGGCGATGGCCAGCGAGACCACGCCCCGCATGCCGGCCCAGGCGATGACGAAGGGGCCCCGCCAGGTCGGGTTCTGCTCCCGCTCGCGGATGCGTGCCGAGAGCGCCCGGGGCAGGAAGGTGGCCGGGTAGACCCACAGGAAGCGGGCCGCGACGACGACGAGGAACAGGGCGAACGCGTACCAGGCGGCGTCCAGGCCCTCGTACGAACCGAGGCCCCTGAGGACCACCGGCAGCTGCAGGCCGATCAGCGCGAAGACCGCCGACTCCAGGACGAAGGCGACCATCTTCCACACCGCGTCCTCCTGGAGGCGGGTGGCGAAGTCGACCTCCCACGCGCGGTGGCCGAGGTAGAGCGCGACGACGACCACGGCGAGGACGCCGGAGGCGTGGAACTGCTCGGCGGACGCGTACGCGACGAACGGGATGAGCAGGGAGAGCGTGTTCTGCAGAAGGGGTTCCTTCAGGTGGGTGCGCAGCCAGTGCAGCGGAGCCATGAGGATCAGCCCCGCGGCGACCCCGCCGACCGCCGCCACCAGGAACTCCTCGATGCCGCCCGCCCAGGACGCGCCCTCGCCGACCACGACCGCGAGGGCCACCTTGTAGGCGGTGATGGCGGTGGCGTCGTTGAGCAGGGACTCACCCTGGAGGATCGTGGTGATCCTCGACGGCAGGCCGACCCGGCGCGCCACCGCCGTCGCCGCGACCGCGTCCGGCGGCGCCACGACCGCGCCCAGCACCAGCGCCGCGGTCAGCGGCAGCCCGGGGACGAGCAGGTAGGCGGCCCAGCCGACGGCGACCGTCGCGAACAGCACGTATCCGACCGACAGCAGCGCCACCGGCCGCAGCTGGGCGCGCAGGTCGAGGTAGGAGCTGTCGGTGGCCGAGGTGTACAGCAGCGGGGGCAGCAGCAGCGGGAGGACGACGTCCGGATCCAGGGTGTAGTCCGGGACGCCGGGCACGTACGACACCGCCAGTCCGACCGCGACCAGCAGCAGGGGCGCCGGTACCGGGGTGCGCCGGGCCGCCGCCGCGACCGCCGCGCTGCCCGCCACCAGCAACAGCAGTGGCATCACGTCCATGTCCTGCCCGCCTCGTTTTTCCGCGCGGTCGTCCGCGCGAGCGTCGTAATCTGGCAATCATGAAACAGTGCACGCACGCCGACGCGCTGCCCCACCCCGAACCCGTCCCGCTCGGCGAGACGTGTCCGGAGTGCCTGCGGGACGGCACCCACCCGGTGCAGTTGCGGCTGTGCCTGACGTGCGGCCACGTCGGCTGCTGCGACTCCTCGCCCAGCCGGCACGCGTCGGAGCACCACAAGGAGACCGGCCATCCCGTGATGCGGACCTTCGAGCCCGGGGAGAACTGGCGCTGGTGCTTCGTCGATCATGTCCTCGTTTGAGCATCGGAGGCGGTCAGGACGTGAACTTCTGAAGAGGTCCGGCCGTTGTACTTCCGAGACGGTCCTGCCGTCCGGCGGGTACGGTTCGACCATCTGACGCCTGGGTACGTCAACCCGGCGCGCCCTCTTCCCTTTTGGGTCCGCAGACCCCTAGACACGGAGCGTGTTCACAGGTTTACTGTGAGTGACGCCAGGGGGTTGGGGTCCCGGGGACAGGAAACTTGGGAGCGCGATAGCGTCACCGCTGCACCACCCACGCGTTACCCCGGGGGGCGACCCTCGGCCCCGAAAAGCTTGTACCACCTTGGAGGTGAGGGTGTCCCAGATCGCAGGCGAGCCCGCGACCCAGGACTTCGTGGAAGTCCGGCTGCCGGCTGCGGGTGCCTACCTGTCGGTGCTGCGGACGGCCACGGCCGGCCTCGCGGCCCGTTTGGACTTCACCCTGGACGAGATCGAGGACCTGCGCATCGCGGTGGACGAGGCCTGCGCGATCCTGCTTCAGCAGGCCGTGCCCGGCTCGGTGCTCAGTTGTGTGTTCCGGCTCGTCGACGACTCGCTCGAGGTCACCGTCTCGGCGCCGACCACCGACGGCCACGCCCCCTCGCGGGACACCTTCGCCTGGACCGTGCTGTCCGCCCTGGCGGGCAAGGTCTCCTCCGCCGTCGACGAGGACAAGACCGTTTCGATCAGCCTCTACAAACAGCGCGGCGCGGGACCCGGGCCGGCGTGAGGAACGGGGACGGGCCGGTGCGGGACGAAGAGCGCGGCACACGGGAGCTGCCGGCCGAGAACGATCCAGTCTCTCCGGGCGGTTCCCGACGCATGACGGCGGACGGCATCGACGGCATTCCCGAGCAGGCCCGGCCTCATCCGGAGGACGACACCGGGCGCCGGGATCCGGATGCCGTGCAGGACCCGCCCCGCGAGGGGCGGATCGGGGGCTCCCCCGGCCGGGCTGAGGACAGGGCTCGACAGAGGGCGACGGGCGGGACGATGAGCGAGCACGAGCGAGACGAAGAACAGGGCGTGCCGGGCACGCGGCAAGAACCCCGTACCCAGCACGGACCCCGTGACGAAGGGGACCGCAGCGGGGCGCGGGCGATGTTCGTCGAGCTGCGCCGCCTGAAGGACGGCAGCCCCGAGTACGCGGAGCTGCGCAACCAGCTGGTCCGTATGCACCTGCCGCTCGTCGAGCACCTGGCGCGGCGCTTCCGCAACCGCGGCGAGCCGCTGGACGACCTCACCCAGGTCGCCACCATCGGCCTGATCAAGTCGGTCGACCGCTTCGACCCGGACCGCGGCGTCGAGTTCTCGACGTACGCGACCCCGACGGTGGTCGGCGAGATCAAGCGGCACTTCCGTGACAAGGGCTGGGCGGTGCGCGTCCCGCGCAGGCTCCAGGAGCTGCGTCTCGCGCTGACCACGGCGACGGCGGAGCTTTCGCAGCAGCACGGCCGCTCCCCCACCGTCCACGAGCTGGCCGAGAAGCTGGCCATCTCGGAGGAGGAGGTCCTGGAGGGCCTGGAGTCCGCGAACGCGTACTCCACCCTGTCGCTGGACGTCCCCGACACCGACGACGAGTCCCCGGCGGTCGCCGACACCCTCGGCGCGGAGGACGAGGCGCTGGAGGGCGTCGAGTACCGGGAGTCGCTCAAGCCGCTCCTGGAGGATCTCCCGCCGCGCGAGAAGCGGATCCTGCTGCTGCGGTTCTTCGGCAACATGACCCAGTCGCAGATCGCACAGGAGGTCGGGATCTCGCAGATGCACGTGTCCCGGCTGCTGGCGCGGACGCTGGCTCAGCTGCGGGAGAAGCTGCTGGTCGAGGAGTGAGCCCCTGGGCTACTTGGCCGCGTTGCCGGGCCCGCGGATCCCGAGGGCCCGGGTCGTCTCCCCGTTGACGAGCAGTACGAGCGCGGCGACGGCGACGACCGCGAGGGCGATGCCGGCCGGGATGGCCATGCTGTCGGCCTGCAGCAGGTTGTAGGCCACCGGAAGGGCCATGATCTGCGTGATCACGGCGGGACCCCGGCTCCAGCCGCGCAGGGCGAGCAGACCGCGCGCGGCGAGCAGCGGCAGCAGGGCGAGCACGATCAGGGTCACGCCCCCGGTGACGGCCTGCTGACGGTCGTCCGGGTCTCCGGCGAGGCCCAGCACGAGGATCCACACCCCGCCGGCCACGAGCGCCAGCCCCTCCAGACCGGCCAGCGCGGCGGCGTACGTCACCCGGCGCGGGCGCGGACCAGCGCTGTCCGGGGTGGTTTCCGGGGCGAGGGGGCTCTGCTCACTGCTCACCCCTGAAGGGTAGCCCCGCCCCCGTGGGGGCTCGTGTCGAGGCTCACCCCCGCTCTCTTACCGGATCCCTAACTCGGCCTGTGCCCGGGTACCACCCAGTAGGTACGCTGCAACCCATGCGTGCACTTCTCGTGGTCAACCCGGCAGCAACCACTACGAGTGCACGGACGCGCGACGTCCTCATCCACGCGCTCGCCAGCGAGATGAAGCTGGAGGCGGTCACCACCGAGTACCGGGGGCACGCACGCGACCTCGGCCGGCAGGCCGCGGAGAGCGGGAACACCGACCTGGTGGTGGCCCTCGGCGGCGACGGCACGGTCAACGAGGTGGTCAACGGCCTGCTGCACGCGGGCCCCGACCCGGAGCGGCTGCCCGGCCTCGCGGTTGTCCCCGGCGGCTCCACCAATGTCTTCGCCCGGGCCCTGGGGCTGCCCAACGACCCGGTGGAGGCCACCGGCGCCCTGCTGGACGCGCTGCGCGAGGAGCGCGAGCGCACGGTCGGCCTGGGTATGGCCTCCGGCACCCCGGGCACGGAGGACGAGGCGGTGCCCTCGCGCTGGTTCACCTTCAACGCCGGACTCGGCTTCGACGCGGGGGTCGTCGGGCGGGTCGAACAGCAGCGGGAGCGGGGCAGGAAATCCACCCACGCCCTCTATCTCATGCAGGCCGTGCGTCAGCTGCTGGGCGAGCCGGACCGCCGGCGCGGTTCGATCACACTGGAACAGCCGGACGCCGAGCCGGTGACCGATTTGGTGCTGTCCATAGTCTGCAACACGGCTCCGTGGACCTATCTGGGCAATCGCCCGGTGTACGCGTCACCTAAGGCCTCGTTCGATACCGGGCTCGACGTACTCGGTCTCAGCCGTCTGTCCACCGCCTCGGTTGCCCGGTATGGCACCCAGTTGCTCACTTCGTCCCCCGAGCGGGGACCGCATGGCAGGCATGCCCACTCGTTCCACGACCTGGACCGCTTCACCTTGCATTCGAAGGTCCCTCTGCCCCTCCAGATGGACGGCGACCACCTGGGGCTGCGAACGAGCGTGACGTTCACAGGCGTACGCCGTGCACTGCGTGTGATTGTGTGAGCAGAAAGGGCTGAAGTCCTTTCACTCGAACGTTTAGGCCAGGATCCACCCCATGGAAGTACGGCTGTGACCTAGTCGACACCGAGGAATCAAAAAAAACTTTCCGGAAGGGGTTGTATCCGCCGCTGAGGTTTGCGAGTCTCTACGTGGCGATCGGGACGGCCCGCAACACCGGCCTCCACTGATCACCAGAACCCCTCTTCAATCCACAGGACCACGCCAGCGAACCTGGCGGGTTGGCCCTTCACTTGTTGAGGGATTCGTGAAAGCGTTCACATTCACAAGCAACCTGCACGTAATACCAAGGAGAGGTAGCAGCCATGGACTGGCGTCACAACGCCGTTTGCCGCGAGGAAGACCCCGAGCTGTTCTTCCCCATCGGCAACACCGGTCCTGCGCTGCTGCAGATCGAGGAAGCCAAGGCCGTCTGCCGTCGCTGCCCGGTTATGGAGCAGTGTCTGCAGTGGGCGCTCGAGTCCGGCCAGGACTCCGGCGTCTGGGGTGGTCTCAGCGAGGACGAGCGCCGTGCCATGAAGCGTCGCGCCGCCCGCAACCGGGCCCGTCAGGCCTCCGCCTGACAACACCCGCCCCGCACACAGCCTGAGCTTGGCGGCGCGTACAGCGAGTACGCATCTCCCGCCCCCGAGCCGCAGCGCGCAGTACCCCCGATGCGCAGCTAATCGCTGGCAACGAGCATCAGAGCCCCGGACCCCTGAACGGTCCGGGGCTTCTTGCTGTGCGGGCCCCGAGGGAGGGGCCGCCCTACTTCTGGGCCCGCACCGGGATGTCCAGGATCACCCGCGTGCCGCGCTCCGGTGCCGGGACCATGTCGAAGGTGCCGCCCAACTCGCCCTCCACCAGCGTCCGTACGATCTGCAGGCCGAGGTTGCCCGAGGTGTGCGGGTCGAAGCCCTCGGGCAGGCCGACGCCGTCGTCCTGGACGGTGACCAGGAGGCGGGCCTCCTTCGTCGTACCGCCGCGGACGGCCGAGACCTCGACCGTGCCGGTGTCGCCCTCACGGAAGCCGTGCTCCAGGGCGTTCTGGAGGATCTCGGTGAGCACCATGGACAGCGGGGTGGCGACCTCCGCGTCCAGGATGCCGAAGCGCCCGCTGCGCCGGCCGGTCACCTTGCCCGGCGAGATCTCCGCGACCATCGCGAGCACCCGGTCGGCGATCTCGTCGAACTCCACGCGCTCGTCGAGGTTCTGGGACAGCGTCTCGTGCACGATCGCGATCGACCCCACTCGGCGGACCGCCTCCTCCAGGGCCTCCCGGCCGCGCTCGGACTCGATGCGGCGGGCCTGCAGGCGCAGCAGGGCGGCGACCGTCTGGAGGTTGTTCTTCACCCGGTGGTGGATCTCCCGGATGGTGGCGTCCTTGGTGATCAATTCTCGTTCGCGGCGGCGCAGTTCGGTGACGTCCCGGAGCAGGACGAGCGAACCGATGCGGGTGCCCTTGGGCTTGAGCGGGATCGTACGGAACTGGATGACCCCGTCCTTGGCCTCGATCTCGAACTCACGGGGCGCCCAGCCGCTGGCGACCTTGGCCAGCGCCTCGTCCACCGGCCCCCGGGTGGGGGCGAGTTCGGCGGTGGTGTCGCCGAGGTGATGGCCGACCAGGTCGGAGGCGAGGCCGAGGCGGTGGTAGGCGGAGAGCGCGTTCGGGGAGGCGTACTGGACGATGCCGTCGCCGTCGACCCGGATCAGGCCGTCGCCCACGCGCGGGGCGGCGTCCATGTCCATCTGCTGGTTGGGGAAGGGGAAGGAGCCGGCCGCGATCATCTGCGCGAGGTCGGAGGCGCTCTGGAGGTAGGTCAGCTCCAGGCGGCTCGGGGTGCGCACGGTCAGCAGGTTGGTGTTGCGGGCGATGACTCCGAGGACGCGGCCGTCCCGCCGTACGGGGATGGACTCGACGCGTACGGGGACCTCTTCACGCCATTCCGGGTCGCCCTCGCGCACGATCCGGCCCTCGTCGAGCGCGGCGTCGAGCAGGGGACGGCGGCCCCGCGGCACCAGGTGGCCGACCATGTCGTCCTGGTAGGAGGTCGGGCCGGTGTTGGGCCGCATCTGGGCCACCGAGACATAGCGGGTGCCGTCGCTGGTGGGCACCCACAGGACCAGGTCGGCGAAGGAGAGGTCGGAGAGCAGCTGCCACTCCGAGACCAGCAGGTGGAGCCACTCGAGGTCGGAGTCGTCGAGGGCGGTGTGCTGGCGTACGAGTTCGTTCATGGAGGGCACGTCTGCGAGCGTACCCGGGGTGCGGGAAGTGTCCGAAAAACACCCGCGGGCCGCGGCGCCTGGGAGGGACCCTCAACCCTCCCGGCACCGCAGCCCGGAGCTGTATCGGCCGCGGGGTGTGCGGTCCCGTCGACCGAAGGTGAGGAGCCGGGGCAGTCAGGGCAGAGAGCTCCGGACCCTCGGTCCGCCTTCCTGTGCGGGGAAGACGGAAGATTTCGCGTGCTGTTCTCTCACGGTCCATTGTGGACTAGACCACTAGGTGTGTCCATGCCCCACCGTCCATGACGCAGCCTAGCCTGTGCGCGTTCCTCCACGGACCGAGATGCGGGGGGCAATTTCGGGGAGCTCTGCTAGATTGGTCTAAACCACTCAGCTCAGAACGGCAGGCCAGCGTGGAAGTTGTCATCGTTCCGGACGCCAGCTCGGGCGGCGAACTGATCGCCGAGGCCATGGCGGCACTCCTGCGACGCAAGCCCGACGCCCTGCTCGGTGTGGCCACCGGCTCCACCCCGCTGCCCGTCTACCAGGCGCTCGCGGCCAAGGTGCGCGCCGGTGACGCGGACACCTCGCGGGCACGGATCGCCCAGCTCGACGAGTACGTGGGACTGCCCGCCGAGCACCCCGAGTCCTACCGCTCGGTGCTGCGGCGCGAGGTCCTCGAACCGTTGGGCATCGGCATGGGCGCCTTCCTCGGGCCCGACGGCACGGCCGAGGACATCCAGGCGGCGTGCGCGGCGTACGACGCGGCGCTGGCCGCGGCCGGCGGGGTGGACCTCCAGCTGCTCGGGATCGGCACCGACGGGCACATCGGCTTCAACGAGCCGTGCTCGTCGCTGCGCTCGCGGACCCGGATCAAGACGTTGACCGAGCAGACCCGGGTGGACAACGCGCGGTTCTTCGACGGGGACATCGAGCAGGTGCCGCATCACGTCATCACCCAGGGGATCGGGACCATCCTGGAGGCGCGCCATCTGGTGCTGCTCGCCACCGGGGAGGGCAAGGCGGACGCGGTGGCGGCGACCGTGGAGGGGCCCGTCGCGGCGGTGTGCCCCGCCTCGGCGCTGCAGTTGCATCCGCATGCGACGGTCGTCGTCGACGAGGGGGCGGCGTCCAAGCTGAAGCTCGCGGACTACTTCCGGCACACGTTCGCCAACAAGCCCGAGTGGCAGGGGATTTAGACGGGCCCCGTCTGCCGGGTTTTTCTTTCTGTGCGAACACCAGGGCGCCGGCCCCCACCAGGGGCCGGCGCCTTTCGCCGCGGGAGGGATCACGCCCCCGCGATGACCTCCGCCGCCGCCCGGCCGCACACGCGGGCCGCGCCGTGCGTCGCGATGTGCAGGGCTCCGCGTCGCACCGCCTGGGGGACGCCCATCTCGACCACGAGTGTGTCGGGGCGGGCCGCCAGGAGCGTGTCCAGGGCCGCCGCCATCCAGGGGTGCCGGTGCTCGTCGCGGACCACGGCGACGATCCGCCGCTCCCCCGCCGCGAGCAGCGCCGCCCGCCCCGCGTCCGCGCCGCTGAAGCTCCCCGTGCGCGTGCCGGGCAGCAGCCGCGCCAGCTCCGCCGCCACACCCCACGGCGTCTCGTCGCCGACGGCGATGTTGGCCACCGGGGTGAGGGCGGCGACGTAAGGGGGGTCGGTGAGGGGGGTGAAGGGGTCCGCGCCGGTGACCCGCAGGGCGCGGCGGGCGGCCAGCAGGCCCACGTCCGGCCGGGGCTCGGCGGTGCTCCCGGGAGCCGAGCCGGTCCAGCGGGCCAGGGCGCGCACCCGCCGCGCCGCGTCCGCGAGGCGTTCCTCCGGGAGTTCGCCCGTGCGGACGGCCGTGATCAGGGCGTCGCGCAGGCGTCGTACCGTCGCGTCGTCGGACAGGCCGCCGCCCACGCAGATGGCGTCCGCGCCGGCGGCGATCGCGAGGACGCTGCCCCGCTCGATGCCGTATGTCGCGGCGACGGCCTGCATCTCCATGCCGTCGGTGACGATCAGGCCCTCGTAGCCGAGGTCGCGGCGCAGGAGGTCCGTCAGGACGGGGCGGGACAACGTTGCCGGGCGGATCGGGTCCAGGGCGGGCACCAGGATGTGCGCGCTCATGATCGCCCGGGTGCCGGCGCCGATGGCCGCGAGGAAGGGGACCAGTTCGCGTTCCGCCAGGGCCTCGGCCGGTACGTCGATGCGCGGGAGCGCGTGGTGGGAGTCGACGGCCGTGTCGCCGTGGCCCGGGAAGTGCTTGGTGCAGGCCGCCACGCCGGCCGCCTGGAGGCCGGTGACATAGGCGGCGGTGTGCCGGGCGACCAGGTGGGGGCCGGCTCCGAAGGAGCGGACACCGATGACCGGGTTCGCCGGATTGGAGTTGACGTCCGCCGACGGGGCCCAGTTCAGGTTGACCCCGCACTCCGCGAGCCGGCGGCCCAGTGCGTACGCCACGTCCCGGGTCAGCTCCACGTCGTCCACCGCGCCCAGCGCGTGGTTGCCGGGGAAGCTGGAGCCGGTGCGCACCTCCAGGCGGGTGACGTCCCCGCCCTCCTCGTCGATGGCGACCAGGACGTCGTCCCGTTCCGCGCGCAACTGCGCGGTCAGGGCCGAGAGCTGCTCCGGGGAGGTGATGTTGCGGCCGAACAGGCCGACCGAGGCCAGGCCCTCACCGAGGCGGCGCAGCAGCCAGTCGGGGGCCGTGACGCCGGTGAAGCCGGGCTGCAGGACCGTCAGCGCGTCACGGGTCAGCGTGTCGGTGCCATGGGCGATTGTCGTCATCGGGGGCGTCATCCCTTCACGGCGCCCGCGGTCAGACCCGCGGCCATCCTGCGCTGGACGAGGAGGAAGAGGGCGACGACGGGGACGGCCATCATCGTGGCGCCGGCCATCATCGGGGCGTACTCGGTGCCGTGCTTGGTGGTGAAGTTGCCGAGCCACACGGTCGCGGTCTGGTTCTTCTGGCTGAGCAGCATCAGGGCGTACAGGTACTCGTTCCAGGCCTGGATGAAGCCGTAGACCGAGGTGGCGACCATGCCGGGGGCCAGCAGCGGGAAGACGACCCGGACGAAGGCGCCGGTGCGGCTGCAGCCGTCGACCATCGCCGCCTCCTCCAGCTCCTTCGGGATGTTGACGATGAAGCCGCGCAGGGTCCACACCGTGAAGGGCAGGATGAAGGTCAGGTACGTGATGATCAGGCCCGAGAGCCGGTCGTACTGGTCCAGGTCGTTCAGGAGCAGGAAGACCGGGATGATCATGGCGACCAGCGGGACCATCTGGACCGCGAGGATGCCCACGATCACGATCTTGCGGCCGCGGAAGGCGAACCGGGAGATGGCGAGGGCGGCCAGCGTGCCGACCACGATGCCGATCGCGACGACCGCCAGGGAGACGATCAGGCTCCGGCCGACCGGGCCCCAGAAGTCGGCGATGTCCGTCGCCCGGCTGAAGTTGGAGAACGTGATGCCCGTCGGCAGCAGGCTCGGGTCCGGGTCGATCGCGTCCTTCGCCGGTTTGAACGCGGTGTTGAGCATCCAGTAGACGGGGAAACCGGCGACGGCGAAGACGAGCAGGCCGAGGAGGTTCCAGCCGAGCTTCGGCTTCCGGCGCGGCTCGGCGGGCGCGCCCTTGCCGCTCACGCCGCTCATGCTGCTCATTCGACGTCTCCGATCTTCAGCATCTGGCGCATGTAGACGGCGACCACTCCCAGCAGGAGCAGCACGGTGATCAGGGCGATCGCCGAGCCCTGCCCGTAGTCGTTGACGACGAAGGCGCGGTCGTAGGAGTACGTCGTCAGGAGCTGGAACTCGGGCTCCGGGTGCCCGCCGCGCATCACGAAGACCTGCGGGAAGACGCCCATGTCCCAGATGACCGACAGGGTCGTGAGCATCACGACGACCGGCTTGAGGACGGGCAGGGTGACGTACCGGAAGACGCCCCAGGAGCCGGCGCCGTCGAGGCGGGCGGCCTCCTCCAGTTCGGCCGGGACCTGGGTGAGACCGGCGCTGAGCGTGATGACCACGAAGGGGACCGCGCCCCAGATCACCAGCAGCATGATGACGGCCAGGCCCTGCGGTCCGCTGGCGAACCAGTTGTGGCCGATCAGCTCGACGCCGGGCAGCCGGCTCAGGACCGCGTTGAGGATGCCGTAGTCGGAGTCGAACAGCCATTTGAAGACCGTGGTGGCGACGATGACCGGCATGCCCCAGCTGGCGACGAGGGCGATGTTGACGAGGGTCTTCACCCAGCCGGAGACCCGCTGGAGCAGCAGGGCGACGAGCATGCCGAGGACCATCGTGAGGATCACGCAGCCCGCGGCGAAGACGATCGTGCGGACCACGACCTGCCAGAACTCGCCGTCGGCCAGCACGCCCGAGAAGTTGTCGAACCCGACCGACTCGGCCGGCTGGAAGCCCCACAGCTGGGACTGCCCGAACTTCTGGAAGGAGAGCGTGACCAGACGGACCAGCGGATAGCCCATGACGAGGGCGAGGACCAGCAGGCAGGGAGCGAGCAGCAGCCACGGCGTGCCGGCGGACGCGCGCTTCGCCCGTGACGGTCCCGCCGGAGCGGGAGGTGGGGGTGCCGGCCGCTTCGGCGGCACCTTGGCAGGGGTGGTCGTGTCTGCGGCACTCATCCGCGCGCTCCTCAGCGGTCCCTCGGGTCGTACGGAGGCGAAGCCCCGAACGGGTCGTACGGGAGGCGGCGCCCGGCACCGGGCCGGGCGCCGCCGTCAGGTCACGAGTTGTTGATGACCTTGTCGATCGCGGCGTCCGCTTCCTTCGCGGCCTCCTCGACCGACTTCTTGCCGGTGCCGATGGACTGCAGCATGTTCTGCAGGACCTGGGCCTTCTCCACCTGGCCCCAGCCGGGGGCCATCGGGACGAACCAGTTGGACTCGGCCGCGGTGGCCGGGACGGCCGTCGCCGGGTCGTTCTTGAGGGTCGCGAGGTCGGTCTTGTTGTTGGGCAGGTTGCCCTTGGCCATCAGGCCCTTCTGCCCGGAGGGGCCGGTGAAGGCGTTGATCCACTCGGCGGCGAGGTCCTGCGCGTCCGACTTCACCGGGACGGCGAGGTCGGAGCCGCCCAGGAACACCGGGAGGTTCTTGCCGGACGGGCCGGGCATCACGAAGTTCTCGACGTTGCCCGCGAGCTTGCCGGTCTTGTCGTTCTCCTTGGCCGCGGCGGTCGCGCCCTCCCAGGCGGGGGCGAAGATCATGCCGGACTTGCCCTGGCCGTAGACGATGTACCGGTCGGACTCGTCCTTGGTCTTGTCGCCGTGCATGTACGTGTCGACGACCGTCTTGAACTCCTCGAGCCCCTTGAGGGACTCGGCCGAGGACAGGTTGGCCTTCCACTTGCCGCCCGACTCGACGGCGATGGAGCCGCCGGCGTCGTAGACGAAGGACATGGCCGCGTACCAGTCACGGGTGGGCTGGTACCAGGCGGAGAACTTGTCGCCCTCCTTCTTCTGGACCTTGTCGAGGGCGGCGGTCAGTTCGGCGTACGTCTTGGGCGTGGACTTCACTCCGGCCTTGGCGAAGACGTCCTTGCGCCAGTTGGCGACGCGGCCGCCGGCGTAGTACGGGACGCCGTAGGTCTTGCCGTCGTAGGTCACCGAGGCCTTGAGGCCGTCGAGCCAGGCGGAGGAGTTGTCGAACTTCGCGGCGTCGAGGGGGGCGAAGGCGCCCTTGACCATGTAACCGAGCATCTCGGTGTTGCCCATCTCGACGACGTCGGGGGCCTTGTCGGTGGCGAGGACCGCGTCGAGCTTGGCGTTCTTGTCGGGCCAGCCGTAGTACTCGTGGTCGATCTTGACGCCGGGGTGCTTCTTCAGCACCGCCGCGTCGGCGGCCTTCACCAGCTCGGGCCAGTTGTTCTGGGCGTCGACGGTCAGCCAGACCGTCAGTTCCTTGGCGTCGGAGCCCTTCGAGTCCCCGCTGCCCTTGTCGTCCCCGCACGCCGCGATGGAGACCATCATGCCCGCGATACCGATCGCGGCTATCAGCTTGCGCTTCACGCCACCCTCCTCAGGGATGCCCACACCTCCCGCCCATAGACCGGGACCTGGACCAATGGTGTAGACCAGTGCGCCGAGCTTGGCTCAGACCAATACGGCTGTCAAGAGTGGCCGAATCCCCTTTGACCAGCCGTTATGGGAGCTACATATGCAGGAACCTTTAAGTAAGAAACCGTCGAAAACATCGACCGCGGTGGGCGTGGCTCCGGTAGACCAGTTGCCGGATGGACTAGACCAGCAAAGGTTGCGACGGTATACAGAGGGGATCACGGAACAGCGGAGCACTCAGCACCGTGTCCGTGCCACGATGTGACCCGCATCCGGAGCCGGGAAGGCAGGCCATGAGCACCGACGTCAGCAGTGCGGAGAACGAGGGTGGGACGACCGTCCGTACCGCGCGCGTGCCCAAGTACTACCGCCTGAAGAAGCACCTGCTCGACATGACGGAGACCCAGGCGCCGGGCACCCCGGTCCCGCCGGAGCGGACCCTCGCGGCCGAGTTCGACACCTCGCGCACGACCGTCCGCCAGGCCCTCCAGGAACTGGTCGTCGAAGGCCGCCTGGAACGCATCCAGGGCAAGGGCACGTTCGTCGCCAAGCCGAAGGTCTCCCAGGCCCTGCAGCTCACCTCGTACACCGAGGACATGCGCGCCCAGGGACTGGAGCCCACCTCCCAGCTGCTGGACGTCGGCTACATCACCGCCGACGACACCCTCGCCGGCCTGCTCGACATCACCGCCGGCGGCCGGGTGCTGCGCGTCGAGCGGCTGCGCATGGCCAACGGCGAGCCGATGGCCATCGAGACCACCCACCTCTCGGCCAAGCGCTTCCCCGCGCTGCGCAGGTCCCTGGCCAAGTACACGTCGCTGTACACCGCGCTGGCCGAGGTCTACGACGTCCATCTCGCCGAGGCCGAGGAGACCATCGAGACCTCCCTGGCCACCCCGCGCGAGGCGGGCCTGCTCGGCACCGATGTCGGCCTGCCCATGCTGATGCTCTCCCGCCACTCGCTGGACAAGGAGGGCCATCCCGTGGAGTGGGTGCGCTCGGTGTACCGGGGCGACCGGTACAAGTTCGTGGCGCGGCTGAAGAGGCCCACGGAGTAGCTTTTCTCGATCGACATGCGGACGCGGTCTTCCACTGCCCTTTATCCGTCACCTACATTGCCTGCGCATTACAACGGTGATCGGTGATCAGTTAGGGGACGGAGCCGCCGATGTCAGACACCCCGGAAGTGACGAGAGGGCCGGTGGTGACGCCTGTGCGCGTCGTCATCGGCCTCTGCCTGCTCGCGCCGTTCGTGGCGATGCTGTGGGTGGGTTCCTACGCGAAGGTGGATCCGGCGTTCATCGGGATCCCCTTCTTCTACTGGTACCAGATGCTGTGGGTGCTGATCTCCACCGCGCTCACGATGGTCGCGTACAAGCTGTGGCAGCGTGACCAGCGCGCCCGCAAGGCCCCGGCCGGGGGTGCGCAGAAGTGAAGGACGGCGTGAACGGCGTGGCACTCGCCGTCTTCATCTTCTTCTTCCTGGCCGTGACGGCCATGGGCTTCCTGGCCGCGCGCTGGCGCAAGGCCGAGAACGAGCACAGTCTCGACGAATGGGGACTGGGCGGCCGGTCGTTCGGCACCTGGGTCACCTGGTTCCTGCTGGGCGGCGACCTCTACACGGCGTACACCTTCGTCGCCGTGCCGGCGGCGATCTACGCGGCGGGCGCGGCGGGCTTCTTCGCGGTGCCCTACACGATCCTCGTGTACCCGCTGATCTTCACGTTCCTGCCCCGCCTGTGGTCGGTCTCGCACAAGCACGGGTACGTGACGACCTCGGACTTCGTGCGCGGCCGCTGGGGCTCCAAGGGCCTGTCGCTGGCGGTGGCGCTGACCGGCATCCTGGCGACGATGCCCTACATCGCGCTGCAACTCGTGGGCATCCAGGCGGTGCTCGACGTGATGGGCGTCGGCGGCGGCGAGAACACGAACTGGTTCGTCAAGGACCTGCCGCTGCTGATCGCGTTCGGCGTGCTGGCCGCGTACACCTACTCGTCCGGTCTGCGGGCCCCCGCGCTGATCGCGTTCGTGAAGGACACGCTGATCTACATCGTCATCGCGGTGGCGATCATCTACATCCCGATCAAGCTGGGCGGCTTCGACGACATCTTCGCCAAGGCGGGCGAGGCGTTCGGCCAGACCAACCCGGCCACGGGCAAGCCGCGCGGCGCGCTGGCCCCGGCCGAACCCGGCCAGTGGACCTACGCCACCCTGGCCCTCGGCTCCGCGCTCGCGCTGTTCATGTACCCGCACTCCATCACCGCGACCCTCTCCTCCAAGAGCCGTGAGGTGATCCGCCGCAACACCACGATCCTGCCGCTGTACTCGCTGATGCTGGGCCTGCTGGCACTGCTGGGCTTCATGGCGATCGCCGCCGGGGTCAAGGTCACCAACGGACAGCTGGCCATCCCCCAGCTGTTCGAGAACATGTTCCCGGCGTGGTTCGCGGGTGTGGCGTTCGCGGCGATCGGCATCGGCGCCCTCGTGCCGGCGGCCATCATGTCGATCGCGGCCGCGAACCTGTTCACCCGCAACATCTACAAGGACTTCATCAAGCCGGACGCCACGCCCGCGCAGGAGACCAGGGTCTCCAAGCTGGTGTCCCTGCTGGTGAAGGTGGGTGCCCTGGTCTTCGTCCTGACCATGGACAAGACGGTCGCCATCAACTTCCAACTGCTGGGCGGCATCTGGATCCTGCAGACCTTCCCGGCCCTGGTCGGTGGCCTGTTCACCCGCTGGTTCCACCGCTGGGCGCTGCTCGCGGGCTGGGCGGTCGGCATGGTCTACGGCACGGTCGCCGCGTACGGCGTCGCCTCCCCCACCCAGAAGCACTTCGGCGGCTCGGCGAAGGAGATCCCGGGCATCGGCGAGATCGGCTACATCGGTCTCACCGCGTTCGTCCTCAATGTCGTCGTGACCGTGGTCCTGACCTTCGCCCTCAAGGCCGTGAAGGCTCCCGAGGGCATCGACGAGACCAGGCCGCAGGACTACACGGCGGACGCCGGGGACCCGGGGGTACAGGTGGAGCTGCCGCCGGCGACCGCCGGAGCGTCCCACTAGGCCCTGTCGTCACACCAGGGCCTGGGCAGGACCGTGGCGGACCGCCGGGAAATCCGGCGGCCCGCCGTCGTGTGCATGGGGCACACTGCGCGCCATGGACATCCGGATCAGGCAAGCGGAACCCGCCGAGTACGCCGCCCTCGGCGAGATGACGGCCCGTGCCTACCTCGAAGACGGCCTGCTCGACTACGGAGAGGGCGACGAGTACCTGCCCGTGCTGAAGGACGTGGCCGGGCGCGCGGCCGCCGCCGAGGTCCTCGTGGCCGTGGAGGGCGACCGGCTCCTCGGCGGAGTCACCTTCGTCCCCGGCCCCGGTCCCGTCGCCGACATCGCCCGTCCCGGCGAGACGGAGATCAGGGCGCTCGCCGTCGCGCGCGAGGCACGGGGCCGGGGCGCCGGTGAGGCCCTCGTGCGGAGCTGTGTCGACCGCGCCCGGGCCATGGAGGGCCGCACCGCCGTCGTCCTGTCGACCCAGCGCGCCATGCACGCCGCCCACCGCCTCTACGAGCGCCTCGGCTTCGTCCGCACACCGGAGCGGGACTGGAATCCCGTGCCGCACCTGGACGACATCACTCTCCTCACCTACAAGTTGACACTCTGAAACCACCCCGACACAACATCTGGGGGTGGCGTGACGGGTGAGCACAAGATGTATGCTCATGCTCGCTGTCGCCGCAGGGGAATCCGGTGCGAATCCGGAACTGTCCCGCAACGGTGTACTTGCGTGTGTACCCACCCGTGTCCGCACGCCTGTCCAGTCCGAGGACCTGTCGGCAGCGCACCCGGCCGTCCGGCTCGGGTGCCTTGACGTCCGGGCCTCGTGGAGTGGGCCGGTGGGCGCGACGCTGCGTGCGCTCGTGTGCTGCCCCCTGCTCCGCGCCAGGCCCCCTGCCGAGCGAGGGAGAGCCCCACGTGACCATCGCGCCAGCCGATCCGGTCTCAGCCGTCCTGCCGGAAACCGACGGTCCCGGTGCCGCGCTGCTGCGGACCCTGACCGAGCTGACCGCCGACCTCCCCGACGCCGACCCCGGCCGGGTCGCCGCCGCCGCGCTGCGCGGCCGGTCCGCCGGGGCGGACGAGACGGAGCTGCGCGAGCTGGCCACGGAGGCGGCCGCCGGCCTGATCTCCGAGGACCCCGCCTACTCCCGGCTGGCCGCCCGGCTGCTGACGATCAGCATCGCCACGGAGGCCGCCTCCCAGGGCGTCACCTCGTTCACCGGGTCCGTCGCCGTCGGTCACCGCGAGGGCCTCATCGCCGACCGCACCGCCGACTTCGTCCGGCTGCACGCGGCCCGGCTGGACGCGCTGACCGACCCGGCCGCCGACGACCGCTTCGGCTACTTCGGGCTCCGCACCCTGCACAGCCGCTACCTGCTGCGGCACCCGCACACCCGCAAGGTCGTCGAGACGCCCCAGCACTTCCTGCTGCGGGTGGCCTGCGGTCTCGCCGAGGACGACACCACCCGCGCCCTGGACGAGGTCGCGGCGCTCTACGGGCTCATGAGCCGCCTCGACTACCTGCCGTCCTCCCCCACCCTCTTCAACTCCGGCACCCGGCACCCCCAGATGTCGTCCTGCTACCTCCTCGACTCCCCGCTGGACGAGCTGGACTCGATCTACGACCGCTACCACCAGGTGGCCCGGCTCTCCAAGCACGCCGGCGGCATCGGGCTGTCGTACTCCCGGATCCGCAGCCGCGGTTCGCTGATCCGCGGCACCAACGGGCACTCCAACGGCATCGTCCCGTTCCTGAAGACCCTGGACGCCTCCGTCGCCGCCGTGAACCAGGGCGGCCGGCGCAAGGGCGCGGCCGCGGTCTACCTGGAGACCTGGCACTCCGACATCGAGGAGTTCCTGGAGCTGCGCGACAACACCGGTGAGGACGCCCGCCGTACCCACAACCTGAACCTCGCGCACTGGATCCCGGACGAGTTCATGCGCCGGGTCAACGCCGACGAGCAGTGGTCGCTGTTCTCCCCCTCCGACGTGCCCGAGCTGGTCGACCTGTGGGGCGAGGAGTTCGACGCCGCGTACCGCGGGGCGGAGGCGGCGGGGCTCGCCAAGAGGACCATCGCGGCCCGTGATCTGTACGGCCGGATGATGCGGACCCTCGCGCAGACCGGCAACGGCTGGATGACCTTCAAGGACGCGGCCAACCGCACCGCCAACCAGACGGCCGAGCCGGGCCAGGTGATCCACTCCTCCAACCTCTGCACGGAGATCCTGGAGGTCACGAACGACGGCGAGACCGCGGTGTGCAACCTGGGTTCGGTGAACCTCGGGGCCTTCGTGGCCGACGGGGACATCGACTGGGAGCGCCTGGACGCCACCGTCCGCACCGCCGTCACCTTCCTCGACCGGGTCGTCGACATCAACTTCTACCCGACCGAGCAGGCGGGCCGGTCGAACGCCAAGTGGCGTCCGGTGGGCCTGGGCGCGATGGGTCTGCAGGACGTCTTCTTCAAGCTGCGGCTGCCCTTCGACTCCCCCGAGGCCCGCCTGCTGTCCACGCGGATCGCCGAGCGCGTCATGCTCGCCGCGTACGAGGCCTCCGCCGACCTGGCCGAGCGCAACGGCCCGCTGCCGGCCTGGGAGCAGACCCGTACCGCCCGGGGTGTGCTGCACCCGGACCACTACGGCGTCGAGTTCACCTGGCCGGAGCGCTGGGCGGCGCTGCGCGAGCGGATCGCGACGACCGGTCTGCGCAACTCGCTGCTCCTCGCCATCGCGCCGACGGCCACCATCGCCTCGATCGCCGGTGTGTACGAGTGCATCGAGCCGCAGGTGTCCAACCTGTTCAAGCGCGAGACGCTGTCGGGTGAGTTCCTCCAGGTCAACTCGTACCTGGTGCGGGACCTCAAGGAGCTCGGCGTCTGGGACGCCCGCACCCGGGAGGCGCTGCGCGAGTCGGGCGGCTCCGTGCAGGACTTCGCGTGGATCCCGGCCGACGTACGGGCCCTGTACCGGACGGCGTGGGAGATCCCGCAGCGCGGCCTGATCGACATGGCCGCCGCCCGCACCCCGTACCTGGACCAGGCGCAGTCCCTGAACCTGTTCCTGGAGACGCCGACCATCGGCAAGCTCTCCTCGATGTACGCGTACGCCTGGAAGTCGGGCCTGAAGACGACGTACTACCTGCGCTCGCGCCCGGCGACCCGTATCGCCCGCGCGGCCCAGGCCGCCGTCCCCGTGCAGCAGCCGGCCCCCGAAGACGCCGTCGCCTGCTCCCTTGAGAACCCCGAGTCCTGCGAGGCCTGCCAGTGATGTCCGCCCGTAACCAGAACCTCCTCGACCCCGGCTTCGAGCTGACTCTCCGTCCGATGCGCTACCCGGACTTCTACGAGCGCTACCGGGACGCCATCAAGAACACCTGGACCGTGGAGGAGGTCGACCTCCACTCGGACGTCGCCGACCTCGCCAGGCTGACGCCGGAGGAGCAGCATCTGATCGGCCGGCTCGTCGCGTTCTTCGCGACCGGCGACTCGATCGTGGCGAACAACCTGGTGCTGACGCTGTACAAGCACATCAACTCCCCGGAGGCGCGCCTGTACCTGTCGCGCCAGCTGTTCGAGGAGGCCGTGCACGTCCAGTTCTATCTGACGCTGCTGGACACGTACCTGCCCGACCCGGACGACCGCGCGGCCGCCTTCGACGCGGTGGAGAACATCCCCTCCATCCGCGAGAAGGCCGGGTTCTGCTTCAAGTGGATCAACGAGGTGGAGAAGCTGGAGCGGCTCGAGTCGCAGGCCGACCGCCGCCGCTTCCTGCTCAACCTGATCTGCTTCGCCGCGTGCATCGAGGGCCTGTTCTTCTACGGCGCCTTCGCGTACGTCTACTGGTTCCGCAGCCGGGGCCTGCTGCACGGTCTCGCCACCGGCACCAACTGGGTGTTCCGTGACGAGACCATGCACATGAGCTTCGCGTTCGACGTGGTCGACACCGTCCGCAAGGAGGAGCCGGACCTGTTCGACGAGCAGCTGCGGCAGCAGGTCACGGACATGCTCCGGGAGGCCGTCGAGGCCGAGCTGCAGTTCGCGCGCGATCTGTGCGGCGACGGCCTGCCGGGCATGAACACCGAGTCGATGCGGCAGTACCTGGAGTGCGTCGCGGACCAGCGGCTCACCCGCCTCGGCTTCGCCCCGGTGTACGGCTCGGAGAACCCCTTCTCCTTCATGGAGCTGCAGGGCGTTCAGGAGCTGACCAACTTCTTCGAGCGGCGTCCGTCGGCGTACCAGGTCGCGGTGGAGGGCACGGTCGACCTCGACGAGGACTTCTGACCCTCCCGCTCTCCCCGGGCCTCCTGGGCCTCCCTGATCCGCCGGTCGGCGCGCCGGTCGCGCACGACGCCGAACGCGGACGGGAGGACCAGGAGGACGAGGATCCCGAGGACCATGAGCATTCCGATGAGGCCTTCGATCTGGTTCGTGTTCATGGACACCACTGTCCCGCCCGACACTCCTTACCGGGAGTGGCAGGACTGCCGCACACCTTCAAATTCCTGCCACCACTGGTGCACACTGGCAGCATGCTGAAGAACGTGGCCGTCGTCCTGCTGGACGGCGTGCATCCCTTCGAACTGGGCGTCGTGTGCGAGGTGTTCGGCCTCGACCGCAGCGACGAGGGGCTCCCGGTGTACGACTTCGCCGTGGTCTCGGCGGAGGGTCCGGTGCTGGGCACCCATGTCGGCGGGCTCACCGTCTCCACGCCGTACGGCCTCGACCGGCTGGAGGAGGCGGACCTGATCGCCGTACCGGCCTCGGACTCCACCATCGACCGCACGTTCCCGCCCGAGCTGCTCGCCGCGCTGCGCCGGGCCGTGGACCGGGGCGCCCGAGTGCTCAGCGTCTGCTCGGGCGTCTTCGTGCTGGGCGCCGCCGGGCTGCTCGACGGGCGGCGCTGCGCCGCGCACTGGCGGCACGCGGACGTACTGGCCCGCCGCCACCCCCGTACACGGGTCGAACCGGACGTCCTCTACGTCGACGAGGATCCGGTGATCACCTCCGCCGGCACGGCCGCCGGGATCGACGCCTGCCTCCACCTCGTCCGCAAGGAACAGGGGCCCGAGGTCGCGAACCGGATCGCCCGCCGGATGGTCGTACCGCCGCACCGGGACGGCGGCCAGGCGCAGTTCATCGAGCGGCCGCTGCCCCGGTCGTCGTGCGACACGGTCGGTGCGGTCCTGGCCTGGATGGAGGGGCACCTCGACCAGGAGGTCACGGTCGAGCAGCTGGCGGCCCGCGCCCACATGGCGCCGCGCACCTTCGCCCGCCGCTTCCAGCAGGAGACGGGCACCACCCCCTACCGGTGGCTGCTGCGCCAGCGGGTGCTGCTGGCCCAGCACCTGCTGGAAGCCACGGACGAGACGATGGACGCGATCGCCTGGCGCACCGGCTTCGGCACGGCCGGCGCCCTGCGCCACCAGTTCGTGCGGTCCCTGGGGACCACTCCGAACGCCTACCGGCGGACCTTCCGGGGCCCGCAGGAGGCCGCCTGACGGCGGGCGCCCCTCCTCGGGCCCCGGGTCCCGCTCACCCGGGCAGCGCCCGCAGCATCAGCCGTCGCGGGCGGAGCGTGATGCCGATGCGCGTCCGGGCGTCGGAGCCGGGTACCTGCTCGAAGCGGAACGCGTTCGCCACCACCGCGGCGATCAGGGTGAGCTCGGCCATCGAGAAGTGGTCGCTCGGGCACTTCCGGTTGCCGACGCCGAACGGCGCCATCGCGAACCTGGGCACCGCCTCGGAACGGCCGGGCAGCCAGCGGTCGGGATCGAACTCCTCGTTCCGCTCGTAGGACCGCGGATCGCGCTGGACCGCGTACGGGCTGTAGACGATGTCCGCTCCGGCGGGAATGCGGTATCCGCCGAGCTCGGTCTCGGCCACCGCGCGCCGGGTCAATATCCATACGGCCGGGTGCAGCCGCATGGTCTCGATGACGACATTGGCGGTGTGCCGCAGCTTTCGGACGTCGTCGAAAGCGACCGGCCGGTCACCGACAACGTTTTTCACCTCTTCGCGGATCTTGTCCACCTGCTCCGGGTGCTCCGTGAGGACGAGGAGCAGCGACATGACCAACGAGCCGACGGTTTCACTGCCCGGGGTGAGTATCGCGATGACCTGATCGTGGATCTCCTGTTCCCCGATCGGGTCGCCATTCTCGTCCTTCGCCTCCAGCAAAGCCGTCAGCAAATCGTCCGGCTTTTGACCGGATGCCCGGCGGTCGGCCACGATCTCGTCGACGAGCCGGTGCAGATCGGCCAGTGCCCGGTTGAATTCGCGGTTGGCCGGAACCGGTACCCGATAAAGCGGTCCGAGCGGGACCACCATACGTTGGTACATACCGGCGAACAGGGTGGCGAGCGCGGAGGTGATGCGTTCGGCACGGGCGTCCATGTAGCTGCCGCGCATCAGACAGCGGGCGGAGACGCGCACGGACACCCGGAAGGACTCGGCCGTGACGTCGAGGACCTCGCCGCGTCCCCAGCGCTCGACGAGCGCGTGCGCCTCCTCCTCCATGATCGGCCCGTACGCCGGGATGGCGTCGAGCCGGAACGCGGGCTGGATGGTGCGGCGCTGACGGCGGTGGAGCGAGCCGTTGGCGGTGGCCACGCCCTCCTTGCCGAGCAGGCTCTCCAGGGATTCCCAGAGGGGTCCGGCGATGATGTAGTCGGGGCTGAGGGCGAGCGCCCCGGTGAGCTCGGGCGCGGTGACGGCGTACACCGTCTTGGGGCCGAGCTGGAGGCGGACCACGTCGCCGTGTCCGCGCAGCTGGGCCAGGAAGGCCAGCGGATCTCGGGCCAGCTTCCAGCCGTGGCCGAGGAGCGGTACCCCGCCACCGGCCAGGGGTGGCTCACGCAGTCCGGATGTCCCGGGGGTCGCGGGCTTCACCGACTCGACGGTCATTTCTCACCTGCCGCTTCGTTGTTGACGTACGGGGGCGTGGACCGGTCGTCCCAGCTGTCGACCATGTACCGGCCCGACTCGTGGTGGAACCAGTAGACGGAACTGAACCAGTTCCGCATGTTCGCGAGGCAGGACCGTACGGCGGCGCCGAGTTCTTTTCCGTGAACCGTCCCGTCGTCGAGCCGGTCGGCGAGCCGTAAGACGTCCTGTTCGACGGCGAGGAATCCGGAGATGCATTCCTCGACGCGCCGCCGGACTTCTTCCACTGCCTCTTCCAGGGTCAGCCCCTCATGGGTGATGAGACTGATTCCGAGATTGTGCACCTCGTCGCCCGCTATTTCCTTCGGGAGCGAGCAGAGGTCGTTGTACCAGGCGGCGAATTCCTGACTGAGCAGGGCCGCCCGCCGAAAAGAAGGGTGTTTCCGCACACTGTCCGGGAGTTCACGGCCCGCACTGAGTTCCAGGAGGTCGGTCCAGATCCAGTGCGCAAAGGTGAGCCGGCGCAGTGCGAGATAGTCCTCGACCCCGGGAATCCGGCCTTCGGCGCGATTGCGGAACTCCCGGTCGTACGCCTCGATCACGGTGTGGAAGTGGCGGGCGAACCGCGTGTTCCAGGTGCCGGGCAGGAAGGCGAGCAGCCGGCCCGCGCTGTCCGCGAGCCCGGCCACCAGCGGATCCGGGTGGAGCAGGTGGGCCGCCGGGTCGTCCAGGGCGGCGTGCAACCGGAACCTGAGCCGACGCCAGGCCGACGCGCGTCCGTGCACGACGTCACGGTCGTGCCGGTCGTCCCAGACGAAGAACCACGCGCTGTAGTCGGCGATGGCCTGCAGGACCTCGTCGGAGGCGCCGAGGTAGTAGCCGGCCATCAGATCGGTGTAGCACAGGCCGTCGGCATATTCGGTGACCTTGTCCGCCGGCATCAGACGTTTTTCCCGCAGCCAGGAGCGTGTGTTCTCCTGCAACCGGGGCCAATACGGATGCAGTTGCCGGGGAAAGGACGCCTCGATGACCGGAAGAGAGAGCGAGGGCGGTACCGCGGGCGCGGCCACCGTCGCCGTGGTGCTGCATGTGGTGCTGTATGGGAAAGCTGGCACGAACTACCCCTCTCAGCCGCCAGTGGGCGCACACCCCTCCCGTCGTGCCGGGCGTGCGCCGTTGCGTATCCCCGCACTCCCATTCAGCACTACAACTGACCGTTCTGGGAACGCATTTGCTTCATCCGCTGCCTCAACACGCCGAGAATCCACTCTGGCGTGACTGGTTATGGATCAGCGGATGCGCAAAAGCGATCGAACGTCCGTCGGACATACGAACGACGCCTGGCCGGGAGGGCTCCCGGCCAGGCGTCGTCCGTACGGTGGCGTGGTTCAGTCGTTGGCGACCACGGGGTAGCGGGGTTCGTTCTCGGCCATTTGCCGCAGGGCGTCCTTGCGTTCGCGCTTGGAGAGCCGGTCGATGTAGAGGTACCCGTACAGGTGGTCGGTCTCGTGCTGCAAACACCGAGCGAAGTACCCGGTGCCGCGCACCTTGATCGGGTTGCCCTTCTCGTCCTGCCCGGTCACCTCGGCGTAGTCGGGGCGGGCGAGCGGGGCGTAGGCGGTGGGCACCGAGAGGCAGCCCTCGTTGCTGTCGTCCAGCCGGCGCTTGTCGGCGGGCAGTTCGACGAGCTTGGGGTTGCAGACGACGCCGACATGCCGGGCGCCCTCGTCGTCGGGGCAGTCGTAGACGAAGACCTTCAGGTCGACGCCGATCTGGTTGGCGGCCAGGCCCACGCCCTCGGCGGTGCGCTGGCTGGCGAACATGTCGTCCACCAGCTTCAGCAGCTCGTCGTCGAACTCGGTGACGTCCTTGCACTCCTTGTGGAGCACCGGGTTCCCGACGACCGTGATCGGCCGCGAGGTGCCGCGCTCGCGGTACGCCTGCTCCCGCTCCTCCGTCTCCTCGGTGTCGATGACGAAGCCCTCGTCGTCCACGGGGAGCACGCCCGCGTGCTGCTGATCGGTGTCCTGCTGCGCCATGACCGACGTATGCCTTCCTCAGAAAAACAGGGGGGTGAATGCTCGATACAGGGTACGTGGGGGCGCCCCGTCGGGGGCGCGGACGGTCGCGGCGTGCGGCTCCGTCGCGGGGACGCGGCCGGCCACGCCAGGCCCGCGGCCGGGCAGCGGCCTCAGCACACCTCTTCCAGATCCCGCCAGTCCCTGGAGTCCGGGCTGTCGGCCACCCATCCGTCCAGCAGCCCGCGCACCAGAGAAGCCGGCGCGGCCACCCCGCACTCCCGCTCCGGCACCCACAGCTGTCCGTCGGTCCGGTGGCCGAGCGGCCCCGGATGCCCCGGCTCGCTGTGGTCGTGCGGATCCAGATGCTCGCCGTCGCCCTCGTCGGACGGCATCCGCGACTCCGAGCACATCCGGCACAGCAGCCGCACCGACGAGGACCAGTCCTCCGCCGCGAAGCCCGCGTCCCCGGCCAGCTGCTCCAGCGCGTCCCGGTCGGCCTCGGTCGCCGCCTCCAGCAGGACCACCCAGGTGGGCACGGGCGACGGGGCCCACAGCTCGATCTCGTCGAAGACGGGGTAGGAGTGCCCGGCGGCCGTGGTCCGCTCGCCGTGCGGAACCCCGTCGTGCAGTACGACCTCGCCCCAGCGCCGCCCGGACGACGGCAGCGGGATCGACAGCACCTCCATACGGGCGGGATCCAGCCGGCGCCCCCAGACGACCTCGGCCTCCCCCTCGGGCGACAGCCGTACGGCCGCGCTGCCCAGCTCCATGCCGACGGGCTCGCCGGAGCCGATACCGCTGCCCGGCACGTGCAGCCCGTACGCCTGCCAGGCGCGGCGGGCCAGCGGCCAGTCCTGCAGGGCGGTGGCGGCGATGCCGACGTTCCACCAGTCGGGGGCGCCGGTCTCGCGGTCGAGCAGGGCGACGGCCCGCAGACCGGCCGTGCGGGCCTGCTCCCAGTCGTGCCGGAACTTGTGCAGCAGGGCGAGGTTGAACCAGGACTCCGACAGCCAGGGCTCCAGGTCGGCGGCACGTGTCAGCAGCGCACCCGCGTCCTCGTACCGCCCGTCGCCGATCAGCGTGAACGCGCGGTCGGTGGCCTGCCGCCAGGAGGCGGAGGGCCGGTGCCGTCCCTTGCCGAAGATCCTCACGATTCCCGCCTGCCAGTTCCGTGGAGTGGGCTGGCCAGTGCCCCCGGACTCTCTCTCCCTCGCATCCAACCACGTGTGGCTGGAAGGGCGCTCATTACCCATGGGTTACCCACCCTTGGGCAGGGTCAGACAGTCCCGGGACAGCACCCTGGCCAGCGCCTCGACGACCTCCGGCGCGTACGCGCCACCGGTGCCGAGGCGCAGTTCCTCCAGCGCGGTGAGGGGGCCGCCGGGGCCGGCGCCCCGCACCATCTCGTCGTACGCGTTCACCACCCGGACTATGCGGGCGGCCACCGGCTGCTCGGGGTAGGGGTCGGCCTGCCGCTCGACGACCGCGGCGACCTGGGCGCCCGCCCCGGTCTGACGCACGACGGCCCCGCCGAGCAGCGCGATCCGCCGCTGCTCGGCGGCCGGAAGGCCGGCGGTGGCCCCGGCCGGGACCGGGTCGACGAGGCTGAGCTGGCCGATGTCGTGCATGAGGGCCGCGTACTCCAGGACGGTCAGCTCGGCCTCCGGCAGCCCCAGGTCCCGTCCCACGGCCTGGCTGAGGGCGGCGACCCGGCGGGCGTGCCCGGCGGGGGTGTACCCGGCGATCTCGGTGGCGCGGGCGAGGGAGGCGATGGTCTGCCGGTTGGTGGCGCGGACGGCGGCGTACCGGTGCAGGGACAGCTGGGTGAGCAGCAGCGGCACCGAGAACACGGGCAGCGCCCAGAGCCCCACGACGGCGACCGCGAGCGCCATCACCGCGCCGGTCGCGCACACGGCCGACCCGATGCCGGGCACCGCGCGCAGCTCGTCGCGGAGCAGCGGGGGGAACGGCCAGCCGGTGCGCGAGTGGGCCAGCGCGGCGGCGATCACGGCGTCGCACAGCACCGTCAGGACGAGCAGGGCGAGCAGGACGAGGGCGTGGACGGGCCCCCGCCAGTGGTCGAACGCCCCTCTGTTGTAGAGGGGCTGGAAGCAGACGGCGGCGAAGCCGACGGCCAGGACGCGGCGGACCAGGTGGTCGAGGACGGGTCCCTGCCCGCGCGCGACGTGCGGCACGCTGCCGAGCAGCGAGGCGGCGGCCACCACCGAGACGACCTGGGCGACCCCGTGGTGGCCGGGGTGCCCGGCGTGCTCCCCGAGCAGGGCGTACGACAGACCGGCGGCGGCACCGAGCGGCGCGGCCTCCCGCAACCCCGGCCGGCTCATCAGTTCACCCACGGCCACCAGCCCCCCGAAGGCCAGCGCGACGGCCCCCTCCTCGACACCGGCACGAAGGGTGACGAGCAGGGAGACACCCGCGAGCACAGCGGCCGCCGTGTGCAGGGGGCGGGCGGCGAGCGGGCGGCGGACGGCGAGCACGGGGTGAGACGGGGTCATCGGGCGACTCCCGGGCGGTCGGGACGACACGGGGCCGTCGCAGGCCCCGAGCCGTCCGGAGGGCCCGGGCAGTCCGCAGGGCCCGGGCAGTCCGCAGGCCCCGAGCCGTCCGCAGGGCCCGAGCCGTCCGGAGGGCCCGGGCGGTCCGCAGGCCCCGAGCCGTCCGCAGGCCCCGAGCCGTCCGCAGGGTTCGGGCAGTCCGCAGGGTTCGGGCGGTCCGCAGGGTTCGGGCAGTTCTGAGGGTCCGGTGGCACCGCGGCACCCGCGGAGAGGCGAGGCGACGGCGCCACGACCTCGCGACACCCCCTGCCGGCCAGGGCGGCACGCGGACGCGGCCGCCGGACCGTCACCGGGCGGGCCCGACCGCGCGGGGGCATCGCAGCGCCTTCCCCGCGGTCCGCCCGGGCCGGGGGGATCACCACGCCCTCCCGACGATCCGTCCGGACCGGGGGCGTCTCGGCGTCTCCGGGCGGCCGGGGCGGTGCGGCGTCATCGTCGGGCTCCCGGGCGGTCGGAGGTCGGGGTGGGCTTGGGGAGGGTGGGGGGATGGGGTTCCTCGGCGGTGACCAGGGGGTGCCAGCCCTCTCGTCCGATCACCCTCGTGAGGGCCGTGACCATCCGCGGGTCGAAGTGCGTGCCCGCGCACCGCTCCAGCTCCTCCAGGGCGGCCGGCACCGGCCGGGCCCTGCTGTAGCAGCGGTTGGACGTCATCGCGTCGAAGGCGTCGGCGACGGCCACCACCCGGGCGGGCTCCGGGATCTGATGGCCCACCAGCCCGTACGGATAGCCGCGGCCGTCGATCCGCTCGTGGTGGTGGAGGATCGCGGAGCGGGCCTCGCCGAGGAAGGAGATGCCCCGGGTGATCTCGTGCCCGTACTCCGGATGCAGTTCGATCACCCGCCGTTCCTCGGGGGTCAGGGGGCCGTCCTTGCGCAGCAGCCGGGTGGGCACGCCGAGTTTGCCGACGTCGTGCAGGATCCCGGCGAACCGGATGACCTCGACCCGGTTCTCGTCCATGCCCAGCTCGCGCGCGATCATCATCGAGGCCTGGCCGACGCGCTCGCTGTGGCCGCGCGTGTAGCCGTCCTTGATGTCGACGGCCTGGACCAGCGCGCGGATCGTCGCGCGGTGGGCGGCCCGCTCCCGGTGGTACTGCGCGAACACCCACCACGACACGGCCATCGGGAACAGCACGAGCATTGCGGCGACCGGCCCGTAGGGGCTGCGCCAGAGCACGGCCATCATCAGCCCGGCGAGCCCGTGCACGGCGAGGGGCGCGAGCGAGCGCAGGAACAGCCCGCGGGAGGCCGCGAGCGGCGGCAGCCCCTCGGCGAGCGCGAGCATCCCGCCGTCCAGGAGGGCGAGCACCGCGCAGAAGACGAGCACCGCCCCGCCCGCCGGCACCAGCGCGTACGGCACGTCGGAGCCGGCCACGGCGTCCTGCCCGTCCAGCGCGCCGTGGACCCGGGCCGCGGCCCAGACCGCGAGGGACGACTGCGCCGCCCGCCAGACGCGGCGCAGCAGAAAGGGGCCCTGCTCGACGTGCGAGCACAGGGCCCCGGGGAGCGGTACGAGCGCGGCCGCGGGCGGTGGCAGCAGGAACGCCCCGGCCAGCAGCACGGGGGAGAACGTCCCGGCGAAGCGGCGCCGGGCGATCTGCTCACCCCCGGCGTACAGCGCGGCCAGCAGGCCGACGGCCCACCAGGGTGTGCGCGCGGCGGTGGGGAGCGGGGAGAGGCAGAGCAGGGCGGCGAGGGCGGCTGCAGCGACGTAACCGCGTGCCCGCGCCGGCACTCCCTCCATGACGCCTCCCCAGCCGTACCCGTCCGGGCTCCGTCACCGGACCGGGCTTTCGGAGACTAGGGGGGCGCAAGGGACTCCGCGGGCGCATCACCCGCGGATTAGCACATTCGAGTGAAGGCGGTGCTTTTGGGCGCCGGACTCAGGATTCCTGAGGGGTGACCGTCACGTCGTGTTCGGGCACGGTCTGTCCGGAGCGGATCAGCTCGATCCGGCCCATCACCTTCGAACGCAGGTCGGTCGGCACGTCGTCATGGCCGCAGCACCGCTTGACCAGCTTCTTCACGGCCTCTTCGAGCCCGTACTTCTCCAGGCACGGCGAGCACTCGTTGAAGTGCTGCTTGAACTTGTCGCGATCGACGTCCGGCATCTCGCTGTCGAGGAACTCGTACAGATGGTCGAGGACCTCACTGCAGTCCGTCTCGTGCGGCTCTCCGCAGCTCATGAGCCCGAGCCTTTCGCTTCGTTCGAGTCTCCGGCGCCGGCCGGGACCAGCCCGCGCTCACGGGCGTAGTCCTCGAGCATGCCGCGCAGTTGACGGCGGCCCCGGTGCAGCCGGGACATCACCGTACCGATGGGTGTCCCCATGATGTCCGCGATCTCCTTGTACGCAAAGCCCTCGACATCCGCGAGGTACACAGCGATGCGGAACTCCTCGGGAATGGCCTGAAGTGCTTCCTTCACGTCCGAGTCGGGCAGGTGGTCCAGCGCCTGCGACTCGGCGGAGCGCAGACCGGTCGACATGTGCGACTCGGCACGGGCGAGCTGCCAGTCCTCGATCTCCTCGGCCGCGCTGCGCTGGGGCTCGCGCTGCTTCTTGCGGTACGAGTTGATGAAGGTGTTGGTGAGGATCCGGTACAGCCAGGCCTTGAGGTTGGTGCCCTCGCGGAACTGGTGGAAGGACGCGTACGCCTTGGCGTACGTCTCCTGCACCAGGTCCTCGGCGTCCGCCGGGTTGCGCGTCATGCGCAGCGCGGCCGAGTACATCTGGTCGAGGAACTCGAGGGCGTCCCGCTCGAAGCGCGCGCTGCGCTCCGCGGACGACTCGTCGCTCGTCTCCACGCCCACGCCCTGGCCCTCGGGCAGCTCCGCCTGGCCGTTGTCGGTCCCTGCGTCGGTACCGGTGACCGGACCCACCTCCTCGAAGATCTGCGCGGAACCGAAACCGGTCCCACTCGAATCGGAGGATAGACGACTACCCGTGGCCGCCGCCCCTCGAATAGGGGCGGTCCTGGCCGCGTGCAGCACCGTCCAGTCCAGGTCAGTGCGGCTCGGGCAGATGGTCGAACCCATGCGGCGGACTTCCTCTCAGACGTCGGTGCTGCGTGTTCAGCACTTCTGTCCGGCTCAACAGCGGGCCGTCCCCCGACATTCCCGAGTCTTTACCCGAGTGAGCCGGCCCACTTCACCACCGCGTCGGTGACGATCGCCACGGCCTCCTCCTGGCCGATCTCCGCCCGCCTGGGCACGGCGAAGCCATGGTCGCCGTACGGCACCTCGACGATCTCGTACGCCCCCTCGGGGAACTCCCCGGGCCTGCCGAAGGTGTCGTTGCCGCCCTGGACGACGAGGGTGGGCACCCCCGCGCCGAGCAGCTCGGCGGCGCGGGACTTCTCCGGCCGGCCCGGCGGGTGGAGCGGGAAGCCGAGCGCGAGGACGGCGTGGGCACCGAGCTCGGCCGCGGTACGGCAGGCCACCCGCGCGCCGGCCGAGCGCCCGCCGGAGATCACCGGCAGGCCGGGCCGCGCGACCGCCGGCCAGATCCCCCGCCAGCCCACGTCGAGCGTCTTCGGCGCCGGCGCCACCTTCTTGCCGGCCACCCGCCAGGGCTGCTCGACGAGGGCGACGGTCACGCCGTGCCCCGGCAGCACCCGCGCCAGCGCCTGGAGGTCGCGGGCCTCGATCCCGCCCCCGGCACCGTGGCTGACGGCGAGGACGAGCCGCGCCTTCGCGGCCCTGTGCCAGGTGACCCGGGCGTCACCGGCGTCCGTCGGAATGATCTCGCTGGTCATCAGAAGAGTGTGCCCTCCTCCGGGCCCTCCAGCTCCTTCAGCAGCTCCGGGCTGTTGTTGCGGACGTTGCTGACGGCCGTGGAGACCGGGTAGGCGCGCATCAGGCCGGCCGGCGGGGGCTGAAGCAGGGACCGCAGGTCGTCGGGGTCCGTGCGGGCCGGGTCCAGCCAGGCGTCCCAGCGGTCCTGGGTGAGCATCAGGGGCATCCGGGGGTGGATGTCGGCAAGGGCGTGCGGGCCGTCGGCGGGGGCCACCGCGAGCGGGGTCCTCTCGGCCTCGGTCGTGATCACCGAGCAGGTCACCCACCAGGCCTGCGGGTGGTCGTCGGGCAGGGTGCGGTCGCGCCAGAACTCGTAGAGTCCGGCCATCGCGAACACCGAGCCGTCGGCCGGGAGCACGAAGTAGGGCTGCTTGCGCGCCCGCTTCTTCCTCCCCTCGACCTCCAGTTCCCGCTCCTCCTTGGCCGTGACCCACTCGTAGTAGCCGTCGGCGGGCAGGATGCAGCGCCGGGCGGTGAAGGCGCGGCGGTACGACGGCTTCTCGTGGACGGTCTCCGCGCGCGCGTTGATCATCCGGGCCGCGCCCTCGGGCGACTTGGCCCAGGAGGGCACGAGCCCCCACTTCAGCTTGCGCAGCTGCCGAACCGGACGCCGGTCGTCGGCGTCTTTCACCGGACGGTCGAGGACGGCGTAGACCTCCTTGGTCGGCGCCACGTTGTAATCGGGGGCCAGGGTCTCCTCGGGCACCTGAGGAACCCCCCTCTCGATTTCAAAGATTCCTGCGAGATCCTCGGGCCTGCGACTCGCTGCATACCGTCCGCACATACGTGCCACACTGCCAGGCCCGCCCGTCCCCCGACCACCACCCCCCGGCACCGGCATCACGCGCCGGCCGTCTGTGCACCTACACGAGAGGGAGCCACCGGAAAACATGGCCAGCACCGCCGCCACCGCGCTGCCCGACCTCTGGGACCGGCTCGTCGGCACCCAGTCCGACCCCGATCTGTGGGTGGTGATCGCCACGGCGGTCGCGGCCCTCGCGGTCGTCGTGCCGCATCCGCTGTGGCGGGTGTCGCGCAACGCGATCACCATCGCCCACGAGGGCGGCCACGGCCTGGTCGCGCTGCTGACGGGCCGCCGGCTCACCGGGATACGGCTGCACTCCGACACCAGCGGCCTGACGGTGAGCCGCGGCAAGCCGCACGGCCTCGGCATGATCCTCACGGCGGCGGCCGGTTACACCGCTCCCCCGCTGCTCGGCCTGGGCGGCGCCGCGCTGCTCGGCGCCGGCCGCATCACGCTGCTGCTGTGGCTGGCCACCGCCCTGCTGGTGGCGATGCTGGTGATGATCCGCAACGCGTACGGCGCGCTGACCGTCGTGGTGACCGGGGGCACGTTCCTGCTGGTCTCCTGGCTGGCCGGCCCCCAGGTGCAGGCCGCGTTCGCGTACGCGGTGGTGTGGTTCCTGCTGCTGGGGGGCGTGCGCCCGGCGTTCGAGCTGCAGATGAAGAGGTCGCGGGGCGGGGCGGGCGACTCGGACGCCGACCAGCTGTCACGGCTGACGCATGTGCCGGCGGCGCTGTGGCTGTTCCTGTTCCACGTGGTGAGCCTGTGCGCGCTGATGGGCGGGGGCCGGTGGTTGCTGGAGATGTGAGCGCCCCGCGGGCGCGGGGCGCCCGAGGCGCGGGGCGCCCGAGGCGCGGGGCGCCCGAGGCGCGGGGCGCCCGAGGCGCGGGGCGCCCGAGGCGCGGGGCGCCCGAGGCGCGGGGCGGTGCCCGCCCCGCGCCCGCGCCGGCGGGCGCGACCGGCCACGGCGGCGCCGCACCCGACCACCGGCACTAAAGTGACTGCATGCCCGAAAACCTGGCCCTCTGGCCCGCCCCCACCGCGAGCGACGCCGTCGACGCGACGGTCCACGTGCCGGGGTCGAAGTCGGTCACCAACCGTGCCCTCGTCCTCGCCGCCCTCGCCTCCGAGCCCGGCTGGCTGCGCCGCCCCCTCCGCTCCCGCGACACGCTGCTGATGGCCGAGGCCCTGCGGGCGATGGGCATCGAGATCGAGGAGGGCGTGGGCCCCGACGGCACCGGCGAGGCCTGGCGGGTCCTCCCGGCGGGCCTGCGCGGCCCGGCCACGGTGGACGTCGGCAACGCGGGCACCGTGATGCGCTTCCTTCCGCCGGTGGCCGCCCTCGCCGACGGCTCCGTCCGCTTCGACGGCGACCCGCGGTCGTACGAGCGCCCCCTGAACGGCGTCATCGACGCGCTGCGCGTGCTCGGCGCCCGGATCGACGACGACGGGCGGGGCGCGCTGCCGCTGACCGTGCACGGCTCGGGCGCGCTGGACGGCGGCCCGGTGGAGATCGACGCCTCCTCGTCCTCCCAGTTCGTGTCGGCGCTGCTGCTCTCGGGCCCCCGTTTCAACCAGGGCGTGGAGGTCCGTCACATCGGCGCCTCCCTGCCCTCCCTGCCGCACATCCGGATGACGGTGGACATGCTGCGCGCGGTCGGCGCCCAGGTGGACACCCCGGAGTCGGGCGGCGAGCCCAACGTCTGGAGGGTCACGCCGGGCGCCCTGCTGGGCCGGGACCTGACGATCGAGCCGGACCTGTCGAACGCCCAGCCGTTCCTGGCGGCGGCGCTGGTGACGGGCGGGCGGGTGCTGATCCCGGACTGGCCGGCGCGCACCACCCAGCCGGGTGACCGGCTGCGGGAGATCTTCACCGAGATGGGCGGCTCCTGCGAGCTGACCGACTACGGCCTGGTCCTCACCGGCTCGGGCTCGCTCCACGGCATCGATGTCGACCTGGGCGACGTGGGAGAGCTGACGCCGGGGATCGCGGCGGTCGCCGCCCTCGCGGACTCCCCGTCCACCCTGCGCGGGGTGGCCCATCTGCGGCTGCACGAGACGGACCGGCTGGCCGCGCTCACCAAGGAGATCAACGAGCTCGGCGGTGATGTGACGGAGACGGCCGACGGCCTGCACATCCGCCCGCGCCCGCTGCACGGCGGGGTCTTCCACACCTACGACGACCACCGTATGGCGACGGCCGGTGCGATCATCGGCCTGGCCGTGGAGGGTGTGCGGATCGAGAACGTGGCGACGACGGCGAAGACCTTGCCGGACTTTCCCGAGCTGTGGACCGGGATGCTCGGGGTATAGGGACTTCGCCATGCGCCGCTACGGCAAGCACACCGACGAGGACGACATCCGCTCCCGCCCCAACCGCAAGGGCAACCGGCCTCGTACGCACATCAGGCCCAAGCACGAGGACGCCGCCGAGGGCATGGTCCTCACCGTCGACCGGGGCCGGCTGACCTGTCTGGTCGAGGACCGGATCGTGGTCGCGATGAAGGCCCGGGAACTGGGCCGCAAGGCGGCGGTCGTGGGTGACCGGGTCGCCCTGGTCGGCGATCTGTCCGGCCAGAAGGACACCCTCGCCCGGATCGTCCGCATCGCGGAGCGCACCTCGGTGCTGCGCCGCACCGCGGACGACGACGACCCGTACGAGCGGGTGGTGGTCGCCAACGCCGACCAGCTCGCCGTGGTCACGGCCCTGGCCGACCCCGAGCCGCGCCCGCGGCTGATCGACCGCTGCCTGGTGGCGGCGTTCGACGGCGGTCTGACCCCGCTGCTGGTCATGACGAAGTCGGACCTGGCGTCGCCGGACAAGCTGCTGGAGCTGTACGGCCACCTCGACATCCCGTACGTCGTCACCAGCCGCGAGGAGCTGGAGAACGGCGACGCGGCGGACCGGGTGCGCGAGCATCTGACCGGGCGGACCACGGCGTTCGTCGGGCACTCGGGCGTCGGCAAGACGACCCTCGTCAACGCGCTGGTCCCCACGGAGCGGCGGCGTCTGACCGGTCATGTCAACGCGGTGACCGGCCGGGGCCGGCACACCACGACCTCGGCGCTCGCGCTGCCCCTGGCGGGCACCGACGACTGGGTGATCGACACTCCGGGCGTACGGTCCTTCGGTCTGCACCACGTCGACCCGTCCCGGGTGATCCACGCCTTCCCCGACCTGGAACCGGGCACCGCGGGCTGCCCGCGCGCGTGCAGTCACGACGAGCCGGACTGCGCGCTGGACGAGTGGGTCGCCGAGGGCCACGCGGACCCGGCCCGGCTGTACTCGCTGCGTCGGCTTCTGGCCACGAGGGAGCGTACGGAGGGGGACTGACGGGCCGCCAGGAGAGCGACTGACCTCCGCGTTGTTTGTGGGGTGGTGAGTCCGGTAAGTGCATAATCGCACCGAGCCGGACCTACGGAGGGACAGCACATGGCGTGGCTGCTGGTCATCGTGGCCGGGTTGCTCGAGACCGGTTTCGCCGTCTGCCTCAAGCTGTCCCACGGCTTCACCAGGCTCTGGCCCACCATCGCCTTCTGCTGTTTCGCCCTCGGCAGCTTCGGCCTGCTGACCCTGTCCCTGAAGAAGCTCGACGTCGGCCCGGCGTACGCGGTGTGGACGGGCATCGGCGCGGCGGGCACCGCGATCTACGGCATGATCTTCCTCGGCGACCTGGTGTCCACCCTGAAGATCGTCTCGATCAGCCTGGTGATCATCGGCGTGATCGGCCTGCAGCTGTCGGGATCGGCGCACTAGGAACAGGACTGGGCGCGGTCTCGGACCAGGACCAGGACCAGGGCAAGGGCAAGGGCAAGGGCAAGGGCAAAGGACCAAAGCCCAGGGGCCGGTGACCGGCGGACGGCCGGCTAGGTGTTGCCGGCGCGGGGCAGTGCGCTCCGTACCAGGTCCGCGACCCCGGCCTCCCCCGGCGGCGGGGCCGCCACGCAGGAGAGGGCGAGCCGGACGGCGAGTTCGCAGGCGCGGGTCAGGTCGGCGGAGTCCGCCCGGGCGGCGCCGGGGCCGCCGAGCACGGCGACGGCCCGGTCCCGGACGGCCGTCACGAGATCACCGGGGGAGGGCAGCGGCCCGTCCGCCCGCCGCTGCGCGGGCACGGCGGAGGAGGACGGCACGGCGGAGAGCGTCGGCGAGGGCAGCCGCTCGCTCCAGCAGCCGGTGAGCAGGGCCCGTACGAGCGGGTTGTCCCGGGCCGCGGAGGCGGTCCACTCGGCGGTGGCGGTGAGCCGGTCGCGGGCGTCGCCGTGGGTGGCCAGCGCCCGCTCGGCGCCGGCGAGGTAGCCGTCGGCCTCCCGCCGCACCAGCGCCCTGGCCAGCCCTTCCTTGCTGCCGAACTCGTTGTACAGCGTCTGCCGGGACACCCCGGCGCTCGCCGCGACGTCCACCATCCGCACCGCGGACCACGGCCGCAGGGAGAGCGCCTCGAAGGCGGCGTCCAACAGGGATTCCCGCGCTGCAGGCATCATCGCCTCCCGGGGGCGAGCGGATGTGCCCAGATTTGACGCGCCGGGGTGCACTGTCAAGGGTCCGGGTGGGGCACAGCGGGGGCCTGTCCGCACTCCGGCCTGATGTAGCCCCGTCCTCCCCCGCCGGATACCGTTCGTCCCATGCCGGACTACCTCGACGACCTCCGACTCGCGCACGTCCTCGCGGACGCCGCCGACGCCGCGACCATGGACCGTTTCAAGGCCCTCGACCTCAAGGTCGAGACCAAACCGGACATGACCCCGGTGAGCGAGGCCGACAAGGCCGCCGAGGAACTCATCCGCGGCCAGCTCCAGCGCGCCCGTCCCCGGGACGCGGTCCTCGGCGAGGAGTACGGCATCGAGGGCACCGGCCCGCGCCGCTGGGTGATCGACCCGATCGACGGCACCAAGAACTACGTTCGCGGGGTCCCCGTCTGGGCGACGCTCATCGCCCTGATGGAAGCGGGTGAGGGCGGCTACCAGCCGGTGGTCGGCGTCGTCTCCGCCCCCGCCCTGGGCCGCCGCTGGTGGGCCGCGAAGGGGCACGGCGCCTACACCGGCCGCAGCCTCTCCTCCGCCACCCGGCTGCACGTGTCCAGCGTCTCGAAGCTCTCCGACGCCTCGTTCGCGTACTCCTCGCTCTCCGGCTGGGAGGAGCGCGGCAACCTCAACGGCTTCCTGGACCTGACCCGGGAGGTGTGGCGCACGCGCGCGTACGGGGACTTCTGGCCGTACATGATGGTCGCCGAGGGTGCGGTGGACCTGTGCGCCGAACCGGAGCTGTCCCTCTGGGACATGGCGGCCACCGCGATCGTCGTGACGGAGGCCGGCGGCACCTTCACCGGTCTCGACGGCCGGCCGGGCCCGCACAGCGGCAACGGCGCGGCGTCCAACGGGCTCCTCCACGACGAGCTGCTGGGGTATCTCAACCGGCGCTACTGAACGGCGAAGCGGCGCCCCGGCCCCCGAACGGCGCCACTCCCGGGCACAGATGAGCGCGTGCGCCCTCAATTGACCGCGCGCGCCCTCTTGTTGACCCCCGCTTTACCTGAGACTCTGAGGTTCCCCCCACTTGTGAACTTGTGCAGCACCCCTCAGGAGCCTTCGGCGCCGGGGTGCACTCCGCGCAGGGGTTCTCTAGGAGGTGGCTCCATCCCATGCTCGTCCGCGACGCCATGAGCACGCTGGTCCTCACCATCGGCCCCGCCCACACCCTCCGCCAGGCCGCCGCCCTGATGTCCGCCCGCCGGGTCGGCGCGGCCCTCGTCCTCGACCCGGACGCCGGCGGCATGGGCATCCTCACCGAGCGGGACATCCTCAACTCCGTGGGTCTCGGCCAGGACCCGGACACCGAACGCACCCATGCCCACACCACCAACAACGTGGTCTTCGCCGCCCCCACCTGGACGCTGGAGGAGGCGGCCCGCACCATGGCCCACGGCGGCTTCCGCCACCTGGTCGTCCTCGACGACGGCGAACCGGCCGGCATCGTGTCGGTCCGCGACATCATCCGCTGCTGGGCACCGGCCCGTCAGCACGTCCCCGCCTGAGCCCGCCCCGTCCCCGTCCCCGTCCCCGCCCCCGCCCCCGCCCCCGCCCCCGCCCCCGCCCTCACCAGCATGGACAGCCCCGATCCGATAATGGACAATGTCTAAGTCAGGGATTGCTCCAAAATCACACCCGATCGGGAACTGTTCCTCCTGCTGTTAGGCTGGTGCGCATGAGTGACCTTCTGGAACGGCTGCGCGGACGCGGATGGCGGATGACCGCGCAGCGACGCGTCGTGGCCGAGGTCCTCGACGGCGAACACGTCCACCTGACGGCCGACGAGGTGCACGCCAGGGCTGTCGCCAAGCTGCCCGAGATCTCCCGGGCGACCGTCTACAACACGCTCGGTGAGCTGGTCTCCCTCGGCGAGGTGCTCGAGGTCGCCACCGACCGGCGCGCCAAGCGGTACGACCCCAACGCGCACCGCCCGCACCACCACCTGGTCTGCGCCCGCTGCGGCGCGATCCGCGACGTCCACCCGACCGGCAACCCGCTGGCCGACCTCCCCGACTCGGAGCGCTTCGGCTTCGCGGTCTCGGACGTCGAGGTGACGTACCGCGGCATCTGCCCGAACTGCGCGGCCGCTTGACGGTCCGCACCGAAGCCCCGGCCCCCCTCTGGGCGCCGGGGCTTCGTGCTGTGCGCGGCCTCCCCGAGCCGCGCACGCGACCTTCCCGAATCTGACGGTCCGTCATAAAGTCGACGGCGCCCCCGCTTCCGTACCGCACCGCGCGAGGAGCCCCCGTGGGAGAGCCGTATCCGAAACTCAGCGCACACGATCTGACCCGAACCTTCGGCCGGGGCCCGGGGGCGGTCGCCGCCCTCGGGCCGCTCGGCCTGACCGTCGCCCCCGGCGAGTTCGTCTGCGTGGTCGGCCCCTCCGGCTGCGGCAAGTCCACGCTGCTGCGCATCGCGGCGGGCCTGCTGCGCCCGAGCACGGGCACCCTGGAGATCCGCACGCGCAGTCCCCGCCCGGCCGCCATGATCTTCCAGGACTACGGCATCTACGACTGGAAGACCGTCCGGGCGAACGTCCGCTTCGGCCTGGACGTCCAGCGCGTCCCGCGCCGCGAGGCGAACGCCCGCGCCGACGACTGGCTGGCCCGCACGGGCCTCACCGATGTCGCGGACGCCTACCCGGCGGCACTGTCGGGCGGGATGCGCCAGAGGGTGGCGATCGCCCGCGCCCTGTCCGTGGAGCCGGAGATCCTGCTCATGGACGAGCCCTTCGCCGCCCTCGACGCACAGCTGCGCACGATCCTCCAGGACGAGCTCCTCGACCTCACCCAGGCCACCCGCACCACCACCCTCTTCATCACCCACAGTCTGGAGGAGGCGATCCTCCTCGGTGACCGCGTCCTGGTGATGTCCGCGCGCCCGGGCCGGATCATCGCCGAGCGCCGCCCGCCGTTCCCCCGCCCGCGCACCGGCGACATCCGCACGACACCGCGGTTCACGGCCCTGCAGGGCGAGCTGTGGGACCTGCTGCGGAAGGAGGCGGTGCCTGCATGACCACGACCGCCCCGGAGAAGGAAGCGGTCCTGGTCCGCCGCCCGGGCCCCGAGGAACTCCATCCCGTGCGCACACACCGCCGCCGCAGAACCCTGGAGCTGGCCCTGGCCGTCGCCGTCCCGGCCCTCCTGGTGCTGTGGTGGCAGCTGGCGGCGACCCTCTCCTGGATCGACGACCGCGTCTACCCCGCCCCCTCCACCGTCCTCGCCGACGGCTGGGACCGGGCCGCGGCCGGCGAGCTGTGGCCGGACGTGTGGGCCACCCTGAAACGCGTCCTTGCGGGCTACGCGACCGGTACGGCGGCGGGCTACGCACTGGGCCTGCTGATGGGATCGCTGTCGCTGGTCAGGGCCGCCCTGGAACCTCTCCTGGACGCCCTGTACGTGGTCCCCAAGCTGGCCCTGCTGCCGGTCTTCCTGAACATGTTCGGCCTGGGCGAGGGCCCGCAGGTGGCCCTGGTGGCGGTCACCGTCTTCTTCTTCGTGTGGATCTCGACCATGGCGGCGGTGATGGCCGTACCCTCCGGCCACCGCGACGCGGGACGCGTCTTCGGCGCCTCCCCCTGGCAGATGTTCCGGCACGTCCTGCTGCCGGCCTCGCTCCCCTCGGTCCTGGTGGGAGCGCGGATCGCGGCGGGCGTGGCGGTCCTGGTGATCGTCGCCTCGGAGCAGATCGCCGCGACGAACGGCCTGGGCCATCTGATCTTCGACTCGCGGGCGCTCTTCCAGAACGACGTGATGTTCGTCGGCATCGCCTGCGTGGCCGTCCTGGGCGTGCTCTTCTCCGAGGTCGTACGGCTGGTGGGCCGCCTGCTCACTCCGTGGGCGCCGCGGGACCGGGGACGGGGGCAGTCATGAGGAGCGCCTTCCCCAGAACCCTTCGCGGTGTCGCGGTCGTCGTCGGGGCCCTGCTGGCGTCCGCGGCGTGCTCGTCGCCGGAGACGGGCGAGCCGGCGCCGAAGGCGGCGCACACCCGGACGATCCGCGCGGTGGCGGGCTGCGGCGACACCTCCTGGACGGACCCGTCGGACCTCTCCCCCACCCGGGCCCCGGCCCGCTGCCGTCCCGGCACCCCTGCGCCCGCGCCCCTGGCGAAGCGGCGGAAACTGACGATCGCCACGGGCACCCTGAGCGCGGAGTACGTGGCGCCGCTGGAGGTCGCCCTGGACAAGGGGGAGTTCGCGCGGGAGGGCCTGGACGTCGAGCTCAGGGTGCTTCCCACTCCCGACGCCCTGCCCCTGCTGGCCAAGGGCGAGATCGACGCCCTGTGGGCGGCTCCGGAGGCGGCCGTGACGAACGGTGTCCGGGGCGGCTTCGACCTCCGCTGGGTCGCGGGGAACTTCTCCCCCGACCCTGCCTCGAAGAGCGGATTGTGGGTGCGGCTGAAGGACGGCGAGAGCGCGGCGGACGTCTCCATGGCCGGGCGGCGGCTGGGCACGATGATCGGCAAGGGCTCGGTGATCGCGTACCCGATGGAGAAGGCGCTGCGCGGCCACGGCGGTGATCTGTCCCGCATCCAGTACCGGCAACTGGGCTCGGCGGACGTGCTCACCGCCCTCCAGAACGGCGGCGTCGACTCCGCGTGGCTGCTCGACCCGGTCTGGCGCAGGGTCGACGGCAACGCGTCCTACGCCTTCCTCGGCGGCCAGCCGCAGGGCGAGCCCCTGGGCGGCTTCCTGTACGGCCCGAGCCTGCTCACCGAGGACACGGACGCGGGGGTGGCGCTGCTGAGGGCCCACATCCGCACGGTGAACACGTACTTCGCGGCCGAATACAAGAAGGACGCGAGCTTCGTCACCTACCTCGCGAAGCTCCTGAAGACCGACCGGCGGATCCTGGAGTCCACGCCTTCCCTGCGCATGGACTGGGAGATCCGCGCGGGCACGACGGACCGGCTGCAGAGCGCGTACGCGGCACAGGGTGTGACGAAGGGGGACCCGCTCCCGGAGTCACGGACGGTGGACCGGAGCCTGTACGAGGAAGCGGTGGGCCACCGGTCCTGACCCGGCACAGCACCGAGGGCCGGAACCCTTTCGGATTCCGGCCCTCGGCCTTCAGTAGCGGGGACAGGATTTGAACCTGCGACCTCTGGGTTATGAGCCCAGCGAGCTACCGAGCTGCTCCACCCCGCGTCGTTGAATGCAACGTTACGTGAAGGATGAGGTCAGAGGCAAATCAGTTGTCGCGACCACAGGCAGTCATGCCGCTGCGGCGCAACTCCAGGCACCCCACCCACCCCCGCGCAACGGTGGGCAGTCATGCCCCACCCACCCCCTCGCAACTGCGGGCCGTCGTGCCGCTGGGGCGGCACGGGTGGGCGCAGCGGCACCCCGTCAGCGCCGGGCCGCGCGCCCCACCCCCGCCCAGCACCAGCACCGGTGCTGCCACCGGCACCGGCACCCGCACCCGCACCGGCAGGCACCCTCACGCCGTCAGCTCCTGCCGCAACGCGTCCCGCAACCGCGCAGCCCGCTCGGCCACCTCCCCCGGGCCGAGGGACACCGCCCGGTCGGCCCACCGCTGCCCCTCCGCCAGCTCCCCCCGACGCGCGTAGACCAGGGCCAGCCGCAACGCCGCCCGCCCATGCCCGTCATCGGCGGCGCGAGTCCACCACACCACCGCCTCCGGCTCGCTCCCCTCCCGCGCCAGCAGCAGCCCCAGATTGAAGGCGCCGTTGCGCGACCCGGCCTCGGCGGCCTCCCGGTACCACCGCGCCGCCTCGACCACGTCCCCGCGCGCCGCGGCCAGCATCCCGACCCGCACCTGCGCCCGCCGGTGCCCCTGCTGGGCCGCCCGCTCGTACCACTCCTCGCACTCGGTCTTCTCGTGCACGATCTCCCCTAGCTCGTGCGCCGGCTGCGGCGGCCGCCGCGCGTCCAGCACCGCGGCCAGCCGGTACGCGGCCTCCGCGCTCCCCCCGCCCGCGGCGCACCGCAGATGCCGTTCGGCCTCCGGCTCGTCCCCGTCCCGCAGCCGCGCGATGCCGACCTGCAGCGCCGCCTCGGTGTGTCCGGCGGCGGCCGCCCGCTCGTACCAGCGCAGCGCGATCTTCTCCTCGCCCCGCCCGGCGAACAGAATCCCCAGGTTGAACGCCGCGTCGACGCTGCCCGCCTCCGCCGCCTTGGAGAACCAGGGTTCCGCCCCGGCCGTGTCCCCGACCTGGAGCAGCAGGACGGCCAGCGCGTTGGCGGCCTCCCGGTGCCCGGCGTACGCCGCGCGCCGGTACCACTGCTCGGCCTGCGCGGTCCGGCCCTGCTCGGCGCAGAGCAGCCCGAGGTTGTAGGCGCCGTTGTCGTCACCGGCGTCCATCGCGGCCCGGTACCAGCGCTCGGCGGTCTGGGTCTGGCCGCGCTCGGCGTGCAGCGCGCCCAGCGCGTTGGCCGCGTTGCCGTCGCCGTCCTGGGCGGCGCGCAGCCACCAGATCGCGGCGTTCTCGGTGTCGCCCGCGTCGCGCAGCAGGAAGCCGAGCGCGCAGGCGGCCCGTGCCTCGCCGTCCTTGGCGGACGTCAGATACCAGCGCCCGGCCTCCTTGAGGTCACCCCGCCGCTCCAGGATCGCGCCCAGGTGCAGCGACGCCCGCCGGTGCCCGCGCGCGGCGGCCTGCCGGTACCACTGCTCGGCCTCCGCCGACGTGGAGACACCGTTGTCACCCTCGGAGTCCTGCGCGTCCCTGCGGTCCAGTGCCCGCGCCAGCCGGTACGCCGCCTCCCGGTGCCCCCGCTCGGCCGCGGCCCGCATCCATCGCTCGGCCGCGGGGTCCCCGCGGTGTTCCAGCAGGTCGGCGAGGGCGTACGCACCGAGGGCGTGGCCCTGCTCGGCGGACTGGCGCAGCCAGTACTCCGCGGCGGGCTCGTCCCCGCACTCACGGCAGTGGCGCCCCAGCGCGTGCGCGGCCGCGGCCGAACCGGCCACGGCGGCGATCCGCCACCATCCGGCCGCCTCGTCGGCGTATCCGCGCTGATGGAGAAGGACGCCCAGGTTGTTGGCCGCGGCCCGGTCACCGGCCGCGGTGGCGGCACGCAGATACGGCTCGGCGCCGTCGAGGTCACCGCGGCGCAGCAGCATGGCCCCGAGGACGCTGGTCGCCTCGTCGTCGCCGGCCTCCGCTGCGAGCCGCAGCCGCATCTCCTCGACGGCCTCCCCCGTCTCGGCCGTCTCCCCCGTCTCGGCCGTTTCTACTGTCTCTGTCTCTTCCGTCTCTACCGTCTCGACGGCTTCCGCCGTCTTGTCCCGGCCCTGGTCCGGGGTCGCTTCCTCACCGGAAGGCTGCACAAACCGCCCTGTCTCGAACAGAGTTGCCTTGTCCCCCATAACGTCCATCGTCGCACCACCTGCAACCTGGGTACACCTGTGTATACCGCAGCCCGTGAGGTCACTTCAGCGTTTTGTCGACATGCCCACAGAGAGACAAGTCAAACACAGTTCGCCCAACTCCCCACAGCGGCACGTCGATGCGTCTCGCCGGGACATGCGTTCGCACACGACGAAGGCCCGGATCCGTGTACCGGATCCGGGCCTTCGTCTGCAGTAGCGGGGACAGGATTTGAACCTGCGACCTCTGGGTTATGAGCCCAGCGAGCTACCGAGCTGCTCCACCCCGCGTCGTGTTCCACAACCGTATCACGACGCGGGGCGGGCCTGATCAGCCGCTGGGACTGCTGCTCGGACTCGGACTGCCGCCGGAGGTCGGCGAGCTGGTCGGACTCGGGCTGCTGCTCGCCGTGCTGCCGCTCTTGTCCGCCTCGTCCTGCGCCTCCTCGGCCCGCTTCAGGGCGGCCTCGAGGTCCTTCTGCGCCTTGCCGTACGCCTCCCAGTCGCCCTTCTTCAGGGCTTCCTGGCCGGCGGTGAACGCCTTCTGCGCGTCGTCCAGCGCTTCCTGGACCGTCGGGTCGGTGGACGACGGCGGTGTGGTGGTGTCGCCGCCCTCGTCCTCCGGCGGGGTCGTGCTCTCCGCGCCGAAAACCTTGTTGAGGGCCTCGTCCAGGGTGTCCTCGAAAGCGGTGTTGCCGCCGTAGGTCACCAACACCTTCTTCAGCAGCGGGTACTTGAGTCCGCCACCGCGCACATAGACCGGCTCCACGTAAAGCAGTCCTCCGTCGAGCGGCACCGTCAGCAGGTTGCCGTACTCGATGTCCGAGTCACCGCCCTTGAGGAGTCTGATCGACTCGGCGATGTCCTGTTCGGAGTTGAACTGGCTCTGGACCTGTTTCGGTCCGTCGACGGTCGTGCTCGTCGGCAGTTTCAGGATTCTGATCTTGCCGTAACCGGGTGCACCCGCCTCGGAGTCCACCGCCATGAACGCGCTGAGGTTGTCGCGGCCGTTGGGCGTGAACGTCGTCGTCAGCGAGAACGCCTGCGCCTTCTGGTCGGGCATCTTCATGCTCAGGTAGTACGGCGGCACCGCGTCACCCGACTTGTTGCTCGGGTCGTCCGGCACCTGCCACACCTCGCTGCCGCTGAGGAACGTCGTGGCGTCCTTCACGTGGTAGCGGGTGAGCAGCTCGCGCTGGACCTTGAACAGGTCCTGCGGGTACCGGAGATGGGCCATCAGCGCGTCCGAGATGGCGGTCTTGGGCTCCACCGTGCCGGGGAAGGCCTTCATCCAGGTCTTCAGGACCGGGTCCTCGGTGTCCCACTGGTAGAGCTTGACGTCGCCGGTGTACGCGTCGACGGTCGCCTTCACCGAGTTGCGGATGTAGTTGACCTGGTTCTGCTGCGCGACCACCGCGCGGTTGTCGTTGGTCGCGGTCAGCGAGTCGGCCGTGGTGTCGCCGAGGGTCGTACGGGAGGCGTACGGGTAGCCGTTCGTCGTGGTGTACGCGTCGACGATCCACTGGATCTTGCCGTCGACCACGGCCGGGTACGCGTCGCCGTCGATGGTCAGCCACGGGGCGACCGCCTCGACGCGCTCCTTGGGCGTGCGGTTGTACAGGATCCGCGAGCCGTCGCCGATGGCGCCGGAGTACAGGATCTGCGGCTCGCCGAACGCCACCGCGTACGCGGCCCGGTTGACCGGGCTGGAGAGGTTGACCCCGCTCTTGCCCGTGTAACTGGTGGTCTTCTCGCCGTTGTCGTCGGAGTAGTCGATCTCCTTCTGGGGACCGCCGACGATCGAGTACGTGGTCGTCTTCTCGCCGTAGTAGATCCGCTGCTGATACGTCCCGAGGTCGCCCTCGGAGGGCAGGTTGGACTCGGTGAAGACCGGGCGGCCCTCGGCGTCGGCGGTGGTGCCCTTGGCGGCGACCACGCCGTAGCCGTGGGTGTAGCGGAAGTGGTTGTTGATCCAGTTCTGCTTGTCGACGCCCGCGAGGTTCAGCTCGCGCAGACCGATGACCGTGTCCTGGTCGGTGCCGTCCACGGTGTAGCGGTCCACGTCCAGGTTGGTCGGGAAGGCGTAGTACTTCCGCATCTGCTGGAGCTGCTGGTACGTCGGCGAGACGATGTTCGGGTCCAGCACGCGGATGCTCGCGGTCGCGTCGACGTCGTCGCGCAGCTGCGTCTTGTCCTTGGTGGTGCTCGTCCCCGAGTACTCGGTGACCTGCGTGCCGTCGATGCCGTACGCCTCACGCGTCGCCTTGAGGTTCTTCGCGACGTACGGGGCTTCCTTGGCCTGCTCGTTCGGCTGGACCTGGAACTTCTGGACGATCGCCGGGTACAGCCCGCCGATGAGGATCGCGGAGAGCACCATCAGGCCGAAGCCGATCACGGGCAGCTGCCAGGTCCGCCGCCACAGGGTGGCGAAGAACAGCAGGGCGCAGATGACGGCGATGCAGAACAGGATCGTCTTGGCCGGCAGGTAGGCGTTGGCGTCGACGTACCTCAGGCCCGTCCAGTTGTCCGTCGCCTTGAAGTCGCTGGACTTCACGGCGAGACCGTACCGGTCGAGCCAGTAGGCGACGGCCTTCAGCGCGACGAAGACGCCCAGCAGCACCGACAGGTGCCCGGTCGCCGCGGCCGTGGCGCGCGCGCCGGGGCTGGTGACGCGCAGCCCGCCGTACAGGTAGTGGGTGAGCGCGGCGGCGATCAGGGAGAGGATCGTGGCGGCGAAGCCGAAGCCGAGCAGGAACCGGTACCAGGGCAGGTCGAAGGCGAAGAACGACACGTCGAGGTGGAACTGCGGGTCCTTCTGTCCGAAGGACACGCCGTTGACCCACATCAGCCAGGTCCGCCACTGGCCCGCCGCGGAGGCTCCGGCGATCAGCCCCACCAGGGAGGTGATGCCGAGCAGCAGCCACGTCTTGTAGGGCGCGATGCCCATGCGGTAGCGGTCGAGGCTCTGCTGCTCCACCGACATCGCGCTCAGCGGCGGCCGCAGCCGGTGGGCGAGCCAGATGTTGAGACCGACCGCGAGGGACATCAGCAGGCCGAAGACGAAGAACAGCCCGATCTTGGTCCAGAGCGTGGTGGTGAACACCGACGAGTAGTTCACCGACCGGTACCAGAGCCAGTCCGTCCAGAACCCGGCGAACATGGTGAACGCCATGCCGAGGACGGCCAGGACGCCCAGCGTCATGAGCAGGGTCCGGACACGCCGGGACGGGCGGCCCACTCTCATCCGCGGCCCTGTCGGGCCTCCGCCGCGGTCCGGCATCTGGAAAGCCAAGGTGCGCACCTCGAAGTTCGCTGTCGATCCCTCAGGCCCGCGTGTTCGCCGGCCCCCAGTGGCCCCCCGTGATCGTGGGCCCACACCTATGCAACTTACTCACCGTTTACTCGGTTCCCGATTCCGCCCGAGAACGAGAGAGGATTGTGACCATGTCCAACACTCCCATGGCAGCGAACCCGCTCACCCGGGCCGTACTCGAGATCGACGAGTACGCCTCCGGCCTCGGCTGGGACCAGCCCGCCCGCCTCTTCGCCCTCGTAGACACCGCACGGCTGCGGGCTCAGGAACCCTCGCTCGCCGCCCAGCTCGGCCTGGAGGACGAGCCCGAGACCACCGGCCTCACCCCGATCGAGCAGGACGAAGTGCCAACGGACAAGCCGCTCGACGAGTTCCTGGCCACCATCGCCTGGCCCGACGCGGTGGTCGGCTGCGCCCTGACCGTGGAGCGGCTGATGCTGCCCCCGTCCGCCGAGGCCCAGGTCCCCCAGGGCCTGAGCGGGGGGAAGCTGACGCAGTGGGTGGCCGAGCACCCGGACCGGCAGGAGGTCCGCATGACGGTCGCGGTCCTGCGGGACGGCACCCGCGAGTCGGCCCTGCGCCTGCGCGAGAAGGACGCCCCGACGGAGGTGCTCACCGGCGGGAACCTGGTCCCCGGCCTGGCGGAGGCGCTGTCGGCGACGTTCGAGGAGTAGCGGCCGGCGTCACGTGCACTTCGGCAGATCGGCGGTGTCGCCGCTGCGGATGTCCTTGAGGGCGTCGAGGGCGTCGTCGATGGTGTCGACCTTGACGAGCCTGAGCCCCGAGGGGGTGTCCTTGGCGGCGGCCGCGCAGTTGTCGGCCGGTGTGAGGAAGTACCGCGCCCCCTGGCTCCTGGCGCCGACGGTCTTCATCTCGATGCCGCCGATCGGCCCGACCTTGCCGTCGTCGTCGATGGTCCCGGTGCCGGCGACGAAGCTGCCGCCGGTGAGGCTGCCGGGCGTCAGCTTGTCGTAGATCCCGAGGGCGAACATCAGACCGGCGCTGGGCCCGCCCACGTCGGCGAGCTTGATGTCGATGCTGAACGGGAAGGTGTGGTCGGTCCCGGCGGAGATCCCCACGATCGCCCGCTTCTCACCGCTGTCGGTGGAGGTGGCGGTCGTGATGGTCACGTCCTGCGTGCCAGTCGCCGTCCTGTTCGCCTTCTCGGCGGCGGCCTGCTCCTTGGCCGGGACGATCGTGAAGACGACGTCCTGCTCCGGCTTGTGCGCGGTCACCAGCTTCGCGACGTCACCCGGCGCCTTCACGGCGGTCCCGTCCACGGCCTTGATCACGTCCCCGGCGTGCAGCTTGCCCTCCGCCGGGGACCCCTTGACCACCGTGGAGACGATCACCCAGGACTGCACCGGGATGTTCAGCTCCTTCAGGGCCGCGACCTTGGCGCTCTCCTGGGACTGGCTGAACTCCTCGGCGTTCTCCTGGGTGGACTCCTCCTCGGTCTTGCCGTCCGGGTAGAGCGTGTCGTGCGGCACCACCTTGTTGTCGTGGGCCAGCCACCCGTACACGGCCTCGACGAGGTTCATCCGGTATTCGGCGCTCGTGACGCGCACGGTGGTCATGTTCAGATGACCACTGGTCGCATACGTCTTGCGCCCGGAGATCTGCAGCACCGGCTCGCCGTCGTGCTCGCCGAGCGTGTTCACCGTCGGTCCCGGGGACATCTCGGCGTACGGCACGTTGATGAGCACTCCAGCGCAGAGGAGCGCGATCAGCATGAGGGTGGAGGCGAGCATCGTCGCGGTGCGGCGTGGCATGCCTCGACAGTACGGGACGGTTCTGTCAGCGCACCGTCAGGGCCACCACCCGGGTCAGGTACTGGAGTGGGACCTCTCCCTGACGACCGTCTTCGCGGCGCCGGCCGGCTTCTCCAGGACGGCGGACCTCTCCATCGCGGCCCGGAAACGGGCGTACCCGTCGAGTTCGGGCCCGTCGCCGCGCGTCCTGCGGGTGCGGTTGGCCCAGCTCCCCCACAGGCCGGCACCGATCGCAGCCACAAGCGGAATCAGCAACCAGGCGAGCGCAGCCATGCCGACCTCCCAACCCCATACCGCAACTGACTGATCAGCAGATTAACCATCCGCACTGACAACGCTCACGGCAGGGGTGGGGTTACGCAACCGGAGGTCCGGGAGTGTCGGCCGTCCGGCCTCAGCAGGCCCCGACCCACTCCTCGGTCCCGTCGGAGAACTTCTGGTGCTTCCAGATGGGCACCTCGTGCTTGAGATCGTCGATCAGCTTCCGGCAGGCCTCGAAGGCCTCCCCACGATGCGGGCACGAGACGGCGACGACCACGGCGAGATCACCGACGACGAGGTCCCCGACGCGGTGCACCGCCGCGAGCGCCCGCACCGGGAACTCGGCGACGACCTTCTCCGCGATCCGCCGCATCTCCGCCTCGGCACTGGGATGACAGGAGTACCCGAGCGTGTCGACATCGGCACCCCCGTCATGATTCCGCACGGTGCCCACGAACAACGCCGTCCCCCCGGCCGCGTCGTCCCCGACGGCCCGGAAGACCTCGTCCAGGGAGAGCGCGGTGTCCCTGACGGCGATCAGCTTGACGGGATCCTGAGCTGCCCGCTCACCGGGATGATCGAAGGTCGATGCCATACCCCCATCGTGCCCCACGCCCCCGAACAGCGGGAACCCAGCCCATCCGCAACCGAGGACTGCCCGTCCGGGGAGGAAGCGGGGTCTGGGGCCGGAACCCCTCCCGGGGGCGGGGACGCGGCCCCCTCGGGTTCCGGGGGGCCGGCCCGCCGGGGGGGCGGGGGTGCAGCCCCGCGGGGGGGGAGGGGCGCAGCCCGTGGGGGTACAGGGGGGCGGAGCCCGCCGGGGTACAGGGACGGAACCCCTGGGGGTGCAAGGGCTCAGCCCGCCAGGTCCAGAAGACTCACCCCGCCGGCGGTCCAAGGGTTGGAGCCCCGTGGCGGTGCAGGGGCGCGGGAGTCCAAGGGGCGCAGCCCCGTGGGGGTACAGGGGCGCAGCCCCGTGGGGGTACAGGGGCGCAGCCCCGTGGGGGTACAGGGGCGCAGCCCCGTGGGGGTACAGGGGCGCAGCCCCGTGGGGGGCCTGGGGGCGGAGCCCTCGGCGGGGGCGAAGGGGCGGAGCCCCTGGGGGTGGGAAGGGTAAGGGCGGCGGGGGCGAAGACCTCCCGGCGCCCACCCCGCCCTCACACCCGCCGCCGCGCCTTCCGAGCCCTCCGCACCACAGCCGCCGCACCCAGCAGAGCCACCGTCGCCCCCGCGGCCCCCGCCGCAGTCGCGTCCTTCCGCCCCAGCCGCCGCCCGGCGACCGTGTGCCGCCCGGCGACCTCCTCCAGCAACTCCGCGAGCACCTCCTCATTGGTCCACCGCGCCCGCCACCCCGCGTCATGCAGCCGCGACCCGCTCACCACCCACGGGTACATCGTGTACGCCAGGTCCCCCGCCGGAGACGGCGTCAGCCCGATCCGGTGCAGCCGCGCCGCCGCCCCCAACGCCACCGCCGACGGCAGTTCCATCCGCCGGATCCCGCTGAGCTCCTCCACCTCCTCCTGCTCCAGCCACCCGTCGCACCCGACCGCCAGCTCCCCGTCGACCTTCTCGAGAACGGCGTACTCCAGCGCACTGCACAGATCCTCGACGTGGCAGAACTGCCAGGCCGGCCGCGACCCGGCCACCACCAGCAGCCGGGGCGACTCGAAGTACCGGGTCAGCGCCGTGTCCGTACCCCCCACCAGCACCGCCGGCCGCACCACGGTGACGTTCAGCCCCGGGTGCGCGCGGGGCGCCCGGCGCGCCAGCCGTTCGATCTCCAGCAGGTCCCCGACGCCGGTCGCCTCCGCCGTGGCCCGCAGCTCCGCGTCCTCCGAGAGCGGCAGCTCGTTGTCCGGCAGCGCCCCGTAGACCATCGAGGAGGTGCACAGCACGACACGGCGCACCCCGGCCGCCGCGGAGGCCGTCAGCACGGTCTGCGTCCCGCGCACGTTGTAGGCCGTCCGGGCGGCGGCGTCACTCCCCAGGTCGAGATCGAGCGCGAGGTGGACCACGACGTCCGCCCCGCGCAGCTTGTCGGCGATCGCCGGGTCACGGACGTCGAGGATGTGCCACTGCGCCGCGTCGCACTCGCCCCGTCGCTCGTCGATGGCGACGACCTGCTTGACCTCGTCCGATGCGGCGAGCCGCTCGGTGAGCAGCGCGCCGACCCCGGTGGCGGCGCCGGTCACGGCGACGACGGGCCCGCGCGAACCGCCCGGGGTTGAGTGGTTTCGCGCTGCGCGAACCTGCGGATCTGGGGAACTCACCAGGTGTCTCCAGCGGTTGTCTTGGCATACGGGCGCGAGTGACGCGTACGTACCAGGTGGCATCCATCCTGCCGCAGGCCAAGAGTCGGCGAAGCACCGAGGCCCGATCGAGCCCCGGGGTGTCTACGCTGGGTGGTGTTGCAGGGCAGCCGCGCCGCCGGGTGAGAACCGGTGGCCTTACCAGCCGAGGAACCCCGTGAGTGACACCCCATTCGGATTCGGCCTTCCGCCGGAGGAGCCGGAGGACGGCGACGAGGGCAAGAAGAAGGACCAGCAGAGCGGTGGTGGTCAGGGACCGGCCAACCCGTTCGGTTTCGGGTTTCCCGGAGCCGGCGGCTTCGGTGGTCCGGGCGGTCCAGGTGCCGACAATCCGCTCGCGGCCATGTTCGGTTCGCTGAACCCCACCGACCTGGGCGCCGCCTTCCAGCAGCTGGGCCAGATGCTCTCGTACGAGGGCGGCCCGGTGAACTGGGACATGGCCAAGCAGATCGCCCGCCAGACCGTCTCCCAGGGCACGTCGGACGGCGTGAAGGACGCCAGCGTCGGCCCGGCCGAGCGCACCGCGGTCCAGGAGTCCGTCCGTCTGGCCGATCTGTGGCTGGACGACGTGACGTCCCTGCCGTCCGGCGCGGGCTCGGCCGTGGCGTGGTCGCGCGCGGAGTGGGTCGAGGCGACCCTGCCCGCGTGGAAGGAGCTCGTCGACCCGGTCGCCGAGCGCGTCGGCGCGGCCATGGGCGACGTCCTGCCGGAGGAGATGCAGGCCATGGCCGGCCCGCTGATCGGCATGATGCGTTCGATGGGCGGCGCGATGTTCGGCTCGCAGATCGGGCAGGCCGTCGGTGTCCTGGCGGGCGAGGTGGTCGGCTCGACCGACATCGGCCTGCCGCTCGGCCCGGTCGGCAAGGCGGCGCTGCTGCCGCTGAACATCGGCTCGTTCGGCAAGGACCTGGGCATCCCCCAGGACGAGGTCCGGCTGTACCTGGCCCTGCGCGAGGCCGCTCACCAGCGTCTGTTCGCGCACGTGCCGTGGCTGCGCTCGCACCTGTTCGGGGCGGTCGACGGCTATGCCCGCGGGATCAAGGTCGACACGGCCAAGCTGGAGGACGTGGTCGGCCAGTTCGACCCGCAGAACCCCGAGCAGTTGCAGGACGCGCTGCAGCAGGGCATGTTCCAGCCGGAGGACACGCCGGAGCAGAAGGCCGCCCTGGCCCGCCTGGAGACGGCTCTGGCGCTCGTCGAGGGCTGGGTGGACGCGGTGGTCCACGCGGCCGCCAAGCCGCGGCTGTCGTCGGCCGACGCGCTGCGTGAGGCCCTGCGTCGCCGCCGTGCCACGGGCGGCCCGGCGGAGCAGACGTTCGCCACGCTGATCGGTCTGGAGCTCCGCCCGCGGCGTCTGCGGGACGCCTCCCGCCTGTGGGCGTCGCTGACGGACGCGCGCGGTGTCGACGGCCGTGACGCCCTCTGGGCGCACCCCGACATGCTGCCGACGGCCTCCGACCTGGACGACCCGGACGGTTTCGTGCACCGCGAGCAGCTGGACTTCTCCGAGCTGGAGAAGATGCTCGGCGAGGCGGGGAGCGGTGGCGGCTCGGCCGAGAAGCCGAACCTGAAGAAGGACGGCACCCAGGACGACGACGGGGGCGACGACGCCGAGTGAGTCTCTACGACGACGCGGTCCTCGTACTCAAGGGCTACGAGGAGCAGGCCGACCTGCGCCAGGTCTACCTGGACCATCTCGCGTCCCACCCCGACGGCCTGTGGAAGGCCTGCGGGGACGGGCACATCACGGCGAGCGCCCTGGTGATCGACCCCTCACGCGGGCGTGTGCTGCTCACGCTGCACAAGAAGATCCGGAAGTGGCTGCAGATGGGCGGCCACTGCGAGCCGGCCGACGAGACGCTGGCCGCGGCCGCCCTGCGCGAGGGGACGGAGGAGTCCGGCATCGCGGGGCTGAGCCTGCTGCCCGGCGGCCCCGTGCGCCTGGACCGGCACCTGACCCCGTGCGCATGGCACCTCGACGTCCAGTACGCGGCGCTCGCTCCGGCGGGGGCCGTGGAGGCGATCAGCGACGAGTCCCTGGACCTGCGCTGGTTCGGCTACGACGAGGTGGCGGCCGTGGCGGACCAGTCGGTCGTACGGCTGCTGGAGGCGACCCGCGCGCGGCTGTGAGGCCGGTGCGTGCGTAAGGGGCGGTCACCAGGGTGACCGCCCCTTACGTCTGTCTTCTGGACCCCGCGGGAAGGGTCAGCTCCAGACGTTGCCCTGGTTCTGTCCCCGTGCCCCGTGCTGGCCCATGCCGTACTGCGCGGCGAGGCCGGACCCGACCTGGGCGTTCTGCGGCGGCAGCAGCTCGCTGGGCTGCACCAGCGCGAACCCGGTGCCCATGAAGCTGAGCTCCCAGCCCTCGCCGGTGTTGCCGCGCCGGCGCCACACCCCGGAGGAGTGCGTCTGGGCCTGCATCTGCACACGCAGCCCGGTGGACCAGGCCACGATGGCGTCCGCGTCGCAGTTGACGTACTTGTCGGGCGTGACCTGCATCATCAGCGGCGCGCCCGAGGTCATCAGGGCGACCCGGCCGCGCCCGGTGATGTTGAGCTGGTACTTCCCGGAGCCGGAGATGCCGTAGAGGCTGTCGACGGCGATGACCTCGTGGTGCAGCGAGGAGTCCATGGCGAGGACGTAGCTGCTGTCGACGGTGAGGCCGTCCTGCTCGACGTCCACGAGGTGGATGTACTGGGCGAGGTTGGCGAGGTAGACCGTGCCCTGCCCGTGACAGCGCATCAGGTCCAGGCCTTCGCCCGTGCGCGCACGCGCGCGTCCCTGCTGGTTGCTCTGGTACTCGGCGTCGAACTCGACGAGGCCCTGGTAGGCGACCATCGTGCCCTTGCGGGCGAGGATGTCGTCGTGGCCCTCCAGGACGACGCGGAGCATCTGCTTGTTCTGCAGGCTCCAGCGTTCCTGGGTCTGCGAGTCGTTGTGCGCGAAAAGTGAGCTCTGCATGGCGTTTCTGGCTCCCCCTCAGCCCCGGATCCGGAGGCGGTCGGTGCTGTCCTCACTGGGCTGGACGACGACGATGCCCTGGCCCGAGAAGGCCATCTGGTAGGCCTCGCCGCTGCCGCGGCCGATGAGCGACTGCGCCTTGAAGCTGCGCTTGCCCTTCACCTTGAGGTTCGGCGACCAGGCGACGAGCGCGTCGGGGTCGACGTAGGTCTCGTCCTCGCCGCCGCCGCAGTCGACCACGATCGGCTTGCCGCGGGAGGTGAGCGCGACCCAGCCCTGTCCGGAGATCTTGGTGTTCCACAAGCCCTGCCCGGCGAACTTCGCCAGGCCCTTGACCCGCTCGACGCCCCAGGTGAGGTGCGCGTCGAAGGCCAGCAGGTTGGTGGCGTTGACCGAGATGCCGTCGCCGTTGAGGTTGATCACGACGACGTTCGCGCCGTAGTCGGCGAGGTAGAGCAGTCCGTCGCCGGAGCACTTCATCAGGGGCGCGCCCTCCCCGGTCATCCAGTCGCGTGCGATCTGGCGCACGGCCGGCGGGTTGGGCTCGTACTGGACGAAGCCCTCGTAGGCGACCATCGAGCCCACGCGCGCGAGAAGGTCGTTCCCGGTCTGCATGGCGACCTTCAGCATGTGGTTGCCGTGGTTCTCCATGCGGGCGGTGACGGGTGCGGGGGCATAGCCCGCGAGCGGCTGGTTCATGACGGGCTCCCTCAGACCTCGTACGGCTGGACGACGATGAAGTTGCCGGGCGCGCCCCGGAACTGGAGGTTGACGCTCTCCCCGGTGTCGCCGGGGTAGGCGTTGCGGCGCATCCGCACCTGGCTGGAGACGACCACCTGGGCGGCGGACGACCAGGCGACCACGGCGTTGCAGTCGGCGAACGTGGTGGGGGTGACCGGCAGGACGACGGGCGTGCCGTGCGTCTTCACGACGATCGTGCCGGTGCCCGTGAACTGCATGGTGAACAGGGCGCCGCCGGGGATGCCGTGCCCCTCGATGCGCCGGACCTCGTACTGCAGGCTCTCGTCGAAGGCGAGGACGTTCTCGGCGGAGACGCAGATGCCGTCGCCCTGGAGTTCGATGGGGTGCACCATCGTGGAGTTGTCGGCGAGGAACACCTGGCCCTGGCCGGTACAGCGCATCAGCTGCATCTCCTGGCCGGTCGCGTTGCCCACGATCCGGCCGGCGAACCCGGCGCCCTTGTAGCTGAAGTCGACCTTGCCCTGGTAGAGCACCATGCTGCCCTGGCGGGCGAGCACGGGCTGGCCGCCGATGCCGAGGTCGACGCGGATCAGCTTCTTGTTCTGCTGCGTCCAGCGCTGACCGGTGGGGGTCTCCTTGAACTGCTGGAGCGCGGCGGTCACTCCGGCACCGCCCTGGGGCGCGCCCTGCGGCACCCCGTACGCCTGCTGGCCGGGCACCTGTCCGAACGGGGGCTGCTGGCCGTAGCCGGGCGGCATCGGGGCCTGGGGCGCCTGGGGCTGTCCGTAGCCGGGCGGCATCGGCGCGGTCGGGGTGACGCCCTGGCCGTACGACTGCTGCTGCGGCGGCTGGCCGTACGGCGGCTGGGGGCCACCGGGAGGTCCGGGCGGCGCCGGAAGCGGCGGGGCCTGGATGCCGCCGGGCGGCGTGGGCATGGGCGCGACGATCGTCGGCGCGGCGTGCACCGAGGGCGCCGGCGGGGTCGGGGCGGGCGGCGGCACGAAGCCCTGCGGAGCGGGCTGGGGCTGCTGCGGGGCGGGCACGGGCGCCGGGGCGGGAGCGGGTGCGGACGGGGCGCCGAACGCGGGCGGCGCGAAGCCGGGGGTGGCGCCGGTCTGGGGCTGCGGCTGCTGGGGAGCGGCGGGCGCCTCCTCCTCCGCGACCTCGCCGCCGAAGTTCTTCAGCAGCGCCTCCAGGCCGCCGTCGAAGCCCTGTCCGACGGCCGCGAAGCGCCAGACGTCCTTCAGATAGAAGTCGCCCAGCATCACGGCCCGCTCGGTGGTGAACTCCGAGCCGTTGAACGCGTACCGGGCCACTTCCTCGCCGCCCGCGACGATGCGGATGTAGCCGGGGTTGATCTGCGACATCTGCCCGGCACCGTCGATGGTCGCGGTGAAGGACAGCTTGCGGATCTGCGGCGGAATCCGGTCCAGCGTGATGCGGAAGGACTCCGTGTCGCCCGCCTGGGTGCCCAGGAGCTGGATGGACTCCTCGGGGGACTTCGGCTGGTTGAAGAAGACGAAGTACCGGTCGTCCGAGAGCCGCTCGTCGGCGTCGAGGCCGAAGCAGCTGATGTCGAAGGTCAGGCCGGGGGCGGAGATCTGCACGCCTACGTACAGATCGGTGCCCGCGGTGAGGTCACTGATCCTGGCCTTGTGGCCGCGCTGGAATTCCCTGGGCATGCGTAACGACCGTCCCCCATCCCGATTGCGAGTGCGTCGCGTCAGGCTAACGGCAAACTCCGACAACGCACGATGTCGGTACAGACCCGGTACACAACCCGCGGCACCTGATACCGGGCGCGCGCACGCTCCGCGCCCCCCGCGTCACTCCTCGCGTGCGCCGGTCAGGTGCGGCAGCCGTTGCGCGGCCACCACTCCCTCGAGATAGCCCCGGGCCCGCTCCGTGCGCGGGTAGGCCTCCAGCAGCCGCCAGAAGTCGGGGCCGTGGCCCGGCACGAGCAGATGGGCGAGCTCGTGGGCGAGGACGTAGTCGATGACGTACTCGGGCATGCCCTGCAGGCGGTGCGACAGACGGATGCTGCGCTCGGCCGGGGTGCAGGAGCCCCAACGGGTGTTCTGGTTGGTCACCCAGCGCACCGAGGCGGGCCGGGCCCGGCCGCCGAAGTACTGGGCCGACAGCCGCTCGGCGCGCTCCGCCAGTTCGGTGTCGCCGGGCACCCGCCTGCTCTCCTGCGCGGCCAGTTTGTCGAGCATGACGCTCACCCAGCGTTGTTCCTCGGCCTCGGACATCCGGGCGGGGATGAGCACGATGGTGCGATCGCCCTCACGGTACGCGGAGACCGTCCGGCGTCGACGGGCACTCCTGCGGACCTCGATCGGGCTCGCCCCCGAGCCGCTCGGCGGCTGGCTCGTCGTGCTGCGCTGTGGCGTTCCGGCGCGGTGCAGGGGGTCGGCGGGCACGCCCCGACGTTACCCGCTGCACACGGCGGAAGTCCCGACCCCGAGGCGGTCGGGTTCCGGTCCCGCACCCCTGGTTTGCCTCATACGACGGATTTGTACGACGAATGCCTGCGCCTGTGGACAACTTCCGGCACGGCTCGGCGGCGCCGGGCATGCTGGCACTCGTCGGCGGAGCGAGGACGCCCCCACGCCCCCGCTCCGCCGACGTACGGGGAGTTTCCGGGCATACGGGGGTTTTTGATGCATCCGAGGGTGAAGCCCGCGCTGCGGCGCGGCTGGCGGGACCTCAACACCGTGCAGTTCGGGATGACTCCGGCGCACGCGCTGACACTCGGTCCGGTGGACACGGCGACGGGGAGTTTCCTCGATCTGCTGGACGGCACCCGCGGGCTCGAGCTGCTGCGTGAGGAGGGGCGCCGCATGGACCTGCCGGACGGTCATGTGGACCAGCTCGTGGAGCGGCTGGCGCGGGCGGGACTGCTCGACGACGCACGCGGGGGCGGGCCGGACGCGGCGGACCTGCGGGAGAGGACGGCGGTCCTGGACCGGCTCCGGCCCGACCTCGCCTCGCTGTCGCTGACCACCTCGGCACCGGGCGAGGCGCTCGGTCACCTCGCGGCCCGGCGGCGGCTGCGGGTGCGGGTGCGCGGCGCGGGCCGGGTCGGGGCGGTGCTGGCCGCGCTGCTGTCGGGCGCGGGGATCGGCGAGGTGGACGTACGCGACGGCGGCCTGGTGGAGCCGGGGGACGTCGCACCGGGCGGGCTGGCCGCCGAGTCGGTCGGCGAGCGCCGGGAGGAGGCCGCACGCCGGGCCGTGCGCAGGGCAGCCCCGGAGCGCCCGCGGCGCAGAGGCTCGCGGTCACCGGCCGAGGAGGGGACCCCCGGCTTCGCCCTGGTGGTCGTCGCGCCACGGGACGACGTGTCCGTGCACGCGCCGGCCCCGGGGGCGGCCGAACCCCTGCTGGCCTCGGGCACTCCGCACCTCTACGCCGGGGTGGTGGAGGCGACGGGTGTCGTCGGGCCGCTCGTCCTGCCCGGTGAGACGGGCTGCGCGGGCTGTCTTCAACAGGCGCGCGCCGACCGGGACGAGACCTGGCCGCGGCTGGTCGCGCAGTGGCAGTCCGGCAGCCGCCGCCCGGTGCGGGCCTGCGACCTGACCCTGGCCACGGCGGTCGCCGGCCTGGCGGCCGCCCATGCGCTCACCTTCCTGGACGGCCGGGTCCCCTCCAGCGCGGGAGCTCGCTGGGAGGTGTCCTTGCCCACTCTGCAGTGGCACGCCCGGCCGGTGTGGCCCCATTCCGCGTGTCCTTGCGGTGCCGCGAGGAAGGGTGAGGAGAAAGGTAGGGCGGAACACACACCCGAGGACGGGGGATCGCACGCGACAATGGCAGAGCAACGGCATTCGAAGGACTTACGCCGTACGACAGTGGCGGCGCGGCAGGCTGGGACTTGGAGGGCGCATGTCTGATCTTCCCCGGAAGGCGGTCACCCGGACCGCCAAGCTCGCCGCGCTGCCGCTCGGCTTCGCCGGGCGGGCGACCTGGGGCCTTGGCAAGCGAATCGTCGGTGAGTCCGCGGAGATCGTCGGCCGTGAGCTGCAACAGCGGACCGCCGAGCAGCTGTTCAAGGTCCTCGGCGAGCTGAAGGGCGGCGCCATGAAGTTCGGACAGGCCCTGTCCGTCTTCGAGTCCGCCCTGCCCGAGGAGGTCGCCGGCCCCTACCGTGCGGCGCTGACGAAGCTCCAGGACGCGGCGCCGCCGATGCCGACCCGCACGGTGCACACGGTGCTCGCGGAGCGGCTCGGCGAGGACTGGCCCGACCTGTTCGTCGAGTTCGACGACAAGCCCGCCGCGGCCGCCTCCATCGGCCAGGTGCACCGCGGGGTGTGGCACGACGGCCGGCCGGTCGCGGTCAAGGTGCAGTATCCGGGGGCGGGTGAGGCCCTGCTCTCCGACCTGAACCAACTCAGCCGCTTCGCACGCCTGTTGGGCCCCCTGATTCCCGGCATGGACGTCAAGCCGCTGATCTCCGAGCTCCGGGACCGGGTCTCCGAGGAACTGGACTACGCCCTGGAGGCACAGGCCCAGCAGGCCCACGCGGAGGAATTCGCCGATGACCCGGACGTGGTGGTCCCGGCGGTGGTGCACCAGTGCGAGCAGATCCTGATCACCGAGTGGATCGACGGCGTCCCCCTGTCCGAGGTGATCTCCGAGGGCACCCAGGAGCAGCGTGACCGCGCCGGTCAGTTGCTGGCCCGCTTCCTGTTCTCCGGCCCTGCCCGCACCGGCCTGCTGCACGCCGACCCGCACCCCGGTAACTTCCGTCTGCTGCCCGGCGGACCGGACGGCGAGGACGACTGGCGGCTGGGCGTGCTGGACTTCGGCACGGTCGACCGGCTCTCCGGCGGCCTGCCGGAATCGATCGGCGAATCCCTGCGCATGACCCTGGACGGCGAGGCCGACGCCGTCTACGAACTGCTCTGCACGGAAGGCTTCGTCAAGGAGTCCATCGAACTGGACCCCGACGCGGTTCTGGACTACCTGCTGCCGATCATCGAACCGGCCAAGGCGGAGGAGTTCACCTTCACCCGCGGCTGGATGCGCAGCCAGGCGGCCCGGATCGCCGACCCCCGCTCCCCCGCCCACCAACTGGGCAAGCAGCTCAACCTGCCGCCGGCCTATCTGCTCATACACCGGGTGACCCTGAGCACGATCGGTGTGCTGTGTCAGCTCGGCGCGACGGTGCGGCTGCGGGACGAACTGGAGGAGTGGCTGCCGGGATTCGTCCTCGCCGAGGAGCTGGACGAGTTCGACGCGGGAGAGTCGGTGGCCGAGGCCTGACAGCCGGGAGCCGCGGGCACAACGCACCGCGGGGGCCGGTCCGTTCGGACGGACCGGCCCCCGCGGGGACAGTTTCCGCCTCCCTCGCCGGGAGGCCACCGCTTCCGGTGGGTGTGGGTTACTGCATCACGGCCATGGCGAGCGCCCGGCGAGCACGCATCGACGCGCGCTCGGCCCTGCGCTGCATCCGGCGGGCCGCCACCAGGCGCACGGCCTGACGGTCCCGCTCGGCCTCCTGCAGTCGCTCGTGCATATGCGCACGGGCCAGGGCTTCTGGAATGAGTTGCATCTCTCGGGTCCTGTTCTGACGCGAGTCGATCGCGCCGGTGGTGGTGACGTCTTCGGTCGCGGAACCTTCGGGCTCGCTGGTGAACGGCTTCATCGGGGCCTGCTTCGTGGGGTCTTGCGTGAGGGGGCGGTCGATCGTTCCGGCGGTGTTCATGCTGTGACCGGGTTCTTGCGCGGGCGGCCACGCGGCCGCTTCCGGGCGACGACGACGCCCTGGACGAACAGTTCGCCACCCCAGACACCCCAGGGCTCACGCCGCTCCTTGGCGCCGGCGAGGCAGGCCTCCATCAGCGGGCAGGTGCGGCACAGGGACTTGGCGTACTCGACGTCCGCGGGCGACTCGGCGAAGAAGACCTCCGGGTCGTAGGAGCGGCAGGGGACGGGTACGCCGAGGTTCTCGATGGCGTCGTCGAGCGCGGTGAGCGCGGTGAGCGGGGTCAAGGCGGAGTCCTCCGTGAGGCCGGGCGGGGGGATCGTTTCGGAAGGCGGTACGGACGGGGCGTGCGCTTCGAGTTGCACGGTTCGTCTTCCTCGTCTGTCGGTCCGGTCCTGTTGGACCGGGTGTCGGCGTTTCTTGTCCCGAGGCCCCTTCGCCCGCCCGTCCCCGGTACGGGGACAAACAGAAGGGCCGCGGATCCCGGATGGGGTTCCGCGGCCCTGAAGGCGCCGGCCTGATCGAGATCAGGCTGGATCACTCCAGGGTTCTGGCCCACGGAAGGCCCACATCAGGTGGTGCTGCGTCGTCTGCTTCCGGAATCCGGCACCGGCCGCCGTAAAGGCATAGGCCTGCGCCTGTGCCGCTACTGCTTCCAGTGCCTTGGTCGGTCGCTCATCGCGCTCGCGGACGGGAAGGCCCGCGGGGGCACCGGAGGAGGACGCCAGCCGGCCGGCACGAATGCCGGACAGACCGGTGCCCAGGGTCGAGGCGCCGAGCATGCACGCGGAGACGATCGAGCGATCGGTCAGTTTGGCGGTGCTGATGGAGCTGCTGTTGATGATGATCACTGGAATCGCCTCCTCTCGGCGTCTCGGGGGACCGGGGGTGAGCCCAGTCCAACGGATATGTAAGTAGAGCACGGAACCAGGGCCTTGGAGAAGGCCGCCGTTTCCGTGTCTAAGAACCTATGGGGATTGCTGGGGCATGCGCAAACTATTTTTTCGACGAGTTCGCATCCGTCCCCCCGCCCTCCCCCTCGTCCTCGTCCGTGAGCGGCTGGCCTGCGCAGATGGCCAGGACGTCGGCGCCGTAGCGGTTGAGCTTGCGCGCGCCGACCCCGGGGATCCGCGCGAGTGCGCCCGGCTCGTCGGGGACGGCCTCGGCGATCGCCATCAGCGTCTTGTCGGTGAAGACGCAGAACGCGGGCTGTCCGTTGCGCCGTGCCTGGGCCGCGCGCCACTCCCTCAGCCGCTCGTAGACGCCCTCGTCCATGTCGGAGGGGCAGCCCTCGCAGCGCATCAGCTTCAGCTCGCCGGCGTCGGTGAGCGTGCGACCGCAGACCCGGCAGCGGGCCGGGGTGCGCTGGGTGCGGCGCACCACCCCCGGGGTGCCCGCGGCGGCCCCGCCGAAGCCGCGCTCGATGCCTCCGGAGGCTCCCCCGCCCCGGGCGGCTCCCGTGCCGGAGCCGGGGCGCAGTCCGTCGAGGAAGCGGCTGGGGCGGCGGCTGGGGCGTCCGCCGGGTGAGCGGGCGAGCGCCCAGGAGACATGGAGGCGTTCGCGGGCGCGGGTGACCCCGACGTAGAGGAGGCGGCGCTCCTCCTCGATCTGCTCGTCGGTCCTGGCGTAGGTGATCGGCATCATGCCCTCGGCGACGCCGACCAGGAAGACGACGTCCCACTCCAGGCCCTTGGCCGAGTGCAGGGAGGCGAGGGTGACGCCCTGGACGGTCGGGGCGTGCTGGGCGTTGGCGCGTTCGTCGAGTTCGGCGACCAGGTCGGCGAGGGTGGCGCCGGGCCGGGCGGCCTCGAAGTCCTGGGCGAGGCTGACCAGCGCGGCCAGCGACTCCCAGCGCTCCCTGACGGCTCCGGAGCCGGCCGGCGGCTGTGGACTCCACCCTTCGCCGGAGAGGACGGCACGCACCTGCGAGGGCAGGTCGACGGCGTCCTCCAGGAGCGTGTCGTTGCCGCCGAAGCGGGCCGCGCCGCGCAGGGCGACTCCGGCCTTGCGCACCTCGGGCCGGTCGAAGAAGCGCTCGGCGCCGCGCAGCTGGTAGGGGATGCCCGCGTCGGCGAGGGCCTGTTCGTAGGTTTCCGACTGGGCGTTGGTGCGGAACAGGACGGCGATCTCGGCGGCCGGGACCCCCGCGGCGAGGAGGTCCCGGATACGGCGGGCGGCGCCCTCGGCCTCGGCGGGCTCGTCGGTGTACTCGGCGTAGACGGGTTCCGGTCCCGGGGCGCGCTGCGACACCAGCTCCAGGCGGTGGTCGGCGGCGCGGCCGCGGGCCTGGGAGAGCAGACCGTTGGCGAGGTGGACGACCTGAGGGGTGGAGCGGTAGTCGCGGACCAGCTTGACGACGGTGGCGCCGGGGTGGCGGGTGCGGAAGTCGAGGAGGTGGTCGGGGGTGGCACCGGTGAAGGAGTAGATCGTCTGGCTGGCGTCGCCGACCACGCACAGGTTGTCGCGCTCGCCGAGCCACAGCTCCAGCAGGCGCTGCTGGAGGGGGCTGACGTCCTGGTACTCGTCGACCACGAAGTGGTGGTACTGGGCGCGGACCTGCTCGGCGATGTCGTGCCGGTCCTGGAGGACGGCGACGGTGAGCAGGAGGACGTCCTCGAAGTCGATGACCCCGCGGTCACGCTTGAGGTCCTCGTAGGCGGAGTAGATCTGGGCGATCTCGGCGGGGTCACGGGGTGCTTCGCGGCCGGCCTTGGCGGCGGCGAGGGCGTAGTCGGCGGGGACGGTCTGGGTGACCTTGGACCACTCGATCTCCGCTGTGGCGTCCCGCAGCTCCCCGCGGTCCAGGCGGATGCGGCAGGCGGCGGCCGCGTCCGCGACGAGCTGGATCTTGCGGTCGACGAGCCGGGGCAGGGCGCCACCGATGGCTTTCGGCCAGAAGTACTGCAGCTGACGGAGGGCGGCGGAGTGGAAGGTGCGGGCCTGGACGCCCTGGGCGCCGAGCTGCCGCAGCCGGCCGCGCATCTCCCCGGCGGCGCGGTTGGTGAAGGTGACGGCGAGCACGCTGGAGGGCTGCAGGATGCCGGCGCGCACCCCGTAGGCGATGCGGTGGGTGATCGCCCGGGTCTTGCCCGTGCCGGCTCCCGCCAGCACGCACACCGGACCGTGCAGGGAGGTGGCGACCTCGCGCTGCTCGGGGTCGAGCCCTTCGAGCACCGCGTCGGCCGACCGGGGGGCCTGCGGGAAGAGGGGGGAGTGCGTTGCTGCTGTCACACGGCCATGCTGCCAGGTCGGCGGAGACGGGTGAGCCGGTTGTCCACAGGCGGCCCCCGATAGTCGTACCAATGCGGCGAGGGTCACCCCCTGCCGTCCTCGCGGCACGGGAATGGTGTGCCTTTCACGTACGTTCTCCTCCTGCGACCACCCGTTCCCCACCCGCCGAAGGAGCACGAGAGACATGCTGGGCACTGTGACGATGTACAGCACCACGTGGTGCGGTTACTGCCAGCGGCTGAAGAAGCAGCTGGACCGCGAGGGCATCGCGTACACCGAGATCAACATCGAGCAGGACCCGGAGTCCGCGGCGTTCGTGGAGAAGGCGAATGGCGGAAACCAGACGGTGCCGACCGTGCTGTTCGCTGACGGTTCGACGCTGACGAACCCGTCGCTGGCGCAGGTGAAGCAGAAGATCAGCGCGTGACCCCGTACGGAAAGGGCGGCCTCCGGAGCTCGGGAGGCCGCCCTTTCCATGTCCTTTGTCACATGCTGCGTCAGATGAAGCTGCGCGTGGGCAGCGGCTTGCCGTACCAGAGCTCGATCAGGCGGGCCGCGATCGAGATGCCGTACGGCGGCAGGACCTCGCCGGACTCGAAGGCGGCGCCCAGTTCGTCGCGGGAGAACCAGCGGGCCTCGTGGATCTCGTCCCCGTCGACGTCGATGTCGGTGGAGGTGGCGCGGGCGACGAAGCCCAGCATGAGGCTGGAGGGGAACGGCCAGGGCTGGCTGGCGATGTAGTCGACCTGGCCGACGGTGATGCCGGCCTCCTCGAACACCTCGCGGCGCACGGCCTGCTCGATGGACTCGCCGGGCTCGACGAAGCCGGCGAGGGTCGAGAAGCGGCCCTCGGGCCAGTGCACCTGGCGGCCCAGGAGGATGCGGTCGTCCTCGTCCGTCACGGCCATGATCACCGCGGGGTCGGTGCGGGGGTAGTGCTCGGCGCCGCAGGCGGGGCAGCGCCGGATGTGACCGGCCGCCGCGATGACCGTGCGCTCGCCGCAGCGGGAGCAGAAGCGGTGGGTGCGCTGCCAGTTCTCCAGGCCGACGGCGTGCACCATCAGGCCGACGTCCCGGGGTGACAGCAGCAGTCCGGCCTCGCGCAGTCCGGCCGGGCGCGCGGACTGGTCGATGCGGCCGGGCAGGGCGTCCTTCTGGAGGGCGAAGTAGCTGACGCCGTCCTCGTCGGTGCCGAGGAAGTAGCGGTGCGCCTCGGTGAGAGGGGCCTCGAAGGAGGGCGTCATGACGAGCTCGGTCCGGCCGTCGGCCGTCTCGTCGATGAGGACCTGGCCGCCGGAGACGACGAAGCAACGCGTCGTGGGGTGGCTCCACGCCGCGGCGAGCCAGGCCTCGTCGAGCCGGTGGTGGGCGGCGCGGTCGATGCCGCTCGGTGCGGTGAGCGAGATGGGCCGGTCGGCGTTCTGGTCGGTCCAGGTGGTCACGGGTGCTTCCAACTCCCCCGGTGGAACGGTTGATTCGGCGGGCGGTTCAGCGGGACGTGCGGCAGGGGGCGACCGGGTCCGGTGCGGTGTCGCGGTGCGGCCTTTCCAGTGTGCGCCGCGCGCAAACCCGCTCCGGGCCGAGCGGGGGCGTCAAGGCGCATGGCGCCAGTTCTCCGCCAGGTCGCCCCAGAGATACGCGGTGGTCTCCACACCCTTGAGGAGGAGGTCCAGCTCGACCTTCTCGTTCGGCGCGTGCCAGCCGTCCGAGGGGACGGAGATGCCCAGGAAGAGCACCGGGGCACCGAGGACGTCCTGAAGGTCGGCGGCCGGTCCCGAGCCCCCTTCGCGGGTGAAGCGGACGGGCCCCTCGAAGGCGCGGCCCATGGCACGGACCACGGACTCGAGGGCGGGGTGGTCCAGCGGGGTCAGGCACGGGCGCGTGGCCGAGCTGAACGCGATCTCGAACCGGATGCCGGCGGGGATCTGCTCGGCGGCCCAGGCGCCGACGGCCTTCTCGACGAGCTCGGGTTCCTGTCCGGCGACCAGCCGGAAGGACAGCTTCACGAAGGCCGAGGACGGGATGATCGTCTTGCTGCCGGGGCCCTGGTAGCCGCCGCCGATGCCGTTGACCTCGGCGGTCGGGCGGGCCCAGATGCGCTCCAGGGTGGTGTGCCCGGCCTCGCCGTGGGTGGCGTGCGACTTGGCGGTGCGCAGCCACTGCTCCTCGTCGAAGGGCAACTCGGCGAAGAGTTCGCGCTCGCGTTCGGTGAGCTCGACGACGCCGTCGTAGAAGCCGGGGACGGCCACGCGCCCGTGCTCGTCGTGCAGGGCGGCGACGAGCCGCGCGGCCGCGGTGGCCGGGTTGGGCACCGCGCCGCCGAACGAGCCCGAGTGGATGTCCTGGTCGGGGCCGAGGAGCCGGATCTCGCACTCGGCGAGGCCCCGCATGCCCGTGCAGACGGTGGGGGTGTCCGCGGACCACATACCGGTGTCGGAGACGATCACGGCGTCGGCGGCGAGCCGCTCGGCGTGCTCCTCGACGAGGGCACGGAAGTTCGGGGAGCCGGACTCCTCCTCGCCCTCGATGAGCAGCTTGAGGTTGACCGCCGGGGCAGTGCGGCCGGTGGCGGCGAGGTGGGCGCGGACGCCGAGGGCGTGGAAGAACACCTGGCCCTTGTCGTCGGCCGCCCCGCGCGCGTGGAGGCGGTTTCCGCGGACGACGGGCTCGAAGGGGTCGCTGTCCCAGCCGTCCTCGAGGGCGGCGGGCTGCACGTCGTGGTGGCCGTAGACCAGGACGGTGGGTGCCTCGGGATCACCGGAGGGCCACTCGGCGTAGACGGCGGGTGCGCCCGGTGTCTGCCAGACCTCGGCGGTGGGGAAGCCGGTCTCCTCCAGCTTCGCGGCGAGCCAGTCCGCGCTGCGCCGTACGTCGGGGGCGTGGTCGGGCTGCGCCGACACCGACGGGATCCGCAGCCACTCGGCGAGGTCGTCGAGGAAGGCGGCGCGATGCCGCTCGATGTACGTGCGGACGGCGCTGACGGCACTGTCAACGGGATGGCTCATGGTCACGAGCCTATCGGCCCGCGCCGACATCCTCGCCGGGCGGTTGTGCACGGTTTGCCTGTGCGGGACGTCCCGCACGGTCGTCCGCGGCGGCCTGTTCTCCCGTCAACAGGCGCTCCAGCTCGGCACGATCGGGCAGTCCGTCGGGTCGTACGACGTCACCGGTGCGCACATAGAGGAACGCCGCTGTGACGGATTCCACGGGCACCCCCTGCTGCTCGGCCCAGGCGACCCGGTAGAGGGCGAGCTGGAGCGGGTCGGCGGTGCGGGCGCGGTTGGTCTTCCAGTCGACGATCTCGTACGTGGCCGTGGGGCCGTCGCCCTCCTTGTAGACGGCGTCGATACGGCCCCGTACGACGCGGCCGGCGAGGGCGAGCTGGAAGGGGGCCTCGACGCGGTAGGGGGTGCGCCGGGCGTACTCGGTGCGCTCGAAGGCCTCCTTGAGGGCGTCGAGGTCGTGCTCGTCGGCGATCTCCGCGTCGGTGCCGGGGAGGTCGTCCGGTTCCAGCAGCGGAAGAGTCAATTCCTCGAAGCGGGCCTCCACCCATGCGTGGAACCGGGTGCCGCGGCGCGCGGCCGGTTGCGGAGGGCGGGGCATGGGGCGTGCGAGTTCCTGCGCGAGACCGTCGGGGTCGGCGGCCAGGCGCAGCAGCTGCGAGGCGGTCAGTGTCGCCGGGAGGGGGACGTCCGTGACGCTCCGGCGGCTGCGCAGGAGCTCGCCGGCGAGCGCGTCGAGGTCGCGGTCCCAGGAGGCGACGGTGCGGGCCTCCTCGGGGGTGAGGGAAGGCCGCCGGGGGCGTACGGCGCGGAGCTCGGGGGCCGTGGCCTGGTGGGGTACGGCCGGGCGGGCGGTGTCCCGCTCGTCCCGGTCGTCGGGGCCCTCCTCGCCGAGGCCGGTGCCGGGTGCGTCGGCGAATCCGGCGTCGGGGCCGTCGCCGAATCCGGCGTCCGGGTCGTCGTCGAATGCGGCAGCGAGGTCGTCGTCGAACGGGTCGGCCTCGTCGTAGGGCGGCTCGTCCTCGTCGGGGGGCGGGGGCCAGTCGGGGTCGTCGTAGGTGTCCGGGTCGTGCGTGGCGGCGGGGTGGCCTTCCCCGGGGCGGGCGAGGTCGTCGAGGTGGGCGAGGACGGTCTCGGCGGCGGCACGGCGGCGGGCGAGTGCGGCGTCGTCCAGGGGAAGCGGCCAGACCTGGTCGGCGGTCGCCCGGTGCAGGGTGGGGTTCTCCTCGTCCTCCTCCGGTTCGTCCGCCCAGGCCTCGATCTCGCCGTGGCCGGCCACGCAGTGGTCGTGGAGGGCCCGCAGGAAGTCGGAGGGGCCGCGGGGCTTCTTCTGGGTGGGGCCCCACCAGTGGCCGGAGCCGAGGAGCAGGGAGCGGGGGCGGGTGAAGGTGACGTAGCCGAGGCGCAGTTCCTCGGTGTGCTGGTGGTCCTTCATGGCCTCGTGGAAGGCCTTCATGCCCCGGGAGTCCCAGGAGTCGATGTCGGGCAGGGTGTCGGCGTCGCCGCGCAACTCGTGCGGCAGCACCTTGGCCTGGGCGGTCCACTTCTCGCGGCCCTGGCCGCTGGGGAAGGTGCCGGTGACCAGTCCGGGGACGGCGACGACGTCCCATTCCAGGCCCTTGGACTTGTGGGCGGTGAGCACCTTGACGGTGTTCTCGCCGCCGGGCAGGGCGTTGTCGAGGCCCTTCTCGTACTGGGCGGCGGTGCGCAGGAAGCCGAGGAAGGCGAGCAGGCCGGCCTCGTTCTCGCCGGCGGCGAAGGAGGCGGCGATGTCGAGGAAGTTCGACAGGGTCTCACGGCGGCGGGCGGCCAGGGCGTGCGGGGACGCGGACAGTTCGACCTCGAGGCCGGTGACGGCGAGGACCCGGTGCAGGACGTCCATCAGCGGGTCGGACAGGGAGCGGCGCAGGTCGCGCAGTTCGGCGGCGAGCCGCGCGAAGCGCACGCGCGCGTCCGGCGAGAAGGGCAGCCCGTCGTCGTCCGCCCGGTCCAGGGGGGTCTCCAGGAAGGTGTCGAGGGCGTCCGCGAGCGATATGACCTCGGACGGATCGACTCCCTCGACGGCCTCGGCGAGACGCCGGTCCGGGTCGTCACCGTCGTCCCCGCGCGCGTGGGCGACGAGCAGCCGCGCGCGCCGGCCGAGGAGGGCGAGGTCGCGGGGGCCGATGCGCCAGCGTGGGCCGGTGAGCAGCCGGACCAGGGAGGCGTTGGCCCCGGGGTCCTGGAGGACCTCGCAGACGGCGACGAGGTCGGCGACCTCGGGCAGGTGCAGCAGTCCTGAGAGCCCGACGACCTCGACGGGCACGTCGCGGGCGACCAGGGCGCCCTGGATCTCCGCGAAGTCGGTGGCCGTGCGGCACAGGACGGCGATCTCGCCGGGCGCCTTGCCGGTGCGGACGAGGTGGGCGACGGAGTCGGCGATCCAGTCGATCTCCTCGGCGTGGGTCGTCAGGAGCGCACAGCGGACCAGTCCGTCGCGTTCGGCGCCGGGGGCCGGGCGGAGGGCCTCCACGCCCGCGTGCATGGCGCGCAGGGGTTCGGCGAGGCCGTTGGCGAGGTCGAGGAGACGGCCGCCGCTGCGGCGGTTCTCGCTGAGCGCCTGGCGGGTCGCCGGCCGGCCGTCGGTGTGGGCGAAGTGCTCGGGGAAGTCGTCGAGGTTGGCGACGGAGGCGCCGCGCCAGCCGTAGATGGCCTGGCAGGGATCGCCGACGGCGGTCACGGGGTGGCCGGTGCCGCCGCCGAACAGGCCGGCCAGGAGGATGCGCTGGGCGACGGAGGTGTCCTGGTACTCGTCCAGGAGGACCACGCGGAACTCGTCGCGCAGGATCCGGCCCACCTCGGGGACCTGCGCCAGCCGCGCGGCCAGGGCGATCTGGTCGCCGAAGTCCAGCAGGTCGCGTTCGCGCTTGGCCGCGCGGTAACGCAGCACCAGGTCGGCCAGTTGGCGGCGGGCGGCGGCCGTCTCGGGCACCTTGCGCAGGTCGGCGTTGGTCAGCTTGGCACCCTCCAGGGTGCGCAGCAGTCCGGTGTCCCAGACGCGCAGGTCCTCGGGGCGTACGAGGTGTTCGGCGAGCTCGGCGTCGAGTGCCAGAAGGTCGCTGACCAGGTCGGCGAAGGAGCGGGTGAGCGACGGGTAGGGGCCGGGGGCCTCGCGCAGGACGCGCGCGGCGAGCTGGTAGCGGGTGGCGTCGGCGAGCAGGCGGGACGTCGGCTCCAGGCCGATGCGCAGGCCGTGGTCGGTCAGCAGGCGGCCCGCGAAGGCGTGGTACGTGGAGATCACCGGCTCGCCCGGCGGATTGTCCGGGTCGATGACGTCGGGGTCGGTCACGCCCGCCCTGACGAGTGCCTTGCGGACGCGTTCGGCGAGCTCGCCGGCGGCCTTGTTGGTGAAGGTCAGGCCGAGGACCTGCTCCGGGGCGACCTGGCCGGTGCCGACCAGCCAGACGACGCGCGCGGCCATCACGGTCGTCTTGCCCGACCCTGCTCCGGCCACGATCACCTGCGGGGCGGGCGGCGCCGTGATGCAGGCCGTCTGCTCCGGGGTGAAGGGGATCCCGAGGAGCTCCTTGAGCTGCTCGGGATCGGTGATGCGGGCGGGCATGGGGAGAGGCTAGCGGCGGGCACTGACAGTCGATGACAAATCGCCCGCCGTGCGGAAAGGAAGCGCAGGTCAGCGGATATGGTGCGGTCCGTCACACCCGTCCGCCGTACGGTGCCGGGCGTTCACTCCACCACGTGGCGTCCCTCGGGCCGGGCGCTGCACGACGCCCGGAACGCGCAGTGCGTGCAGTGCTGGCCGGCGGTGGGGGTGAACCGCTCGTCCAGGACCTTGCCGGCCGCCGTGGCGAGCAGTTCGCCGACCCACTCCCCCTCCAGCGGCTGCTGGGCCTGCACCTTGGGCAGCGTCTCGCCGCCGTCCCGCTTGGCGGCCCCCTGGCGCAGCTGGACGAGTTCGGCGCCGCCCGGTTCGGGGCGTACGCCGCCGAAGGCCTCGTCGACGGCGCCCTCGCGGACGGCGAGCTGGTAGACGGCGAGCTGGGGGTGGCGCTCGACCTCGCGCGCGGTCGGCGCCTGCTTGCCGGTCTTGAAGTCGACGACGTAGGCGCGGCCCTCGCCGTCCGCCTCGACGCGGTCCATCTGGCCGCGGATGCGCACCTCGTAGTCGCCCGCCTCGAGGGTGACGTCGAAGTCGTGCTCGCTGGTGACGGGCGTGCGCCCCGTGCGGTCCATCACGTGCCACCGGAGGAAGCGTTCGAGCGCCACGCGTGCGTGCTCCTTCTCCTGCTCCGACTTCCAGGGCGCGTCGAAGGCGAGCGCGTTCCACACGGAGTCGAGGCGCTCCATGAGGACGTCGAGGTCGGCCGGGGTGTGCCCGGAGGCGACCTCGTCGGCGAGGACGTGCACGACGTTGCCGAAGCCCTGGGCGACGGTGGCGGGCGCGTCGGCCTTCACCTCACGGCCCAGGAACCACTGCAGGGCGCAGGTGTTGGCGAGCTGGTCGAGGGCGCTGCCGGAGAGCACGACGGGCTGGTCGCGGTCGCGCAGCGGCATCTTGCTCTCGGTCGGCTCGAACATGCCCCACCAGCGGTAGGGGTGCGCGGACGGCACCAGCGGCCGGCCCTCCTCGTCGGCGAGCGCGGCAAGGCGCGCCAGGCGGCGGGCGGCGGCCTCACGGAGGGGGGCGGAGGCGCGCGGGTCGACCGTGGTGGCGCGCAGTTCGGCGACGAGCGCGGCGACCGACAGGGGGCGGCGCGGGCGGCCGGTGACGTCCTTGGGTTCGGCGCCGAGTTCGGTGAGGAAGCGGGAAGGCTGGTCGCCGTCGTCGGCGGGCGCCTTCACGGCCGTGACGACGAGGCGGTCCCGCGCGCGCGTGGCGGCCACGTAGAACAGGCGGCGCTCCTCGGCGAGCAGCGCGCCCGGGGTGAGCGGTTCGGCGAGTCCGTCGCGGCCGATGCGGTCGGCCTCCAGGAGGGAGCCGCGACGGCGCAGGTCCGGCCACAGGCCTTCCTGGACGCCGGCGACGACGACCAGGCTCCATTCCAAACCCTTGGCGCGGTGGGCGGTCATCAGGCGCACGGCGTCGGGGCGTACGGCGCGGCGGGTGAGGGTGTCGGCCGCTATGTCCTCGGCCTCGATCTCGGCCAGGAAGTTCAGGGCGCCGCGGCCGCCGGTACGCTCCTCCGCGCGCGCGGCGGTGGCGAACAGCGCGCAGACGGCGTCCAGGTCGCGGTCGGCGTTGCGGCCGGCCGCGCCGCCGCGCCGGGCGGCCCGCTCCAGCCGCGTGGGCCAGGGGGTGCCCTCCCAGAGGTCCCACAGGGCCTCCTCGGCCGTACCGCCGCGGGCGAGGCGCTCCCGGGCCGTGGCGAGCAGCGCGCCGAGGCGCTGGGCGCCGCGCGCGTACACCGGGTCGTGGGTGACCAGCCGCTCGGGTTCGGCCAGGGCGCGCGCGAGCAGTTCGTCCGAGGGCGGCGGCAGCGGGTTGCCCGCGGCGCGCTCCTCCTCCCGCAGGGCGCGGCCCAGACGGCGCAGGTCGGCGGCGTCCATGCCGCCGAGCGGGGAGGCGAGGAGGGAGAGCGCGGTTTCGGTGTCGAGCCAGCAGGGGCCCGGCCCGTCGTTCCGGGTCCCCCCGTCGTCGGGCCCCGTCGCCTCGACCGGGGTCCCCTCCCCGCCGGGCCCCGCCGTCTCGGCCGGGGCACCCTGACCGCCGGACTGCCCCGCTTCGGCCGGCGTCCCCTCACCATCGGGCTGCCCTACCGCCTCCGCCGGGCTCTCCTCGTGCTCGGGCTCCTCCGGCCGACCCGGTGCCTCGGCCGCGGTGTCCTCGGTACGGGGTCCCTCGGGCTGCCCCGCCGCCTCCGCCGTCGCCACCGCGCGCAGGGCCGTCAGCAGAGGGGCCACCGCGGGTTCGTGGCGCAGGGGCAGGTCGTCGCCGTCGATGTCGAGGGGGACGCCGGCGGCCGTGAGGGCGCGGCGGACCGTGGGGATCGTGCGGGAGCCGGCGCGGACCAGGACGGCCATCTCGCCCCAGGGCACACCGTCCTCCAGGTGGGCCCGGCGCAGGATGTCGGCGACGTTGTCCAGCTCGGTGCCGGGTGTCGGGTACGTGTAGACCTCGACGTGGCCGCCCTCGCGCGCGGGGGCGAGTTCGCGGTGGGCGCGGACCTTCTCCGCCGGGAGGCGGGTCAGGGGCATGCGCTGGGTCAGCAGCCGGGTGGCGGCGAGCAGAGCGGCGCCGGAGCGGCGTGAGGTGCGCAGGACCTCGACGGGGGCCGGGCTGCCGTCGAGGCGCGGGAAGGCCTGCGGGAAGTCCAGGATGCCGTTCACGTCGGCGCCCCGGAAGGTGTAGATCGACTGGTCGGGGTCGCCGAAGGCGACGAGGGTGCGGCCGCCGCCGGCGAGGGCGTGCAGCAGCCGTACCTGCGCCGGGTCGGTGTCCTGGTACTCGTCGACGTACACGGCGTCGTACTGCGCGGCGAGCCGCTCGGCGGTCTGGCGACGGTGGGCGAGCAGGACCGCGCGGTGGACGAGTTCGGCGTAGTCGATCACGCCGTGCAGGTCGAGGACGTCCAGGTACTCGGCGAGGAAGGCGGCCGCGGCACGCCAGTCGGGGCGGCCGATGCGGGCGGCGAAGGCGTCCAGGGCCTCGGGGCCGAGGCCGAGTTCCCGGCTGCGGGCGAGCACCGCGCGGACCTCGTCGGCGAAGCCGCGCGTGGTGAGGCAGGCACGCAGCTCGTCGGGCCAGCGCACGTGCGCCAGGCCGAGCCGCTGCAGGTCGAGCTGGCCGGCGAGCAGCTCGCGGACGGCCACGTCCTGCTCGGGGCCGGACAGCAGCCGCAGCGGTTCCATGAACAGATCGCTGTCCTGGTGGGCGCGGACCAGGGCGTAGCAGTACGAGTGGAAGGTGGTCGCCTGGGGAGCTCGGGCGGCGCCCATGCGCAGGGCCATCCGGTCGCGCAGCTCCACGGCAGCCTTGCGGCTGAAGGTCAGCACCAGCACGCGCGCGGGGTCGCCGCCGCGGGCGATCCAGGCCGCGACGGATTCCACGAGCGTGGTGGTCTTGCCGGTGCCGGGGCCGGCGAGCACGAGCAGCGGCCCGCCGGCGTGGTCAACCACGGAACGCTGTGCGGCGTCCAGACGAGGGGGATCCATCCGGGCCGGCGGGGTACGTACCAGTCGGTAAGCGCCACGGTTCCCCTGTCGCCCCTGGGGGTGCGACAGGCGCCTGGTGGAGGAAGAGGAGCTCACGTGGTTCGCCGGTCCTGGTGGGTGTGCTGGGTGATCGAGGGCCGCCTTCTCCGCCCTGCGCCCCTCGAACGTACGCCATGGCACCGACGTGCCCGGTTCACCGGTTTTCCCCCGTACGGGCCACAGGGTCCCCTCCGGCACGTCGGATGGCGGAAGCTGTCAGGTGTGACCTTCCGCGCGTTCGCCGCCGTCCCAGCGCGCCCGCCTCATGTCGAGGCGGGGCAGGTGGCCCTCGGCGGCCCTGCTCGCCTCCTTCAGGGGCGTGCCCTCGGCGCGGTAGTGACCGAGCGCCCGCAGCTCGTGCCCCGGCAGCAGCGCCCCGTCGGCGCGCACCACACGCCACCACGGCACGGCGCCGCCGTAGAGGGCCATCACCCGGCCGACCTGGCGGGGGCCGCCCTCCTCGAGCCACTCGGCGACGTCCCCGTACGTCATGACCCGCCCGGGCGGGATCAGCTCCGCGACCTCGAGGACCCGCTCGGCGTACTCCGGCAGCGCGTCCGGGTGCTCCCGGCGGGCCTCGTCGTCCGGGTGGGCGTCGTCCGGGATGCTCTGCTCGCTCATCCGCCCCATCCTGCCCCACCTCACCGACAGCGCGACCGTCCGGTGACCGTGCGTGACCCTCGCTCCCGGGTGGTGCTTCGGGCAGACTGTGCGCCCCGCATTTGCACCCTGATGCCCCCGTGTGTCGGTGGAGCATGCCACCATCGTGCGGGCGGTGACCGGTGATACGAGATCAAGAAGAGACGATGAAGCAGCAGGGTGTGCATCCCGAGGACGCGGAGGGCACCTCTGACGCTGCGTCGCGCCCGGACGGCCCGGACAGTCCCGACGGCCGGGGCGGGACCCCGGACGAGGCGCGCGACGAGGCGCGGGAGGAGGTGCACATCGACGAGGTCGAGGGCGACGAACCGCTGCTCCCCGCGCGCGTGCACCGCCCGTCCGACCTCATGCGGCTGCTGGTGGGCGTGCTCGCGGTCATCGTGCTGCTGGGCATCGCCGCCTTCGCACACGGGACGACGTCGGGCCTCGAACAGGACATCAACAAGGGCACGGGACAGGCGCCCGATCTGCTCATCAAGATCGCGGGGCTGGCGTCCAGCATCGCGATCCTGCTGGTGCCGGTCGCCTTCGCGATCGAGCGGCTGATCAAGCGCGACGGGCTGCGGATCGCCGACGGTGTGCTCGCCGCCGTCCTCGCGCACGGTGTGACACTCGCCACCGACCTGTGGGTCGCCAAGGCCGCCCCGGACTCGATCCAGGAGGCCCTCACCCAGCCCTCCCCCGGTGACATCCACGCCCTCACCGACCCGGTGCACGGCTATCTCGCGCCCGTGATCGCGTACATGACGGCCGTCGGCATGTCGCGTCGGCCGCGCTGGCGCGCGGTGCTGTGGATCGTGCTGCTCCTCGACGCGTTCTCGATGCTGGTCACCGGGTACACCACGCCGTTCTCGATCATTCTGACGGTGCTGATCGGCTGGACCGTGGCGTACGGCACGCTGTACGCGGTCGGCTCGCCGAACGTGCGCCCCACGGGACGGACGCTGATGGCGGGCCTGCGCCACGTCGGCTTCCACCCGGTGAGCGCGGCCCGCGAGGAGGCGCCGGACACGTCGGAGACCGGCGACCGCGGCCGGCGCTACTTCGTCACCCTGGAGGACGGCCCGCCGCTGGACGTCACCGTGGTCGACCGGGAGCAGCAGGCACAGGGCTTCTTCTATCGCGCGTGGCGCAATCTGACCCTGCGCGGCTTCGCCACCCGCAGCAGCCTTCAGTCGCTGCGCCAGGCACTCGAGCAGGAGGCGCTGCTCGCCTACGCGGCGATCGCGGCGGGTGCCAACGCGCCCAAGCTGATCGCCACCTCCGAGCTCGGACCCGACGCCGTGATGCTCGTCTACGAGCACACCGGCGGGCACACACTCGACTCACTGGCGGACGAGGAGATCACGGACGGGCTGCTGCGGGACACCTGGGACCAGGTGCGCGCGCTGCAGTCCCGCCGCATCGCGCACCGCAGGCTGGTGGGCGACGCGATCTTGGTGGATCGTTCCGGCACGGTGATCCTCACCGATCTTCGTGTGGGCGAGATCGCGGCCGGCGATCTGCTGCTGCGCATGGACATCTCCCAGCTGCTCGTGACCCTGGGTCTGAGAGTGGGCGGCGAGCGCGCGGTTGCCTCGGCCGTGAGCGTGCTCGGCCCGGACGCGGTGGCGGACTGTCTGCCGATGCTGCAGCCCATCGCGCTCAGCCGCTCCACGCGCGCGACGCTGCGCAGACTGGCCCGGGAGCGGGCCCAGCGCGAGCGCGAGGCGGTCCTCGAGGCGTCCCGGCAGGCCAAGGAGGCCCGCCTGGAGGCCGGGCAGGAGGCGGAGCCGGTTTCCGGGAAGGCCGAGAAGAAGGCCGTACGCGCGCAGGCGCGGGCCGAGAAGCGGGCCATCGACGAGGCCGTGGAGGAGGCGCGCGAGGAGGACTTGCTGACGCAGATCCGGCACGAGGTGCTGCGGATCAGGCCCCAGGCCCCGGTCGAGCCCGCCCGGCTGGAGCGGGTACGGCCGCGCACCCTGATCAGCTTCATCGCCGGTGCGATCGGCGCCTACTTCCTGCTGACGCAGCTCACCCACATCGAGTTCGGCCCGCTCATCGCCAACGCGGAGTGGGGCTGGGTCGCCGCGGCCGTGCTGTTCTCCGCGCTCAGCTATGTCGCCGCGGCGATGAGCCTGCTGGGGTTCGTGCCGGAGCGGGTGCCGTTCCTGCGGACCGTGGCCGCGCAGGTCGCCGGGTCCTTCGTGAAGATCGTGGCCCCTGCCGCAGTCGGCGGGGTCGCGCTCAACACGCGCTTCCTGCAGCGTTCGGGCGTGCGTCCCGGGCTCGCGGTGGCGAGCGTCGGCGCGTCGCAGCTGTTCGGGCTCGGCTGCCACATTCTGATGCTGCTGTCCTTCGGCTATCTGACCGGCACCGAGAAGACCCCGTCGTTGTCGCCGTCCCGCACGGTCATCGCGGGCCTGCTCACCGTGGCGGTGCTCGTGCTGGTCGTGACGTCGGTGCCGTTCCTGAGGAAGTTCGTCTCCACGCGCGTGCGGTCACTGTTCGCGGGCGTCGTGCCGCGCATGCTGGACGTACTGCAGCGGCCGCAGAAGCTGGTCACCGGCATCGGCGGCATGCTGCTGCTGACCTTCTGCTTCGTGATGTGCCTGGACGCGTCGATCCGCGCGTTCGGCACGGACTCGACCTCGATCAGCATCGCCAGCGTCGCCGTCGTCTTCCTCGCCGGCAACGCGCTCGGCTCCGCCGCCCCCACCCCGGGCGGTGTCGGCGCCGTCGAGGCGACCCTGACGGTCGGTCTGATCGCGGTCGGCCTGCCGAAGGAAGTGGCCGCTCCCGCGGTGCTGCTCTTCCGCCTGCTCACGCTGTGGCTTCCGGTGCTGCCCGGCTGGCTGGCCTTCAACCAGCTGACCCGCAAGGGCGCCCTCTAGACCTCCGGCCCGCAGCGGGGCCCTCTGGAAGGGTGCGGAGGCGGTACCTCGTACGGCCCGCGCCCCGCGCGCCCGGGCGGGCACGCCCCCACGATGGGACCATGCCGAACCCCGCCCGGCTGCGCGCCGCCGCCCTGACCGCGACCGCCCTTCTGCTGGCCCCTGTCCTGGCCGGCTGTGCCGACGAAACCGGGGACGAGGACCTGACGGAGCAGAAGCTCAGCTGGAAGGACTGCCCGGCCCCGTCCCGGTCCGAGGGCGGCGGCAACGCCCCGTCCCCGCTGCCGGGCGGCGACCGGTGGCAGTGCGCCACCCTGAAGGTGCCCCGGGACTGGGCCGAGCCGAAGGGCGACACCATCAAGATCGCGCTGATCCGCGCCGAGGCCGACGGCGACGCGAGCCGGCGGATCGGCTCGCTCGTCTTCAACTTCGGCGGACCAGGCGGGTCGGGCGTCAGCGCGCTGCCCGCCTTCGGCGAGGACTACGCGACCCTGCGCGCCCGGTACGACGTGGTGAGCTTCGACCCGCGCGGGGTCGGCCGCAGCGCCGGTGTGACCTGCGAGAACGACCAGCAGCTCGACGCGTACTTCCAGCAGGACATGACGCCCGACGACGCAGCCGAGCGCAGCACCCTCCTGGACAACACCGAGGAGTTCAACGCGTCCTGCGAGGAGCACTCCGGGAGGATGCTGCCGCATGTGCGCACCACCGACGCGGCCCGCGACATGGATCTGATGCGCCAGGTCCTCGGCGACACGAAACTGCACTACTTCGGCATCTCCTACGGCACCGAACTGGGCGGCGTCTACGCCCACCTGTTCCCGCGGCACGTGGGGCGCGCCGTCTTCGACGCGGTCGTCGACCCCACGCAGACACCCGAGCAGGGAGCCCTCGGACAGGCCAGGGGCTTCCAGCTCGCGCTCGACAACTTCGCCGAGGACTGCACCTCCAAGGCCGAGGAGTGTCCCGTCGGCGACAGCGCGCAGGACGTGAAGGACCGGATCGCGGCGCTGCTGAGGAGACTCGACAGCAAGCCGATCCCGGGCGTCTTCCCGCGATCCCTCACCCAGAGCGCCGCCACCAACGGCATCGCGCAGGCGCTGTACTCGAAGGAGTTCTGGGAGTACCTCACAGAGGGCCTGGAACAGGCCTACGACGGGGACGGCAGGATCCTGATGCTGCTGTCCGACTCCCTGAACGGCCGCAGCTCCAACGGCGAGTACAGCAACATCGCCGCCGCCAACGCCGCCGTCAACTGCTCCGACGACAGACCCCGGTACTCCGCCGACCACGTGGAGGCGAGGCTGCCGGAGTTCCGCGCGGCCTCGCCCCTGTTCGGGGACTTCATCGCCTGGTCCATGATCAGCTGCACCGACTGGGCCGTGCCGGGCGCCGCAGACCACCCGGACGTCGGCGCGCCCGGCTCGGCGCCCATCCTCGTCGTGGGCAACACCGGCGACCCGGCGACCCCGTACGAGGGGGCGCGCAGGATGGTGGACGCGCTGGGCGAGGGCGTCGGCGTGGAGCTGACCTACCGAGGTCAGGGGCACGGCGCCTACGGCAGCAAGAACAAGTGCGTGCAGGCGGCCGTGGACGGCTACCTGCTGGACGGCAAGGTGCCTGCCGCCGGAACCGTGTGCACCTGACCCGCCACCCCTGAATCCCGGAAAACCCGCAGGTCACACAGTTATCCACAGGCTCCGACGGGCCGGCGGCAGTCCGCCTACCATGGCCTGACAGCCGTTCCGCCACCCGGCACGGACGGCCGGCGAGGGGGGAAGTGCACATGACGCGGTTCCTACGGTGGACAGCACTGGGCGCCGCCGCCGCGCTGCTTGCGGCGGGCTGCAGCGGCGGCCCGTCGGGCAGGGGCAGCGACGGCAAGGGGAGGGCAGCCGCCGCCCCCCGGCCCTCGGCCCGTTCCTCGGGCACGGCCACCGCGCCCGCCCCGCCCGCCTCGCTCACCGGACAGAAGCTGGACTGGGGGCGCTGCGAGGCCGACGCGGACTCCGACGCCCCGGGCAGCGCGTGGCAGTGCGCCACCATGAAGGTGCCGCTGGACTGGTCGAAGCCGGACGGCGACACCATCGGTCTCGCGCTGATCCGCACCAGGTCCCGAGGCAGCGGCGCCCAGCGCGTCGGCTCGCTGCTGTTCAACTTCGGCGGCCCCGGCGGCTCGGGCGTGTCGACGCTCCCGCCGTACGCCGCCACGTTCTCCGCACTGCGCGAGCGCTACGACCTGGTCAGCTGGGACCCGCGCGGGGTGGGCGGCAGCGAGGGCATCCGCTGTCGCAGCGACAGGGACATCCAGGCCGCCGAGTCCGTCGACGTCACACCGGACACCCGGGCCGAGGAGCAGGCGTACCTCCAGGACGCCACCGACTTCGGCGAGGGCTGCCGGAAGGCGGCGGGCACGCTGCTGGCGCACGTCTCGACCACCGACACCGCGCGCGACATGGACCTGATGCGCCAGGTCCTCGGCGACACGAAACTGCACTACTTCGGCATCTCCTACGGCACCGAACTGGGCGGCGTCTACGCCCACCTGTTCCCCAGGAACGTGGGGCGGCTGATCCTCGACGCGGTGGTCGACCCGACCGCCGACGCGGTGGGCCACGCAGAGAACCAGGCGAGGGGTTTTCAGCGGGCCCTCGACAACTACCTGAAGTCGACGGGCCAGGACCCGGAGCGGGGCAGCGCGAAGATCGCGGACTTCCTGGACCGGCTCGACAGCCGACCGCTGCCGACCTCCGGCGGACGGAAGCTGAACCAGACGCTGGCCGTCACCGGCATCGTCCTGCCGCTGTACAGCGAGCAGAGCTGGCCGGCCCTCACCAGCGCCCTGGAGTCGGCGGAGGCCGGTGACGGCTCCGAGCTGCTGGCGCTGGCCGACGCCTACAACGACCGGGACCCCTCGGGGAGCTACGGCACGACGACCCACGCGCAACGCGTCATATCGTGCTTGGACGACAAGCAGCGGCCGACCGCCGAGGAGACGAGGGAGCGGCTGCCGCGGTTCGAGAGGATCTCGCCCGTCTTCGGCGACTTCCTGGGCTGGGACACGGCCGGCTGGTGCCACGACTGGCCGGTGGCCGGGCAGTACGACACCCCGGAGGTGAGCGCCGTGGGTGCGGCGCCGATCCTGCTGGTCGGCAACACCGGGGACCCGGCGACGCCGTACGAGGGGGCCCGGAAGATGGCGGACGAACTCGGCAAGGGTGTCGGTGTGCTGCTCACCTGGAAGGGCGAGGGACACGGTGCCTACGGCAGTGGGAGCGACTGCGTCGACTCGGCGGTGGACGCGTACCTGCTCAAGGGGACGGTGCCGAAGGACGGCAAGGTCTGCTCATGACGGCGGGGCCCGTGGGCGCTTGTGGCGCCCGCGGACCCCGCCGATCAAAGAGGCAGGTCGGGTCAGTAGACCGGCTTGCTCGGCTCGATCTGGTTGACCCAGCCGATGACGCCGCCGCCGACGTGCACGGCGTCCGAGAAGCCCGCGGACTTCAGCACGGCGAGGACTTCCGCACTGCGGACACCCGTCTTGCAGTGCAAGACGATCTTCTTGTCCTGCGGCAGGCCCTCCAGAGCGGTGCCCAGGAGGAACTCGTTCTTCGGGATCAGCCTGGCGCCCGGGATGGAGACGATCTCGTACTCGTTCGGCTCGCGGACGTCGATGATCTCGATGTTCTCGCCGTCGTCGATCCACTCCTTGAGCTGCTTGGGAGTGATCGTCGAGCCGGCGGCCGCCTGCTGGGCCTCCTCGGAGACGACGCCGCAGAAGGCCTCGTAGTCGATGAGCTCGGTGACGGTCGGGTTCTCGCCGCAGACCGCGCAGTCGGGGTCCTTGCGGACCTTGACCTGGCGGTACTGCATCTCCAGGGCGTCGTAGATCATCAGACGGCCGACCAGGGGCTCACCGGTGCCGGTGAGGACCTTGATCGCCTCGGTGACCTGGATGGAGCCGATGGACGCGCACAGCACGCCCAGGACGCCGCCTTCGGCGCAGGAGGGGACCATGCCCGGCGGCGGGGGCTCCGGGTAGAGGCAGCGGTAGCAGGGGCCGTGCTCGGACCAGAACACGGAGGCCTGGCCGTCGAAGCGGTAGATCGAGCCCCACACGTACGGCTTGTTCAGCAGCACGCACGCGTCGTTGACCAGGTACCGGGTCGCGAAGTTGTCCGTGCCGTCGACGATCAGGTCGTACTGGCTGAAGATGTCCATCACGTTCTCGGCTTCGAGCCGTTCCTCGTGAAGGATCACGTTCACGTACGGGTTGATGCCCTTGACGGAGTCACGCGCGGACTCGGCCTTGGAGCGGCCGATGTCGGCCTGGCTGTGGATGATCTGGCGCTGCAGGTTCGACTCGTCGACCTCGTCGAACTCCACGATGCCGAGCGTGCCGACGCCCGCCGCGGCCAGGTACATCAGCGCCGGCGAGCCCAGCCCGCCGGCGCCCACACAGAGCACCTTGGCGTTCTTCAGCCGCTTCTGCCCGTCCATCCCCACATCGGGGATGATCAGGTGGCGGGAGTACCGGCGAACCTCGTCTACGGTGAGCTCAGAGGCTGGCTCGACCAGGGGTGGCAACGACACGGGGACTCCGTTGGTCGGTCGATCACTACAGTTGTTCTCCGTGTAACAGTGCCATGGGCTTCTTCATTCCGAGACACCTGTTCCGATCCGCGAGACGATTTCGTCCCAGTAGCCGGGCATGGTCTCCCAGGGGTCGTCCAGGCCGCCGCGGTCGCCCCGGTCGGTGAACCAGATGGTCGCCGCGCCCTGCCAGCGGGCGATGCGCAGCGCCTCGTCGAGGTGGCCTCGGGGCACACCGTGCACCAAGTGGCAGAACCGCTCGGGCGGATGGTCGGCGGTCCACTCGGCCACCTGCGACCAGCGGTAGTCCGTCCAGGGCCCGGAAAAGGTGATCAGCTGGTCCGCGTGCTCGGCGTAACCGTGGTGCGGATGGATGCCGTGCCCGAGGACGATGTGGGGCGAGTCACGCAGGGTGCGGAGCGTGGCGACCGCACGGCGGACCTCCGGGAGTCCGGCGCGCCCGCTCGGGCAGCGGTCCAGGAGGAAGCCGTCGACCTGGTACCAGTCGAGGAACCGCTGCGCGTCGGAGACGAGCTCGGCGAGGGCGCGCGCCCCGTGGGCGGTGTCGAGGCGGCCGAGGACGCGGACCCCCGCGTTGCGCAGCCGGCCGGCCTCCTGGAGGCAGTGCGGGTCGGGGCGGACGCCCGGGCCGTCGGCGACGTCGAGGACGACCCAGTGCAGGAGGGAGCCGGTGCGGGCGAGGTCGCCCCACTCGGCCGGCGCGAGGAGGGGGTGGGCGATGCCGGGCACGCCGAGGCCGGTGCGCAGGTCGGTGCTTCCGGCGCTCGCGGTGCCCGCCGGAGTGCCCGTCAGATACGACACGCGGCCTCCATCCAGATGTCGGCGAGGGATTCCTCCAGATTGATCCGGGGCCGCCAGCCGAGCCGGTCGCGGGCGGTGCGCACGTCGGCCTGCTGCCAGCTGCCGCAGCCGTCCGGGTACGGGTACGCGACCGGGGCCGCGTGATCGGAGTCGGGGCGCGGGTGTCCGATGGACGGGCGCAGGTGGGGGCCGGGCGGGCCGTCGAGTTCGTGGAGGGCGCCGCCGTATCCGGCCACGCGCGCGAGGATCGCGGCGGCGTCGCGCAGCCGGACGGCGCGGCCCGAGCCGATGTTGATGACGCCCTGCGCGGCGGAGAGGGACGCGGCGTGCACGGCGCGGGCGACGTCACGGACGTCGACGAAGTCGCGCTGGACGCCGAGACCGCCGAGTTTGAGCTCGCCGTCGCCGGACTGCATGGCGCGGCGCATGGCCTCGGCGAGGCGCCCCAGCGGGGATCCCGCCGGGGTGCCCGGACCGGCCGGGGAGAAGACCCGGAGCACGACCGCGTCCAGGCCGGAGCCGAGGACCAGTTCGGTGGCGGCGAGTTTGCTGACGCCGTACGGGCCCCCGGGGCGGGGGACGGCGTCCTCGGCGGTGGAGGAGCCGGGCTGGCTCGGGCCGTACTCGGCGCCGCAGCCGATCTGCACCAGACGGGCACCGCAGCCGCTGCGGCGCAGGGCCTCGCAGACGGTGGCGACGGCGACGGTGTTGTGCCGGGTCAGTTCGCGGGCGCCGCCGCGGGTGGCGCCCGCGCAGTTGACGACGACCTGGGGGTGGACCGCGTCGAGGAACCGGGTGAGTGCGCCGGGGCTGCCGGACGCGAGGTCGAAGCGGACATCGGCGTCGTCGCCGCGGCCGAGCGCGGTGAGCTGGACGGCCGGGTCGGCGAGCAGACGGTCGGCGACGAAGCGGCCGAGGTAGCCGTTGGCTCCGATCAGCAGGACCCTCATCGTGCGGCCCCCTTGGTGTGTGCTTCGGCTGTCAGGGCGGCACGGGTTCCGGTCGTCCCGTGTGCTGCGGCTGCTCCTGTGACCGCGGGGGCTCCTGCGACCGCGGGTGCCCCGGTGGCTCCGGTCGCTCCGGATCGGGAGGTGGTCATCTGGTCTCTCCTTCGAGGGTGGTGCTGTTGCCTGCGGTTGGGTGGAGGAGCGCGTGCGTCGTGCGGTCCGCGCACGGTGGGGGTTGCGCTGCGCGCGGTGGTCGGGGGGTGGTGGAGGCCGGCCGCTGCCGGCGAAGGCGTCCGCTGCCCGCGGAGGCGCATCCGCGCCGCCGGCCCGCTCCCGTCGCCAGGAGGCCCGTTCACGCGGGCCAGGCCAGGCCGACCACGCGGAGCCACCAGCACCTCCACGCCGCCCAGGCCGGACCGGCGACACGGAGACGCCAGGACATCCACATGGCCCAGGCCAGGCCGACCACGCGGAGCCACCGACAGCTCCACGCCGCCCAGGCCGGACCGGCCACGCGGAGACGCCGGCACATTCACGCCGCCCAGGCCGGACCGGCCGCGTGGAGGCACCGCCGCGCAAGCCAAGCCGGGCGGGCCGCGTGGAGGCACCTCCGCGCAAGGCAAGCCGGGCGGGCCGCGCGGAAACTCCCTCGCGCCGCCCAGCCATCGCCGACCGCACGAGAGCGGCTACGCGCCGGCAAGACCGGGCCGACCTCGCGGAAGCGCCAGCGCCCCGGCCACACCGGGCCGACCTGGCGAGAGCGCCTGCGCGTCGGCCGGGCCGGACCTGCCGCACGGAGGCGCCTTCGCGCAGGCCAGGCCAAGCCGGCCTCGCGGCGCCCCGGGCGCCGCGCAGCGGCCGTCGGGCGTCGGCTGGGCGTTCAGCTCCCGCGCATGGCCCTGCCTTCGCCGACGACTCGAAAGCGGCCACGCACCAATAGGACCGGGGCGCCCCCGCGCAAGGACCTGGGCACCGGCCGCACCTGGCGGAACCCGCAGCAGCGCCCACGCACCACCCAAGCCAGGTCAGCCCCGCGGCAGCCCCTACACACCAGCCACACCTGGCCCACCCCGCAGCAGCGCCCACGCACCACCCAAGCCAGGTCAGCCCCGCGGCAGCCCCTACACACCAGCCACACCTGGCCCAACCCGCGGCAGCGCCCACGCACCACCCAAGCCAGGTCGGCCCCGCGACAGCGCCCACGCATCGGCCGCACCGGGCCGACCCCGTGGAAGTCGCCTCGCGCCTCGCTCGGTCCGCCCCAGGCAGGGGGCTTTGCCTCGTCCGCGGCGTCGGGGTTCCTCGGGCGGCGTCGTGCCTCGGGGAGCCCGGGTCGGAGGGTGGGGCGGAGGCGCGGGGGTGTCGCGCCGGGTGCGGGCCCGTGGTCGGGGGGCGGGCAGCCCCGGGCGGTGAGGCCGGCCTTGTCGGCTCGCCGGAGGCCGGGCGGGTCAGCACGGCTGGGCCGTTCGTGCGTGGGCCGAGGCTCGGGTCAGGGTGCGGGTGGAGTGGACGAGGAGGGCCAGAGCGGCGGCTCCGCAGAGCAGGGCCGGGACGCTCGCCGGGCCCCAGGTCGTGACGAGGGTCTCGACGGGGGCGGACAGGAACGCGCACCCGGGGAGACGTCCCGCGAAGACCGTGGCCACGGCGAGCGCCTCGGCGGTACCGGCGGCGCCGAGGACGACCGCCGGGGCATGGGTGAATCCGTGCACCGTGAGGAGGCGGGCGAGGAAGAGGAGCGCGCCCAGGGTGAGGGTGGGGGCGGGGACGGCCGGTTCGTCGAGGACCAGGGCGCAGAGGGCGGACAGGGTGCCGAGCGCGCACAGGAAGAGGGCGACCAAGCCGAGCAGCAGCGGCTGTACGGATGCGGTGAACTCCTCCAGGCCGCGGCTGGCGTCGAGCCGGCGACGGGCACGGGTGGCGAGGAGGTGCGCGCACCAGGCGGCGGGGACGCAGGCCAGGGTGAGGGTGAGCAGCGGCGCGGCGGTGAAGGGTAAGGGGCCGTCCGGTGCCCCGGTGGGCAGCCCGTCCGGGCCTCCTGCGACGGCGGCCTCCAGGAGGCCGTCGCCGAGGGCGGCGTAGGCGACGAGCCAGCAGGTCCAGGCACGGGTCCGGGCCCGGCCGGGCCGGGGGCCGCCGCGAGGGCCGAGCGGGCCTCGGCGGAGGACCGCGCGCAGGGCGAGGGCCACCGCGAGGACGCCGACGGCGGCGACGAGGAGGCGGGTCCGCCCCTGGGTGAGCCGCAGGCCGGTCACCGCCGCGGCGCACAGGGCGCCCGGAAGCAGGGTGAGCAGGACCCGGTCCGGACGGGGGCGCGGGAGGGTGGCGGGCGCGGGGCGCGGGGCTGTGTCGTCGCCGCGGGGGATTCGGGCGTACATCTCCTCGGCCAGGGAGAAGACGTCCCGGTGGCGGAAGCGGACGGCGGTGCGGTCGGTGACGCCGTGGGCCTCGAGGCCCGCCGCGATCTCCAGCGGGTCCACGGCCCGTTCGCACAGCTCGCGGTGCCGGTGCATCAGCGCCTTCACGGGGTCTCCGGTGCCCCGCCGGGGCGCGGACGACGGGCGCGCCCCGGCGGCCACGCCCCCGGCGCGCTCCCCCACGGCCCACTCCTGCGACCGCTCGTCCCAGCCCTCTCCGCTCTCCGGGGCCCCCGGCCGGTCCAGTTCTCCGAGGCCGCTCATCGCGCGCCTCCGGGGAGGGGAGCGGGGGCGACGGGCGAGGTGCCCCGGGCCGCCGTCCCGCGCACGGGCGGTCCGGCCGTCCAGCCCGGTCCGCGCGGGGTGGTGGATCGTGCGCCCAGGTCCGTCCAGCGTCCTGGCAGCCTGGCCTCGGCGGGGAGGGCGAAGGGCCGGGGGTCGCCCGCGTCGTCGAGGGCGGCTGCGCGGGCCGGGCACTGGGAGACGATCTCCAGGTAAATGCCGTGAAATGCCTGGACGTTCTGCTCGACCGTGAACAGTTCCAGCGCGCGGGCGCGGGCTGCCGCGCCCAGGCGCGCACGGCGCTCGGGGTCGCGCAGCAACGCACCGCACGCCTCCGCGAGCGCCCGCGGATTGCGCGGCGGGACGACGAGTCCGGTGCCGCCGATGACCTCGACCACGGCGCCGACGTCCGTGGACACGGTCGCCCGGCCGCAGAACATCGCCTCGACCAGCCCGACCGGGAACCCCTCGACGACGCTGGACAGGACGACGACGGCGCCCGCGGTGTACGCCTCGGCGAGGCCGGGCACCTCCGGGCCGCCGATCTCCTCGAAGGACACCGGGTTGTCGCCGACGGAGTGCGGCCCCTCCGCCTCGTCGGGGAAGAGCTGCGCGGCCAGCATCCCGCAGTGCCCGAGGTACGCCTGCCCCTCGGGGCCGGCGGGCGCGCCGATGATCCGCAGGCGGGCTCTGGGCTCCTCCCTGCGGACCTGGGCGAAGGCGTGCAGCAGGGACACCAGGTCCTTCGCCGGTTCCACCCGGCCGACCCAGACCAGCGTGTGCGGGTCGGCGGTGTCCGGGGCGTCGCCCACATCCGCGAAGCGCGCGGCGTCCATGCCCGGGTAGACCGTGCGCACCTTGGCGCGGTCGGCGCCGCAGCGCTCCTGCCAGCGGCGGGCGTGTGCGTTGCCGGGCGTGACACGGGCGGCCTGCCGGTAGACCTCGGCGGCGAGGAGGCCGTGGAAGGCGGCGAGCAGGGCGCGTACGGCGGGGGCGTTCTCCGCGGAGGACGCCTCGGGCGTCCCGGAGTGCAGATAGTGCGTGCGCAGCCGCACCCCGTACTCCGTGACCAGCAGCGGTACGTCGAAGAAGTGCCGCGCGAGCAGCCCGGGCAGGGCGGCCACCCCGCCGGAGGCGGCGTGGCACAGGTCCACGGCGCCGAGCGTGTCCCCGTCGCCGGCGTCGTCCTCGTACCAGCCGAGCGAGAGGGGGCGCAGCGCGCGTTCCAGGTGGCCGGCCACGGCCAGCAGTTCGGGTACGCGCGCCTCGCGCGCCGCACGCAGTGCGCCGGGCGCGCGGCAGGCGTGCTCGAGAGCGCGCGCGGCGCCCTCGGAGCGGAGCGCTCCCACCAGCCCGCCCTCGTCGCGGGCGAGGTCGGCGAGACCGTAGAGCGCGTTGGCGAAACGGTCCGCCTGAGCGGAGGAGCCCTCGCAGACGGCGGTCACCAGCTCGCCGTAGCACTCGGTGAAGCGCCGGCGCGCACGCCGCCCGTACCCGGCCCCGTCGTCCTCGGCCGTCCACAGCGGCGCCGTCCGCACCCGTCTGACCTGCGGCGGAAGCGCGACGCAGCCCGACGCGTCCTGATGGGGTGCGCCGCTGAGCGCGTAGAGGTCGAACTCGTGCTGCCCGAGCCCGCGCACGAGCCGGTCGCACCAGAGTCCGGTGTCTCCGCCCACATACGGATAGCCACCCTCTGTCAGCAGTCCGATGCGCACGCACGCACCCCCGATCTCCCGTTTGGGGAGCCGCCGTTGACCCGGCGGCTCGCAGCGGGAAGAACGTATGCGGACAAGGCGGTGGCGCGACGGACGGTTGTCCATCGCACCACCAAAAGGGGTGAACGGTCGTAACTTTCCCGTGCGGGCCGCGTTCGACCGCGCTAAGAGTTCATTTGACCGCGAAACGTTACGCCGCTCTCCTCAGGTGCAGGGCCGGCTCCCGTCGCTCCGCCCGCCGACGGGCCGCGGCCCGGTCGCCGGCCCGGCGCACGACGGCGAGGTCGTGGGCGACGAAGACCAGGGCGAGTCCGCGTTCGCGCCGCTTCGCGCCGCCTTTGACGATCCGCCGGCCGTCGAGGGCGGGGGCGAGGCCGCCGAGGGCCGGTCGGCACCCCGGCGGGCGAGCAAGAAGCCGGGCCAGGGCCTCACGTCGTGGGTCGTGTCGGAGCGGCGGTGAGCCGTTTCGTCAACTCTTGGGATAGGGCCAGGGGTTGGGCAGACAGTGGATCCCGTCGTGGTCGAGGAATTTCGTCTGCTGCTGCATGACGGGCGCGAGCGCGCCGTCCTTCTCGCAGTTCACGTGGTGGTGGCCGAGCCGGTGGCCGACCTCGTGGTTGATCAGCATCTGCCGGTACGCGTAGATCTCGTCGCCGTAGGTCTTGGATCCCTGCGCCCATCGGTACGCGTTGATCATGACGCGTTCGGTGGCGGCGGAGTCGCAGGAGACGTTGTCGACGGTGGTGTCCAGGCCCGACTTGGCGCACCAGGTGGCGGTGGTGCCGGGACTGGCGAGCGTGATGACGAAGTCCGGCTCGCCCGAGTGGATCCGCTCGAAGGTGCGCGCCCCGCCGTGCGCCCAGCTGCGGTCGTCGTTCAGCGTCTTCTGCACGGCTTCGGCGAAGAGCGCGCCGTCGAGCCCGAGCCCCTGTTCCACGTCCACCCGGTAGGTGTACTTCTGCCCCTTGCCGGGCGCCTTGTCGATGCCGGGGATCGCGTCGAACTTCCCGGAGCCCTCGAGCTTGGCGCCGAGCTGGTACTTGGCGCCCATCTTCTGCGCGTACGTCAGCGTCACGGCGGCCTGGGACGGGGAGACGGACGGGCCCGGCGCGGCGGGCTCCAGGGCGCCGCCGGCCTGCCCGGCGGCCGACTGCGACCGGGGACGGTCGTCGTCGCGCGCGTCGGTCACCTGACCGGCCACCACGACGGCCAGCACGGTCGTGACCGCGGCGGCGGCGATACCGGTGAAGGTCCGCCCCCTGGCGCCCTTGAGGTCCACGGGCACGCCGGTGGGCGGCGCGCCGTCGTCGCCGTCGACGTCGACGCCGGCCGCGTCCGTGCGCCCGGCCGCTCCGGGGCCGGTCACGGAGGAGCGGCTCCCGGCCGTGGCCGCGAACGGGCCGGACGCGCGCGTGGGCGAGAACGGCCGCCCCGCGCGCGTGAAGACGTCCGCGTCCTCGTCCGGTCCGAAGGCGTCGAGGTACTCCTGACGCGGGCCCTGTCGCGGGCTCTGCCGCGGCTCCTGCGGGGGCATGGGCCGCTGACGCGGTATCACCGGCTGCCCGGGACCGGTCTGACGGCCTCTCACTTCGCCCCAGCCGCCTCCGGCCTCCCGCTGCTCGGGGTGGCCGCCGCGGACCCGCGGGAAGCCGTGGGCGGGCGTCCCGTCGGGGTGCCGGGAGTCCCCCGGGCCGGAAGTCCCGCCGGGGAGCCTGGGGAAGCCGTACGGGGGCGTCCCGTCGGGGAGGCGGGATGTTCCGCGCGCGCCGTCGGGGTGAGGCGAGGAGGCACCCGAGGAGGCGGAGGAAACACCCGAAGTGTCGGAGGAGGCACCCGAGGAGGTGCCGGAGGTACCGGAGGAACGCTTGGGCGCGCTCTTGGGCGCCGGTCCACGCCGGCTGTGGCGTCCCACGTCCGCCTCAGCCCTTCGGGGTCACGTCGGCGGTCTCTGCGAGCAGCTCCCGGACCGCTCTGGCCACCGTGTCCGGGTACTCCATCATCGCCACGTGCCCGGCGTCCGGCAGCGTGAGCAGGCGGGAGTCGCGGAAGGCCCGGGCGGCGCGCCGGGCCATGCGGAAGCCGACGAGCTGGTCGCGGCCGCCGTAGACCAGGAGGGTGGGCGCGAGGACGCGCTCGGCCTGGCGCCACAGCCCGTGCTGGCCGCCCAGGGTGTAGGCGTTGAGCAGCCCGCGCGTGGAGCGCGTCATCGCGTCCCAGAAGTACGGCAGCTGCAGCCGCCGCTCCAGTTCCTGCACCGCGTACCGGAACGCCTCGGGACTGACGCGGCCGGGATCGCCGTAGCACAGGCCGAGGACGCCTCTGACGCGCTGCTCGGCCGTCCACTCCCGGGTGAGCCGGCTGAAGAGCGCGGCCACGCCGGGCAGCCCGACCAGCCCCGTGGGGACCGCGCTGCGCTGCACCCGCAGCTCCGGCAGCGCGGGCGAGACCAGGGTCAGGGTGCGCACGAGGTCGGGGCGCACGGCGGCGACGCGCGTGGACACCGCGCCGCCCAGGGAGTTGCCGAAGAGGTGGACCGGGCCGCGGTCCGTCGCGTCGAGGTAGCGGATCACGGCACGCGCGTGTGCCGTGACGGAGTAGTCGCCGTCGTCCGGCGGCGGGGAGTCGCCGAAGCCGGGGAGGTCGAGCGCCTCGCTCGCCAGGGTCCCGTCGAGCAGTGCCATCAGGGCGGACCAGTTCTGCGAGGAACCGCCGAGGCCGTGCACGAACAGAGCGGGTTCGAGCCCCTCGCGCGCGGGCGGCCTGGACCGGATCGTCAGGGTGACGCCCGGCAGACCGACCGACCGCAGCCGCTCACCCTCCGCGACCCTGACGGCGGCCACCTTCGGCAGCACACTGGTGGGCGGCACGGACGGCAGCTCGGTCGAAGACATGCGGGCAATGTTACGAGACGATCACGTGCGGCCATGTGTGTTCGGCGTCACAGGAGAGGGGCGGGGCGGGTGCCGATACCGGCGCGATTCGTGGGCACATCGCATAGCGTCCGAAACGGGTGTCTCCTAGGCTCGTATCGAGGGCACCCGCTTGTGGCCCCCGTGTGTTCCGGGGGCGTTCGTAGGAAGGGAGCCCGTCATGGCCGTTGACCCCACCGACCCCGAGACGTTCGCCGAAGAGGACGACGACTTCGGGGAGATCGACGTAGAGGCGCCGGAGAACGACGCCGCCGAGCAGTACGCGGATGTCACCCCGGAGCGCGACGACCCGCTGGAGGGCGTGGACCCCGCCCGGGCGAACGAGGCGGATCTCGTCGAACAGGCGCGCGTCGTCTCCCTGGACGAGGACGACTATCGCTGACCTCGGGAGGGTGCGCTGAACAGGAGCGGGGCCGCATTTTGCCCGGACTACCCCGCTTCGAAACCATCTGTACCGCTTTTGTGATCGTCCGGTCCGTGAAATTCTGCGCTCGCACCGCGCGCCACACGGTTACCCAAAAGTACGATGGCGGCGCGGCGCACACCGCATGAGGACGACTTTGGGAGGCGGCGTGACAGCCATCGAGCAGACAGAGGCGGCACGCCCGCGAGGCACGCGCCTGCCGCGCCGTGCCCGACGGAACCAGCTGCTGGGCGCCGCCCAGGAAGTCTTCGTGGCGCAGGGCTACCACGCCGCGGCCATGGACGACATCGCCGAGCGGGCCGGTGTCAGCAAGCCGGTGCTCTACCAGCACTTCCCGGGCAAGCTCGACCTCTATCTCGCGCTGCTGGACCAGCACTGCGAGTCGCTGATCCAGGCCGTACGGAGCGCGCTGGCGTCGACGACGGACAACAAGCAGCGCGTCCGCGCGACGATGGACGCCTACTTCGCGTACGTCGAGGACGACGGCGGGGCCTTCCGTCTGGTCTTCGAGTCGGACCTGACGAACGAGCCCGCGGTGCGCGAGCGCGTCGACAAGGTCACCAACGAGTGCGCCGAGGCGATCTGCGACGTCATCGCCGAGGACACGGGCCTCTCGCGCGCGGAGTCGATGCTGCTGGCCTCGGGTCTGGGCGGTCTGGCGCAGGTGGTGGCCCGCTCCTGGCTGCACAGCGACCGCAGCGTCCCGCGCGACCAGGCCGTGCAGCTGCTGGCCTCGCTGGCCTGGCGGGGCATCGCCGGTTTCCCGCTGCACGGCACCGATCAGCACTGACCACGGCGCCACCGCTCGTTTGTTCCCGCCCGGTGTTCGCTCGTGGCGTGGACGGCCGGGCCGTGCACATCCCCTCACCGGGCTAATGTGTGCAGCGTACGGCGCGGACGCCCGCGCACCCCATGACCGTCGGAGGGACATAGCCGTGGAGGTCAAGATCGGCGTGCAGCACGCGCCCCGCGAGATCGTTCTGGAGAGCGGTCAGACGCCCGAGGAGGTCGAGCGCGTGGTGGCCGATGCCCTGGCCGGCAAGTCGCAGCTGCTCAGCCTCGTGGACCAGCACGGCCGCAAGGTCCTGGTTCCGGCCGACCGCCTGGCCTACGTCGAGCTGGGCGAGCCCGCCCCGCGCAAGGTGGGCTTCGGCGCGCTGTAAGGCACACGCAACGACGGAAGGGGCCCGGCGGTCGTCATGACCGCCGGGCCCCTTCTCCGTGCGCCGCGCGCACGTGTTCCCGGACGGAGCACGGGCGGTCCCCTCAGGAGGATTGCATTCCGCAGGTCACGGGTATGACGGGCTACGACCTCGGTGCACAGCCCGCCGTACGGGAGGGACCTACATGATCTTGGAAGCGCTCGGCTCCGCTGTGCTCGGTCTCGCGCTCGCCTGGGCGGCGCTGCAGCGCCTGTCCCACCGCCTGCCGGTCCGCACCCTCGTCTTCGCGACGGGCGTCGCCGGAGCCCTGTTCGGTGACTTCGTCACCCACAGCGCGCTGGGCCCCGGCATCCCCCTGCTGAGCCTGATCGGCGCGGCGGTCGTCTCCGCCGCCTCGCTCTCCCTGCTGCTGCGCCCCGCCGCGAGACTCCGCCGGCGCTCGGCCCCGGCGTAGGAAGCCCGGCGCCGAGAACCTGTCCGGCCGCTCGCGGCGAGGACGCGTGCGGTTCTAGGCCGCCAGCCCCAGGGCCGCCATCCGCTTGGTGTGGGCCTCGGTGATGCGGGAGAACATCCGACCGACCTCGGCGAGGTCGAAGCCGTCCGCGACACCGCCCACGAGCATCGTCGACAGCGCGTCCCGGTCGGCGACCACCCGCTGGGACTGGGACAGGGCCTCACCCATCAGCCGCCGCGCCCACAGCGCGAGCCGTCCGCCCACGCGCGGGTCGGCGTCGATCGCCGCACGGACCCGGTCCACGGCGAAGCCGGCGTGGCCGGTGTCGTCGAGCACGGCGAGCACCAGGGCGCGGGTGTCCGTGTCCAGGCGGACCGCGACCTCGCGGTAGAAGTCACTGGCGATCGAGTCGCCGACGTAGGCCTTGACCAGGCCCTCCAGCCAGTCCGAGGGCGCCGTCTGCTTGTGGAAGCCGTCGAGGGCGGCGACGAACGGCTCCATCGCGGAGGTCGGCCCCTCGCCGATCTCGGTGAGCCGGTCGCGCAGCCGCTCGAAGTGGTGGAACTCGGCCGACGCCATCTTCGCCAGCTCCGCCTTGTCCTCCAGCGTGGGCGCCAGCTTGGCGTCCTCCGCGAGCCGCTCGAACGCGGCCAGCTCGCCGTACGCCAGGGCGCCGAGCAGGTCCACGACCGCGGCCCGGTACTGCGGATCGGCGGAGGCCCGCGCCCAGTCCTGGGCGGCGATGCCGGTGGCGGCGGACTCGGCGGGCGCGGTGGACGCGGGGGATTCGGCAGGCTCGTCGGACGCGTTGTCAGGCTTGTCAGAGGTGGTCATGCAGCGCACAATAGCCCGCTCGCCGCAGGGTGGAAGTCCCTGGTCAATCAGTGTGACCACGACGACGCGGCCGACCGCGTCCGACGGTGTGACAACCACAACGTGACCGAATCGGCCATCGCGTGTGCACGATTCCGGGGTATGGTGGTAATGCGCCTGCCGAGTATTCGACGGGCCGCACGAATGAGGATGCCCGGTCGGTGGCCCGATCGGCTCCGACCCGACAGCCCTCATGGTGCGTACGGCACATTGCGTACGGCATCCGGAGGGAACCCCTCAGCGGTTCGAGCGCTAGAGCGTCGGCAGAGGTCCCGTGCCATACGGCTTGCCGCAAGCGGTTTGCCCGTAAGGCAGCCGACGTCCCCGGCACGGTCCGTCAAAGACCCCCGCGCTCGCCTCGCACCGCGCACACAGAAGAGGCAGCACCCTGACTACGACGTTCCGAGAGCTCGGAATCCTTCCCGAGACCGCCGAGGCCCTGGAGGCCGTCGGCATCACCGCTCCCTTCCCCATCCAGGAGATGACGCTCCCCGTGGCCCTGTCGGGCACGGACGTCATCGGCCAGGCCAAGACCGGCACCGGCAAGACGCTCGGCTTCGGGCTCCCGCTCCTCGAGCGCGTGACCGTCCCCGCCGACGTCGAGGCCGGCCGGGCGAAGCCCGAGGACCTCACCGAGGCCCCGCAGGCGCTCGTCGTCGTCCCCACGCGCGAGCTGTGCACCCAGGTCACCAACGACCTGCTGACCGCGGGCAAGGTGCGCAACGTGCGCGTCCTCGCGATCTACGGCGGCCGGGCCTACGAGCCCCAGGTCGAGGCCCTGAAGAAGGGCGTCGACGTGGTCGTCGGCACCCCGGGCCGGCTCCTCGACCTCGCGGGCCAGAAGAAGCTCAACCTGCAGCACATCAAGTCGCTCGTCCTCGACGAGGCCGACGAGATGCTCGACCTGGGCTTCCTGCCCGACGTCGAGAAGATCATCAACATGCTTCCGGCGCGCCGCCAGACCATGCTGTTCTCGGCGACCATGCCGGGCGCGGTCATCGGACTCGCCCGCCGCTACATGTCGCAGCCCACGCACATCCGAGCGACCGCGCCGGACGACGAGGGCGTGACCGTCGCGAACATCTCGCAGCACGTGTACCGCGCGCACAACATGGACAAGCCCGAGATGGTCTCGCGCATCCTGCAGGCCGAGGGCCGTGGCCTCGCCATGATCTTCTGCCGCACCAAGCGCACCGCGGCCGACCTCGCCGACCAGCTCCAGCAGCGCGGCTTCGCCTCCGGCGCGGTCCACGGCGACCTCGGCCAGGGGGCGCGCGAGCAGGCGCTGCGCGCCTTCCGCAACGGCAAGGTGGACGTGCTCGTCTGCACCGATGTCGCCGCGCGCGGCATCGACGTCGAGGGCGTCACCCACGTCATCAACTACCAGTCCCCCGAAGACGAGAAGACGTACCTGCACCGCGTCGGCCGGACCGGCCGCGCGGGCGCGAAGGGCATCGCGGTCACGCTCGTCGACTGGGACGACATCCCGCGCTGGCAGCTGATCAACAAGGCGCTGGAGCTGTCGTTCAACGATCCGCCGGAGACGTACTCCACCTCCCCGCACTTCTACGAGGAGATGAACATCCCCGCGGGCACCAAGGGTGTCCTGCCGCGTTCCGAGCGCACGCGCGCGGGGCTCGACGCGGAGGAGCTGGAGGACCTGGGCGAGCCGGGCGGCCGCGGTGCGCGCGGCGGTCGCGGTGGCCGGGGCGAGCGCGACCGCCGCGGCGAGTCCCGTTCCGCCGACCGTTCCGAGCGCGAGCGTCCGGCCCGCACGCCGCGCCGCCGCCGTCGTACGCGCGGCGGTGCCGACCTCGACGGGACGCCGGAGGTCTCGACGGCGGAGCAGACGCCGTCGGCCGAGGAGGCCGCCGGGTCCCGCACCCCGCGCCGCCGTCGCCGTACGCGCGGCGGTGCCGCCGCCGAGCCGGTTGCCGTGACGGCCGTCGAGTCCGTGGCGTCCGGCGCCCCGGAGGCCGCGGAAGCGGCCGTGGCGACCGCGGAGGGCCCGTCCCTGGACGCCTCCCGGGCCGCTGAGGCCCCGGTGACCGCCGAGGCCGCGGCCAAGCCGCGCCGCCGCCGCACGCGCCGGTCCGCGGAGGCCGCACCGGCCGCCGCCCCCGAGGCGGAGCAGACGCCGGCCGCGACCCCCGCCGCCGAGACGGCTGCGGACACGGCCGAGGCCGCCGAGGCCAGGCCCCGCCGCCGCACCCGCGAGGCGACGGCTCCGGCCGCCGAGGCCGCGGTCGACGCGGTGCGGACGGCGGAGACGGTTCCGGCCCAGGAGGCCGCCGAGACCAAGCCGCGCCGCACCCGCAAGGTCGCCGCCGCTCCGGCCGAGGCCGCCCTGGACACGGCCGAAGCCACCGAGGCCAAGCCCCGCCGCACCCGCAAGACCGCGGCCACGGCCACGGCGGCGGACGCCGCGGTCGACACCGCCGAGGCCACCGAGGCCACGCCTCGTCGCCGGACCACCCGCAAGGCCGCCCAGGCCCCGGAGACGGCCGCCACGGCCGAGATCCCGGCCCAGGCCACGCAGGAGCCGGAGACCAAGCCGCGCCGCACCCGCAAGGCGGCGGCTCCGGCCGTCGCCGAGAACGCCGTCGCCACGGCGGAGGGCACGGAGGCCAAGCCGCGCCGCACGCGCAAGACGACGGCCACCGCTCCGGCCGAGGCCGCCGTCGACACCGCCGAAGCCACCGAGGCCAAGCCCCGCCGCACCCGCAAGACCGCGGCCACGGCCACGGCGGCGGACGCCGCGGTCGACACCGCCGAGACCGCCGAGGCCAAGCCCCGCCGGACGCGCAAGACGGCCGCCGCGGCTGCCGAGGCCGTAGAGGCCCCGGAAGCGGCCCAGGAGGCCGTGGCCAAGCCGCGCCGCACCCGCAAGGCGGCGGCGACGGCGGAAGGCGCGGTCGACTCCGCGGAGGGCACGGAGGCCAAGCCGCGCCGCACCCGCAAGACCGCGGCCGCCGCTCCGGCCGAAGCCACTGCCGAGGCCGAGGCCGCCGTGGCCAAGCCGCGGCGCACGCGCAAGACGACGGCCACCGCTCCGGCCGAGGCCGCCGTCGACACCGCCGAAGCCACCGAGGCCAAGCCCCGCCGCACCCGCAAGACCGCGGCCACGGCGACGGCCACCGTCGAGATCCCGGCCCAGGCGACGCAGGAGGCGGAGACCAAGCCGCGCCGCACCCGCAAGACCGCGGTCGCGGCCCCGGCGGCCGAGGCCTCCGACGCGGCCGAGGCGAAGCCGAGGGTGCGCCGCACCCGCAAGGCGACGGCCGCCGCGGAGCCGGCGGACGGCTGACAGCCCGCAGCACGGCCCGACGGCCCGGTTCCTCCAGCGCGGAGGGGCCGGGCCGTCGGCGTTCGTCCACGCTCCCGCGTGAGGTCCCGTCACGAGGGACTGCGTTCACGCCCGGGAGATCCCGGCCGGGCCCCGCCGGGTAGCCTCGGCACGTGACCAGGCCGCCCAGCACCTCGACCCCCTTTCCGCCGCCCCCCGGCGCCCGCGCCTACGCGCTGCGGACCGCGCGCGGTGACTTCGCCGTCGTCGACTCGCCCCCGGCGGCCGGAGCGCAGCAGCGCGGTGTCGCGCTGCTGCTGCCCGGGTTCACCGGCAGCAAGGAGGACTTCCACCTGCTGCACGGCACCCTCGCGGCGCGCGGCTACCGCACCGTCGCCGTGGACGGACGCGGACAGAACGAGTCGGACGGGCCGGCCGACGACGAATCGCCCTACGCCCGGGAGGAGCTGGCACGGGACGTGCTGGCGCAGGCGGCCGCGCTCGGCACGCCGCTGCACCTCGTCGGACACTCCCTGGGCGGCCAGATCGCCCGCGCCGCCGTCCTGCTCGACCACTCCCCCTTCCTCTCGTTCACGCTGGTCGCCTCGGGCCCGGCCGAGATCTCGGAGTCGCAGAAGCAGCGTGTGAAGCTGCTGCACGACGCGCTCGCCGTGATGACGATGCCGCAGGTGTGGGAGGCGATCCTGGCGATGGGTCCGCCGGAGGAGGTCGGCGGTCCGGCGCGCGGCTTCGGCGCACCGGAGCAGCTGCGGCTGCGCTGGATGAACCACAGGCCCGCCCAACTCCTCGCCACGGGCCGCCAGTTGTGCGCGGAGCCGAACCGCGTCGACGAGCTCGCCGCCGTCCCGCTGCCCCTGCACGTCCTGTCGGGCGCGCGCGACGACACCTGGCCGGTGCCCCTGCTGGACGAGATGGCCGTACGGCTGCGTGCCGCCCGGACCGTCATCACCGGCGCGGAACACTCACCGAACCTGGAGCAGCCCGGACCGACGGCCCACGCTCTCGCGGACTTCTGGGACCGGCACCCGCGTCGCTAGTGCCGGTCGCACTAGTACTGCGTCTGCACGTGCTCCCAGAAGCCGTCCCGCAGCGCGCGTCTGAGGTCGGCCTGGCCGCGCAGGGAGTACTGCAGGATGCCCTCGGCCTCCACCAGGAGGTCCTGGTCCACGGAGCCGGGCAGGTAGGGGTGGCCGGGCAGCAGTTCGACCAGGGCCTCCCGGCCGCGCGCCGCCAGCCACTTCGCCGCGATCTGCGCGCCGACGAAGCGGACGTCCTCGCGGGCGGGCCGGCTCGCGCCGCTCGTGTCGTAGGCCGCGGCGGTGCGCCGGGCGACGTACGGCTTGAAGAAGTCGAGGTCGAGGGTGCGCTGGCTGTCGACCTCCCAGAGCAGCGGCTCGGCCTGGTTGCGGCCCTCCGGCGCCTCGATGCCCCAGAGATGGACGCGGGCGCCGTACCCCTGGGCGGCCTCCACGGCCGAGACCAGGTCCTCGTCACCGCCGAGCAGCGCCGCGTCGCTGATCGCCCGGTGCCTGGCCAGTGACTCCAGGTCGGTCCGGATCAGCGAGTCGACGCCCTTCTGCTGGTTGTTGGCATTGAGGTTGCCCAACCGGACCTTGACGTCGGGGAGTTCGGCGATGGACTGCTGCTCGCCGGTGTGGATGCGGCGCCGGGCGCCGTCATACCAGTAGACGCGCAGCAGCCTGCTGTCCGCGAAGATCGTGCGGGCGCGGTCGATGAGCGCCTCGATCAGGCCCTCGGCGTCGAGGTCGAAGGCCCTGCGGTCCTCCGTCCCGGCGATGAGCCGGCCCGCGGCCGCGTAGAGATACCCCGCGTCGACGAAGATCGCATGGGTCGAGGGCGTCTTGGCCACCTCGGCGAGCATGCGGGTCAGCAGCTCGTTCGTGCGGTCGATGCGGGCGGCGAGGGCCGCGAGGTCGTCGTTCATCACCCCCATTGTCCCGGCGGTCACGCTGTGAACACAACCGATCCCGTTCAGTCTCCACAGAGTCTCTTACCGGTTAGTAATTAGTCGTTCGAAAAATTTCTTTAGCGTAGGGAATGTTTGTAACACGCGGCACGTTGACTACTCGTGTAGCAAGCAATCCTCCAGGAGGATGACCAGACGAAGGGAGAAGCCCGTGCGCTTCGAAATCATGCGACTCGACGACGTCGACGGCACGCCCGTGGACAGCACCGTCGTGGACGCCGCCTCCGTCAACCGGATCGTTCAGGATGCCGCCGCCATCGGGCAGCGGCTGTGGATCCGTCCGGCCGACTCCACGGCCTTGTAACCCTCGGGTCCCTTACAGAAGCTTCAGAGCCCCGTACGGCAGGACGCCGTACGGGGCTCTGTGCCGCTCTGCGCCGTGGAGGCGCCGCACCATCGGGCGCTCCGCGCCCCACGGCAGCGCTCAGCTCCCCCGGATCACCTGGGTGACCCCGTTGATGATCTGCTGCACGGCGATCGCGGAGAGCATCATGCCCGCCAGCCGCGTCACGAGGACCACGCCGCCGTCCTTGATGACCCGGATGATCAGCAGCGAGTAACGCATCACCAGCCACAGCACGACATGGATGGCGAGGATCGCCGTCCACACCGACACCTGGGTGGCGACACTGTCGGCCTTCTGCACGGCGAGGATGACGGACACGATCGCCCCGGGGCCGGCCAGCAGCGGCATCCCCAGGGGCACGAGCGCCACGTTGACGTCCTTGGTCTGCTGGGGCTCGTCGGTCTTGCCGGTGAGCAGGTCGAGCGCGATCAGCAGGAGCAGCAGCCCGCCCGCGATCATCAGCGCGGGCACGGAGACATGCAGGTAGTCGAGGATCTGGTGACCCAGGAGCCCGAAGACGGCGATGACCCCGCCCGCCACACAGACCGCCTGGAAGGCCATCCGCTTCTGCACCTTGCCGGGGCGCCCGGCGGTCAGGGCGAGGAAGATCGGGGTGATCCCGGGGGGATCCATGATGACGAAAAGGGTGAGGAAGAGAGAGCCGAAGACGGCAACGTCGAACATCAGTACAGAGGCCTTGCGGAAAGAGGGTGAAAACGGGCGTCGGGAGTGAGCCCTCCCGGGCGGAGGCGGCCCTCCGGGACGGAGAAGCGCCGCTCAGGGGCTGAGTGAACCCTCAGGCCCCGCCGGTCCCCGGCACCGGGAACGCCCCCGTGGCGCGCCGGGTGATCTCCCCGTACACCTCGGGGTCGGTCGTGTACTCGCCGAGCACACACGTCTTGCGGCTGCCGTGGTAGTCCGAGGAGCCGGTGACCAGGAGACCGAGCTCCTTCGCGAGCCCGCGCAGCCGTGCGCGCGTGTCCTCGTCGTGGTCCATGTGGTCGACCTCGATGCCGTCGAGGCCGGCCGCCGCCATCTCGGCGATCGCGGCCTCGGGGACCGTACGGCCGCGCTTGCCTGCGGCCGGGTGCGCGAAGACGGCGACCCCGCCCGCGCCCTTGACCAGCCGGATCGCCTCGAACGGGTCGGTCTCGTGCTTCTCGACGTAGGCCCGGCCGCCGTCGGCCAGCCAGTCCCGCGTGAAGGCGTCGCTCACGGTCGGCACGACACCGAGCTCGACGAGCGCGGTCGCGACATGCGGCCGCCCCACGGAGCCGTCACCCGCGATCCGGGCGACCTGCTCCCAGGTGACGGGCACGCCCAGCCCCTGGAGCTTGGCGACCATGCCCCGCGCCCGGGGCACCCGGTCGTCGCGCACCAGCTCGCGCTCGGCGAGCAGGGCGGGCTCCTCGGGGTCGAAGAGGTAGGCCAGCATGTGCAGGGAGACGCCGTCGAGACGACAGGACAGCTCGGCGCCGGTGACGAGGGTGAGCCCCCGCGGCAGCGCGGCGACGGCCTCGGCGTACCCGCGAGTGGTGTCGTGATCGGTCAGCGCGACGACGTCCAGTCCGGCGGCGGCGGCGTTGCGCACCAGCTCGGCCGGGGTGTCCGTGCCGTCGGAGGCCGTGGAGTGGCAGTGCAGATCGATGCGCACGACGCGGACTCCAAGGCGGGACGGTACGGAAGGGACGCTTCAGCATAGCGTCCGTTCACCCACCCCGTGTCACACCCGTAGCCGGGGTGCGCCCCCTACAGGGAGCGCACGGCTCCGGGTGCGCCGGCCCCTGCGGCGCGAGCGGAGCCGGCCCCTACGGCTTGAGCAGACGCGGGGACAGGGCGCCGCACGGCACCAGCTCCACCTCGGCGCCCGCGTCCCGCAGATCCGTCAGCACCAGTTCGTCGTAGAGCAGGAGGCCGGACTGCTCGGGCCACACCACCGCCCACAGCCACAGTCCCCTCGCCTCGCCCGCGAAGACCGCACGGTCGTCCGGAGTGGCGGAGACATGCCAGAGCGGGGCGGGACGGCCCGCGGCCAGCACCTTGGCCTGCGCGGGTTTCTCGACGCTCATGTACGGCCCCGGGTCCGGTCCGTCGATGCCCGCGTACCGCGCCCCGAGGCCGACGCCGAGCTCCTCCGCGACCAGGATCAGTTCACCCATCCCGCCCAGCGGTCCGGGCCCGGAGCACGCGACCGCGGTGGCGCGGCCGCCGCTGCGGTCGTCACCGGCGTACGTCACCCCCGTGAACAGCCAGCCCACCGGCAGGGGCCACGGCATCCACACCGGCACCTGCGTGCGGTGCACCACGACACTGAGGGCCTCGACGCTGGGCGGGATCACGGGCTGCAGCGGATGCACCGTCCCATGCACATCGCACTGCCAGGAGTCGGAGAAGAGTCCGGGAGCCCTGACCCGGCCACCACACTTCGGGCAACTGGGTTCGCCCCTCATAGGGCCCCACGGTCCTACCCGAGCAGGCCCACGTCAAGGACGATCACCCGTCCGGACGGAACCAGTTCACGCCGAACCGCCTCCGCACCCTCACCACACCGAACTAGATGCAGCTTGCATTAATTAGCTAGACTAACTTATCGTGTGCATATACCAACCATCTAGCGGGAGCGAGAGGAACATGGACGCATTCGACGCCGGAGCCGGCGGCCTCCTGCGACAGCCGGGGGCGGTGTGGGCGACGGCCGGCGCCTCCGCGGTCGCCTTCATGGGCATCGGCCTGGTCGACCCGATCCTGCCGTCCATCGCCCGGGGCCTCGACGCCACACCCAGCCAGGTCTCCCTGCTCTTCACCTCGTACTTCCTGATCACCGCGTTCGCGATGCCGGTGACCGGCTTCGTCTCCAGCCGGATCGGCGGCCGGAAGACCCTGCTGCTCGGCCTCGCCCTCGTGGTCGTCTTCGCGGGCCTCGCCGGCACCTCCGGCTCGGTCGCCGAACTCGTCGGCTTCCGCGCCGGCTGGGGCCTCGGCAACGCCCTCTTCGTCTCGACGGCCCTCGCCGTCATCGTCGGCGCGGCGGCGGGCGGCAGCGCCGCCGCCATCCTCCTGTACGAGTCCGCTCTCGGCCTCGGCATGGCCTGCGGCCCCGTGCTCGGCGCGCTGCTCGGCGACGCCGGCTGGCGCTACCCCTTCTTCGGCACGGCGTTCCTGATGGCCGTCGGATTCCTGTGCGTCACGGTGTTCCTGAGGGAGCAGCCGAAGCCGGCCCGGAAGATCTCCCTGCTCGACCCGGTCAGGGCGCTCGGCCACGGCGGCCTCGCCTCCGCGGCGGCCTCGGCGTTCTTCTACAACTACACGTTCTTCACCGTGCTGGCCTTCACCCCGTTCGTCCTGAACATGACCCCCTACAAGTCGGGGGCGGTGTTCTTCGCGTGGGGTGTGCTGCTCGCCGTCTTCTCGGTCGTCGTGGCACCGCGGCTGCAGGAGCGGTTCGGCTCGCTGAAGGTGCTCGGCGGCTCCCTGGCGCTGCTCGCGGCCGACGTGCTGGTCCTCGGCTACGGCGACCACACCACGGCGATCGTCTGCACGATCCTGTCCGGCGCGTTCATCGGCGTGAACAACACCGTCTACACCGAGTTGGCGCTGGGCGTGTCGGACGCCCCGCGGCCGGTGGCGAGCGCGGGCTACAACTTCGTCCGCTGGTTCGCCGCCGCGGCCGCGCCCTACTTCGCGCCGAAGATCGAGGAATGGACCGACATCCACGTCCCGTTCGTGGTCGCGGCGGTCACCGCGGTCGCCGGCGCGGCCGTGGTCGCCGTACGGCGCAAGGCACTTGTCCACGAGGCCGAACGGCTGACGCCGCGGCACGCGACCGAGGACTCGGTCACCGTCTTCGCCAACTGACGCTTCCCGGCCACGGGTTCGTGACGTTCCTCACGAGGCGTCAGTCGAGCGGGACGGACCTGCGGGCGGGATCACGCAGGTCCGTCCCGTTCGTCAGCCAGCGCTCCTGGAGCGCCTGGGCGCCATGGACGCGCTTCCAGGCGGCCTCGTTCGGGGTCATCGGCAGCAGCGGCAGGAAGCGGACCGGGTCGAGCGGCTCGTCGAGCTCCAGGTCCTCCACCAGCCCGCCCGGCTCGGCGACCAGGACCGAGGTGAACGGGGCGCCCGGCCAGAGCGGCCCGCCCACGTCGAGGGAGGCGCCGGGGGCCACGACCACCCCCTCGACCTGCGGGGACGCGGCGAGCACGGCGAGCGGCCGGAGCACCTTGCCGGTCTCGGCGAGCCCGCCCCGCACGGAGAGGACCAGCTCGGCGCGCGGGCCCTTGACCGGGTCGGCGAGCACCGCGGTGGGGTCCGTCATCGGCTGCGCGGACATGCCGAGCGTGGCGTAGCGGACGATGTCGCCCTCGTGGAAGCGGAGCACCTCGATGCGGTCCGCGCCCAGGAACGTGACCGCCGCGCGGGCGTCCGGCTCGCCCAGCGCCGTACGCAACCGGGCCTCGACGAGAGGAAGAACATCAGCCATGTGGCGAGCATAGAACTCGTCAGCAGCGGGCAAAGCAGCGCCTTGACACTTCAGTCGGCTGATACTCTTGCCCGGTCGTTCGGGGTACCACGCAGATGGGGGTACCGCCCAGGCCGCACAGGCGCTGGGGGAGTCGCGATCTTGCCCCGACGCCCTTGGGACTCCCTTACGAGGGACCGGCTGGAGGAGGTGGGGCTGTCATGGATCGAAGTCACCCGTGCAGTACCACTCGCTCTTCCGGCCACTGATGCAGCTGCTCTTGGTTTCGGCTGACCGCCGCCTCTCACGCTCGCGTCTTCGCGCGGAAGAGCACTTCGTTTCGTTCTCCCTGATCTGTCTGATCTGAACCAGCAGCGAAACCCGCCACCGCGACGATGCGGTGCTCCCCGCTTTGTGGACGTGCCAAACATCCGAAGCAGGACGTCCTCATTCCGGGTAGTTCCACCCGTCGCAGCGGCCTTTCGCCGCCCGATGCGAAGGAGCCTGCCATGTCGATGATCCGCGACCTGCGCGCCGTGGTCCGCCCCGCCCGTCCCTCCCTGCTCAAGGGCGGCGTCCGCAAGGGCGGTGTCCGGGTGGACACCGGCGCGTACGACACCACGCGCGACCCCGCGACGCCGTCGGCCGTCGTCGACTGCGCCGTCTACCGCGACGGCTCCCGTGTCCCGTCCACGCACGCGCCGTCCCCGCAGGAGGCCATGCGCCAGGTGCGGCGCGACGGAGGCTTCGTGTGGATCGGGCTGCACGAGCCGACCGAGGCCGAATTCGCCGGTATCGCAAGCGAGTTCGGACTGCACCCGCTCGCCGTGGAGGACGCGGTGCAGGCCCACCAGCGCCCGAAGCTGGAGCGCTACGACGACTCCCTCTTCACCGTCTTCAAGACGATCCACTACATCGAGCACGACCGGCTGACCGCCAACAGCGAGGTCGTGGAGACCGGTGAGGTCATGTGCTTCACCGGCAAGGACTTCTTCATCACCGTCCGGCACGGCGGCCAGGGCTCGCTGCGCGCGCTGCGCCACCGCCTCCAGGACGACCCGGAGCTGCTCGCCAAGGGCCCCTCCGCGGTGCTGCACGCCATCGCCGACCACGTCGTCGACGGCTACATCGCGGTCGCGGACGCCGTGCAGGACGACATCGACGAGGTCGAGACCGAGGTGTTCTCGCCGGGCCGCAAGGGCACCCCGCGCGGCACCGACGCCGGCCGGATCTACCAGCTCAAGCGTGAGGTGCTGGAGTTCAAGCGGGCCGCCTCCCCACTGCTGCGGCCGATGCAGCTGCTGAGCGAGCGGCCGATGCGGCTGATCGACCCCGACATCCAGAAGTACTTCCGGGACGTCGCCGACCACCTCGCGCGGGTCCAGGAGCAGGTCATCGGCTTCGACGAACTGCTCAACTCGATCCTCCAGGCCAACCTCGCGCAGGCCTCCGTCGCACAGAACGAGGACATGCGCAAGATCACGTCCTGGGCCGCCATCATCGCCGTCCCGACGATGGTCTGCGGGGTGTACGGCATGAACTTCGACTACATGCCCGAGCTGCACTGGAAGTTCGGCTACCCGGTCGTCATGTCGGTCATGGTCGGCCTGTGTGTCGGCATCCACCGCACCCTGAAGCGCAACGGCTGGCTGTGACCACCCCCGCACCGGGGCTGACTAGGCTGGGCGCCATGACAAGCGAGCTGCTCGACCAGGCCCTCGTCGAGGAGGCCACCAAGAAGTCCGGCCTCATCTGGGTCAAGGGCGCCGGCCAGCCGGCCGCGCGTGCGCTGTGGCACGCCTGGCACGAGGGCGCGGCCTGCCTGGTCGGCGACGGGCCGGGTGAGCAGCCGCTGCCGGGGCTCCTCGACGGCGGCTCGGCCGAGGTCACCGTACGCAGCAAGGACAAGGGCGGCCGGCTGGTCTCCTGGACGGCGGCGGTCGTCCAGCTCGCGCCCGGCACCGAGGCCTGGGAGGCGGCCGTCGCCGAGCTGAAGGGCAAGCGGCTCAACGCACCGGACGGCGAGGCCATGCCGCAGCGGTGGGCGCGGGAGTGCAGAGTGCTGCGGCTGGAGCCGACGGGGGCGACTCTGCCGCTGCCCGACGGCGATCTGGCGGCTCGGCCCCTGCCGTCGCCCGCCACGACGCGTGAGCCGGTCCCCGCGGGGCTGCCGAAGCTGCTGCTGCGGCGCCGACGACGGGGCTAGGGGCTGTCGCGGCGGCACCCCGCGCCGCTCACCGGGTGCGAGGCGCGCCCTCAGGACGTCGGGAGCTGTTTGCCGTAGTCGACCGTTTCGCCCTGTGCCGGCTCCTCCAGGGCGAAGTCCTCGCCCCAGGAGGAGAAGCTCAGCGTTCCCGCGCCGCCTGCGCGCACCAGGCGCAGTGGATACGGCTTGCCCTCCAGGGAGACGTCCAGTGTGCCGCCGTCGCCGCCGTCGCCGGTGATCCGGATCGTGCGCACGCCGCCCTGCTCGTGGTGTCCGTCCGTCTTCACCGAGCCGTGCAGGGTCAGCAGACCGTCGAGGAGGAGGTCCTTGTCCGTGAAGACGCTGAACTTCTTGTACGAGGGGTCCCCGGCCGGCACCTTCACGTACTTGCCGTCGAGCTTGTCCGCGGCCGCGGTGTCCGTGTCGTCGCCCTTGCCGTCGGACGTGCCGTCCTCGTGCTTCCAGAACGCCGCGTCGGCCTTCAGGAACAGCTGCTCGCCGACCCGCAGCAGATGGAAGCTGGCCCCCTGCGAGGTGACCGACCCGGTGCCGCCCTCGTCCTTCAGGCGCATGTCGAGCTTGTACGTACGGCCGCTGGTGACGACGGTCCCCGACAGCCGCACCGCGTCCACGGAACCGGCGGCGGTCTTCGTCTTCGCCTGGATCTGGGCGGCGGGCAGCTTGCCCACCCCGTTGGTCCCCGCGTCCGGATCCTCACTGCAGCCCGCTCCGAGGCCGACGACCAGTGCGCACATCGCGCTCACCAGTGCGGCCCTGCGGGTACGGCCCTGGGGAATCGCAGTCACAGAGACGGCTGCCTTTCTGCGGGGGTGTGCTGAGCGGCGTACGGCAGCGTACCGGGGTCTCGGGGTGCTGTCGGAACGGGTGCGTCCGCAGCGCTCACCAGGGCGTATCCGATCGGGACGGGCTAGCCTGAAGCCCGCAGGAGCGGGCAATTCGGAAAAGGAAACCAGCAGCACCGCAGGACGCAACAGGAAGCCAAGAAGGAAGCAGGGATCCACAGTCATGGCAGCCGGTGTCCCCCGGATCTTCGTCTCGCACCTCGCCGGTGTCCCGGTCTTCGACCCGAACGGCGACCAGGTGGGCCGCGTGCGCGACCTGGTCGTCATGCTCCGCGTCGGACGCCGTCCCCCGCGGCTGCTCGGCCTGGTCGTCGAACTGTCCACCCGGCGCCGCATCTTCCTGCCCATGACCCGGGTCACCGGTATCGAGTCCGGCCAGGTCATCACCACCGGTGTGCTCAACGTCCGCCGCTTCGAGCAACGGCCCACCGAGCGGCTGGTCTTCGGGGAACTCCTCGACCGGCGCGTCACGCTCGTCGAGACCGGCGAGGAGGTCACCGTGCTCGACGTGTCCGTGCAGCAGCTGCCGGCCCGCCGGGACTGGGAGATCACCCGGGTCTTCGTCCGCAAGGGCAAGAAGGGCGGCGCGTTCCGGCGGGCCAAGGGCGAGACGCTGACCGTCGAGTGGTCGGCGGTGACCGGGTTCTCGCTGGAGGAGCAGGGGCAGGGCGCCGAGAGCCTGCTGGCCACCTTCGAGCAGCTGCGCCCCGCCGACCTCGCCAACGTGCTGCACCATCTCTCCCCCAAGCGGCGCGCCGAGGTCGCCGCAGCCCTCGACGACGACCGTCTCGCCGACGTCCTGGAAGAACTCCCGGAGGACGACCAGATCGAGATCCTGGGCAAGCTGAAGGAGGAGCGCGCGGCGGACGTCCTGGAGGCGATGGACCCCGACGACGCGGCCGACCTGCTCGCCGAACTGCCCGAGGAGGACAAGGAACGGCTGCTGAGCCTGATGCAGCCCGACGACGCGGCCGACATGCGGCGCCTGATGTCCTACGAGGAGCACACGGCCGGTGGTCTGATGACCACCGAGCCGATCGTCCTGCGCCCGGACGCCACCGTCGCCGACGCCCTGGCACGTGTCCGCAACCCCGATCTCTCCCCCGCGCTCGCCGCCCAGGTCTACGTCTGCCGGCCGCCCGACGAGACGCCCACCGGCAAGTACCTGGGCACCGTCCACTTCCAGCGGCTGCTGCGCGAACCGCCGTACACCCTCGTCAGCGCCGTCCTCGACGACGACCTTCAGGCCCTGGCCCCGGACGCGGCGCTGCCGGTCGTCGCCGGGTTCTTCGCGACGTACGACATGGTCGCGGCGCCCGTCGTGGACGAGGCCGGGTCGCTGCTCGGCGCGGTGACCGTGGACGACGTCCTGGACCACATGCTGCCGGAGGACTGGCGGGAGACGGAGTTCCACCTGAACGACGAGGAGACGGGCGAGGGGGTGGCCGCCCATGGCTCCTGAGCGCGAGAGCACCCGCGAGCGCACGCCCGTCGGCGCGACCGCCACCACGCGCCCCCGCGCCCGGCTCGACCAGCCGCGCCCGCCCCGGCGGCGGCTGCTGCCGGAATGGGACCCGGAGGCCTTCGGACGGCTCTCGGAGCGCATCGCGCGCTTCCTGGGCACCGGACGGTTCATCGTCTGGATGACGGTCGTCATCATCGCGTGGGTGCTGTGGAACGTCTTCGCCCCGCACGACCTGCGCTTCGACAACTACCCGTTCATCTTCCTGACCCTGATGCTGTCCCTGCAGGCCTCCTACGCCGCGCCGCTGATCCTCCTCGCGCAGAACCGGCAGGACGACCGCGACCGCGTCAACCTCGAACAGGACCGCAAGCAGAACGAGCGGTCGATCGCGGACACCGAGTACCTCACCCGGGAGATCGCCGCCCTGCGCATGAACCTGGGCGAGGTCGCCACCCGTGACTGGATCCGCTCCGAGCTGCAGGACATGCTCAAGGAGCTGGAGGAACGCCACGACGGGCACAAGGGCCACGGCGGCGGTCACGGCGGTCACGTCGTATTCCCGGCAGACCGGTCACCGGGACGTGACGCAGACGACCGCTGAGGGGCTGGCCGGGGGCCCCGGTGGGCGCCGTACCATCGTCCTTATGGCTAGCGAAGACGCGGTGCGCGAGGCACTGGCGACGGTGAACGACCCCGAGATCAACCGCCCCATCACCGAACTCGGGATGGTCAAGTCGGTCGAGATCGGTGCGGACGGGGCGGTCGCGGTCACCGTGTACCTGACGGTCTCCGGCTGCCCGATGCGCGAGACGATCACGCAGCGCGTGACCGACGCGGTCTCGCGCGTCGAGGGAGTCACGCGCGTCGACGTCACGCTCGACGTCATGAGCGACGAGCAGCGCAAGGAGCTGGCGAACGCCCTCCGGGGCGGCCAGACCGAGCGCGAGGTCCCGTTCGCCAAGCCCGGCAGCCTCACCCGGGTCTACGCGGTGGCGTCCGGCAAGGGCGGCGTCGGCAAGTCGTCGGTGACGGTGAACCTGGCGGCGGCGATGGCGGCCGACGGTCTCAAGGTGGGCGTGGTCGACGCCGACATCTACGGCCACTCCGTGCCCCGCATGCTGGGCGCCGACGGCCGTCCCACCCAGGTCGAGAACATGATCATGCCGCCGTCGGCGAACGGCGTGAAGGTCATCTCCATCGGCATGTTCACCCCGGGCAACGCCCCGGTCGTCTGGCGCGGCCCGATGCTGCACCGGGCGCTGCAGCAGTTCCTCGCGGACGTGTACTGGGGCGACCTGGACGTCCTGCTGCTGGACCTCCCGCCCGGCACGGGCGACATCGCGATCTCGGTGGCCCAGCTGGTCCCGAACGCGGAGATCCTGGTCGTGACGACCCCGCAGCAGGCGGCGGCCGAGGTGGCCGAGCGGGCGGGCGCGATCGCGGTCCAGACCCACCAGAAGATCGTGGGCGTGGTCGAGAACATGGCCGGCCTGCCCTGCCCGCACTGCGGCGAGATGGTCGACGTCTTCGGCACGGGCGGCGGCCAGCTGGTGGCCGACGGCCTGACGCGCACCACGGGTGCGTCCGTCCCCGTCCTCGGCAGCATCCCGATCGACGTCCGGCTGCGCGAGGGCGGCGACGAGGGCAAGCCGGTCGTCCTGACCGACCCGGAGTCCCCGGCGGGCTCGGCGCTGCGGGCGATCGCGGGCAAGCTGGGGGGACGGCAGCGGGGTCTTTCGGGACTGTCGCTGGGGATCACCCCGAAGAACAAGTTCTAGCGAGCGCCACAGCCCTTGGGGTGCCCTCCGTGCGGAGGGCACCCTTCGTGCTACCCGGCGTACTCCGCGATGTCCTTGACGACGGAGAAGCCGAGCCCGTACGCGCTCATGCCCCTTCCGTACGCCCCCAGATGCACCCCTGCCCCGGTCGAGCCGGCCAGGACCCAGCCGAACTCGGACTCGCGGTAGTGGAAGGGGGTCGGCGCGCCGTCGACGGGCAGGGAGAGGGTCGACCAGTCCGGCCCCGCGAGGTCGTCCGCGAGCACCCACGCCGTCTCGGTCTGCTGGTCCAGCCAGTCGTCGCGCAGGCTGTGGTCCATCTGGCCCGGCCAGGTGAAGGACAGCAGCCCCACCCCGGCCAGCCAGGCCGCCGAGGACACCGAGGTGGCCTCCAGCAGACCGGTGCCGTCCGGGCTGCGCCGTACCGGGTTGGCGGCGACGGTGACGACCACCGCGAACTTCCCGCGGTCCTCGCCCGCCGTCTCGTGCCGTACGGAGGGTTCGTCACCGTGTCCGATGGAACCGTGCTCGACGGCCCCGTCGGCCGCCGTGCCCACCTGCATCAGCCAGCGCGGCCCGGTGAAGGCCTCGTCGAGGCCGTACCAGGGGAAGGGCGCCTCAAGGTAGCCGTCGACCGTACGCAGCCGGGCGGAGGGGACCTGTGGTCCGCCCTCCGCGGCCGGCGCCTGTTCGACTGCCCGACTCGTCGTCTCCATGTGCCCGGACGCCTCCTCGCTCTCGACGGAGTGGCCGGCCCGCCCCCCTTCGGGCGTACTCGTCCGCTCCGCACAACAACCAGGCAGCATAGCCACCCCGCCCCGAGGGACGGTGAAGCCGCCCTGCGCACGGGTCGCGCGGGGCGGCTCAGGGGGCGCCCGGAAGGGGCACGGAACGGCCCGCCAGGGGGCTCGGTCACCCGGGCACGTCGACCGCGGCCGTCGGGGAGTCGCTCAGGTGGCGTCCGCGTCGAAGGGCGGGCGGTCGTCCTTGCCCGGTTCCTCGGGCTTCTTCGTCATGTCGATGCGCCCGTCGCCGGCGGAGCCGGAGGAGGAGCCCGTCTCACGGCTGTGGACGGCGTCGGTGACCTCGGCCATCTCCTTCTTCAGGTCGAAGCCGTTGCGGATCTCCGTCAGCCCCAGTTCCTCGTTGTCCAGCTGCTTGCGGATGAACGTCTTGGGATTGAGGTCCTCGAACTCGAAGTCCTTGAACTCCGGGCCCAGTTCGGCGCGGATGTCATGCTTGGCGCTCTCCGAGAACTCACGGATCTTCCGGACGGTGCGCATCACGTCCTGGATGACCTTCGGGAGCTTGTCCGGACCGAAGACGAGCACGGCGAGGACGATGATCGTCACCACCTCGAGCGGTCCTATGTCATTGAACACCTGAAGCTCCTTGCGATGTCCGCGGTCCTCGGCCCTCGGTGGTCAGGTCAGGTCTTCCGTGGTCCGGGCCGGGTCCACGGTACCTGTCGCACGTGTCCGACCGGTACCGTGCCGCCGGGTCCGAGTGGGTGTCCGCGGCCGGTTTTCCGCGTTGTTTGCCTTGTCGGAGGGCGTTTCCAGGTCCGATCTGTGAGGTTGCTGTCAAACACTGTGGGGTTCCGGACCCGGCGTCCGCTCAGTCGCCGTCGGCGGAGCCCAGGACCAGGGAGAGCGTGCGTTCCTCGCCGTCGCGTTCGACGGTCAGCTCCAGGCGGTCGCCGGGGCGGTGCGCGCGGGTCTTGACGATCAGTTCGTCCCCGGAGTGGATACGGGTGCCGTCGACCTCGGTGATGACGTCCCCGGCCTCGATGCCCGCCAGGTCGCCGGGCCCGCCCGGGGTGACCGGGGAGCCTCCGCCACCGCCCTTGGTGCTGACCCGGGCGCCGTCGCCGGTGTAGTCCAGGTCGAGGGTGACGCCGATGACCGGGTGGGTCGCCCGGCCGGTGTTGATCAGCTCCTCGGCGACGCGCTTGCCCTGGTTCACGGGGATGGCGAAGCCGAGGCCGATCGAGCCCGCCTCACCGCCGTCCTGGGCGGAGCCGTCCGCCGCCGACCTGATGGCGGAGTTGATGCCGATCACCCGGCCCCGGGAGTCGAGCAGCGGCCCTCCGGAGTTGCCTGGATTGATGGCCGCGTCGGTCTGCAACGCGTCGACGTACGACACGTCGCTGCCGTCGCCGCTCCCGCCGCCGGCCGTGATGGGCCGCTCCTTGGCGCTGATGATGCCGGAGGTGACGGTGCCCTCCAGGTCGAAGGGGGCGCCGATGGCCACGACCGGGTCGCCGACCTGCACGTTGTCGGAGTTGCCGAGGGGCAGCGGCTGAAGCCCGCCGACTCCGCTGACCTTGACGACGGCGAGGTCGTAGCCGCTGTCCCGGCCGACGACCTTCGCCTCGGCGGTCTCGCCCCCGTTGAAGACGACGGTTATCTCGCCGCCGCTTCCGGCCGGCTCGACGACGTGGTTGTTGGTGAGGATGTGGCCCCGGGTGTCGAGCACGAACCCGGTGCCCGTACCCGACTCCTCGCTGCCGCTGACATGCAGCGTGACCACACTCGGCAGGGCCCGGGCCGCGATCCCGGCGACACTGTCCGCGGCCCGGCCGGCCGGCTCCGCGGACGCCTGCGGCAGCTTCACCCCGCCCAGCCCGCCACCGCGCTCCAGATGGGCCCCCACGATCCCGCCGAGCACCCCGGAGACCAGCGCGAGCGCCAAGGCTCCCCCGGCCAGCCGCCTCCGCACCGTGCGCCGCCGCTCGGCCTCACCGGGCGCGGCGGCACCGGTCTGGTGCAGCGGCCCGGCGGGAACGGGGGCCCAGGGGTCGTAGCGGTGCCAGGGGTCGGTGGGGGGTGCGGGGGGTGCGGTGGGGTCGGGCACGGGGGTGGCGATGGGGGTGACGGGTGGTGTGGGGGTGCCGGGGGAGGTGAGAGGTGGGGTCGGGGTGTGGGCGGAGGCGAGGGGCGGCGTGGGGGTGCCGACGGGCGGCGCCGCGAATGCCGCACCGGGGGGCACCGAGGGGACCGGGGCGCCGGGGACCGGGGTGCCGACGGCCGGGGCGCCGACGGCCGGAAGCGGGGCCGGGGTGCCTGGAGCCGTCGCAGGCGCCGGGGCGCCTGAACCCGGAAGCGGGGCCGCGGTGCCTGGGATCGGGGCACCTGAACCCGGAAGCGGGACCGGGGCGCCAGGGATCGGGGCGCCGGCGGACGGAGGCGCGGCCGGGGTGCTTGGGGGCGCCGCAAGGGACGGGGCGCCCGGCGTCGGAAGCGGGGGCGGGGTGGCCGGAGGCGTCGCAGGAGCCGGGGTGACGGGCGGGGGTGCGGCCTGGGCCGCGGCCCCCTGTGCGGCGGTCGCCGCCGGGTGCTGGACGGGCGGCGCGGGTGCCCAGGGGCCCGGCTGGCCGTACGGCGGGGTGCTGTAGGGGTCAGGGTCGTGCAGCGGCTTGGGAGGTTCGTCGGCGGCGACCGGGGGCGGGACCTCGGGCGCGGACTCCGCGCGGATCTCCGGGGCGTCCGGCGCGGGGGCCACCTCGGGCGGAGTCTGTGTCCGAGGGAAGGACGGGTCCGAGGGGACCGGTGTGCCGGCCGGGGCCGCCGCCCCGAGGGTGTCCGCCGCGTCGGGGCCGGGGACGGCCGCGCTCACGGGGAGGCTCAGTTCATAGTCACCGTCACTGTCGCCGTCGCCGCTGCCCAGGTCCCGGTCGTCGGGATCCGCGCCCTCGGCGAGGCCGGGGTTCACGCCGTCGGCCTCACCGCCGGAGCGCTCCGGTGCCCCCGCCGATGCCGCTGCGCCGTCGGAGGCCTCCGCGGGCCGGGCCAGTTCGAAGTCGCCCTCCGCCGGTGCGTCCGGCTCTCCCGGCCCCTCGGGTGCCCCCGGCCGGGGCCGGCTCCACCACTTCGCCTTCGTGGGCTTCCCCTCGTCCATGCTCTCCCCACAGTCGGACCCCGTAACGGCCGGGCGGACCCCGCCTCCTGGATTCAACCAGGTTCACGCCGGACCGGCGCAGGGACCGCGTCAGCGGGGGTTCTGCGCGGCGGGGGAGGTGGTGGGGGCGGACGTGGCGTCGGGGACGGGCGCGGCGAGCAGGCCTGCGCCGGAGACCTCGGGAGCGGTGGTCCAGGCGGTCAGGGCGACCGGAGGGTTCGTACCGAGCGGGCGTATCAGAGGGGACATGGCCGCCGCGCCGGCCACCATGGGGGCGGTGAGCCGATGCAGGACCGCCGGCTCGGTGCGGCCGGAGTCCGGGGAGGGCATTCCGGGCAGCAGCGGGGCGGACACCTCGGTCGGCGCCGCCGGGGTGCCGAGGAGCTGGCCGCCCTGGGCGAGCAGCGGTCCGGTGGCCCGGCGGCGCTGGCTCTCGGGCGGCGTGGCGGAGCCCGGGGTGCGGGCCGGTGTCACATTGCTCCCGCCGGACTGGCCGCGGGCGTCCGCGGCGGTGTCGATCGGCACACCGGCGTTCATCCCGCCCAGGGCGATCGCGGCCAGCGACACCGCGCCGGCGGCGACGAAGGCGAACCGCAGACTCCGCGAGCGCTCGGTGTCGTGGCGGTCGCCGCCACGGCCGACGGGGTGGACGTGGAAGCCGCTCTCGTGGGCGGGCGGAAGGACGGAGCCGTGGTCGCGCCCGGGCACGTAGCCGAACGAGAAGGGCTGGTCCCTTCTCACTCCGAAGACTCCGTCACCGAACCCTCCCCCGCCCAGCGGCGTGCCGCCGCCGTCCGGGTCACCTCCTCCGGGGAGCCCCTGGAGACGGGCCAGGAAGCTCTCGGAGGGGGCGGGCGGTGCGACTTCCGCGAAGACGTTCTTCAGCCGGCGCTGGGCGTCGACCTCGGCCTTGCACTTCGGACAGGTCGCCACATGGGCCAGCACGCGCTCGCGCGTGTCATGACCGAGCTCGCCGTCCACGAGGGCGGAGAGCCGGTCTCCCAGATGCTGCTCTGCGAGGAGCCCCTCGCCGGGATTGCGTCGAGTCCCACTCACGCGGTCGCGCCCCCTCCTCCCAGAGCGGGCACCCGCGCCGCGAAGGAGCGGCGCTCGGCCCGCGCCTTGGGCGAGCGGTGCGCAAGGGCCTTGCGCAGCTGCGAACGGCCGCGGTGGATGCGCGAGCGGACCGTGCCCAGCTTGACGCCCAGGGTGGCGGCGATCTCCTCGTACGACAGTCCTTCGATGTCGCACAGGACGACCGCGGCGCGGAACTCGGGCGCGAGGGTGTCGAGGGCCTGCTGGACGTCCGCGTCGAAGTGGGCGTCGTTGAAGACCTGCTGCGGGCTGGGCTCCTTGCTGGCCAGCCGCTCGGCCGCGTCCTCGCCGAGCGCGTCGAAGCGGATGCGCTGCTTGCGGCGGACCATGTCCAGGAACAGGTTGGTGGTGATGCGGTGCAGCCAGCCCTCGAAGGTGCCGGGCGTGTAGGTCGACAGGGAGCGGAAGACACGGACGAAGACCTCCTGGGTGAGGTCTTCCGCGTCGTGCTGGTTGCCGGTGAGACGGTAGGCGAGCCGGTAGACCCGGCCGCTGTGCATGCTGACGATCTCCTCCCAGGTGGGCGGAGTCCACGCCTGCCCGTCCGCGTCGGTGGAGAAGGTCGCGGTCTGGGCCTGTCCGGCGGCGAAGCCAGTGGCGGGACTGTGGTCAGCAGCGGTGTCGTTCACGGATTTCGGCCTGGCCGCCGATCCGAGGAAGCGCCGCAGCACTCCTCCCCGATCCACGGGGGCAGCCGCACCTCCCCTGTCGGCTCTGGTGGTGTCCAGTGGAGCCCCTACCATAGCCACCTCGCCCGTTAGCTCCGGATAAGCGGTTTTACGAGAATTTGATCTGGGCTGACACGGCTCATACGGCTGCGTCAGCACTTGCTCGGACTCTCGCCCCTCGTCGTGATCCAACTGTGTCCCCCGGTCGTCGTTCCCACCCCTACAAACGACCGGTCCCATCTGCGGGTTCCCGGCGGCAACGGATACAGTCACGCCCAGGCAACCACGGGGACAGGAGAGGGTCATTACCGGCAACCGGCAGGCAAGCTGGGCGTTCGCCGACGCCTATGCCGCCGAGGACGACGCGCTGCGCTGGGCCCGCGACCGGGCCCGTGAGGCAGGGCTGCGCTCGGTGTCGCCCAGCACGGGCGCCGCGCTGCGTTTGCTGGCCGCCACCGTCGACGCGAAGGCGGTCGCGGAGATCGGTACCGGCACCGGTGTCTCCGGGATCCACCTGCTGCACGGGATGCGCCCCGACGGTGTCCTGACCACCGTGGATCCGGAGCCCGAACACCAGCAGTTCGCCCGGCAGGCCTTTCGCGCCTGCGGCTTCGCCAGCAACCGGGCCCGTTTCATCCCCGGCCGCGCGCTCGATGTCCTGCCCCGCCTCGCCGACGCGGGCTACGACCTCGTCTTCTGCGACGGCGACCGGCTGGAGTTCCTGGACTATCTCGCTGAATCGTTGCGTCTGCTGCGCCCGGGCGGCCTGGTCGTCTTCGAGGGCGTCTTCGCCAACGGCCGCACGGTCGACTCCGGCCCGCAGCCCACGGAGGTCATACGGATCCGGGAGCTGCTGCGGGCGGTGCGCGAGAGCCAGGAGCTGGTGCCGTCCCTGCTGCCGGTGGGGGACGGGCTGCTGTGCGCGGTCAAAAGGTGACCGCTGGGCCGTTCGGGCGGCACCGCCTCGCTTCGCCGTAGGGCCCAGTCGCGGGCCGGCGCCGCAGGGCCGAGCCGCTGGGCGATGCCGTGGGGGAGCAGTACCAGGAGGGAGCCGGAGGGCACACAGTCGCCCCGGCACCCTGAGGGATGCCGGGGCGACCGAAAGGGTATGGTCGCTTGCGCGTCAGCCGACGACCTTCTTGAGAGCGTCGCCGAGCGCGTCGGCCTCGTCAGGGGTCAACTCGACGACGAGCCGACCGCCGCCTTCGAGCGGAACGCGCATGACGATGCCCCGCCCCTCCTTGGTCACCTCGAGCGGGCCATCGCCCGTCCGCGGCTTCATGGCCGCCATGCTCGTTCCCCTTCCTGAAACCAGCTCACGTGAAAGCCGACGGCCCTGGCAGGGCACGCGCGGTCCAGCGTGGGACACGCGACACCGGCATCGAACACATTGCTTCCAAGCCATTATCCCGCATCTCAGGACCCGATGACCAACATCAGTAGGCATCGCTTGGGCAACGCGCGCGAGCAAAACCACTCAATTCGGCGATGTGGCTGCGATACTGCGCCGCCGCACAGACAGACGCGGTCCGTAAACCGGGTCGAATTCTTTGACGCAGGTCACACGCCGCGTCCGGTCCTCGGACGATGATCTCCGCCATGCTGTCCTTCGTACACCGGCGTACCGACCAGTAGTACGCCGGGGAGCCGCCACACGGAGGGGATACGCCATGGCCGACACCGTGCTCTACGAGGTGAGCGACGGGCTCGCGACGATCACTCTGAACCGCCCGGAGGCGATGAACGCGCTGAACGTCGCGACCAAGGTCGCCCTGCGGGACGCGGCACGCGCGGCGGCCGAGGACACCGGCGTACGGGCGGTGCTGCTGACCGCCGCCGGGGACCGGGCCTTCTGCGTCGGCCAGGACCTCAAGGAGCACATCGGGCTGCTGGCGGAGGGCTCGGGGCAGGTCATGAGCACGGTCAAGGAGCACTACAACCCGATCGTGCGGGCGCTGACGGAGGCCCCGAAGCCGGTGGTCGCCGCCGTGAACGGGGTCGCCGCGGGAGCCGGCTTCGGCTTCGCGCTGGCCGCCGACTACCGCGTCGTGGCCGACACGGCGTCCTTCAACACGTCGTTCGCCGGTGTCGCGCTGACCGCCGACTCGGGCATCTCCTGGACCCTGCCCCGGGTGATCGGCCCCGGGCGGGCCGCCGACCTGCTGCTCTTCCCGCGCAGCATCACGGCTCAGGAGGCGTACGAGCTGGGGATCGCCAACCGGGTCGTGCCCTCGGCGGAGCTGCGCGGTGAGGCCGAGAAGGTGGCACGGGCGCTGGCCGAGGGGCCGACCGTGGCGTACGCGGCGATCAAGGAGGCCGTGGCCTTCGGGCTCTCGCACTCGCTGGCCGAGACGCTGGAGAAGGAGGACGAGCTGCAGACCCGGGCGGGTGCGTCGGAGGACCACACCATCGCGGTGCAGGCCTTCGTCAACAAGGAGAAGCCGAAGTACCTGGGCCGCTGAGTTCGCGTGCGGGTGCGGGGGCCGGCCGCGCCCGCGCGGCGGAGCCGCCCGTCGACGAAACCCCGCCTTCCGGTCGATACGGCCCCGCCCCCCGTCGACACGGCCCCGCGCTCCTAGGGCGCGCTTCTGCTCACGCAGGTGGCCAGGTGGTCGTCCACCAGCCCGCACGCCTGCATCAGCGCGTACGCCGTCGTGGGGCCCACGAACCGCAGTCCCCGCTTTTTCAGGGCCTTGGACAGGGCCGTCGACTCGTCCGTCACGGCCGGGACGTCGGCCAGGGTCTTGGGCACCGGGCGGCTGGACGGGTCCGGGGCGTGGGACCAGATGAGCTCGTCCAGTGCGCCCGGGGCCCACTCGGCCAGCACGCGCGCGTTGGCGAGGGTGGCGTCGATCTTGGCGCGGTTGCGGATGATGCCCGCGTCGGCGAGGAGGCGCTCACGGTCCTCGTCGGTGAAGACGGCGACCGACGCGATCTTGAAGCCGGCGAAGGCGGTGCGGAAGCCCGGGCGGCGGCGCAGGATCGTGATCCAGGACAGGCCGGACTGGAAGGCCTCCAGGCTGAGGCGCTCGAAGAGCGCGTCGTCGCCGTGGACCGGGCGACCCCACTCCTCGTCGTGGTAGGTCACGTAGTCCGGGGTGGACAGCGCCCACGGGCAGCGCAGCGCGCCGTCCGGACCGGCGAGGGAGGTGCCGTCACTCACCGCTGGTCCTCCGGGTCGGGCTTCTCGAAGGAGACGTGGGGCCGGGGCGCGGTCCGGGCGCCGGCCAGGGCGGACTCCAGGTCGGCGATCCGGGCGTCGCGCTCGGCGAGTTCGGCCGCGAGGCGGTTCAGGGCGTCGTCGACGTCCGCCATGCGGTAGCCGCGCGCGGCGAGCGGGAAGCGGAGGTGGTCGATGTCGGAGCGGTCGACCGGGCGGTCCGGGGGCAGCGGGTCGTGCAGCCGCTGCGGTGCCGCCTCGGGCAGCGGGCCGGTGCCCTCGCCGCCGCCCACCACGGCGAGTGTCACCGCGGCGACCACGACGGCGAGCGCGATGACCAGGAACAGGAACATAACCATCGGTGGGTCTCCACGCTCGGTGTGCTCGATCTCGAATGTGTCCGGGTCCGATCGTGCCATGCGGGTCCGGCGGTTAGGGTCACAGGCGGCGGATGTGCAGGACGTACCAGGAGAGGTCACAGGCGATGCTCAGGCTGGGCAGGCGTGAATTCGGGGCCCACGAGCCGGTGATCATGGCGATCGTGAACCGGACCCCGGACTCCTTCTACGACCAGGGTGCGACGTTCCGCGACGAGCCGGCGCTCGCGCGCGTGGAGCAGGCGGTGTCGGAGGGCGCCGCCATCGTCGACATCGGCGGGGTGAAGGCCGGGCCGGGCGAGGAGGTCACCGCCGAGGAGGAGGCGCGGCGTACGGTCGGGTTCGTGGCCGAGGTGCGGCGGCGGTTCCCGGACGTGATCATCAGCGTGGACACCTGGCGGGCGGAGGTCGGGGAGGCGGTCTGCGAGGCGGGGGCGGATCTGCTGAACGACGCGTGGGGCGGCGTGGACCCCGGGCTCGCGGAGGTGGCCGCGCGGTACGGGGTGGGGCTGGTGTGCACGCACGCGGGGGGCTCAAAGCCTCGGACGCGGCCGCATCGGGTGACGTACGACGACGTCATGGCCGACATCCTGCGGGTGACCGTGGGGCTGGCGGAGCGAGCTGCGGAGCTGGGGGTGCCGAGGGAGTCGATCCTGATCGATCCCGGGCACGACTTCGCCAAGAACACGCGGCACAGTCTGGAGGCGACGCGGCGGCTGCCGGAGATGGTGGAGACGGGCTGGCCGGTGCTGGTGTCGTTGTCCAACAAGGACTTCGTCGGGGAGACGCTGGACCGGCCGGTGAAGGAGCGGGTGCTGGGCACGCTGGCGACGACCGCGGTGTCGGCGTGGCTGGGGGCGCAGGTGTACCGGGTGCACGAGGTGGCGGAGACGCGGCAGGTCCTGGACATGGTGGCGTCGATCGCCGGCCACCGCCCCCCGGCGGTGGCCCGCCGCGGCCTGGCCTGACCCACGCCCTCGCCCCCGCCGCCCTTCTCCTGCCCACCGCCGGGGGCTCCGCCCCTCCACCCCTGTGAGACGGGTGGCGGGTGGGCGAAGGCGGAGCCGCCGGACGGGTGGGTCAGCGGGCGGCCTCCTTGGAGACCAGGGCCACCGCTTCGTCCACGTCGTCCGTGACGTGGAAGAGCAGGAGGTCCTTCTCGGCTGCCTTGCCCTGGGCCACGAGGGTGTTCTTGAGCCAGTCGATCAGACCGCCCCAGTACTCCGTGCCGAAGAGGACGATGGGGAAGCGGGTGACCTTCTGGGTCTGGACGAGGGTGAGCGCCTCGAAGAGTTCGTCCAGGGTGCCGAGGCCGCCGGGCAGGACCACGAAGCCCTGCGCGTACTTCACGAACATCATCTTGCGGACGAAGAAGTACCGGAAGTTGAGACCGATGTCGACGTAGGGGTTGAGCCCCTGCTCGAAGGGGAGCTCGATGCCGAGGCCGACCGAGGTGCCGCCCGCCTCGCTGGCGCCCTTGTTCGCCGCCTCCATGGCGCCGGGGCCGCCGCCGGTGATCACCGCCCAGCCGGCGTCGACAAGACCTCGCCCCAGGCGGACGCCCGCCTCGTACTCGGGTGAGTCGACCGGTGTGCGGGCGGAGCCGAACACGCTGATGGCCGGGGGGAGTTCGGCGAGGGTGCCGAAGCCCTCGATGAACTCGGACTGGATGCGCAGGACCCGCCAGGGGTCGGTGTGGACCCAGTCGGAGGGGGCGCGCTCGTCCAGCAGCCGCTGGTCCGTGGTGCTCGTCTGTACCTGATCCCGTCGCCGGAGGACCGGTCCCAGGCGCTGTTCCTCCGGCGGCTGCTTCTTGCCCTCGGGGTTGCCTGTAGCCATGTGAGCTCCCTCCGCTTGCGGTGTTCGTACCTCAGCGTAGATCTACGCGGGTTACGCGCGGGGGACGTCGGCGTGTCCGCCCCGCAGCGCCGCCGCCCCCGGCGGCCTTCTCATGCCGTCAGCCAGGCCCGCAGGCGCTCCTCCCCCGCCAGAACCTTTGCCGTCTCGACCCGTTCGTCCCGCCGGTGCGCCAAGTGCGGGTTGCCGGGCCCGTAGTTGACCGCGGGGATGCCCAGCGACGAGAAGCGACTCACGTCCGTCCAGCCGTACTTGGGCTGCGGGGTGCCGCCCACGGCCTCGATGAAGGCGGCGGCGGCCGGGTGGGAGAGGCCGGGCAGGGCTCCCGGGCTGTGGTCGTCCACCACGAACTCGGCGACCCCGCAGTCCGCGAAGACCTCCCTGACGTGCGCGATCGCCTCGTCCTCGGTGCGGTCCGGCGCGTACCGGAAGTTGACCGTGACCACGCACTCGTCGGGGATCACGTTGCCCGCCACCCCGCCGCTGATGCCCACCGCGTTCAGGCCCTCGCGGTACTCCAGGCCGTCGATGACCGGCCGGCGCGGCGTGTACCCGGCCAGGCGGGCCAGCACGGGGGCCGCCGCGTGGATCGCGTTCGAGCCCATCCAGCCGCGCGCCGAGTGCGCCCGCTCGCCCTTCGTCCTCAGCAGCACCCGCAGGGTGCCCTGGCAGCCGCCCTCGACCTGGCCGTCGGACGGTTCCAGCAGGACCGCGAAGTCGCCCGCGAGCCAGTCCGGGTGGGCCTCGGCGACGTGCTTGAGGCCGTTGAGGTCGGCGGCGACCTCCTCGTTGTCGTAGAAGACGAAGGTCAGGTCGCGGTTGGGGGCCGGGACCGTCGCCGCGATGCGCAGTTGCACCGCCACCCCGGCCTTCATGTCGCAGGTGCCGCACCCCCACAGGACGCCGTCCTCGTCCAGGCGCGAGGGGACGTTGCCGGCGATCGGGACGGTGTCGATGTGGCCGGCGAGGACGACCCGCTCGGGGCGGCCCAGGTGCGTGCGGGCGATCACGTTGTTGCCGTGGCGGTCCACCGTGAGATGCGGGAGCGCGCGCAGGGCGGCCTCGATCGCGTCCGCGAGGGGCTTCTCGGTGCCGCTCTCGGAGGGGAAGTCGACGAGCTGCGCGGTGAGGGCGGCGGCGTCCAGCGTGAGATCAAGAGGGGTGTCGGCCATGCGGTCGACCCTAACGCGCCAGAAGTCCGTCGCGCTTTTCACAGCCGCACGCACCTCTCTCCTCCGTTTCCGTACTCTCCAGTACCTTGTACGCGTGCCAGAGCCGTCTCCCTCTTCCCAGCGTCGCGGCCGCCGCCTGCTCCGTTTCGGGGCGGCCTGCGTGGTCCTGTCCGCCGTCGCGGGCTACGTCGTGGTCCAGTACGTCACCGGTGGCGCCGACGATCCCGGCTGCAGAGTCGTTTCCGGCGCGGCGGACGGGGCGACGTACGAGTTCACGCCGGAACAGGCGGTGAACGCGGCGACGATCGCGGCCGTCGGCACCGACCGGGAGATGCCCGAGCGTGCCGTGGCCATCGCGCTGGCGACCGCGATCCAGGAGTCGGGGCTGCGCAACCTCTCCCACGGCGACCGGGACTCGCTCGGCCTGTTCCAGCAGCGGCCCTCGCAGGGCTGGGGCACCGCGAAGCAGGTCACGGACCCGGCGTACGCGGCGAGCATCTTCTACGAGCACCTCGCCAAGGTGCCGGACTACACCGAGCTCCCCCTCACCGTCGCCGCGCAGCGTGTGCAGCGCAGCGGCTACCCAGAGGCGTACGCCAAGCACGAGACGGACGCCGTGCTGCTGGCCGCCGCGCTCACCGGGACCTCGGCGGCCACGCTGACCTGCGACGGACGCGTGGGTACCGGGACGGTCACCGGCCCCTCCGCGGTGCGGGCGGCGCTCGCCCGCGACTTCGGGCGGGACGCGCTGCGGGAGGCGGACGCGGAGGCCGGCGAGGGCGGGGAGACGGCCGCCGCGGCGGACAGTGACGTTCCCGCCGCGCAGACCGACGGGCGGACCGTGACGCTGCCGGTGTCCCGGAAGACGACCGCCGCCGGGCGCGGCGTCCAGGAACGGGGCTGGCAGCTGGCGCACTGGGCGGTGGCCAACGCCTCGGCGCTGCACATCGAGCGGGTGTCGTACGCGGGCCGGGAGTGGACGGCCGGGAACACCGACAGCCGGTGGCGGGCGACGGACGCGGGCAGCACGGAGGCCGCCGGGGCGTCGGGGTCGGGCGGGGGCACGGGCAGCGTACGGATCGTGACCGGGCAGTAGTACGGGCCATCACCTGGCCGGGTGATGCCCGGGGGTGTTCCGCCGGCCGGGTGCTCAGGTTTTCGCGCCGTCACCCTCATGTCCGGCGAAGCCCTTGGGAACAAAGGGCTCCGGCGGTTCGGCGGACTGTCACACCGGACGGGATTTGCCCGATTTCCTCCCCAGCCGATAATGCGACGCATTGCCAACTCTTTACGGCGGGCGTCCGCAACCTTCGCGGGCTTCGAGCGGTAGTCACTGCGTTCTCTGTTCTCTCCCGTCGAAGGAGCATCATGTCCCTCCCCCTGACCCGCAGGATCGCCCGTGCCGCGCTGCTCGTCGCTGCGGGAGCGGCCGCCGGGGTCGGTGCGGCCGGCTCCGCGAGCGCTGCCCCCTCCGCCCTGCCCGCCACCCCGGACCTCGGCGGGCTGACCGCCCTGGACGGGGCGAACGTCGGCACCACCGTCGACGGCGCGACGCAGAGCGCCACCGGGCTCGCCGGTGACGCCGGCGGCAAGGCGGTCAAGCAGACGGTGCCGGTCGCGGGCAAGGCCGGCGGCAAGGCCGTGAAGAAGGCGGCGCCCGCGGTGCAGAAGGCGGCCGGTCAGGCCGCCGGAACCGCCGGGGACGTCCTCGGGGACACCGCCAAGTCGGCCACCAAGGGCGGCCTGCCGACCGACGGGCTCACCAAGGGCGGGCTCGGCAAGGGCGGCCTGCCGGGCGGCGGCGGCACCCTGAAGGGTCTGCCGATCGGCTGACGCCTCGGGCGCACAGGAGCGCCGGGGTCCAGGACGCTTCCCGGACCCCGGCGCTCTCGCGCGTGGCGGCGAGAGCCTGGTGCGGCAGGCGCCGCTCCCGCAGCCGGTCCTAACCGGCCGCGAGCCTCTTCACCGCCGCGGCGACCCGCTCGTCCGTCGCCGTCAGGGCCACCCGTACGAACCGGTCGCCCGCCGTGCCGTAGAAGTCGCCCGGGGCCACGAGGATGCCGAGGTCGGCGAGGCGGGCCACGGTGTCCCAGCAGGATTCGCCCCGGGTGGCCCAGAGGTACAGGCTGGCCTCGCTGTGCTCGATGCGGAAGCCGTGGTGCACCAACGCCTCGCGCAGGAGGGTGCGGCGGGCCGCGTAGCGCTCGCGCTGCTCGTGGACGTGGGTGTCGTCGCCGAGGGCGGCCACGACCGCCGCCTGGGTCGGGGCCGAGGTCATCATGCCGCCGTGCTTGCGGATCTCCAGCAGCGGGGCGAGAACCGCCGGGTCGCCGGCCACGAAGGCGGCGCGGTAGCCCGCCAGGTTCGAGCGCTTGGACAGGGAGTGGACCGCGACGACGCCCTCGTACGAGCCGCCGTTCACGTCCGGGTGCAGGACCGAGACGGGGTCGGCCTCCCAGCCCAGCTCGAGGTAGCACTCGTCGGAGAAGACCAGGACGCCGTGCTCACGGGCCCAGGCGACGATCCGCGTCAGCTCCGCCTTCGACAGGACCTTGCCGGTCGGGTTGGACGGCGAGTTCAGCCAGAGGAGCTTCAGGCCCTCCGGGCTCAGCTCCGTCGGGTCGTCGTAGACCTCGTACTCGGCGCGGGCGAGGCGGGCGCCGACCTCGTACGTGGGGTAGGCGAGGCGCGGGTACGCCACCCGGTCGCCGGGGCCGAGGCCCAGCTGGGTCGGCAGCCAGGCCACGAGCTCCTTGGAGCCGACGATCGGCAGGACGTGGCGGTGGGTGACCTCGCGGGCGCCCAGACGGCGCTCCAGCCAGCCGGTGATCGCGTCGCGCAGCGCCGGGGTGCCCCAGACCGTGGGGTAGCCCGGGGAGTCCGCCGCGCCGATCAGGGCCTTCTGGATCAGTTCGGGGACCGGGTCGACCGGGGTGCCGACGGAGAGGTCGACGATGCCGTCCGGATGCGAGGCGGCCTTCTTCTTGTACGGCTCCAGCTTGTCCCAGGGAAACGTGGGCAGGCGGTCGGAGACTGCGGACACGGGTGCTGGCTCACTTTCTCGTACGTACGGCAACGCCTCGGTCCCGTATGGCCGTCAGGGTGATCAGGCCGTACGGGACCGAGGCGGCACGATGGTGCGGGCCGCTGATGCGGTTACTCGGCCTGCGGCGGCAGCGCGGCGACGAACGGGTGGTCCCGCTCGATCAGTCCCAGCTTGCTCGCACCACCGGGCGAGCCGAGCTCGTCGAAGAACTCGACGTTCGCCTTGTAGTAGTCCTTCCACTCCTCCGGCACGTCGTCCTCGTAGAAGATCGCCTCAACCGGGCAGACCGGCTCACAGGCACCACAGTCGACGCATTCGTCCGGGTGGATGTACAAGGACCGGGAGCCCTCGTAGATGCAGTCGACCGGGCACTCCTCGATGCACGCCTTGTCCTTCACGTCGACACAAGGCTGCGCGATGACGTAGGTCACGCTGTCGTTCCTCCTCGATAGGGCGCTGGCGGGCCTCCTCAGGCTCCGCCGCCTGGCGCGCGGGAGCGCGGCGTCGTCGATGCCCGCCCCTAGTATCTCCGTTCTTGGGCATGATCCGAACAGGAGGGGTGAACCGACCTGTGGAATTCTCGGCCTACGGACGCCTCGAGGTCCGTATCACCACTGCTGACGTGGGCAAACGCGTCTCTGTACGGCGCTTGAGCGACACTGGTGTCACGGAGGGGAAATTCACCGACACGGTGGGTGTTCTCACATCATGGGACGACGGTGTGCTGGTGATCACACGCAGGAGCGGGGAGAGCGTCCGGATCGACGCGTCCTCACTCGTCGCCGGGAAGGTCGTCCCGGCCGCCCGGGCGCGCCGCCGGGGGCCCGCCGCCACCTACGAGGAGCTGGCCCCGGTCGCCGCGCGGGCCTGGCGGCCCGTGGAGAGCGAGCGGCTCGGCGGGTGGGAGCTGCGGGCCGCCGCCGGATACACCCGGCGCGCCAACTCCGTGCTGCCGCTCGGTGACCCGGGCGTACCGCTCGACGAGGCCCTGAGCGCCGTACGACGCTGGTACGGAGAGCGCGGCCTGCCCGCCTACGTGCAGACGGCGACCGGCGCCGAGGGCGCCCAGGAGCGGCTCTGCGTCGAACTGGAGCGGCGCGGATGGGTGCGCGAGGTGACCGCGGAGCTGTGGACCGGGGCGCTGGCGCCGCTGGCCGACCGGGCGGACGCTGAAGGAGTGACGTCGGCCCGGGAGGCCGACGAGGCGTGGCTGGCGCGGTACCAGCGCAAGGGGGTGAGCGAGGTGGCCCTGAAGGTGCTGGGGAGCGGACCGTCGGTGTGGTTCGCCTCCGTGCCCGACCCGTCCGGCGGTGTGCCCGCCGCCATCGGGCGGTGTGTCGTGGACGGGCGGTGGGCCGGGTTCGCCGCCGTGGAGGTCGATCCGGCACATCGGCGCAAGGGTCTCGCCACGGCCGTGATGGCCGCGCTGGCCCGCCGGGCGCTGGACGAGGGCGCCTCGGCCGCCTGGCTGCAGGTGGAGGAGGACAACGCGGGGGCGCGGGCGCTGTACGCCCGGATGGGGTTCTCGGCGCACCACGCCTACCACCACTACCGGGAGCCTTCGTGAGCGCCTACGACCCCGCTGAGGTGCGGCGGCTGTTCTCCGCGGAGGCGCGGGCCGAGCGGCCCGACCTGGCCATGCTGTGCCTGCTGGTGGGCGCGGCGATGGACCCGGAACTGGACGAGGCCGGGCTGGACGCCGCGCAGGCGGAGCTCGACCGGCTGGCCGGGGAGGTGCCGTTCCGGCCGGGCGGCGCGGGGGCGTGGGCGGAGGCGCTGCGGGAGCTGCTGGGCGGCCGGTACGGGTTCCACGGCAGCGCGCCGGACTACCAGCGGCTGGAGTCCTCCCTGCTGCATCAGGTGCTGGCGCGGCGGCGGGGGCTGCCGATCCTGCTGTCGGTGGTGTGGGTGGAGGTCGCGCGGCGGGCCGGGGCACCGGTCTACGGGGTCGCTCTGCCGGGGCACTTCGTGGTCGGGTTCGGGCCGCCCGGGGACATCGGACGACAGGTGCTGGTCGACCCGTTCGAAGGGGGCCGGGTGCTGACGGGGGGCGACGCCGAGCTGCTGGTGGCCGGGGCGACGGGGGCGCGGCTTGAGCCGTCGATGCTGGCCCCTGCCGAGCCGTTGGAGGTGGTCGTGCGGATCCTCAACAACATCCGGTCGTGGGCGGCGGCCAGGCCGGAGCGGTCGGACGTGGGGTTGTGGGGGGTGGAGTTGTCGCTGCTGATCCCTTCGCATCCGGCCCGGTTGCGCTACGAGAAGGGCGCGTTGCTCGTCCGGCGGGGTGACTTCGTCGGGGGTGCGGCCGAGTTGGAGGAGTACGCGGACCTGGTGGAAGTGGTGGACGAGGGGACCGCCGAGCGGGTGCGGCGGGAGGCCCAGGCCGCGCGGGCGATGCTGAACTGACGTCGGCCGCAGGGTGACGCGGTCGCCTACAGCCAGCCCTTCTCCCGTGCGATCCGTACCGCCTCCGCCCTGTTCCGCGCCGCCAGTTTCTGGATCGCCGTCGAGAGGTAGTTGCGGACCGTCCCCTGGGACAGGTGCAGCTCCGCCGCAAGCTCGGCGTTGGTGGAGCCGTCGGCCGCCGTCCGCAGGATCTCCCGCTCGCGGTCCGTCAGCGGGTTGGCCCCCTCCGCCAGGGCCGCCGCCGCCAGGGTCGGGTCGATGACCCGCTCCCCCGCCAGCACCTTGCGCACCGCCTGTGCCAGTTGGGCCGCCGGGGCGTCCTTGACCAGGAACGCGTCGGCACCCGCCTCCATGGCGCCGCGCAGATAGCCGGGGCGGCCGAAGGTGGTGAGGACGACCACTTTCAGCCGCGGGAGTTCCTTGTGCAGCCGGGCCGCGGCCTCGATGCCCGTCATGCCGGGCATCTCGATGTCGAGGAGGGCCACGTCGACGTCGTGGGCGCGGGCGGCGGCGAGGACCTCGTCGCCGCGGGCCACCTGGGCGACCACCTCGATGTCGTCCTCCAGACCGAGGAGGGCCGCCAGCGCCTCGCGGACCATCGACTGGTCCTCGGCGAGGAGGACCTTGATCGTGCCGTCACTCATGGCGGGATCCTACGTCCGGGGCCGGGGCCGCCGGGACGCGGGCGACCAGGCGGAAGCCGCGTCCGGCCCGGCCCGCCTCCAGGGTGCCGCCCGCCTTCTCCAGACGCTCGGTCAGACCGGTGAGGCCGTTGCCGGGGCCCTTTCCCGGACCGCCCGATCCGTCGTCCTCGACGGAGAGTTCCAGGACGGCTCCGTCGAGGGTCTGGCGCCTGATCACGTCGACCGTGCAGCGGGCGGCCCCGCTGTGGCGTACGACGTTGGTGATCGCCTCGCGCAGGGCCCAGGCGAGGGCGGACTCGCTGTCCTCGGGCACGCCGTCGAGGTCCGGTTCGGCGGGCACCTGGGCGGTGATGCCTGCGGCCGTCAACGCGACCTGGGCCCCGGCGAGTTCGGCGGCGAGGCGGGGGCGCCGGTAGCCGGTGACGGCCTCGCGGACGTCGACCAGCGCCTGGCGGCTGACCTGTTCGATGTCGGCGACCTGCTGGGCCGCCTTCTCGGGATGCGCGGGGAGCATCCGGCCGGCCAGCTCGCTCTTCAGGGTGATCAGCGAGAGCGAGTGGCCCAGCAGGTCGTGCAGGTCCCTCGCCAGCCGCAACCGTTCCTCGTTCGCCGCCAGTTGGGCGACCGTGGCGCGGGCCTTGCGCAACTCCACGGTCGTACGCACCAGTTGGATCACGCCCGTCATCGCGAAGCCGATGAGCAGGACCAGCACGAGCAGATCGGCCGCCTCCTCCTCGCCGACGCGCAGGCCGACGATCATCATCGACGCGGCGGTGGCCGGGATGGCCCAGTACGCCGAGCGCAACGGGAGGGCCACCCCACAGGCCACGGAGACGTAGCAGAACAGGCCCAGCCAGGCGGAGCCGAGCGCGAGGCACAGCAGCGTGGCGAGGAAGGTCATGGCGGCGATCAGGGTGGCGATGAGCCTGGGCGGGTAGGGCGTGGCCCCCATGTTCCGGAAGAGGAGGGAGAGATAGACGGCGACGAACACGGCCAGGCCCAGCCAGCCGCCGGCCGTGCCGCCGGCGGTGTGGCCGCCGGTGACCAGGTCGTGGACCGGGGAGCTGAGGAAGACCAGCCAGACGCCGATCCACAGCACCTTGCGCCGCAGCAGGTCACGCCGGTCGCGGGCCGGCCGGCCGAGCAGGAGCGCCGGTCCCTGCCGGGCCTCCCGGGGCAGCGGGTCGTCCGTCGTCGCGCTCACGCCTTCAGGGTGTCCTTCCGGTACAGCCAGGCCGCGCCGCCCGTGAACAGGGCGAAGAAGACGACCAGGATGGCGATGTCCCTCCCGTGCGGGGCCCGGCTCTGCTCGATGGCCTGCCCCACGGCAGCGTACGCGTGGGTCGGCACCCACCCGGCCACGTCCTGCAGCCACTGCGGGAAGGTCGTCGTCGGCATCCACAGGCCGCCCAGGATCGACAGCCCGAAGTAGACGATCATCGTGACGGGGCGGACCGCGTCGCCGCTCGCGAGGTACCCGATCGCGACGCCCAGCGCGGCGAAGACCAGGCTGCCCGCCCATATCGTGCCGGTCAGCGCCAGCCACTGCCAGGGGTCCAGCCGTACGCCCTTCACGGCCGCGGCGACGGCGAACACGACGACGACGGACGGCAGGCCGACCACCGCGGCGCTCGCGGTCTTGGCGAGGACGTACCCCCGGCCCGGCAGTGTGGTCAGCCGCAGCTGCCGTACCCAGCCGCTCTCGCGCTCCTTGGCGATGCGCTCGCTGTTGCCCATCAGGACGGCCGTGAGGGCGCCGAAGGAGGCCATCGAGACCATCATGTAGGTCGGCAGGGTCAGGCCCGTGCCGTCGATCCTCTCGGTGGCGTCGGCGCTGCCCGCGATCAGCAGGAACAGGACCGACGGGTAGATCACCGAGAAGAACAGGAACTTGCGGTTGCGCAGGGCGCGGGTCAGTTCCAGCTTGATCAGGCTGTTCACCTGGTCCTCGCCTCCTCGGCGGCGGTGAGGGCGACGAAGGCCTGCTCCAGACCGAGCCCGGCGACTTCGAGGTTGCGTGGGTAGGCCCCGAGGCCGTACAGCGCGTGGACGGTGGCGTCGGCGTCGGAGGACTGGATGCGGACCGTCCGGCCGGATATGTCGATGGTGGTCAGGTAGGGCAGCGCGCGCAGCGCGGTCTCGTCGATCCGCTCCTGCGCCAGGTCGAAGGAGATCCTCCGCACCCCCGCCTTCGCCTTGATCTCGGCCGCCGTCCCGTCGGCCAGCAGCCGGCCCCGGTGCAGGACCAGGACCCGGTCGGCGACGGCGTCGGCCTCCTCCAGGTAGTGGGTGGCGAACAGGACCGTGCGGCCCTGGTCGGCCTGCTCGCGCATGGTGGCCCAGAAGCCCTTGCGGGTGGTGACGTCCATGCCGGTGGTGGGCTCGTCCAGGACGATCAGGTCGCTGTCTCCGGCCGTGGCGAGCGCGAAGCGGACGCGCTGGGCCTGGCCCCCGGACAGCTTGTCGACCTTGCGGCCGGCCAGCTGCGCGATGCCCGCGCGGGCCAGCACGTCAAAGGCCCGGTGGGGCTTCGGGTGCAGGGCGCAGGCGAGCCCGACCAGCTCGGCGACGGTGACCTCGTCCATCAGTCCGCCGCTCTGCAGCATGGCGCCCACCCGCCCGGCGACGATCGCCTCGCGGGGGCTGGTGCCGAAGACGCGGACCGTGCCGTCGTCGGCCTGCTTGAGGCCGAGCAGCAGGTCCAGGGTGGTCGACTTGCCGGCGCCGTTGGGCCCGAGCAGCGCCACGGTCTCCCCGGGGTGCAGCTCCAGGGTCAGCCCGTCCACGGCGCGTACGTCGCCGTAGCTCTTGCTCACTTGGTCGAAGCCGACCACGGGTGCTGTCTTCGTCGTCATGACAGCGATCGTCGCTCCCGGGGCCTGCCCGGCGGCAGTGTCGGGAGTCCTCGGTGCCGCATGACAGATGTCATGCGGCACCGCCGTCGCGTCAGGACGGGTCGGTCTCGATGACCGCGGTGCGGTCCGTGGTGCTCTTCAGGGCCGGGCGCAGGGCACTGATGACGTCCTGCACGGTGACGGCCGTCTTCTGGCCGGTGCCGCGGGTGATCAGGACGCCGTCGAAGGTGCCGCCGTACAGCTCCTTGAGGGCCGCCGGGTCGTAGTGCTCCACCAGCTTGCCGTCGACGGCCTGGACGCCGAGGAACTTCCACAGGGAGTTCTTCGGGCTGAACTCGATGAACTTGGTGGTGCCCTTGACCTCGATCTTGACGTTGCCGGACATCGCCGGTTCGGCGAAGTCCTTCATCATCCGGTCGACCTCGGCGTCGGTGATCGTCGGCTGCCGGGTCGTGGTCGGGACCTTGACCGCGGGGGTCGAACCCGTCTCCACCTGGGTGCGGTACGCCGTGACGACGGCGTCCTCGGCCTTCGCCGCGTCGATGCCCTGGCCCGCCTTGCCGTAGACGGCGACGGCCTTGCCCGACTGGAACTTGATCGTGCCGTCGGTGGCCGATCCGGCGCCGCCCGCCGCGCTCTCCAGGGCGGCCTGGAGCTTCTCCTCGTCGACCGGCATCTCGGGCTCGACCTCGCGGTGCTGCCCGAACAGCGAGCCGATCACGGAGACCGGGTTGTAGTCGCTCTTCGCGGCGTCGTCGACCGTGGCCTGGATGTCGAACTGCAGGCCCGCCTGGTCCGGCTTGAGGGAGACGGTGTCGCCGTCGACGGACAGCTTCAGCGTCTGCGCGGCCCGCTCGTCGAAGGCGTCGTCGAGCTTCTTGACGGCCTCGTCGCGGGTGCCGCCGCCGATCTCGACGCCGAGCACGGTGGTGCCCTTGGGCACGTCGGAGTGGTTCATCAGCAGGCCGGCGCCGTAGACGCCGACGCCGCCGAGGACCAGCACGCCGCCGAGCAGGACCAGCTTGCTGCGGCCCTTCTTCTTTTTCTTCTTGGAGTCCGCGGACGCGTTCCGCGCGGCCGGGGCGGACGCCTTGGGCGGGGTCTGCGTCCCCGGCCCGCCGCCGCTCTGGGAGCCGCCGGGCGCGAAGGACGCGCCGGGGCCGCCCTGGCCGTCGGCGGGCACGACCGGGATGCCGCTGGTGACGGTGTGCCCGGAGACGTTGTCGGCGGGACGGCCGTAGCCGCCGGCGCCCGGCTCGGGCGCGGGCTTCTGCGGGGTGAGGATCGCGGTGTCGTCGCTCAGGCCGCCGCCCGGCAGCCGGCCCGTCCCCGGGCCGGGGCCACTGCCGGGAGCGGCACCATGCGGCGGGCCGGCGGGACCCGCCGGGCCACCGGGACGGCCGTAGCCGCCGGGGCCGCCGGGCGCACCCTGGATGCCGGGCGCGCCGACCGCCGGGCCGGCCGCGTTCTGCGTCATCGGGGGCACCATCGGGCCGTCGCCGGTGACCGGGCCGGTGGTCGGGCCCGCGGGACCCTGCGGGCCGCCTCGGCCGTGCGGGCCGGCGGGGACGTCCGGGCCGTTGAAGTCGTGCCGGCCGCCCGGGCCGGAGGGGGCGGTGAAGTCGTGCCGGCTGCCGGGGCCCGCCGGGGCGCCGCCCTGGCCGTCCGTCCCGGGGAAGCCGTTCTGGTCGCCGCCGTTGTCCGAGAAGTACGGCAGCTCGTCGCGGCGCGCCTCGGTACCGCCGCCGCCCTGGCCCGGTGTCTGTACGGGCCTGGAGGTGCCGAGCGGGCCCGCGGCCAGCGCCTCGGTCACGTCGAAGGAACCGGTGCCGCCGCCGTGCCCGGGAGCCACCGGACCGCCGGTGGCGCCGGGGAGACCCGCGCCGTTGGTGCCGCCGGGACGGGTGCCCGTCGGGGCGCTCATGGAACCGACCACACCGCCGGGCCGTCCGCCACCGGCCCGTCCGCCGCCGGCTCCGGCACCGGGACGCGCGCCGCCCCCGCCACCGGTTCCGGCACCCGGAGCACCGGTGACGCCGCCGGAGGCCCCCGCACCGGAGGCACCCGCACCGGAGCCGCCCGTGCCCGCGGCCGAACCGCCCGGGGTCCCGGCCCCGTTGGCGGAGCCGCCGCCCTGACCGCCCTTGGGCGCGCCGGACTTGCGCGGCGCGAACCAGTCGCTCGTCTTCTCGTCGGCGGCGGGCGCGGGTTCGGCGGGCGCCTCGAAGGTGCCCGTGTCCGACCCGGAGGAGCCCGTGGTGCCCGGAGAGCCGGCGGGCGACGCGGGCTGCGCGTCGGCAGCGGTGTCGTCGCCCTCGGAGTCCGCTACGGGCTTGCGCACGACGACCGGCGGAATGGGCCGCGAACCGGGGATGTTGATCCGGATCCGGGTCGTCAGCGTGGTCTCGGTCTTGCGTTCCTCCGGCTGGGCGGCCGAACGGCCCGCGTCCGCACCGCCGTCGGACACCACGGGGGTTCCGTACGGCGGCGTACCCGAGGGGTACGCGGCCCCGCCGCGCCCGTTGGGCCCGGAGGACGGAGTGTCAGTTTCACGACTCAAGGCAGGTTCTCCAGGTTGGCTCCGCCGCCCGCCACGACCTCACGGGCGGCTCGGCGGCGCGCACCACCATACTGGCCACTTCTGGCGCGTATCCCACGACCGCCGCTGAAACCCACACGGGACTCGCACGCCCGCGCCCTGGCGAAGTGGTACGTCACTTGCCAAGTCGGACGTCCGGCCCGACCGGTTGCCGCCCGAACGCAAGGGTGGCGCAGATCACAGCAAGTGCCATGCCGCCGAGCAGGAAGAGATAGGAGCCGCCGCCCGCGCCGAAGAGGTAGTCGCCCTCGGGACGGCCCGCGGTGCACACGATGACGGCGATCATCCAGCCGGCGGCGGGCGCGACCGCGCCACCGCGGCTGCGGGTGGCCCGTGCGCCGCCCAGGAAGAGCCCGGCCGCGCCGGCGAGCGCGAGCAGCAGTCCGCCAGGGAACCAGCCGGCCTGCACGAGCGCACCGGCCAGTCCGGTGAGCGCGCCGAGGAGCAGCAGTCCGGCGTGGACGGCGATCCGCCCGGCGGAGGGCCGCTGGAGGGGCTGGGCGAGCAGGGAGCCGTGCCCGGACATCACGCCACCTCCCCGACGCCGGCGAACAGGTCGGTCTCCCGCCCGGAGGGCGATTCCCCGCGCACGAGCTCGTAGTACTCGGTGGTGAACAGGGGCTGCGCCAGCTCGTTGGAGAGCGCGAAGTACCGCTCGCCCGGGGCGACCTCGATCTGGGTGGCGTGCGCGCGCATCGCGGCGGCCTTCGCGGACGCGTACGCGGTGCCGTCGATCGCGGTGGTGATCCGCTCGTCGTCCACGACGCCGGGTACGTCGGTGACGGCGGCGCTCCTGGCGAAGGGCAGCCCGGGCAGCTCCTCCCGGAGCCGGGCGAAGGCGGCCTCGGCCACGGAGCGCGGGACGCGGTTGTAATAGACCTTGGGGACCGTCCACCCGGCGCCGGCCGCGAGCTCCACGGCGCGCAGGGCGACGCGGTGGGCCTGGATGTGGTCGGGGTGGCCGTAGCCGCCGTTGTCGTCGTAGGCGACGACCACGTGGGGGCGCACCTCCAGCAGCACCTCGGCCAGCGCGGCGGCGGCCTCGTCGACGTCCGCCTGCCAGAAGCAGCCCGGGTCGTCGTTGTCGGGCAGGCCCATCATCCCGGAGTCGCCGTACCGGCCCGCGCCGCCGAGCAGCCGGACGTCGCCGACGCCCAGTGCGGCCATGGCGTCTTTGAGCTCGCGCAGGCGGTGCTCGCCCAGGGCGGCACCGCCGAGGTGCCGCAGGTGCGGCGGGATGACCTCGCCCCGCTCCCCGAGGGTGCAGGTGACCAGCGTCACCCGGGCACCCTCGGCCGCGTACCGGGCCATGGTCGCGCCGTTGTTGATCGACTCGTCGTCCGGGTGCGCGTGCACCAGCAGCAGACGCCGGGCGGGCAGTTCCGTCATACACCCACCCTACGAGGCGACGATCGCCCCCGGTCACCTGCCTGCCCGAACCGTCATCCCTCGTCGTCCAGCACGTGGGCGACGGCGAACGGTCCGCGGGGCGACACCTCCCGGGACTCAGACGGCGTCTTGCGGCTCGGTGAACATCTCTTCGGCGGAGTGGACGGTGAGCGCACGGGTGAGCCATGTGCGGAGGAGGTCCGGATCGGCGCAGCCGGTGACGCGCTCGCGGACCCCGTCGGGGATGTCGAGGCCCCGCTCCCCGAGGGCGGTCGCACGGTGAGGGGCCCTCGGCGCGCGTGCCGGTACGGGTGAGGGACTCCTCGGCCAGGACGCCGCCGAATCGCCCTGCGCGGATCACGGCAGCGAGGGGCGAGCTCCGGTCGACCGCCCACCGGAGCTCCCGTGACGGCTGCCGTCAGAACTTGATGCTGCCGATCATGCTCGCCACGCTCGTCGTCAGGTCGTTGATCGTCCCCGCCATCGTCGAGGAGGCGAGGTAGAAGCCGAGCAGGATGCAGACGACGGCATGGCCGCCCTTCAGCCCTGACTTCTTGATCAACAAGAAGACGATGATCGCCAGCAGCACCACCGCCGAAATCGAGAGTGCCACGGCGGCTCACCTCCAAGAACCCGGGAACGTGGGGGCAGAACAGAACGAGGGAACTTGTAAATCCATACAACTGCCAGCAGGTTCATACCCACAGTGCGCTAGTGATCATAACTATGAGTGCGTGCGCATCTCTCGGCGCACAGCCGCACAAGGGGGCGCATGGCCAATATGGTCGGGGGATGACGACCGAGTCCGACTCCTTCCCCCGCCGGCACGCCCGCACCCAGCGCTTCACGCTGGGCGCGCCGCGCTCGTTCACGGTGGCCCCCGACGGCTCCCGGGTCGCGTTCCTGCGCTCCGGTTCCGGCACGGACCGCGCAGGCGCCCTGTGGGTCCTCGATCCGGTGAGCGGCGCGGAGCGCGTGGCCGCCGACCCGCGCGCCCTCCTGGGAGGGGCCGCGGAGGACCTCTCGCCCGAGGAGCGGGCGCGCCGTGAGCGCAGTCGCGAGGGCGGCGCCGGAATCGTCGGCTATGCCACCGACGAGGCCGTCGAGCTGGCGTCTTTCGCCTTGTCAGGGCGGCTTTTCACGGCCGAGCTGCGGGCCGGGACGGCACGGGAACTGCCGGTCGCGGGGCCGGTGGTCGATCCCCGTCCGTCCCCCGACGGGCGGCTCGTCGCGTATGTCGCGGGGGGTGCACTGCGGGTCGTGGGTGCCGAGGGCGAGGGCGACCGGACGGTGGCGGAGCCGGATTCCGGCACGGTTTCCTATGGATTGGCCGAGTTCATCGCGGCCGAGGAGATGGGGCGTTCGCGGGGGTTCTGGTGGGCGCCGGAGTCGGACCGGCTGCTCGTCGCGCGGGTTGACGACACACCCGTGGAGCGGTGGTGGATCTCCGATCCGGCACAGCCGAAACGTGACCCACAACACGTGCCGTATCCGGCGGCCGGGACGGCCAACGCGGATGTGCGGCTGTTCGTCTTCGGCCTCGACGGGGTGCGCACGGAGGTCGTCTGGGACCGGGCACGCTATCCGTATCTGGCGCGAGTGCACTGGTCAGGGGCAGGTGGCCCGCTGCTTCTCGTACAGGCGCGCGACCAGCGCAGCCAGCTGTTCCTGGCCGTGGACACCGACTCCGGGACGACCCGGATGGTGCACGCCGACGAAGATCCGATTTGGCTGGATCTTTTCCCTGGAGTGCCGTGCTGGAGCCCGTCGGGGCGACTGGTCCGGATCGCCGACGAGGGCGGCGCCCGGGTCCTCGCGGTCGGCGAACGGCCGCTGACCGGAGCCCAGTTGCACGTACGGGCGGTGCTGGACGTCACGGCCGACGACGTACTGGTCTCCGCGTCGGCCGGCGAGGAGGCGGAGTGCCCGGAAATCGGCGAGGTGCATGTCTACCGCGTCAACGAACTCGGCGTCGAGCGCGTCTCCCAGGAGCCCGGCGTCCACACGGCGGTACGCGCCGGGGGCGTGACCGTGCTGGTGTCGGCGGCGCTGGACCGGCCGGGGAGCCTGGTGCGGGTCCTGCGGGACGGAAAGCAGACAGCGACGGTCCGGTCGCATGCGGAAGATCCCGGTCTGTCCCCCCGCGTGACACTCACCGAGGGGGGCGCACGACGTATCCCGTGCGCCGTGCTTATGCCTACGGACTACCCCGGTGACACCTCGCGCCCCTCGGCACCCCTGCTGCCCGTCCTGCTCGACCCCTACGGCGGCCCGCACGGCCCCCGGGTCCTCGCCGCGCACAACGCGCACCTCACCTCGCAGTGGTTCGCCGACCAGGGCTTCGCGGTGGTCGTCGCCGACGGGCGGGGCACCCCGGGCCGCTCCCCCGGCTGGGAGAAGGCGGTCCACCAGGACTTCACGGTCAGCCTCGACGACCAGATCGAGGCGCTCCAGGACCTGGCCAGGACACACCCGCTGGACCTGACCCGGGTGGCGATCCGCGGCTGGTCCTACGGCGGCTGGCTGGCGGGCCTCGCCGTACTGCGCCGCCCGGACGTCTTCCACGCGGGCATCGCGGGCGCCCCGGTGACCGACTGGCGGCTGTACGACACCCATTACACCGAGCGCTACCTGGGCGACCCGGCGGCGAACCCCGAGGCGTACGCGAAGAGTTCGCTCGTCACCGACGCCGGGCTGTCGGCGCCCGCCGAGCCGCACCGGCCGCTGATGATCGTGCACGGCCTGGCCGACGACAACGTGGTCGTCGCGCACGCCCTGCGGCTGTCCTCGGCGCTGCTCGCGGCCGGCCGCCCGCACGAGGTGCTGCCGCTCTCGGGCGTCACCCACATGACCCCGCAGGAGCAGGTCGCGGAGAACCTGCTGCTGCTTCAGGTGGACTTCCTGAAGCGTTCGCTGGGATTGCGGTAGCGCAGGGCAACGGGCCGGGGCGACATGGCGCGCCCCGGCCCGTTTACGGCACCCGCACGGCCGTACGCTGTTCAGAGTGACGCGTCCGTATATCGGAATCGGGTCAGCCAAGTTGCCTGCGTGTTAACGCGGTTGCTGTACAAATGTGCGGCTATGCACCCACGTTGCCATGATCGCCCCCCGCGAAGTGGCAGGCGGAGGGGTGCGCGGCGGGTCCGTCCGGCTGCGGGAGCCCGGCCGGCACGGCGAGCACCGGAACCTCCCGCGCGCACCGCTCCCGGGCCTTCCAGCAACGGGTGCGGAAGCGGCAGCCGGAGGGGATGTCCGCGGGGGACGGGACGTCACCGGACAGGATGATCCGCTCCCGCCGCTCCCGCCCCCTCGGGTCCGGCACGGGGACGGCGGACAGCAGGGCCTGGGTGTAGGGGTGGGTGGGGTGGTCGTAGATCTCCGTGTCCCGCCCGGTCTCCACGATCCGGCCGAGGTACATCACCCCGACCCGGTCCGAGATGTGCCGCACGACCGACAGGTCGTGCGCGATGAAGAGGTACGACAGCTCGAACTCGGCCTGGAGCCGGTCCAGGAGGTTGACGACCTGGGCCTGGACCGAGACGTCCAGGGCGGACACCGGCTCGTCGGCGACGATCACCTCGGGGCGCAGGGCGAGGCCGCGGGCGATGCCGATCCGCTGGCGCTGACCGCCGGAGAACTGGTGCGGGTAGCGGTTGATGTGCTCCGGGTTGAGGCCGACCACGTCCAGCAGCTCACGGACCCTGCGGCGCCGGTCGCCCTTCGGGGCCGCCTCGGGATGGATCTCGTACGGCTCCCCGACGATGTCACCCACGGTCATACGGGGGTTGAGGGAGGTGTACGGGTCCTGGAACACCATCTGGATGTTGCGGCGGACGGCCTTCAGCGCCCTGCCGGACAGCCGGGTGATGTCCTCGCCCTTGTAGCGGATCCGCCCGTGCGTCGGCCGCTCCAGGCTGACCAGCATGCGTGCGACGGTGGACTTGCCGCAGCCGGACTCGCCCACGATGCCCAGGGTTTCACCCCTCCCGAGCGTGAAGTCGACGCCGTCGACGGCCCTCACCGAGCCGACCTGCTTGCGGAACAGGACGCCCCGCGTGAGCGGGTAGTGCTTGTGCAGTCCGCTCACCTCGAGGAGGGGCTCGGCCGACGCGGTCCTAGCCATGCAGGCACTCCCTCCAGAAGTGGCAGGCGCTCCCGCGGTCCTCGTCCACCTCGTACAGCGGCGGCACCTCCGTCCGGCACACGTCCCGGGCGGCCGGGCAGCGCGGGTGGAACGGGCACCCGGGCGGGACGTCCATGAGGCTGGGCGGCAGGCCCTTGATGGCGTAGAGCTCCCCGCCCTTCTGGTCCAGGCGCGGGACGGAGTCGAGCAGCCCGCGCGTGTACGGGTGTGCCGGGGCCTTGTACAGGTCGTGGACGGGCGCCGACTCGACGATCCGGCCCGCGTACATGACGGCGATCCGGTCGGCCACGTCGGCGACCACGCCGAGGTCGTGGGTGATCAGGACGAGCCCCATGCGGTACTCCCGCCGGAGTTCCGCGAGCAGGTCCATGACCTGGGCCTGGACCGTCACGTCGAGAGCCGTGGTCGGTTCGTCGGCGATGATCAGCGCCGGTTCGAGGGCGAGCGCCATCGCGATCATGATGCGCTGGCGCATACCGCCGGAGAACTGGTGCGGGTAGTCCCCGGCCCGCTCCCGGGCCGCCGGGATGCGGACGCGGTCCATCAGCTCCACGGCCCTGGTCCGCGCGTCCTTCCTGGACATGCCCCGGTGGACGACGAACATCTCGCCGAGCTGGTCGCCCACGGAGAGCACCGGGTTCAGCGAGGACAGCGCGTCCTGGAAGATCATCGCCATCTCGGCGCCACGGACCTTCCTGCGCTCGTCCTCCTTCAGCTTCAGCAGGTCCCTGCCCTGGAAGAGGACCTCGCCGCCGGTGATCCTCCCGGGCGGTGTGTCGAGAATGCCCATGACCGCCTGCGCGGTGACGGACTTGCCGGACCCGGACTCACCGAGCACCGCGAGCGTCTCGCCCGCGTCGACCGCGTAGCCGACCCCGTTGACGGCCTTGGCGATCCCGTCCCGGGTCCGGAACTCCACCCGCAGATCACGCACTTCCAGCAGCATCCGTCCGTCACCTCAGCTTCGGGTCGAGGGCGTCGCGGATCGCGTCGCCGAGCATGATGAACGCCAGGACCGTCAGGGCGAGGGCGCCGGAGGGCCAGAGCAGGGCGTGCGGGGCGTTGCGGACGTAGGGGGAGGCGGCGGAGATGTCGATGCCCCAGGAGACGGTGGGCGGCTTCAGGCCCACGCCCAGGTAGGACAGGGTCGCCTCCAGCGCGATGTACGTGCCGAGCGCGATGGTCGCGACCACGATCACCGGGGCGACCGCGTTCGGGGCGATGTGGCGCAGCAGGATGCGGGAGTGGGAGGCGCCGAGGGCGCGGGCGGCCTGGACGTAGTCGTGCTGGCGGGCGGTGATGACCGCGCCGCGGGCGATGCGGGAGATCTGGGGCCAGCCCAGCAGCACCATGAACCCGATGACCGGCCAGACGGTGTCGCCGGTGACCACGGACAGCAGGACCAGACCGCCCAGGACCACCGGGATGGCGAAGAACACGTCGGTGATCCGGGACAGGACGGCGTCGCCGGCGCCGCCGAAGAAGCCGGCGAGGCCGCCGAGGACGCTGCCGAGGACGGCCACCCCGAGGGTGGCGAGGACGCCGACCGTGACGGACGTACGGGCGCCGTACACCGTGCGGGTGTAGACGTCGCAGCCCTGGCCGTCGAAGCCGAAGGGATGCCCGGGCCGGGGGCCCTCCTGGGCCAGGGCGAGATCGCAGGTGAGGGGACTCTCCCAGGTGATGGCCGAGGGCCACAGGGAGACGAACACCAGGAAGAGGATGATCAGGCCGGAGGCGAGGAAGACCGGGTTGCGGCGCAGGTCGCGCCAGGCGTCGGACCACAGGGAGCGGGGCCTGCCCGTGGCCCCCGCGGTGACGCCCCGCACCCCGGCGGGTGCCGCCTCCAGCGGCAGTGCCTCGCTCGCGGCGAAGTCCGCCGCGGCGCCCGCTCCGGTCGCGGCGATGTCGCCCTCGGGCTCCAGTTCAGGCATAGCGGATCCTCGGGTCGAGTACGGCGTACAGGAGGTCGACGAGGAGGTTGGTCACCAGGAAGACCAGGACGAGGACGGTGACGAAGCCGACCACGGTCTGCGTGTTCTGACGGAGGATCCCCTGGTAGAGCTGGTAGCCGACGCCGTGGATGTTGAAGATGCGCTCGGTGACGATCGCGCCGCCCATCAGGAAGCCGATGTCCGCGCCGATGAAGGTGACCACGGGGATGAGGGAGTTGCGCAGCAGGTGCCGGGTGACCACCCGGCGGTGCGGCAGCCCCTTGGCGACGGCCGTGCGGACGTAGTCGGAGCGCCTGTTCTCGGCGATGGAGGTACGGGTCAGACGGGTGACGTAGGCCAGCGAGACCGAGGCCAGCACCAGGCCGGGCACGAGGAGTTCCCCGAAGCCCGCGGCCGCGGAGACGGAGGGCCGGATCCAGCCCCACTCGACGCCGAGCAGCAACTGCAGCAGCAGACCGGTGACGAAGGTGGGCACGGAGATCACGACGAGGGTGCCGAGCAGGACGCCGGTGTCGACGGGCCGGCCCCGGCGCAGGCCGGTGATCACGCCCAGGGTGATGCCGATGACGACCTCGAAGAGGATCGCGACGATCGTCAGCCGCACGGTGACCGGAAACGCCGTCGCCATCAGCTCGGTGACCGGCTGGCCGTTGAACGCCGTACCGAAGTCCCCGGTGAAGACGTTCCCCATGTAGGTCAGGTACTGCTGCCAGACGGGCCGGTCGAGGCCGAACTCCTTCTTCAGCTGGGCGGACGTCGCCCGGTCGCAGGTCCGTTCGCCGCACAGGCCCGCGACGGGATCGCCCAGCACGTTCACCATCAGGAAGATCAACAGCGTCGCCCCGATGAACACCGGGATCATCTGCAGCAGACGCCGCAGGACGTACCGCCCCACGGCGGGTCAGCCGACCTTGATGTCGGTGTAGACCGGGACGGAGAACGGGTTGAGCCGGACGTCGGAGAGGCGTTCCCCGTAGCCGCCGGTGCCGTTCTGGTACCACAGCGGGATGGCCGCCATGTCGTCCCGGACGACCTCCTCGGCCTTCTGGAACAGCTCGACGGCCTTGGCGGGGTCGGTCTCGGCGTTGGCCTGGTCGACGAGCCTGTCGAACTGCTCGTTGGACCACTTGCCGTCGTTGGAGGGGGCGTTGGTGTAGTAGAGCGGCTGCAGGAAGTTCTGGATGAGCGGGTAGTCCATCTGCCAGCCGGCGCGGAAGGGGCCGCTCAGCTTCTGCCGGGTGGTCTTGTCGCGGTAGTCGGCGAAGGTGCCGATCGGGCTGCCCACGCAGGCGTCGTCGTCGCCCAGGACGTTGTTGATGGAGTTGCAGACGGCGTCGACCCACTGCTTGTGCGAGCCGGCGTCCGCGTTGTACGTGATCCTCACCTGTCCGCCGGGCAGGCCTCCGCCCTCCTGGATCAGCTCCTTGGCCCGGGCGGGGTCATAGGTGCACCACTCGCCGCACAGGCCCTTCTTGTCGCCGCCCTTCCCGCCGAGGACCGGTGACGTCCAGTCCGTCGCCGGGACCCGCGTCCGCTGGTAGATCGTCTCGGTGATCCGGTCGCGGTCGATGGCCATGGACAGTCCCTTGCGGACCTTGTCCATGCCGGCCTTGCCCCACGCCTTGTCGTAGTAGGGGAAGGCGATCGTCTGGATGATGCCGGCGGGCTGGTTGAGGTAGCGGCCGCCGAGGTCGCTCGGGGCGTTCTTGAGCTGGGCGGCGGGCACGTCGTCGGTGAGGTCGAGGTTGCCGGCCAGGAGGTCGGTGTAGGCGGTGTTCGGGTCGGTGTAGACCTTCAGGGTGACGCCGTCGTTGTGCGCCTTGTCGGCGCCCGGGTAGCCGTCCCACCTGACGAGGTTCATCTGCGAGCCCCTGGTGTACGACGCGATCGAGTAGGGCCCGTTGCCGACCGGCTTCTTCAGCCAGGCCTCGTGGTCGTCGAAGAAGGCCCGGGGCAGGGGCGAGAAGACGGCGTAGCCGAGGGTGTCCGGGAAGGAGGAGAACTTCTGGCTGAGCCGCACGGTGAACGTCCGGTCGTCGACGACCTTCAGCCCGGAGAGGGTCTCGGCGGTCTGGGTGCCCTGCTCGGGGTGCACCTCGGCATAGCCGTCGATGTACTTGAAGAACTCCGCCGCCTTCTGCCTGTTCCTCAGGCTCGCGCCGTAGTTCCAGGCGTCGACGAACGAGCTCGCCGTCACCTTCTCGCCGTTGCTGAACGTCCAGCCGTCCTTGAGGGTGATCGTGAAGTTCCGCGAGTCCGGCGTCTCGATGCTCTGCGCCAGCATGTTCTGCGCCTGGGCGGTGTCGGGGTCGTACCGCTTCAGTCCGCGGAAGACCATGTCGAGGACCTTGCCGCCCTGCACCTCGTTGGTGTTGGCCGGCTCCAGCGGGTTCTGGGGGTCTCCCCAGGACGAGCTGAGCACCGCGCCGCCCTCGCCGCCGCTCCCCCCGCCCCCGCAGGCCGCCGCCGCGAGCACGGCCGCCGCCGCGCATACGGCCCACTTGGCGTGCGTGGCTCCACGCATGGAGTGCCTCCTCTTGACTGCGCCGGACCCAGGGGTGCCTTGATCCTTTACCAGTCAATATCGGCACATGGTGGTTTCCGTGCACTTTCACCCCACCCGTACGGGTTCAAGAGGGCGCCAGGAGGATGACCCCGAACGGCCCGGCTGGGCCGTTCGGGGCCGGGTATCAGCGCGGAAGCGCCTTGAAGACCACGTGGACGCCGCCGTGCGGCGACATGGAGATCAGCAGGTTCGACGCGAGGGCCGCCGCCAGGCGCTCCAGCAGCGGCAGGGTCGGAACCCCCCGGCCGCGCTCCATGCGCGACAGCGCGCCCTGGGTCATGCCCGCCTGGGTGGCGAGGCGTTCCTGGGTGAGCCCCAGCTCCAGCCGCCTGGCCCGCACGGCGGCCCCGAAGGGCGTCCCGACGCCGGCGCCTCTGTGATCCGCTGCAACCAACATTTCGTCACTCCCCGTTTGTAGTGGACCAACGATCAGGACTTGAGCCACCGTCATGCGGTTCCGGGCTTGGCGAACTCTTGAGGGCGCCTTTCATACCGCAAAGAACATGGGGCCCCACGGTGAGACGCTGATCACTTCATACAGGCGATGCGATAGCGACTTTCCGTACAGAGAAGGCCAATTCAGCGCCCCCGCTCCTGTGTCGGCTTTCCGTCCGCACGCTTTGCCCGATGGCGCTCCGGGCTGTCAATGCGTTCCGGTGCATGGGCGCGTCGCGGTATGCGGCAACTCGTTTGCGGCCTTGTCGGTGAGCGGCCAATCCTGGCTCCGCGCTCCGGTGAGCGCAGAGTTTCCTGAAGGGGGAAGTGCTCGTGCTGAGAATCGCAAGTGCCGTTGTCTCCACCGTCGTCGTCGCCGGCGGCGTCGTGACCGGCGTGGCCGCTCCGGCCTCCGCCGCGTGTGCCCCGAGCCCCGGAACGGGCTATCACATCACCAACAAGTCCACCGTGAGCAAGCCGACCAACCTGCACAGCGAGTGGATGTACGACAACCTCGGCGGCACCCTCACCTACAACCACACCAAGACGGCCACGGTGAGCGCCAGCGGCACCGCGGGTGTCGAGGCCGAGGCCGGGGTCATCTTCGCCAAGGCGAGCACGTCGTTCAGCGTGACCGTCGGCAAGACCTGGTCGAAGTCGAACAGCTGGAGCTACTCGATTCCGGCGAGGAACAAGGCGGGCAAGACCAAGGTCCGCATGACGATGTTCCACGAGTCCAAGAAGTTCAAGGCCACGAAGTACACGTACTACTACGACGGCCACTGCAAGTACCACGAGACGAAGAAGTGGGCGAAGTGGTTCGTCGCCCCGGTCAAGAAGGACGCCAACGTGTGGGGCCTGGAGTGGAAGTAGCCCGGGATCAGGGGCCGGCCACCAGCTCGACCTCGAAGCCGTCCGTGTTCTCCAGGTAGGCCGCGTAGTGGCCCGGGCCGCCCGCGTGCGGGTAGCGCTCCGCGAAGAGCGGCGTCCAGCCGTGGGCCGGCCCCTCGGCCGCCAGCGCGTCGACCTCCGGCCGGCTCCCGGCGTGGAACGCCAGGTGGTTGAGCCCCGGGAGCGTCCGGTCGTGCCCGGCACCCTCCCGCATCGCCGGTGACTCCTCCACGACGACGTACGTCGTGCCCTGCCGCCAGCTGCGGCCGTGCTCCCACTCCTGGTACGGCTCGTAGCCGAGCCGGCCGAGCAGCCAGCCCCAGGACCGGACCGCCCGGGGCAGGTCGGGGACCCACAGCTCGATGTGGTGCAGCATCGTTCCTCCTGGCAAGCGCCGGTGCCCGGCACCTCTCTTCGAGGTGCCGGGCACCGGCGTTCGGCCGATCAGCGGGTCAGGCCGCGTGCACGACGTCCTTCTCCTCGGCGAAGTGGCACGCCGACTCGTGGGACGCCGGCGTGTCCCCGCCGCGGAAGCGCTCGGGCACGGCGAGCAGGGGCACCTCGGTCGAGCACTTGTCCTGCGCCTTCCAGCACCGGGTACGGAACCGGCAGCCCGACGGCGGGTTGGCCGGCGAGGGCACGTCACCGGTGAGGATGATGCGCTCGCGGCCCTCACGGGCCTCCGGGTCCGGCACCGGGACCGCCGACAGCAGCGCCTGGGTGTAGGGGTGCGTCGGGTGGTCGTAGATCTGCTCGTCGGTGCCGATCTCGGCGATCCGGCCGAGGTACATCACACCGACCCGGTCCGAGATGTGCCGCACGATGGACAGGTCGTGCGCGATGAAGATGTAGGAGAGGTTGAACTCGTCCTGCAGTCGCTCCATCAGGTTGATGACCTGGGCCTGGACGGACACGTCCAGCGCGGAGACCGGCTCGTCGCAGATGATGACCTCGGGGTTGAGGGCCAGACCGCGCGCGATGCCGATGCGCTGGCGCTGACCGCCCGAGAACTGGTGCGGGTAGCGGTTGATGTACTCCGGGTTGAGACCCACGACGTCCAGGAGCTCCTGCACCTTGCGGCGCCGGTCGCCCTTGGGGGCCACCTCCGGGTGGATGTCGAACGGCTCCCCGATGATGTCACCCACCGTCATACGGGGGTTCAGCGAGGTGTACGGGTCCTGGAACACCATCTGGATGTTGCGGCGGACGGCCTTCAGGGCGCGGCCGGACAGCTTGGTGATGTCCTGGCCCTTGTAGAAGATCTCGCCCGCGGTGGCCCGCTCCAGGTTCATCAGGAGCTTGGCGACCGTGGACTTGCCGCAGCCGGACTCGCCCACGATGCCGAGCGTCTCGCCCTGGTACAGGTCGAAGGAGACGCCGTCGACGGCCTTGACCGCGCCGATCTGCTTCTTGAACAGGATGCCCTGGGTGAGCGGGAAGTGCTTGACCAGGTTGCGCACCTGCAGGATCGGTTCACCGCGGTCCACCGGTGCCTCGATCGCGGCGACCGCCTCCGTCTCGGAGTGGACGTCCGCGGTCTCCACCTCGGAGACGTTCGGCGTGGCTTCCTGCGGCTCGTCGGTCTTGCTGAGCTCAGCCATCGATCGTCTCCTTCCAGAAATGGCACGCCGAGGCGCGGCCGACCAGCTCGGTGCCGTCCTGCTCGGTCACCGGCTGCAGGGCCGGAATGTCCGTACGGCAGATGTCCTGCGCCTTGGTGCAGCGCGGGTTGAAGGCGCAACCGGAGGGGATGCGCAGCAGGTTGGGCGGCAGACCCTTGATCGCGAACAGCTCCTGGCCCTTCTGGTCCAGGCGCGGGATCGAGTCCAGCAGACCCCGGGTGTAGGGGTGCGCCGGGCGCTTGTAGAGCTCGTGCACCGGGGCACGCTCCACGATCCGGCCCGCGTACATCACCGCGATCTTGTCCGCGACGTCGGCGACGACACCGAGGTCGTGGGTGATGAGGATCAGACCCATGTTGAACTCGCGCTGCAGGTCCGCGAGCAGATCCATGACCTGGGCCTGGACCGTCACGTCGAGAGCCGTGGTGGGCTCGTCGGCGATGATCAGGTCGGGCTCCAGGGCCAGTGCCATGGCGATCATGATGCGCTGGCGCATACCGCCCGAGAACTGGTGGGGGTAGTCGTCGACGCGGGCCGAGGCGGCCGGGATCTTCACCCGGTCCATCAGCTCGACCGCCTTGGTCTTGGCCTCCTTCTTGGAGAGACCCTGGTGCACCCGGAACATCTCGCCGAGCTGGTAGCCCACCGACAGAACGGGGTTGAGCGAGCTGAGCGCGTCCTGGAAGATCATGGCGATCCGCTGTCCGCGGATGCGCCGGCGCTCCTCGGCGGACATCTTGAGCATGTCCTGGCCGCGGAAGAGGATCTGGCCGTGCGGGATCTTCGCCGGCGGCATGTCGAGGATGCCCATGACCGCCTGCGCGGTCACCGACTTGCCGGAGCCCGACTCGCCGAGCACGGCGAGCGTCTCGCCGGCCTTCACGCTGTAGTTGACGCCGTTGACGGCCTGGACCACACCCTCCCGGGTGTGGAACTCGACGTGCAGGTCACGCACTTCGAGCAGGGGGGCGTCGTCGCCCTCGCGGGGCGCCGGCACCGGAGCGGTTTCTTCGATGATGGTCACGTACGCCTCCCTCAGCGCGTCTTCGGGTCAAGGGCGTTGCGGACCGCTTCACCGAGCATGATGAACGCCAGCACCGTGATGGTGAGCATGATCGAGGGGTACAGCATGATCCACTGCGCCACCCGGATCGAGTTGCCGCCGTCGGAGATGTCGTTGCCCCACGAGACGCCGTTCAGGCCGAGGCCCAGGAAGGACAGCGTGGCCTCGGATCCGATGTAGACGCCGAGCGAGATGGTCGCGACGACGATGACCGGGGCCAGCGTGTTCGGCAGGATGTGCCGGAACAGGATGCGGGTGGTGCTCGCACCGAGCGCCTTGGCCGCCTGGACGTAGTCGGACTGCTTGGTGGTGATCACCGCGCCGCGCATCACGCGCGCCAGCTGGGTCCAGCCGAAGAAGCCCAGGGCACCGACGACGACCCAGGCCGTGCGCTCCGGGAAGGAGTTGAGGACGACCATGGTGCCCAGCAGGAACGGGATGCCGAAGAACACGTCCACGAGCCGGGACAGGATGGAGTCGACGATCCCGCCGAAGTAGCCGGCGATCATGCCGACCAGACCGCCCACGACGGTCACCACGATCGTGGTGCCGAAGCCGACGGCTATGGAGGCCCGGGCGCCGTAGATGAGCCGTGCGTAGACGCTGCGGCCCTGGGCGTCGTAGCCCAGCCACTCGGGCGAGAAGACCTTCCCGAGCTGCGGCTTCTGCAGGTAGTGGTGGGCCAGGTCGCCGTAGGCCGGGTTGGCGCTGGTGAACCAGCCGGGGAAGAAGGTGATCGTCAGCAGCAGCAGGATCAGCACCGCCGAGACGATGAAGATCTTGTTGCGGCGCAGGTCCTGCCAGGCGTCGCCCCACAGGCTGCGGACCTTCTCGGCCTTGACCGGAACTCCGGCCGGGGCGGCGGTGGCCACCGCGTCCGGGGCGGCGGTGGCGGTGGCGGACTTGGTCATGTCAGGCATAGCGAATCCTCGGGTCAAGGACCGCGTAGAGCAGGTCGACAAGGAGGCTGGCGACGAGATACACGAGGACGAGGATGGTCACCAGGCCCACGAGGGTGGTGCCTTCCCGGCGGACGATCGACTGGTAGATCGTGCCGCCGATGCCCTGGATGTTGAAGATGCCCTCGGTGACGACGGCACCGCCGAGCAGGGCGCCGATGTCGGTGCCCAGATACGTGACGACCGGGATCAGCGAGTTGCGCATGAGGTGGACACCGACCACCCGGCGGCGGGGCAGGCCCTTGGCGATGGCCGTGCGGACGTAGTCGGCGCGCATGTTCTCCGCGATCGACGTACGGGTCAGCCGGGACACATAGGCAAGTGACGCCGTGGCCAGCACAATCGCCGGCATCAGCAACTGGCCGTAGTTCGTCGGGTCGTTGACGTTCGGTTCCAGCCACTGGAGTTCGTCGGCGAAGATCCACTTGAGGATGAAGCCGAGGACGAACACCGGGACCGAGATCAGCAGCAGGGTGACCAGCAGAACCGAGGTGTCGGCGGCTCGTCCGGCGCGCAGGCCGGCGAAGACGCCGAGGCTGATGCCGAGGATGATCTCGATGACGAAGGCGAAGCCGCCCAGTCGCAGGGTGACCGGGAAGGCGTCGCCGAGGACGTCGGTCACGGGCCGGCCACTGGCGATCTGCGTGCCGAAGTCGGCGTGCAGCAGAATGCCCTTCATGTAGTTGAAGTACTGCATGAAGATGTTCTGGTCCAGGCCGTATTCGTGCCTCAGCGCGGCGATCACCTGTGGGCTGCCGCCCTTGTCGCCGAACAGCCCGCGGACGGGGTCACCGGGCAGGGCGTAGACCATGAGGAAGATAAGCAGGGTGGTCCCGAAGAAGACCGGGATCATCTGGAGCAGTCGTCGTGCGACATAGCGCCCCATCGTGCCTCCATGTAAGTCACAGCGGCAGCAGGCGGGCCCTTTCCTCGCGCACCGTCCGGCGATGCATGCGGAAAGGGCCCCCCGGCCGCTTCCGTCGCCCGGGGCGCGGCGAGCGCCCCGGGCGACGAGCTGTCTGCGGTTACTTCTTGACCTGGACGCCGGTCAGGATCGGGTCGCCGTCCTGGGCGAACTTGACGCCCGAGACCTTCTCCGAGTAGCCCGCGTTGACCTTGTAGTACCAGAGCGGAATGCTCGGCATGTAGTTGACGAGCTGCTTCTCGACCTCCTGGTACTTCTTCACCGACTCGTCCAGCGAGGTGGCGCTGTCGGCGGCGGCGATCTCCTCGTCGATCGTCTTGTTGGAGAAGCCGCTCTGGTTGCCGGACGACTTGGAGCCGTACAGGTCACGGAGGAAGTTGGCGTTCACCGGGTAGTCCAGCACCCAGCCCGAGCGGTACATGGACTTGACCTCCTGCGCGTCACGCGCGTCGAGGTCGGCCTGGAAGTCGGCCTTCGGGTCGGTGGCGCACTTCACACCGGTGGCGTTGGTGATGGAGTTGCAGACCGCCTCCACCCACTCCTTGTGACCGCCGTCGGTGTTGTACTGGATGGTGATCGCGTTGCCGGGAACGCCGCCACCCTCCTTGATGAGCTGCTTGGCCTTGGTCGGGTCGTACTTGGTGACGTCACCCGCGACGTCCGGCTGGTAGCCGAGAACGCCCTTGGCGACCCAGCCGGTGGCCGGCTCACGGGTGCCCTGGAGCACGGTCTTGGTGATGGTGTCGCGGTCGATCGCCATCGACAGGCCCTGCAGGACCTTCGGGTCGATGTCCTTCCACTGCTTGGTGTAGAAGGCCGGGGTGATCGACTGGATGGCGGAGTACGCCTGGTCGATCGCGCGGTCGCCGAGGTCCTGCTTGTAGACCGGCAGGTCCTTCGGGGCGATCTGGGTGATGACGTCGAGGTTGCCGGACTTCAGGTCCTCGTACGCGGTCTCCGGGGTGGAGTAGTTCTTGAAGACCACGCCGCCGTTCTTCGCCGCGTTCGAGCCCTTGTAGCCGGCGAACTTCTTGACCGTGATGGCCTTCTTGTGGTCCCAGCTGACGAACTGGTAGGGACCGTTGCCGACCGGCTTCTCGCCGCCGGCCTTCGGGTCCTTGAAGAAGGACTCGGGAAGCGGGGAGAAGGCCTGGTAGCCGAGCTTGTACTCGTAGTACGGAATCGCCGCGGTCAGCTCGATGGTGAAGGTGTTGTCGTCGACGACCTTCAGGCCGGAGAGCTCGGTGGCCGTGGGCTTGCCCTTCTCCGGGGCGACCTTGTCGTAGCCCTTGATGTCGGAGAACCAGAAGCTGTTGGTCTGCTTGTTGTCCGGGTTGGCGGCCCAGTTCCAGGCCTTGACGTAGGACTCGGCGGTGACCGGGGTGCCGTCGTGGAACTTCCACCCGGCCTTCAGCTTGACCGTGTAGGTCTTGCTGTCCTTGGTGTCGATCGACTCGGCGTTCATGTAGACGATCTTGCCGCTGTCGTCGTAGTCGACCAGACCCGTGAACAGCGAGTTGATCACGATGCTGCCGTAGGACTCCATCGTGTTGGCGGGCTGCAGGGGGTTCTGCGGCTCACCGGACTCGACCGTGAACGTGCCGTTCGGGTCGACCGCGGCCTTGCTGTCACCCTTGCTGTCGTCGTCGCCACCACCACAGGCGGTCGCTCCCAGTGCCACCACCGCGGCTATCGCGACCCACTTGGCACTCCTCGCACCGCGCATGGGTTCCTCCTCAAGAATCCATAGGTTCAGCGCATGGGCAGCACACGACACAACACCGTTGCCGGCGCCTGAAAATGGTCGGTGCCCCCAGCGCTCGCGAGCCTGCGCCGCCTGTCGGCGCCTGACCCGTCCATCCGAGCTCTACGCGCCTAACTATCTGCCATGAGCGAAGGTCGAACCACACTGCCAAGGTCTCGGTTCGATCACACCTTGCGGCTACTTCTTCCAAAATCCGGACAAAGGGATAGAGGGAAGATCCCTGCGAAACGGACTTGTTACACATCTATCGACGATGACTGTCCGCATTCCGGACACCGGAAGAAGAAAAACCAGTTGCGGCTACCGCCGCCGCTGTGCGGGGTCGAGTCGGCATGCCCGCCGCCGTCCGACGCGGCCGGCCGAGCGGGCCCCGCCCACACGTCCGTTCGTCGACACTCGTCCCGGCTGTACGTAAAACGCACCAACAGGAGGCTAGTACCGATCGGCCCCTACCGGGCGCCCCCGGGGGAGATCAAAGGGTTATCCCTATGTCCAGGCCGAGTAAGAACTGTGTTCACCACGCCCTCAGCGCGAGGAGCCGGTACCCGCGGCGCGGGTACCGGCTCCTCGGTCGTTCCCTGTACGGCTCTACTGCTTTGCCGGGACCCCTCAGCCGTGCTTGGCGCGGCTCGCGGCGCGGGCGCGCTCACGGGCGTCCAGGTTCACCTTGCGGATGCGCACCGCCTCCGGGGTCACCTCGACGCACTCGTCGTCGCGGCAGAACTCCAGCGACTGCTCCAGGGAGAGCTTGCGCGGCGGCACGATCGACTCGGCCACGTCGGCGGTCGAGGACCGCATGTTGGTGAGCTTCTTCTCCTTGGTGATGTTGACGTCCATGTCGTCGGCGCGGGAGTTCTCGCCGACGATCATGCCCTCGTACACCTCGGTGCCGGGCTCGACGAACAGCACACCGCGCTCCTGCAGGTTCGTCATCGCGAAGGCGGTGACGGCACCGGCGCGGTCGGCGACCAGGGAGCCGTTGTTACGGGTCTGGAGGGTGCCGAACCAGGGCTCGTGGCCCTCGTGGATGGAGTGGCCGATGCCGGTGCCGCGGGTCTGGGTCAGGAACTCGGTCCGGAAGCCGATGAGACCGCGGGACGGCACGACGAACTCCATGCGCACCCAGCCGGAGCCGTGGTTGGACATGTTGTCCATCCGGCCCTTGCGGACGCCCATGAGCTGCGTGACGGCGCCCATGTGCTCCTCGGGCACGTCGATGGTCATGCGCTCGACGGGCTCGTAGACCTTGCCGTCGACGTCCTTGGTGACGACCTGGGGCTTGCCGATGGTCAGCTCGAAACCCTCGCGGCGCATCTGCTCGACCAGGATGGCCAGCGCCAGCTCACCACGGCCCTGCACCTCCCAGGCGTCCGGGCGCTCGGTGTCCAGGACGCGGAGGCTGACGTTGCCGATCAGCTCGCGGTCGAGGCGGTCCTTGACCTGGCGGGCGGTGACCTTGCGGTCCTTGACGGCCGCCTTGGCGTCGGCGCCCTTGCCGGTGCCGCCGCGCCCGACCAGCGGGGAGGTGTTGGTGCCGATGACCATGGAGATCGCGGGCTCGTCGACCGTGATCAGGGGCAGCGGGACCGGGTTCTCGGGGTCGGCGAGGGTCTCACCGATCATGATGTCCGGGATACCGGCGACGGCGCAGATGTCACCCGGGCCGGCCTTCTCGGCGGGCTTGCGGGTGAGGGCCTCGGTCATCATCAGCTCGCTGATGCGCACGTTGGCGACCGAGCCGTCGCGCTTCATCCAGGCGACGGTCTGACCCTTCTTCAGCTCGCCCTGGTGGACGCGCAGCAGCGCGATACGGCCGAGGAAGTTGTCGGCGTCCAGGTTGGTGACGTGGGCCTGGAGCGGGGCGTCCTCGTCGTAGGTCGGGGCCGGGATGTGCTGCAGGATCGTGGAGAAGAACGGCTCCAGGCTGGTGGAGTCCTCCGGCACGGTGCCATCGGCCGGCTTGGTCAGCGAGGCGATGCCGTCACGGCCGCAGGCGTAGACGATCGGGAACTCGATCTGCTCCTCGTCGGCGTCCAGGTCGAGGAAGAGGTCGTACGTCTCGTTGACGACCTCGTCGATCCGGGCGTCGGGCCGGTCCGTCTTGTTGATGCACAGGATGATCGGCAGACGGGCCTGCAGCGCCTTGCGCAGCACGAAGCGGGTCTGCGGCAGCGGCCCCTCGGAGGCGTCGACCAGCAGCACCACACCGTCCACCATCGACAGACCGCGCTCGACCTCTCCGCCGAAGTCGGCGTGGCCGGGGGTGTCGATGATGTTGATGGTGATGACGTCCCCCCCGTCCTTGGGGTGGTACTTCACCGCCGTGTTCTTGGCGAGGATCGTGATGCCCTTCTCACGCTCCAGGTCGTTCGAGTCCATCATGCGATCGTCGACGCCTTCGAGCTGGTGGGCGGCGAAGGCACCGGCCTGCTTCAGCATGCCGTCGACGATGGTCGTCTTGCCGTGGTCGACGTGAGCGACGATGGCTACGTTGCGAATGTCGTGGCGCGTGGCCATAAAGCGGCGTTCTCCCGGAGTGTGAGGACCGGCCCTGCTGCGTACGTCTGTGTTACGCGGGCCCTGCCGGGCTTGACACGCCACGGCCTCACCCCATGGTACGGGGCTCGCCGGGGGACGGCCTCCGCGGGGCGTCCGGGGCCGGCCGGGCGACGGCCTCCGCGAGGCTTCCGAACCAGGTCAGGCGCTCTTCGCCCCCGGCGCCAGTTCGACCCTCGGCTCGAGCCCCAGAGCCCCTGCGAGACGGTCGAGCACGGGAATCGTCGGCACGGTACCGCCGCCTTCGAAACGCCGCCACGGCCGACTGGGTCATCCAAGGGGAGGCCGCCGCGCCGCGTCGGTGCGGGGCGGCGGCCTCGGTCGGAGTGCCGGGGTTACGACGCCGACGGTCTCGGGGGTGCCTGGGCGCCCTTCTTCAGGAAGCCCATGTCCTCGTAGACGGGGGTCTGGAAGCCGAAGGAGCCGGCGTTGGCGACGTTCTTTCTGGCGGCCGTGAGCTGGGGGCGCTGGTAGAGGGGGATCGAGGCGGCCGCCGCCCAGATGCGGGAGTCGGCCTTGCGGATCAGGGAGCGTTCCTCTTCCGCGTCCAGGGTGGTGATCGCCCGGTCGAAGAGCTGGTCGACCTGGTCGGTGCCGACGCGGGTGTAGTTCTGCTCGACGCTGAGCGAGCCGTCGGCGGCCGGTACCGGCTTGGCGTAGATCGGCCGGGCGTCGGTGGCGGGGAACGCGGTCGCGGGCCAGGAGTACAGGGCGAGGTCGTACTGGCCGGAGGCGATGTGGTCCTTGAAGTAGCTCTCGTCCGAGACCTTGACGGTCTCCGTGCGGATGCCGACCTTCTCCAGCATCCTCGTGATCCGCGCCGCGACCGTGCGCAGCGGCTCCGAGCCCGGCCCGGACGGCAGCACGAACCGCAGCGACAGCGCCTTGCCGTCCTTGGCCAGCGCCCCGGCCGCGGCACCGGCGGGAGCCCGGGTGCCCTTCGGGGCGTAGGCGCCGGGGGCGCCGCCCTGACGGCGGTGCTGGTACTGCCTGCCCTCCTGCGCGAGCTGCCGCGCAGACTCCTCGCCCTTCTTCTCGTCCGGCTCCCGCCCCGCCTTGTCGTCCTCCCCCACGACGTACGCCCCGTCGGAACCCCCTTCCGACTTCTCCCCCTCACCCTTGGACGTCTTCCCCTTAGGGCCGGCCGCCTTCTCGCCCTTCTTCTCCTCCTTGACCGGCCCCCCGGCCACCCATCCGGCGTCCGCGAGCAGCGCCTGTGCCTCGGCCGTGTCCTGGCCGCCGAGCGCGCCGCTGTTGTCGGCGTACGCCTCCTGGCCGGACAGGGCGAGATGGCTGCCGACCGGCACCGCGGGCAGGCCCAGCGGCTTCAGCACCAGCTCGGCCAGTTCCCCGCGGTCCAGCGCCCGGGCCACGGCCCGCCGTACCCGCTCGTCGGCCAGCGGTCCGTCCGCGCCGTTGAGCGCCAGCTGGGTGTACGCCGGTTCCAGGGAGCGCCGTACCTCGTAGTCCCGCAGCTCCTTCTGCTGCTTCTCCCACGTGGCGATCGCCTTGCTCAGTTTCTTGCGGGCGTGGGTCTCGTGCTCCGCCGCCTCCTCGTCGGAGCCGTGCGCGAGGGCCCAGGAGCGCAGGGCCTTCGCGGCGGTGCGCCCGGCGCCGGGTCCGGACAGCGGTCCGGCCGCCGATCCCTTCGCGGCGCCGTCGATGCGCTGCGCGTCGGCGGGGTCGATCTCGGCCAGTTCGATCTTCCCGGCGGCCAGGGCGGCGGCCCGGTCCTCGCGGGGCACGGCCGTCAGCACGATCTCGGAGAGCTTCGCCGGCTCGCCCCACCAGCGCGGGTTGCGGGTGAGCCGTACCTGCCCGTTCTTGCGGTCGGCCTTCTTCACCAGGAACGGGCCCGCGGTCACCTTCAGCGTGCGCCGCGCCCCGTCGTTGAACGAGGTGGGCGTCCCCATGACCTCTTTCGGGTACAGCGGCGAGAACAGCGACTGCCAGTCGGCGTACGGCCGGCTGAAGGTGACCCGGACCTCCAGGTCGTTGTCGCCGCGCTCGATCTTCTCGATCCGGTCGTAGCCCGCGTTGCGCGCGGTCCAGTAGGCGCTGTCCTTGCCGGACAGGGCACGCCACTGGGCGGCGAAGTCGGCGGCGCCGATCTCCCGGCCGTCGCTCCACACGGCCTGCTGGTTCAGCTTGTACAGCACGACCTGTCGGGGTTCGGTGTCGACGACCCTCGCGGACTCCAGGTAGTCGGGATTGCGCCGGGCGCGCCCGTTGACGTCGAGCCGGTACATCGAGGGCAGCACGGCCTGGGAGACGCGCGTCGTCGTGGCGTCGGCGTCCGACTGGAAGGTGTTGAAGGTCTCCGGCACGGCGTCCACGGCCCAGTGCAGCGTGCCCCCGTCGGCGACCAGGGCGCGGGCGGCCGGGGCGATGTCCTGGTGGGCCAGCGGCTTGCCGGCCTCGTCCGAGGAGCCGCAGCCGCTCAGCAGGGTCACCGTGAGCGCACCCGCGGCGAGGAAGGCGACCGAGCGCATGACCGAGCGCAGCCCGACGCCGTCGTAGGGCATCGACATCTTTGGCACCTCTGATCACATTTGGGGGTATTTTGGACTTTGATCAGATCTACAGCCCACTGAAGAGGAAAGGGTTCGCCTGCCGAGGGCGACACGGCGGCCGCAGCGCTCAACCCCACTCGGAGAGAGCAACGCATCCGCCAATCGCTGCACACGCCTTCACATCGACCGGTGTGACGCGCAACACTCGCAGGCGCATGAACGTTGCCGTCCAGGGCACAGCCGCCCACGGAAGCGAGGTCACGTCATGTCCGTGCACGACGACCTGACTGCGGTCCAGCGCTGCCTCGACGACCTCTCACGGTCCGTCGGCCGCCTGGAGCACCAGCTCGGCAGCGGCGGTCTGGAGATGCGCCGCGTCCGCACCGACGCCGACCATCTGAGGGAGAGCGTCGCGCTGCTGCGCGAGGCGGCCTCCCACCCCGCCGCACCGCGCAAGCCCGAGCTGGTCACCATCCCCGACACGCCGTACGACGACTCCCTGTGGATCGACACGGACGACGAAGGACTCGGCGCCCGGGACCGACACGCCCCCTGACCACCCCAAGACCCCATACCGACCGGAGTCCTGCATTGGCCACTGGTACGGAACCCCCATCGACCGACCCCCATCCCCCGGGCGGCGTACGCGGCGCGGGCCGTGCCGCGATCGCCGCCCCCCATCTGCGGACCGACCGCTGGTGGCTGGCCCCCGCCGCCACCGCCGCCGGTCTGCTGGCGTTCATCGTCTACTCGACCTGGCGGGCCTTCGCGAACACCGACTACTACGCGGCCCCCTACGTCTCGCCGTTCTACTCGCCCTGCCTGGCGGAGAACTGCCGGCCCATGCACGCCGGCCCCAACGCGGAGATCTTCGGAGGCTGGTGGGGCATCTCCCCCGCGATCATCATCCTGATCTTCCCGCTCGGCTTCCGCCTGACCTGCTACTACTACCGCAAGGCCTACTACCGGGGCTTCTGGGCCTCGCCCCCGGCCTGCGCGGTGGCCGAACCGCACCGGACCTACACGGGTGAGACCCGCTTCCCGCTGATCCTGCAGAACATCCACCGCTACTTCTTCTACGCCGCGATCGTCGTCGCCGGGATCCTGACCTACGACACCGTGCTCGCCTTCCGCGACGAGCACTACGCCTGGGGCCACATGGGCCTGGGCACCCTGGTCTTCCTGGCCAACATCGTGCTGATCTGGGCGTACACGATCTCCTGCCACTCCTGCCGGCACATCGTCGGCGGCAAGCTGAAGCACTTCTCCAGACACCCCGTGCGCTACCGGGCGTGGCGGTTCGTCGGGAAGCTCAACGCCCGGCACATGCTGCTCGCCTGGGCGTCGCTGGTGAGCGTGGCGCTCGCCGACTTCTACGTGTACCTGGTCGCGTCCGGTGTCTTCGACGATCCGAGGTTTTTCTAGAGGAGTGGGGCCTTCTGATGTCCGTGGTCGACCGGCAGGAGTGGGACGTCGTGGTCGTGGGCGCGGGCGGCGCGGGCCTTCGCGCCGCCATCGAGGCCCGTGAGCGCGGCGCCCGTACGGCCGTGATCTGCAAGTCGCTGTTCGGCAAGGCGCACACGGTGATGGCCGAGGGCGGCATCGCGGCGGCGATGGCCAACGCCAACGAGCACGACAACTGGCAGGTCCACTTCCGCGACACCATGCGCGGCGGCAAGTTCCTCAACCAGTGGCGGATGGCCGAACTGCACGCCCAGGAGGCCCCGGACCGGGTGTGGGAGCTGGAGACCTGGGGCGCGCTGTTCGACCGTACGAAGGACGGACGGATCTCCCAGCGCAACTTCGGCGGCCACGAGTACCCGCGGCTGGCGCACGTGGGCGACCGCACCGGCCTGGAGCTGATCCGCACCCTCCAGCAGAAGATCGTCGCACTTCAGCAGGAGGACCACCGCGAGACCGGTGACTACGAGTCCCGGCTGAAGGTCTTCCAGGAGTGCACGGTCACCCGCGTGCTGAAGGACGGTTCACGGGTGTCTGGTGTCTTCGCCTACGAACGCGAGACCGGCCGCTTCTTCGTCCTGGAAGCCCCCGCCGTGGTGATCGCGACCGGGGGCATCGGCAAGTCCTTCAAGGTCACCTCGAACTCGTGGGAGTACACGGGCGACGGCCACGCGCTGGCGCTGCTGGCGGGCGCGCCCCTGCTCAACATGGAGTTCGTGCAGTTCCACCCGACGGGCATGGTCTGGCCGCCGTCGGTGAAGGGCATCCTCGTCACCGAGTCCGTCCGCGGGGACGGCGGGGTGCTGCGCAACTCCGACGGCAAGCGGTTCATGTTCGACTACGTCCCCGACGTCTTCAAGGAGAAGTACGCCGAGTCGGAGGAGGAGGGCGACCGCTGGTACGAGGACCCGGACCACAACCGGCGGCCCCCGGAACTGCTCCCGCGCGACGAGGTGGCCCGCGCGATCAACGCCGAGGTGAAGGCCGGCCGGGGCTCCCCGCACGGCGGGGTCTTCCTGGACGTGTCGACGCGGATGCCCGCCGAGGTCATCAAGCGGCGGCTGCCGTCCATGTACCACCAGTTCAAGGAGCTCGCCGACGTCGACATCACGGCGGAGGCGATGGAGGTGGGGCCGACCTGCCACTACGTGATGGGCGGCATCGCGGTCGACTCCGACACGGCCGCGGCGCGCGGGGTGCCGGGCCTGTTCGCGGCCGGTGAGGTGGCCGGCGGCATGCACGGCTCGAACCGCCTCGGCGGGAACTCGCTGTCCGACCTGCTGGTCTTCGGCCGCCGCGCCGGGCTGCACGCGGCCGAGTACGCGGCCGGCCTGGCGTACGAGCGCCCGCCCGTGGACGACGTCCAGATCGACTCGGCGGCGGCGGAGGCCCTGCGCCCCTTCTCGGCCGAGGCGGAGACCCGGGGCGAGGAGCCGGCCGGCCCCGCCGAGAACCCGTACACCCTCCACCAGGAGCTCCAGCAGACCATGAACGACCTGGTCGGCATCATCCGCCGCGAGGGCGAGATGGAGCAGGCCCTGCGCAAACTGGCGCAGCTCAGGGTGCGGGCCCGGCGGGCCGGGGTGGAGGGCCACCGGCAGTTCAACCCCGGCTGGCATCTCGCGCTGGACCTGCGGAACATGCTGCTGGTCAGCGAGTGCGTGGCGCGGGCCGCGCTGGAGCGCACCGAGTCCCGCGGCGGCCACACCCGCGAGGACCACCCGACGATGGACCGCGCGTGGCGCAACGTGAACCTGCTGTGCCGGCTCGCCGACCCCACCGGCGGTCTCGCCGCCACCGACCCGGAGCGCGGCCAGATCCACCTCGTACGGGAGACCACCGACCCCGTCCGCCCGGACCTGCTCGCCCTCTTCGAGAAGGAGGAGCTGGTCAAGTACCTCACCGAAGAGGAGCTGTACGAGTGAGCAGCTACGAGGCCCGCTTCAAGGTGTGGCGGGGTGACGCGGGGGGCGGCGGCCTGGAGGACTTCGAGGTCGAGGTGAACGACGGCGAGGTCGTCCTCGACATCGTCCACCGCCTCCAGGCCACCCAGGCGCCCGATCTGGCCGTCCGCTGGAACTGCAAGGCGGGCAAGTGCGGTTCGTGCTCGGCGGAGATCAACGGGCGTCCCCGGCTGATGTGCATGACGCGGATGTCGGTGTTCGACCGGGCCGAGACGATCACCGTCACTCCGTTGCGCGCCTTCCCGGTCGTACGGGACCTGGTGACGGACGTCGGCTTCAACTACGAGAAGGCGCGCGAGGTGCCGGCGTTCGTGCCGCCCGAGGGCCTCGGTCCGGGCGAGTACCGGATGTTCCAGGAGGACGTGGACCGGCCGCAGGAGTTCCGCAAGTGCATCGAGTGCTTCCTGTGCCAGGACACCTGCCATGTGGTGCGCGACCACGAGGAGAACAAGACGGCGTTCGCCGGTCCGCGCTTCCTGATGCGGGTGGCCGAGCTGGACATGCATCCGCTGGACGCGGCCGAGGACCATGGCCTGGACCGCAAGCGCACGGCCCAGGACGAGCACGGCCTCGGCTACTGCAACATCACCAAGTGCTGCACGGAGGTGTGCCCCGAGGGCATCAGGATCACCGACAACGCGCTGATCCCGCTGAAGGAGCGGGCGGTCGACCGCAAGTACGACCCGCTGGTGTGGCTGGGGTCGAAGATCAGGAGACGGTCCTCGTAGCCGAGGGCGGGTGGGCGGCGCGCCCCGGGCGCCGGGCCAGGCTCTGGAGGGCGAGGCCCACGAGGTTCAGTGCCATGCCGGCGAGCGGAAGGCAGGGGAAGGGGGGCGGCATGGCGCCCAGCGGGCGGAGGAACATGAAGCCGGTCAGGCCGAAGGCGCTCAGCAGGACTCCGGTCCCCCACATCTTCGGCCGCAGCACGAGGCCCCGGCCGGACCTCGGCGTCCAGCCCGTCCACAGCGCCGCGATGCCGGCCGCCCCCATCACCGTCACACACACCACGGCGACGGCCACCAGAATCCGGTGCATGTGCTCATGGTCCCGCGATCTCCAGCACCCGCAAGAGATTTGACTCGGCGATGTCCCGCATCGGACCAGGATTTGGGAAGTCGCCGTCCAGCAGGCGCAAGGGTCCCGCGACGAGGGACAGATGCAGGGCGAGGCGGTAGAGGCGGAGGCGGTCCTCGTCCAGGCCGGGCGCGCGGAGCCGGTCGTACCACTCGCCGAAGCGCAGGGCGAGGAAGACGTGTTCGTGCTCGGCGTCGAAGTACATCAGGCCCTCGATGTCGATGAGGACCGGTTCGCCGTCCGGGGTCACCAGGACGTGGTCGGGCCCCAGTTCGCCGTGGACGAGGGTGTGCCGGTCGCGGGGCGCGACGGCGGCGGCGAGCGCGCGCAGGCGCCCGGCGAGCTCCTCGCGCACGACGGCGACACGGTCGTCCCGTCGGGCGGCCTCCTCGACATCACGCAGGGCGCCCTCGAGGACGATGCCGGCGGCTGTGGTGCCGAGCGAGCTCCCGCCGGCGTCGACGACGGCGACCTTCCCGAGCCGGGGCCCCACGCAGGCGTGCAGGGCGCTCAGCTCACCGGCGAGCCGGCCGAGGGTCCCGGCGGCCGCGTCCGGGTCCCGCTCCAGGGCCTCCTCCAGACTCGCGCCCCGCACGTCCTCGACGACGGCCGCGTCCGCCGGGAGGTGGCGGCCCGCGGGATCGGCGAACAGCAGGCGGGGCGTGCGGACACCGGCCGCGACCAGGCGGTCGTGGGCGGCGGCGAAGAGGCCGAGGCCGGTGGCGGGCGACAGGGGGCGGCGGGGGTCGGGGGCGGCTGTGCGGTCCCAGTAGTCCTCCTCCGGCGACCAGACGTAGGCGATCGCCGTCGTGTCGTCGTCGTACGTGAGCCGGTAGACGCCCTTCTTGCTGCCGCCGGTCAGCCGGGTGACACCGGCGAGCGTACGGTGGCCGCCCGCGGCGGCGCGGGCGAGGGGCGCGAGGTCGGCGGTGGTGAGGTGCTGTCGGGCCATGGGACGCAGTGTCGCGCCGACGCCCTCAGCGCACCCACCCCTTTTCGTACGACGCCCAGTCGGTCTGCGTCGCCGTGAAGTCCACGTACGCCGCGACGCCGAAGTTCTCGCGGTCGGCGTCGGTGCGGGACAGGCCCAGGCGGACGCCCCGGACGGCGGCGGCCACCGTCTCGGCGTGCGCCCAGTGGCCGAAACGGTTCTCCCGGTAGAAGGGCAGTCCCATCAGCAGGTCCGTGGAGGACGGGGTGACCTCCAGCGCGAGGGAGGTCTGCTGGGCGACGTAGCCGCCGTAGGTGCTCTCCAGCGGCTGCATGGTGTCGTACGACATCACGGCGATCTGGTCGACGCGGCGGGCCACCTGGCCGAAGAACCGCTGCGACCACCACTTGGGGTGCCCGGTGGTCGTCCCCCAGAAGGAGTGGAAGCCGGGGACGGGATCGATCTGGTGGGCGGCGACGGAGAGTTGGGCGCCGCGCGCGCGGGTGACCTCGTGCAGGGTGTCGAGCAGGGCGAGGTAGTTCCGGTCGCCGGAGTGGAGGGGCTCCAGGTCGAAGTGGGCGCCCTCGAAGCCGACGGCGAGGATCTCGCGGGTGGACCGCACGACGGCGGCACGGGTCGCCGCCCGCTCCAGCCGCATGCCGTTCGGGCTCTCACTGGCGAGCCTGTCCCCCAGCCAGGCCTGGACCCGTACGCCGGGCGCCTCCCGGTGGACGGCTGTGATGAACCAGGCCGCCCTGGCGTAGGCCGTCGCGGGCAGCGTGCCGTCGTGTTCGAGCGGACCGGCGTGGACGTACAGATCGCGCATCCCGGTGTCCCGCAGCCGGCCGGCGAGGGCCTTGACGTCGGCGTCGTCCTTCCGTCCGTCGACCCAGGCGTGGCCCAGCCAGATGGCGTCCTTGTTCCGGGTGCGGGTGCCGTCGGCCGGGTCGCCCAGGTAGTTGACGCCGAGGGCGATCTGGGAGGCGAGGACCGGCGTGAGGAGCAGCAGGACGGCGGCGAGCGCGTGGCGGCGCAGACGGCGGAGCCGGGGCCGGGGGCGTGACCCTGGCGGCCGGGGGGTCTGCGGGACGTGCGGGTCGGCTTGCGGGTCGGCTTGCGGCTCGGCGTCTTGCCGGGCGCCCGGGTCGGGCTCCGCTTTCCCGCCCGCGTCCCCTTGCGCGTCCGCGGCCGCGTCCCTGTCCCCATTCACGTCCGTGTCGTCCGCGTCCGTGGTCCTGTCGTGCGCCATCCCCGTTCCCCCTTCAGTGGTCACCCGCCCCGGCACCCCCGTCTCGGGCGTATCCCGCTCGCGTGGCCGCATTCACGGCCATACGCTCCGAAATGTGACGTCATCCATGCATCGGGGCCGGCCACGGCGTGCCAAGGCGCACATATCCGTGCGGGTGACGCATGCCCTGGTGGGCGGTGCGGCCGGGGTGGTGTGGCTGGTGTTGCCTGCGATGACGTCCGTGAGGGACGCGCCGGTTGCGATCAAGACGCCGGTGCCCGCCGCGAGCGCCGCCGCAGCGGAGGAGGACGGGACGTCCACGGCGGATCTGGTGCTGCCGCTCGTGGTGGGCGGCGCGGTGGGCGCGGTCGCGGGGTACGGGTACGTACGCCGGGTGCGGCGCGCCCGCGAGCGGACGACTCCCGGAGGGGTGAGCGGTCCGCCGCCCGTGAGTGCGGCGCCGCCCCTGGCCGGAGCGGACGCGGAGGCCGGCGCGGCCCTGGTCCGCGCCGACGACCGGCTCCGCACGGCCCGCGCCGAACTCGGCTTCGCGGGAGGACTCCTGGGCGCGGAGGCGGTCGCCCCGTTCGAGGATGCGCTGCGGAACGCCGAGGGCGAACTGGCCGCCGCCTTCCGGATGCGGCAGCGGTACGACGAGGGCATACCGGTGGAGGAAGCGGCCCGGCGGCACGCGCTCGCGGGGATCGTCGGGCGGTGCGAGGAGGCCGGGCGGCGACTGGACGCCGTGGCCGGTGACTTCGCGGACCTGCGCGACCTGGAGGCGGCCCTGCCGTACGCGGAGGCGCGCTTCCGGGAGCTGACCGGCCGTACCGGCGCGGCCCAGACCCTCCTCGCCGAGCTGGCGCGGCGATACGCGCCCACCGCGACCGCCTTCCTCACCGGCAACGTCGAACAGGCCAAGGACCGGCTGCTGTTCGCCACCGCCCGGCTCAACCTGGCCCGCCAGGCGGGCGATTCCGGTCAATCGGAGAACGCGGCCCAATATCTGCGCGCCGCCGAGGCCGCCGTCGCCCAGGCGGCGGTGTTCATCGAGGGTGTCGACCGCTCGGCGGCCGAGCTGCGGGACGCCGAGGCGACCGTGCCGGCGGCGCTCACCGGCGCGGAGGCGGAACTCGCGACAGTACGGCGGCACCCGCCCGAGGCGGACGAGCCGCACCCCCGGCTGCTCCACGCCGACACCGTCCTGGCCTCCGTACGGCTGGAGTTGACGTCGAGGCAGCCGTACGACCCGCTGGACGTCCTGCGCCGGATCGTACGGGCGACCGCACCGCTGACGTCGGGGCGGTCCGGAGTGCTGCCGGCCGCCACCCTGTCCGTCGCCCGTGCCGCGACCGCCGCCGCCGACGACTTCGTCACGACGCACCGGGGCGCGGTGGGCGCCACGGCCCGCACCCGGCTCGCGGAGGCGCGGCGGCTTCTCGTGTCCGGGACGCGGGCCGACGCCGGACGCGCCGACGAACTGGCGCTGGAGGCACGGGAACTGGCCGAGCAGGACGTACGCCTGCGCGGAAACCCGGTGGCCGGCGCGCCGGAAGGGGTGGCGGGCGGCTCCGACGCGACCGGGACGGCCGGTGCGGTCCTCGGCGGAATCCTCCCGGGTGACGCGGCCGACGGCGGGTTGCCCCCGCTGGGATTCGGCGGCCGCTGAGGCCAAGTGCGCTGAAATCGACTCCAGTTGTGGCGGATCGGTGACGATTCCGAGGCACCGTCAGTACCCTTTTGTATGATGATCCGATCTTGTCGTGAGTAATTTCGGCGGGGCGAGAGACGGACACACGGGGGTGTGCTGGGCGTGATCAAGCCGGAGGAGATTCCTCAGTTCACCGGCAATCTGTTCCAACTGGAGCTGGACCATGCCGCGTTGAAGAAGGACGCGGGCAACGTCCGGTCCACGGGCAGTGATGTGCACTCCCAGTTCCAGGGGTTGTCGGCGTTCTATCACGCGCCGGAGGCGGAGCAGCTGTTCGCGACGACGAAGCCGGTGAAGGACCGTGCGGACGATTTCGCGACGGATCTGGAGACGGTGTCGACGGCGCTGTCCTCGTACGCGACGGAGATCCGTCCGCTGGTGTCGAAGCTGCTGGAGCTGAAGACGAAGGCGTCGACGTTCGTGGCGTCGGTCAAGGACGACGACGAGTGGGAGTACGACGAGGACAAGGTCGACGAGCACAACCAGCTGCGGGACGACATCACCGCGACGGTGGCGGCGTTCTGGGCGGCGGAGCGGACCTGTCACAACAAGATCACCGCGATCTGGGGCGGGACCCAGATGGTCGCGGGCGACGGCTCGGAGCGCAGCGACCAGTACGGCTTCAACGCCGAGGACCTCAAGAACGCGAAGCTTCCCTGGGGTGACCCGGTGGAGGAGCGGCACCACTGGTACGAGGTCGGCCACTGGGTGAAGTCGTTCGTGTGGGACGGCCTGATCGTGGACGGGGTCTGGGGCACGATCAAGGGTCTGGGCACGCTGGTGGGCTTCGGCGGCTGGGACGCGATGGGCCAGGCGTGGAAGGGCCTGGCGCAGCTGGCGACGGGTCTGGTGATCACGTCGATGCCGGGGATCGGTACGGCGTTCTGGCTGCTGCCCGACGACAAGCTTCCCTCCTGGCTGCGTGATTCGCGCACGGCGATGAAGGAGACGGGCAAGGCGCTGGTGGCGTGGGACGAGTGGGGCAAGAACCCCGGCCGCGCGGCGGGTGCGGTGACCTTCAACGTCCTGACGACGGTCTTCACCGGTGGTGCGGGTGGTGCGGCGGCCGGTGCGGGCAAGGCGGGCGCGGTCGCCAAGGTCCTGTCGGTGGCGGGCAAGGCGGGCAAGGTCATCGACCCGATGACGTACATCGCCAAGGGTGCCGGCGCAGGATTGTCGAAGATCGGTGACATCACGAAGGCGCTGAAGGGCGTGGGGAACATCGACATCCCCAAGCTCCCGGAGACGGTGATCGAACTCCCGGAGGGCTCGGTCAAGCTGCCCGACGGCACGGTGCACCTGCCGGAGGGTGCGGCGATCCCGGAGGGCGCGACGAAACTCCCCGACGGCACTGTCAAGCTGCCCGACAACACCCCGGCGATCCCGGAGGGCTCGGTCAAGCTGCCCACGGACGAGGGCGCACCGGCGCGTTACTACGACCCGCAGGGCAACCTCCTCGACGAGAACGGAACCGTCCTCAAGCAGGCCGAGGACGGCCCCGGCGACATCGTCGACCAGCCCGGCACCCGTCCCCCCGGCTCCGGCTCGGACGTCCCCCGGGTGGACTCCCCGGTGAGGGAGCCGGCGCTGGCCGGCGCGGGCGCCCACACCGCCGGCAACGCGGGACAGCACATCAACCTGGGCAACAGCCTCGACGACGGCCTCGGCGACGTCGGCCGCGCGGGCGACGACGCGACCACTACACCGGTCGTCCACGCGGGCGGCGACCTTCCCACGATCCACGCCGGCGACCACCTGCCGGGCACCCAGCTGGGCGACAACCTCCCCGGCGGCACCGCGGACCACCTCCCCGGCGGCCACGCCGGCGACAACCTGCCGACGAACAGCGTGGACACCCACGCCCCGGCCGGCACCGGGGACAACGCGGTGCCGGGCACGTCGACGGGCGATCACGTGCCGGGCGGCCACGCCACCGACACCGGCACCCCGGGGCACACCGGCCACGACCTCCCGGGCAGCGGCGGCCACGACCTCCCCGGCCACGGCCCGGAAACCCCTCCCGGCAGCGGCCTGGACGACCTGGGCGACCTCGGCGACGACGCGGCCTCCGGCGCGGACGACGCGGCCCGGGGCGCGGACGACGCGGCCTCCGGCGCCGACGACGCGGCACGGCACCGCGAGGAGTACGAGGCGGCCCGCGACAAGCCGGCCGACGAGAGGACGCCGGCGGAGCGGGCGGCCATCACCCGCGAGCACGTCCGGCTGGCCAACGAGGACCCGGCCTGGCGCGCGGAGCACTATGACAAGTGGGGACCCGGCAAGCGCAACAGCGCCGATGAACTGGTGGACGGGCAACTGCTCCCGAAGCTTGTCGAGAAGCCGGGCGGCGGCTGGATGGCCGCCGACGACCTGCCGTACGCGAGCCCGGAGAGGTTCGACCTCAACCCGCTCGAGAGAGGCCGGGACACGGTCCCACCGGAGAACCTGGCGCACCTCGACGACGTATCCGCCAAGCGTGTGGCGGGCATGGAGCTGACCGCTGCCCAGAAGGCCTTCGACGATCTCCAGACCGACGAGGCGGCGAAGGCCCTCGCAGATGCACGGGAACACTTCGACAACACGGTCGGTGAAGGCGTCTCCAACAACAGCAAGCTCGGCGAGGCCCTCGGAGAGGAGGCCGCACGTCGGCATATGCTCCAGCAGCCGGAGTTCGCGGGCGCCAAGGAGATCACCGACCTTCCCGAGACGCCCAACGGGTCCAAGAGGTTCGACCAGCTCTGGCGTGACAAGGACGGCAATCTCGTCATTGTGGAGGCCAAGGGGCCGAACGCGCGGCTGGAGTGGCGTCAGGGCAACGGTGCACGGGACAGCGGCACGATGGTGAAGCAGGGAACCGTCGAGTACGTCCGGACGATCCTGGCAGACATGAAGGAGCGCGCCGCCTTCTCGCCGAACGACGCCAAGTACGCCCAGGAGATCGGGAAAGCCCTCAAGAACAAGACCCTCAAGTACGTCCTCGTCCAGGCCACCGAGAACGCTGGTAAGTATGCTGGGGCCGAGCTCAAGCATTTCAAGCTCTTCTAAGGAGTGACGCGTTGGTCGCGAACATCACCCGCCCTCCCCTGCCCACGGGGAACGCGGAAGAAGGCCTCGCCGTGCTCCAGGAGAACGCAGAGGAACTGATCGAAGGGCTGGAGGCGGACTCCACTGATCTGGGCGACGCCCAGAGCACCACCCTCATTCTGGCCCAGTCGCGCTGCCTCCTCGACCCGCGCGGGTCGATCTACCCGACGTGGGACGCCTGGGTGACCGCGATGCAGGTCGGCTCCGCCGTGTTCGCCGCCGCGACCACGGCCGAGGACCATGTGCAGTGCCGTATCGCGCACAAGGACCGCACCCTGCAGGCCACCGGCCCGCAGTGGTACGTGACCCCGGCTTCCTGGCTCTCGGCCTTCTACCTGGCGGTGGTGTGCCGGGAACGGGACCGGATCACCGCCCTGTGCGACGTCCCCCTGGACCTGCTGAGGGAGAACGGCGAGCGCTTCGACTCCTACCACTACGCCTGGATCGACACCCTCCAGACCTACTGGCGCGGCGGCCCCGACCTCGGCCCGAAACTGGTCGCCGCGGTCGACGGCACCGACCCCGCGGCCGCGACCGACCCCGAGACCGCGGGCAAGTTGTTCTACCCGCCGATGGAGATGTTCCACCGCTTCGTCCGCAAGGACAACGCGGGCTTCAACCGGGCACTCACCAACGCCCTCCAGTGGCACAAGGAGTACTGGACCGAGGAGAGCCGCTCTCTCCAGGCCTCCGGTCTCGTCGCCCTCGCCCCGCTCGCCATGGCGTGCTTCGCCCACGACGCGGGCGTCCCCATCGAGGTCGAATCCGAGTACCTGCCCGCAACCCTCCTGGGACGCAACTGGTTGGGCGAGTTCCCCACCTGAGGCCCGGTCGGGCGAAGCCGCGATGGGATGGTGAAGGCACTCGGGCGTCAGGCCCGCTAGAACAGGCTCAGCAGCGCCTCCGCCGGATCCGTGAGGCCTGTTTCGCCGTCCGGTAGGGGGAGTTCGAACCAGACCGTCTTGCCGCGCGGGGTCCGGCGGGAGCCCCAGGCGGCGCTCAGGAGGCCGACCAGTTGCAGGCCCCGGCCGCCCTCGTCCGTGTCGCGGGCGCGGCGGCGGCGGGGCTGGACCAGGCCGGCGTCCCAGACCTCGCAGACCAGGGTGCGGTCGAGCAGCAGACGGAGCCTGATCTCGCCCTCGCCGTACCGCAGTGCGTTCGTCACCAGCTCGCTGACCAGCAGTTCCGCGGTGTCGACGAGGGCTTCGAGGTCCCAGGACTGGAGCTGGCCGCGCGCGTACTCCCGGGCCCGGCCCACGCTGCGCGGCTCGCGCGGCAGCGTCCAGTCGCCGACGGACTCGGCGGGCAGGCCCTGTACACGTGCCATCAGCAACGCGAGGTCGTCCTCGCCGTGGTGCGTGTCGAGGGTGTTGAGGACATGGTCGCAGACGTCCTCCAGGGGGCTGGAGGGGTCCGTCAGCGCCCCGACGAAGGCCTGCAGACCCTCGTCCAGGGGATGGTCGCGGGACTCGACCAGGCCGTCCGTGTAGAGGGCGAGCAGCGCGCCCTCGGGGAGGTCGACCTCCACCTCCTCGAAGGGCTCCCCGCCGACGCCGAGCGGCATGCCGGGCGGCACGTCCAGCATCAGTGCCGGCTCACCGGGTTCGACCAGGACGGGAGGCAGATGGCCGGCGTTGGCGAAGGTGCAGCGGCGCGTCACCGAGTCGTAGACGGCGTACACGCAGGTCGCGAGATAGACCTCGGACAGGTCGGCCTCGCGGGGGCGGCGGGCGGCGCGGGTGGCCTGCTGGACGCCGCCGGGGGTGCCGAGTCCGCGCGCGATCTCGTCCAGCGCGGAGAGGACTTCGGCCGGTTCGAGGTCGAGGAGGGCCAGGGTGCGGACCGCCGTGCGGAGTTCGCCCATCGCCACCGCGGCGCGCAGCCCTCGTCCCATCACGTCCCCGACCACCAACGCGGTGCGGTGGCCGGGCAGTTCGATGACGTCGAACCAGTCGCCGCCGACCTCGCTGGGGCGGCCCGTGGAGGCGTTGCCGGGCAGGTAGCGGCAGGCGATGTCCAGGCCGGAGGCGACCGGGTCGCCGGGCGGCAGCAGTGACCGTTGCAGTATCAACGCCCGCTCGTGCTCCCGCCGGTAGAGCCGCGCGTTGTCGATGCAGACGGCGGCGCGCGCCGCCAGTTCCACGGCGAGGTCCCGGTCCCGGTCCCCGAACGGCTCGCTGCCCTTGGTCCGCGAGAACTGCGCGAGGCCTACGACGGTGTCGTGGGCGACCATCGGGATGGCGAGCGTGGACTGCACGAGGCCGCCCTCCTCGCCGGGGATGGCCTGCGGCCGCGCGGTGCGCAGGACGTCCGCACAGGGCGAGTTGAACGCGAAGTGGTGGACTGCTCCGACGGGGACGGGCGCGCCGTCGACCGCGTAGGGGGTGTCGGAGACGGCGGACGAGAAGGCGACCCGGCGCAGTTCGGCGCTGCCGTCGGCGAGTCCGGGCGGGGTCTCGTCGCCGGCCAGGAGGCCCTGGTAGAGGTCGACGGTGGCCAGGTCGCAGAAGCCGGGCACCACGACGTCGAGGAGTTCGCGCGCGGTGGTCTCCAGGTCGAGGGAGTTCCCTATGCGGGCGCCCGCCTCGTTCAGAAGGGCGAGATTGCGCCGTGCGGCGGCGGCCTCGCGGGCGGCGGCGCGGCGGGCGGTGATGTCGGTGCCGAGCCAGGCGACGCCGATGGGGCGGCCGGTCCCGCTGTGCACACGGTAGAGGTTGATCGACCAGTGACGGCGTTCGTCGGAGCCCGGCACGAAGCCGGTGACGTGCATGTCCGTGATGGAGTCGCCGGTCTCCAGGACCCGGCGCAGGGTGGCGCTGACCCGGTCGGCCTCGGGCCGGGGCAGATAGTCGTGGACGCCCTTGCCGCGGTGGTCGTCGGGGGTGCCGCCGAAGATGGAGGAGAACCGCTGGTTGGCGCGGCGGATCCGCAGGTCGGGGTCGATCAGCAGGAAGCCGAACGGGGATTGGCCGAAAATTGCCTGCGAGGCGGCGAGGTCGGTCTCGATGCTGCGCAGGGTGCGGACGTCGACGACGATGCACACGGCGGCCTTCTCGCCGTCGAGGCTGCGCGTCGGCATGACGTACACCTCGGCGAGGCCCCTCTCGCCGCGCCCGCCGCCGGGCACCGGGTCCGGCGTCCGGAAGGGGACCACGCCGGTCCACTCCCGCCCGTCGAGGATCTCGGCCATCTTGCGCTGGCCGCGCTCGCGCAGGTCCGGGTCGATGAACGCCGCGATGGGATCCATGCCGACCGCCCGGTCTGCGGGGATGCCGAAGATCTGTTCGGCGCGCAGGCTCCACTGGTCGACGAGCCCGTCGGGACCGATCGAGAAGGAGGCGACCTTGATGTAGTCGTAGATGGATCCGGGCGGGCTGCTCTGCCATATGGCGTCCCCGGGAGTCGCCTCGCCCTCCGCGAGACCGTCGTGCACGGGATCCGAGGCATCGGCAGTGTGCGACGCGAGTGCACCTGTGGCCCTGGCCCTCGCGCCGTCCGACGGGTCCTCGGACTCCGTGGCCTTCGCTGGTATCTCGCTCACGCGAACCGTCCCCTCCAGCTCACCGCGCCCGGCACCGGTCACCGGCGGCGGCTGCCCGCAGTATCCAGCACTACGGCGCCGCATGACACGGTGTTCACGATCACAGCACGGTCCAGGCGTTTTTTGGACCGTTCCGCGACAACACTTCCAGTCTTCTAACCAGCGGGCACGGGGTCGAACCACCTCAACCGAGACCGGTCGGCGACCGGAACCGGACGGGTGACACGGCGACGCCCGCTGTACACGGATCAACCCGGCACGGCGAGTTCGAACCAGACCGTCTTCCCGCCCTCCCCGGGCCGGGTGCCCCAGCGACGGGAGGAGGAGGCCACGAGCTGCAGCCCGCGGCCGCTCTCGTCCTCGAGCCGGGCGGCCCGCTCACGGGGCGGCACCGGCAGCGGGTCGGAGACCTCGACCAGGAGGACGTCCTCCAGGCCGGCCGGACGTACCAGCCGGACACCGATGGGGCCGGTGGCGTGCCGCAGCGCGTTGGTCACCAGCTCGCTGACCAGCAGGGCGGCGATGTCTCCCAGGCTGTCGAGGTCCCAGTTGCTCAGCTGGCTCCGGACGACACGGCGGGCGGTGCGCACCGCGCCGGGATCTGCCGGGAACGTCCACTCGGCGCGGTCGCCTTCGGTGTCGATCACACCGATCACTTCCCAGGACAGCGAGTCCACCCATGTCCGGTTTCGTGGGGTTAATGGGCCCATACCCGATATCCGGTGGGCAGTACCGCGCCCCCGGGCCCGGGCGGCCGCACCGCGGCGCCGCGGTGCGCAGAGGCTTCCGGCTCCGTGCGGTACGGCGGCAGGGGCCTTCCGCATCCGTGCGGTACGGCCGCAGTGCCTTCCGGCTCCATGCGGTACAGCCGCAGTGCCTTCCCGCTCCGTGCGCTACGGCCGCAGGCGCCTTCCCGCTCCGTGCGCTACGCCCCGGGCCGTGTCAGCGCGCTCCTGTGCCGAGCCGGGCGAGCGTTTCACGTACGGCGGGGACGTCCTGGTCGAGCCAGTTCACGTCCCAGATCTCACCGGGGGCGAGCCAGCGCAGCTCGTCGTGGTCCTCCAGGGGTGAGGGGGCGGCGGAACCGGGGCGCAGCCGGGCGGTCCACACCTGCAGGACGTACGGCGCCCTCAGGGGCCACTCCCCCGGGACGCGCTCAACGGCCTCGGCCGCGACGCCGAGTTCCTCGCGCAGTTCACGGACGAGGGCCGCCTCGGGGCGCTCGCCGGGTTCGACCTTGCCACCGGGCAGCTCCCAGCGGCCGGCCAGGTCGGGGGGTGCGCTGCGGCGCGCGGCGAGCAGGCGGCCGCCGTCGAGGAGGGCGGCTCCGACCACCACGAATCCGTTCGGTCATGCGGCGGAGCCTACGGGACGCCGGCGCACGTCAGTTCCGGGTGCCGTCTCCGCTCTGGGGCCGGCCCTGGCCGATGCGCTCGACCCAGTAGAGCTGCTTGTGGCCACGGCTGTCGAGGCTGTCCGCGATCTTCTGGGCCTCGGCGCGGGTGGCGTACCGGCCCACGCGGTAGCGATTGCCGTTGTCGTCCTGCCGTATGACGAGCCAGGGCAAAGAGATGGTGCCCTCGTTCATCGCACCCCTCCGCCTGCCCGTCGCGGCCCGCCCCGCGCCCCGCTCTCCAAGGAAACCGCAATCCGCATATGCCCGAGCGTACGCCTAACCTTTACACAGCGAATACGGCTTTGCACAAAGAGGTACGCAACCAGCCAGCACGCAGGGGGCGCACGGGGCCGAACGCGCCGTGCGCGCGCTCTGACGCGTCCGGTCGGCGGGGTGTCGGGCATATATGGGGCGACCTGCGAGAACGGCCGGAAACGGCCGGTTTTTGACGGCGGCGGAACGGGCTCCCGGCGGGCGTTTTCCGGGGGCAACTGCCGGAGGGGTGTGCGCCGCCCGCCGCGATGCGCTACCGGAAGAACCGCCGCAGGGCCGCGAGGCCGGCAACCATTCGGCGGGCAGGGCGCCGGGCGGGCATGGTGCGGCTATCTGACGGGCAGGTGGTACGCCACCCGGTAGCGGTCGGCCGGGATGACCACGTCGGCCGTCTCGACGGGGCGGCCCGAGGCGTAGTACGTGCGCTGGACGACCAGGACGACATGCCCGGGGACGCCGCCCAGGGCGAGGAGTTCCTCGGCGAGGCCCGGGCGGGCGCCGACCTCCTCCGCCACGTTGTCCACGATGACGTCGATGGCCCGCATGCGCTCGACGACGCCCATGCCGCCGAGCGGGCCCTCCTCCGGCAGCATCACGGGCGTACGGCCGGTGACGGCGAGGGGCTCCCAGGAGGTGGAGAGCATCATCGCCTCGCCTGCCTCCCGGAAGACGTACTTGGTGCACATCACGCGGTCGCCGGCCTTGATCCCCAGCCGTTCGGCGACGGCGCCGCTCGCCTCGGTCTGCTCACTGCTGGACTCCCAGGTCCCGCGTGCGTGCGCCTCGGCCTGCTCCTGCCGGAACGGTGTGGCCCCGCTCGCGGGCCGGTAACCGGAGCGGGCGATGCGGCGCGGCACCGGCCGCTCCCGCACATACGTGCCCGAACCGGAGCGGCCCTCGACCAGCCCCTCGGCCATCAGCACCTTGCGGGCCTCCAGGGCGACGGTGTCGGAGACCCCGTACTCCTCGCGGATTCTGGCCTGGGAGGGGAGACGGGTGTGCGGGGGCAGGGAGCCGTCGACGATCTTCTTGCGGAGATCACCCGCGACACGCAGGTACGCCGGCTGCTCACCGAATGTCACTGGCCGCTCCCATCAGGTTGTACAGACAGCAACAGCGTGGCAACCGTGGGTTCGACCATGCAAGCGAAGGCCAGAGAATCACTCGATGTGATGACATGTGGCCCGGCAGGGCTTTACGCAGGGACTTTCTCCCCGCTATGGGAGTGATCACACATCTTCGCTCCCGCTGCCGCTGTCACTCCCGGTGTCGTAGTCGTCCTCGTCGTACGAGGGCGGGGTGGTGGCCAGATCCAGCGCCTCACGGGCGGCGACGGTGGTGTCGCCGTCGACGTACTCGTAGCCGCTGTCGTAGTGCAGGTAGAACGTGTCGACGTCGCCCGCGGTCGCCGCCTTCGCCCAGTCCGCGCGGGCGGCCTCCATGTCCTTCGCCAGCGCCACGACGGACTTCTCCGCGTCACCGGACCAGGGGTGGCCGCGCAGCGCCTCGGCCTGCTCGCCGAGCACGTCCCGGACGTCCGCCGCCCAGTCCTTGTTGGCGTCCAGGTCCTCCTCGGCGTAGTCCTCCGGCTCCTCGTAGAGGACCTCGTCGACGGCGTCCATCGCCTCGAGGAAGGCCACCTGGTCGGCGTCGAGCGTCGACGCGTCGGCGCGCAGCGAACCGGTCAGGGTGCCGGACTCGTCGGTGTGCGCGAAGACGCAGGTGATCATCCGGTCGCCCCACGCCCAGCTGTCGGCGGTGGGCGTGAGGTAGAAGACCTCGACCTCGTCGGTCAGCGCCCAGGGGTCCATGGCGTACCCGTCCTGCAGCGTCCAGCACTCGTCCTCGGCCCTGTCGGTGACGTAGCCGTCGCCGGGGTAGTCCTCGCCGGACAGCGGGACGGTGCCGAACACCTCGCCCTCGTGCGCGCCGGAGCAGGGCACCTTGTCGACGTCGTAGACGTCCTGGTCGAAGCCCGCGCCCGGCACGTCGAAGCAGTCGCCCTTGACGAGCGAGTAACTGCTGCCCCTCGCACCCTCCTTGACGCCCTCCCAGATGTCGGAGGCGGCGTTCGTGGACAGCGACACCACCCACAGGGCGAGCCCCAGGGACGACACGACCGCCCCCGCGATGGCCAGCCCCTTTCCGCGCTCACCCCGCTTCTTGATCTGCACCAGCGCGATGATCCCGAGGACCAGACCCACGGCCGGCAGGAAGCACAGCAGGCCCAGGACGAGGGCGGCGATGGCCACGCCGTTGACGGGCGCGGGCCGGGCGAAGGGGGTGTAGCCCTGGCCCCAGACCTGGTAGGGCGCGGCGCCGTAGGGGGCCTGGGGGTACGGCCCCTGGGGCTGGGGTTGCGGGTACGACGGGGGCGGATACGCGCCCTGCGGCTGCGGAGGCTGGTACGGGTCCTGGGGCTGCTGGGGCCCTGGGGGCGGGGGTATGGACACGAGTACCGTGCTCCTGGTTCAGACGGGTCAGGCAGGGGTGCGGGCGGTGTGGCAGCGAGGTCCGACGGTGGCGCGGAACAGGCGTGCGACTGTTCGGCTGCGCGCATCGTAAGCGGGCAGCACGCGGACGCGGAACGGCGATCACCAATACGACGATTCGGGCGGTGAACGCGCTTGCCGCACGGCGGCCGACGGGAGCCCCGAGAGCCGCGCACGCGGGCCTCCGGACGGCGGTTTTCCGCCACCGCTCGCCTCCGAGGGGGACTACGGCCTGACGACGGAGGACACACCGCCGCCGGTGATCTCCTGATCCACACCGCCGCCGGTGGTCTCCTGATCCACCCCGGCCCCGGCGGCCCCGGCCGCCTCGTCCGCCGCCCCCGGCCGCTCCCCCACCGTCAGCCTGCGCTGCTCCTCCTCCACGATGCGGCGGGCCAGGCCGGTGTCGGAGACGTCGACCGCGTCCGGGGTCGCCTCGGCGGTGTCGCTGCGCCGGGCGTAGGCGTCGAACAGGCGGTTCTTGTTCGCCAGGATCCGCAGCAGGCGGTCGTCCACGCTGTCGGTGGCCAGGAGGCGGTGCACCTGGACCGGACGGACCTGGCCCATGCGGTGCGCGCGGGCCACGGCCTGGTGCTCCAGCGTCGGCTTGACCTGCGGCTCGCACAGGACGACCACGGAGGCGGCCTGAAGGTTGAGCCCGACACCGCCGGCCTCGATCTGGCAGAGCAGCACCGCGTGCCCGTCGGCGGCGGTGAAGTCGTCGACGAGACGCTGGCGGCGCGCGGCGGGCACGGACCCCGATATCGAGCCGGACACACCGTCCCCGAGCGCCTGCCGGACGGTCTCCAGGACACTCCGGAAGTACGAGAACACGACCACCTTCAGGCCGTTGGCCGCCGCCTCCCCGACCATCTCGCGCAGCCGCTGGAGCTTCGCGGACTTCTCCGGGTCGGCGTAGGCGGCCCGGCGCATCGCCATGAAGTTCCCCTCGGCGACGGCCGCCCGGTAGGCCTCCTGGTCGGCGGCGCTGAACTCCTCCCATTCGTCGACCTGGATCAGCGCGGGAAGCTCGGCGAGGACGTCCTCCTGGTTGCGGCGCAGATAGGCGGGCGCGACCGCCTTGCGGAAGACGTGCGGTCCGGCGGCCGCGTCGCTGTCGCGTATCTCCGGGAGCAGTTCGGGACGGAGATGACGGACGAGGGTGCGGAACTCCTCGACGCGGTTCTCCATCGGCGTACCGGTGAGGAACAGGACGCGGTCGCACGCCCCGGCCCACGCGGCGACCGAGCGGGCGCGGCGGGTGGCGGGGTTCTTGACGTAGTGCGCCTCGTCGACGACCAGCAGGCCCGGGGCCGTGGCCGCCTCCGGTGCCGGCAGGGTGTGCAGCACGTCGAACGTCGTGACGGCGACGCCGCCGCGCTCACGCCACTCCGCGTGGGCGTCCCGCCGGTCCGGACCGTGGACCGGAATCGCCCTGAGGGCGCTGCGGGCGCGGATCTCCCGCGTCCAGTTGATGAGGACGCCGGCCGGGCAGACCACCAGGAAGTGAGCCTGTCCCTCCGCCGCGAGATGGGCGAGCACCGCGATGGCCTGGACGGTCTTGCCCAGGCCCATCTCGTCACCGATCACCACCCGGCGCTGGGCGAGCGCGAACCGCGCGCCGAAGGCCTGGTAGCCGCGCAGGGAGACCCGGCGGTGGGTGTCGTCCAGCGGCTGCGCGCGCACCCGCTCGGCGACCTCCAACGGTACGAACCCCTCGGCCGCCGCCACGTCCGCGGGGAGCGCGCAGATCTCCGCGAGCAGGCTGTAGTACTCGGCGGAACGCACCTCGAAGTCGACCCACGGCTCCAGCTCGGACGCCGGTTCACGGAGCAGGTCCGCGGTGGCCTGCGCCAGCCGCAGCGCCACGTCGGTCCCCGCCGCCTCGGCCGTCAGCTCCCGCAGCTCCCGTGCGGCCGCCCGGGCCGCCTCCCGGCGGTGCCTGCCCGCCACCGCCAGCCTGAGGCGGCTCGTCGCCGGGCGCAGAGCGGGCAGCAGCTCGGCGAGCCGGGTCTCGTGGCGCTCGGCGGCGGCGACGGCCCGGGGCAGATCGGGGCCGGCCTCGACGAGCCGGTGCAGCGCCGTGACCAGGGCGGTGGTGCGGGGCTCGGGGGCGTCGACGTCGATCCGTACGGAGACGGTCTCCTCGAGCGCCCGGGCGAGCTGCCGGGCGGCGGCGAGGGCCTGGTCGGCGGTCTGCCGGCCGACGCCGGGTATCTGCTGGAGCGTGTGCCGGCTCGCCTCGTGCACGGCGCCCACCGAGTCGAATCCGGCGGCCTCCAGCGCCGCGAGCCTCAGCCGGCCCTCGGTGACGTCCTTCAGCCGGGCCGGCGGGAGGGAGCGGAGCTCCTCGGCGACGAGGGCGTCGCGCAGCGGCGCGTGGGCGGCACGCACCGCCTCCAGGGCGCGGGTGTGGTCGGCGCGCAGGGTGCGGGCGGTGTCGTACAGCCGCGCCCCGGCCTCGTACAGCTCGCGCGCCCGGCGGCCGACGACGGGGGCGGGATCGTACGGCGGTGGGACACGGCTGCCGCCGATGCCTTCCGCGTCCTCGGTGCGCCCCATGGTCCCCTCCCCCGGTGTGCCGGCGCGCGTCCCACCCGCCGCGCTCCATGCTCCCACCCGGCACCGACAACGGCCGGGCTGGCACGATGTCGGCGGCAACGAGAGGGAGGGCCGTGACCGTCGCATCCACATCCGTCGCCTCCACGTCGGTGCGCACGGGCGCGCGTGTCGGCCGGGGCACCGCCCCCGCCCACCACGGGGAGCTCCTGCAGGGCGCGTTCACCGACCCCGCCCGCGACACGCCCGTCCGCGCCCTGGTCACCCTCCCCTGCCCGTCGTACACCACCCGCGCGGCCTTCACGCCGGCCCCGGGCGGCGCGGTGACGGTCTCGCCGCCCTGGAAGACCAAGGCCCGCCGCGCGGCCGAACTGGCGCTGGGAGACCTGCCGGCGGGCGGCCGTCTGGAGCTGTCGGGGGAGGTACCGCTCGGCCGGGGCTTCGGCTCCTCCACCAGCGACGTCCTGGCAGCCGTCCGCGCGGTACGGGACGCGTACGACGCCCCCCTGACGGCACGGGAGGCCGCCCGCCTCGCGGTCCGCGCGGAGACCGCCGCCGACGCCCTGATGTTCGAGGAGACGACGGTGCTGTTCGCGCAGCGCGAGGGGCGGGTGCTGGAGGACTTCGGCCGGCGGCTGCCTCCCCTGCGGGTGCTCGGCTTCGGCACCCGCCCGGACGGCGACGGCCGGGGCGTGGACACCCTCTCCCTCCCGCCGCCCCGCTACGACGACACGGAGATCGCCCGCTTCGACCACCTGCGCGGGCTGCTCCGGCGGGCCGTACGCACCGGGGACGCGGCCCTGCTGGGCACGGTGGCCACCCGGAGCGCGCTGCTGAACCAGCGCCACCTGCCCGTCCCGGCCCTCGACCGCCTCCTCGCCGTCGCCCACGACTGCGCGGCGCTCGGCGTCCAGGTGGCCCACAGCGGCGACATCGCCGGCCTCCTGTTCACCCCCGCCACCCCGCCCCCGCCCGCGGCCCGCCAGCGCCTGCGCCGGTGGGGATTCGAGGAGCAGTGGGAGTTCACGACCGGCCGGCCATGACCCCGTCGCCGTCGGACACGGCCCGGCTCGCCTCCGGCACGGAATTGACGAAGGGCCGGACTTCTTAGGAGTCCGGCCCCCTGCTGCGCTCACACGTTGAAGCGGAACTCCACGACGTCGCCGTCCTGCATGACGTAGTCCTTGCCCTCCATGCGGGCCTTGCCCTTGGCGCGGGCCTCGGCGACCGAGCCGGTCTCCACCAGGTCGGCGAAGGAGATGACCTCCGCCTTGATGAAGCCCTTCTGGAAGTCGGTGTGGATGACGCCGGCGGCCTCGGGGGCGGTGGCGCCCTTCTTGATGGTCCAGGCGCGGGATTCCTTGGGGCCGGCCGTGAGATAGGTCTGCAGGCCGAGGGTGTTGAAGCCGACGCGGGCCAGGGTGGCGAGGCCGGGCTCCTCGGCGCCGACCGACTCCAGGAGCTCCATCGCGTCCTCCTCGTCGAGCTCGGCGAGGTCCGCCTCCAGCTTGGCGTTGAGGAAGATCGCCTCGGCGGGGGCGACCAGGGCGCGCTGCTCGTCCTTGAAGGAGTCGTCGGTCAGCTCGTCCTCGTCGACATTGAAGACGTAGAGGAAGGGCTTGGTGGTGAGGAGGTGCAGGTCGTGGAGGAGCTCGGCGCGCTCGCTGCCCTGGACGATGCCCTGCGAGAAGAGGGTGTCGCCCCTCTCCAGGATCTCCTTGGCCTCCTCGACGGCCTTGACCTTCGACGCGACGTCCTTCTTGATCCGCGACTCCTTCTGGAGCCGGGGGAGGACCTTCTCGATCGTCTGGAGGTCCGCCAGGATCAGCTCGGTGTTGATCGTCTCGATGTCGTCCTTGGGCGAGACCTTGCCGTCGACGTGGACGACGTTCTCGTCCTTGAAGGCGCGGATGACCTGGCAGATCGCGTCGGACTCACGGATGTTCGCCAGGAACTTGTTGCCGAGGCCCTCGCCCTCGGAGGCCCCGCGCACGATGCCCGCGATGTCGACGAAGTCGACGGTCGCCGGGAGGATCCGCTGGGAGCCGAAGATGTCGGCCAGCTTGGTGAGGCGGGCGTCGGGGACGCCGACCACGCCGACGTTCGGCTCGATCGTGGCGAACGGGTAGTTGGCCGCCAGCACGTCGTTCTTGGTCAGGGCGTTGAACAGGGTCGACTTGCCGACATTCGGCAGACCGACGATTCCGATCGTGAGCGACACGTTGCGACTTCCCGTAGTCAGAGGGCCAGGGGGCCGGTTCCCGCGGTGAGGGGGCCTGGGGGCCGGAGGGCCGGCCGATCCACCAGTTTACGGCGTGCCGGGCGCCGGCCCGGCGGGCCTGTAGAACGCTTGGCCGAGGCTCGCCCCTCGGCGTGTCCGACACCCGATTCGGCACATAAACCGACCTAAGTTGGTCCAGTGGAGCAACACAGGACGCGCCCCCCACGGAACACGACCCACCGGGACCCGCCTTCACCGCCGCCCCTGCCACCCCAGGAACGGGGGCGGGTGCGCAAGGAGCCGCGTGTCGGCGCGGGTCCGGCGCGCCCCGCTCGTCCCACCCGTCCCGCCGGCACCGCTCGTCCCGCGCAGGGCGCGCTCGGCTCCGATTCCGGCCGTACCGGAACCGGTCCCGGCCGGCCGTCGGTGCCGCCCCGGCCCTCCGGCTCGCCCAGGATGTCGGGGGCGGCCCGGGGCTCGGCGGCTCAGCGGGCTTCCGGGCCGGCCCGGGGCTCGGGGACGCCCCGGGTCCCGGGCGATCGCCGGCCCTCGGGATCCGCGCGGTCGGTGGCCGGCGGTGCGCGCTCCCGTGAGGCGGGGCGCCCCTCCCCCGGCGGGCGCCTGTCCCCCGTCGCCCTGGTGCGGGCTCTCCGGAGGATGCCGAACCCCCGGCTGACGGGGCTCGGGAGCGGGTTGTTCAGCGGGGTGCTGATGTGCGCGCTCGGGAGTGTGGACGAACTGCTGTTCGGGAGCTCGCTGATCGTCTACAGCGTGCTGTTCCTGCCGGTGTGCGTGCTGACCGCCCTGTGGGTGCGCCGGGGCGATCTGCTGTCGGCGCCCGTGGTCGTGCCGATCGCCTTCGCCCTCGGGCTGCTGCCCGTGACCGGGGACGAGGGCGGGGTGGGAGCGCGGCTGATGGGCCTGGTCACGGCACTGGCCACCCAGGCCGGCTGGCTCTACGGCGGGACGCTCGCCGCGACCGCGACCGTCTTCGCGCGCGCCGTACGGCGGGCCGCCCGCCGCCGGGCCGCGAGCCGGCGCCCGCGACTTCAGGGGGCGTCCTGAGACCGCCCGGTGCGGGGCGGCGCGGGCCGTCGCCTCAAAGGTGCGGCGGGCGAGACCGGGACCGGCCGCGGCGAGGGCGGCGAGGCCCTCCAGGGCCTGCTGCGGATGTTGCGTCGTCGCCCGCGGGGCGGCCGCGTGGCGTCGTGGGGCCCCTTCCGCGCGAGCGGGGCCCAGCGTCGGGGAGCGTGCTCCCGGCCTGCCGCCCGGAAGCCCTGCCTGGTACCGGGCGTACTCGGGCTTTCGGGCGGGCGGTGCGACCAGTGGGGCACCTGGGTGGCTCCCACCCCTCCACGGCAGGGGGGAGCGCTCCGGGCGTCGCGCGGCAGGCGCCCCTGTCCCGGACGCCCTAGCTGCCCGGGCTCTTCTCCGCCGCTCGCATCGCCGCCCCCACGATGCCCGCGTTGTTCTGCAGCTGCGCCGGGACGATCTCCGCCTTGATGCCCTCGATGTAGGGCAGGAACTTCTCGGACTTACGGCTGACGCCGCCGCCGATGATGAACAGCTCGGGTGAGAACAGCATCTCCACGTGCGCGAGGTACTTCTGGACGCGGCGTGCCCAGTGCTCCCAGGTCAGCTCGTGGTCCTCCTTGGCCTTGCTGGAGGCGCGCTTCTCGGCGTCGTGCCCGTTCAGCTCCAGGTGGCCGAGCTCGGTGTTGGGGACGAGGGCGCCGTCGACGAAGACGGCGCTGCCGATGCCCGTACCGAAGGTCAGCAGGATGACCGTGCCCTTGCGGTCGCGCCCGGCGCCGAAGGCCGCCTCGGCGACGCCCGCCGCGTCCGCGTCGTTGACCACCGTCACCGGCAGCCCGCCCAGCCGCTCGCTGAACAACGCGCGCGCGTCCGTGTCGATCCAGCCCTTGTCGACGTTGGCCGCCGTACGGATGGTGGACCCGCCGGTCACCACACCGGGGAAGGTGAGGCCGACCGGGCCCGTCCACCCGAAGTGCTCGACGACCTCCTTGACGCCGTCGGCCACCGCGTCCGGCGTCGCCGGCTGCGGGGTGAGCACTTTCAGGCGCTCCTGAGCCAGGTCGCCCTTGTCCAGGTCCACAGGGGCGCCCTTGATCCCGGATCCGCCGATGTCCACGCCGAAGATCTGCATGGCTCCACGTTACGACGGCGGACTGACGGTCACTCACCCGAGGCGGCCCGCAGGCCGGAGCCGCCCGGGGCGCTCAGGCGCTCGCGGAGCCCGCGGCACCGCTGCCGCCGCGCGCCTCCACCAGGGCCGCCGCCTCCTCGCGCAGGTCCCTGCGGAGTTCCTTGGGCAGCGAGAAGGTGATGTGCTCGTCGGCGGCCTTGACCAGCTCGACGTCCTCGAAGCCGCGCTCGGCGAGCCAGGCGAGGACCTCCTCGACGAGGACCTCGGGGACGGAGGCGCCGGAGGTCACGCCGACCGTGCTCACGCCCTCCAGCCAGGCCTCGTCGATCTCGTTCGCGAAGTCCACCAGGTACGCGGCGCGGGAGCCGGCGATCTTGGCGACCTCGACGAGCCGCTTGGAGTTGGAGGAGTTGCGGGAGCCGACGACGATCACCAGCTCCGCCTCGGCGCCCATCTGCTTCACGGCGAGCTGACGGTTCTGGGTGGCGTAGCAGATGTCGTCGCTGGGCGGGGAGATCAGCTGCGGGAACTTCTCCTTCAGCGCGTCGACCGTCTCCATCGTCTCGTCGACGGAGAGGGTGGTCTGCGACAGCCAGACGACCTTGGAGGGGTCGCGCACCTCCACCTTGGCGACGTCACCCGGGCCGTCGACGAGCTGGATGTGGTCGGGGGCCTCGCCGGAGGTGCCGATGACCTCCTCGTGGCCCTCGTGCCCGATCAGGAGGATGTCGTAGTCCTCGCCCGCGAAACGGACCGCTTCCTTGTGGACCTTGGTGACCAGGGGGCAGGTCGCGTCGATGGTGGCGAGCTGTCCGCGCGCGGCCTCCTCGTGGACGACCGGTGCGACGCCGTGCGCCGAGAACATCACGATGTTGCCCGGCGGTACCTCCTCCGTCCGCTCGACGAAGATGGCGCCCTTCTTCTCCAGGGTCTGCACGACGTACTTGTTGTGGACGATCTCGTGCCGGACGTAGACCGGGGCGCCGTACTGCTCCAGGGCCTTCTCGACGGCGATCACGGCGCGGTCCACGCCCGCGCAGTAGCCCCGGGGAGCGGCGAGCAGGACACGGCGGCGGGCAGGCGAAGCAGTCATGTGTCCCATCGTAAGGCCGGGTCCGGCCGCCGTCGGCGTGCCCGGCGGCTGCCGCCCCCGGCCCCCCGCTCCGGCCCTGGACTTGCCTCGTCCTCAGACGCCGGACGGGCCGAATTCGCCGACCCCGCGTTGTCAGTCCGGGCCTATACCCTCGGGCGCATGGCTGTGAACACGTCCGCGGACGCCCCGCTGCCCGTCGGTGAGGTGTCGCGGCTCATCGGGGGGTGGATCGACCGGCTCGGCGCGGTGTGGGTCGAGGGGCAGATCACCCAGCTGTCGCGGCGCCCGGGTGCGGGTGTCGTGTTTCTGACGCTGCGCGATCCGTCGTACGACATCTCGGTGAGCGTGACCTGTTACCGGCAGGTGTTCGACGCCGTCGCGGACGTCGTCGGGGAGGGCGCGCGGGTCGTCGTCCACGCGAAGCCGGAGTGGTACGCGCCGCGGGGGCAGTTGTCGCTGCGGGCCGTCGAGATACGGCCCGTGGGGGTCGGCGAGCTGCTGGCCCGGCTGGAGCAGCTGAAGAAGTCGCTGGCGGCGGAGGGGCTGTTCGCGGCCGAGCGGAAGAAGGCGTTGCCTTTTCTGCCGCAGCTCGTCGGGCTCGTGTGCGGGCGGGCGTCGGCCGCCGAGCGGGACGTGCTGGAGAACGCCCGGCACCGGTGGCCCGCGGTCCGTTTCGAGGTGCGCAATGTCGCGGTGCAGGGGGTGCACGCGGTGTCGCAGGTCGTCCAGGCCGTGAAGGAGCTGGACGAACTCCGCGAGGTCGACGTGATCATCGTCGCGCGCGGCGGTGGCAGTGTGGAGGATCTGCTGCCGTTCTCCGACGAGCAGCTGGTGCGGGCGGTCGCCGCCTGCCGTACCCCGGTCGTCTCGGCGATCGGGCACGAGCCCGACAATCCGCTGCTGGATCATGTGGCCGACCTGCGTGCCTCCACTCCCACCGACGCCGCCAAGAAGGTGGTGCCGGACGTCGGTGAGGAGCTGGAGCGGGTGCGGATGCTGCGCGGGCGGGCGCGGCGGTGTGCGGAGGCGTTCGTGGAGCGCGAGGAGCGCGGGCTCGCCCACGCGCTGGCGCGGCCCGCGATACAGGACCCGCACCGGATGATCGACGAGCGGGCCGATCTCGTCTCCTCGCTCACCGACCGTTCCCGGCGGTGTCTCGGGCATCTGCTCGACCGCGCGGACTCCGAGCTGACGCACACGCACGCGCGCGTGGTGGCGCTCTCGCCGGCCGCGACGCTGAGGCGGGGGTACGCGGTGCTGCAGAAGGCCGACGGGCACGTGGTGCGGGATCCGGGCGAGGTGACGGCGGACGAGGCGCTGCGGGCGCGGGTCGCCCAGGGTGAGTTCACTGTTCGAGTCGACAACCAGGACGGGGTGCATGACGAGCAAGGCTGAGGAAGCCCTCGGGTACGAGCAGGCGCGCGACGAGCTGATCGAGGTCGTACGGCGGCTGGAGGCGGGGGGGACGACGCTGGAGGAGTCCCTGGCGCTGTGGGAGCGCGGGGAGGAGCTGGCCAAGGTGTGCCGGCGCTGGCTCGAGGGCGCGCGGGCGCGGCTGGACGCGGCGCTGGCCGAGGAGGAGGGCGCGGGGGCGAGCGACACGTAGGGGTGGCCCGTGGTGACTGTGAGGACGGTCACCACACCCCCAGTTTTGTTGAACCTTGAACTTCTCTTGCCGTACCTTCGTGCGTGTCAGCCGGCCCGGCGTCCCGGATCCGGACGCGCACCCGAGGAAGTTCATCCATGTCTCTCGTTCTTGACCCCGCCGCCCAGGACCTGCTGTTCCGCGAGGCCCACACCGCGAACACCTTCACCGACGAGCCGGTGACCGACGAGCAGGTCCAGGCGATCTACGACCTGGTCAAGTTCGGCCCGACCGCGTTCAACCAGACCCCGCTGCGCATCACCCTGGTCCGCTCGCCCGAGGCCCGTGAGCGGCTGGTCCAGCACATGGCCGAGGGCAACCAGGCCAAGACGGCCACCGCCCCGCTCGTCGCGATCCTCTCCGCGGACAACGAGTTCCACGAGGAGCTGCCGACCCTGTTCCCGGCCTTCCCGCAGGCCAAGGACCTGTTCTTCGCCGAGCGCGCGGCCCGCGAGAACGCCGCCGGGATGAACGCCGCCCTGCAGGCCGCCTACTTCATCATCGGCATCCGCGCGGCCGGCCTGGCCGCGGGCCCGATGACCGGCCTGGACTTCGAGGGTGTCCGCAAGGAGTTCCTCGACGACGACCACACCCCGCTGATGGTGATCAACATCGGCCGGCCGGGCCCGGACGCGTCCTACCCGCGCTCCCCGCGCCTCGCGTACGACCAGGTCGTCACCACCGTCTGACCGGCCGCGTGACACGCAGGAGGCCCCCGGCGTTCCGGCCGGGGGCCTCCTGCGTGCCGTACGACGGCGGCTCACGCCATCTTGAGCGCCCCGGCCATCTCGCTCAGGCGGTCGAAGGACGCCGTGCCCGCGACGACCGTCGTGGAACCGTCGGTGTCCTGCAGGACGAGCGCGTCGTAGCGGCCACCGGTGTAGCGGGTCCAGGTGCGGCCGTCGATCTTTTCTGTCACCTTGGTGGCCTGCGCGCCCTGGCTGGCCTCGTCGATGAACCGCGAGCGCTTCTGAGTGGACTGCTCGACGGCGACGTACTCCCCGTCGGGAGCGTGGAAACCGAGATGCCAGGAATCGAAGTCGGCGCCCTGGAAGCGCACCGAGGTCGCCTTCCACCTGTCGGACAGACCCTCGGGAGCGGCCACCGGGTACGACGCCGCGCGGCGTGCCGTGAGCAGCTCGACGCGGTAGTCGACCCGCTTGATGTCGGGAGCGTGATCGTCGTGCGGGACGAAGAGGTAGATGACCCACGCCGCGACCACGATGAGGCCCAGGGAGAGAATCATGTCCCGGGCCGTCTTCTGCTTGCCGTTCGAACCTGCCACGCCCCCCATCGTCGCAGGTGCCCGGTGCGCTCATCCGTGGGGTCCCCTGCTCATTTTGTCGGACTGACGATAGAGTCGAGGATCGAACCCTCATCCGGCCGTCGTCGTATCAGAAAGGTGCGCTCCGATGACCGAGCATCATCACCTGCCGTCCGAGCTCGATGTCCCCTCCGAGGCCCCCGACCGCAACCTCGCCCTGGAACTGGTCCGCGTGACCGAAGCCGCCGCGATGGCCGCGGGCCGCTGGGTGGGACGCGGTGACAAGAACGGCGCCGACGGTGCCGCGGTGCGCGCGATGCGGACCCTCGTCTCGACCGTCTCGATGAACGGCGTGGTCGTCATCGGCGAGGGCGAGAAGGACGAGGCGCCGATGCTCTTCAACGGCGAGCGCGTCGGCGACGGGACCGGGCCCGAGGTCGACATCGCCGTCGACCCGATCGACGGCACCACGCTGACGGCCAAGGGCATGCCGAACGCGATCGCCGTCCTCGCGGCCACCGAGCGGGGCGCGATGTTCGACCCCTCCGCCGTGTTCTACATGGACAAGCTGGTCACCGGCCCCGAGGCCGCCGAGTTCGTCGACATCAACGCGCCCATCGAGGTCAACATCCGCCGGGTCGCCAAGGCCAAGCGCGCCACCCCCGAGGACGTCACCGTCGTCATCCTCGACCGGCCGCGGCACGAGGGCATGATCAAGGAGATCCGGGACACCGGCGCGCGCATCAAGCTGATCTCGGACGGCGATGTGGCCGGCTCCATCCTGGCCCTGCGCGAGGGCACCGGCATCGACCTGCTGCTCGGCATCGGCGGCACCCCCGAGGGGATCATCTCGGCCTGTGCCGTGAAGTGCCTGGGCGGCACCATCCAGGGCAAGCTGTGGCCCAAGGACGACGAGGAGCGGCAGCGGGCGATCGACGCGGGGCACGATCTCGACCGGGTGCTGACCACCGAGGACCTGGTCAAGGGCGAGAACGTGTTCTTCGTCGCGACCGGGATCACCGACGGTGAGCTGCTGCGCGGGGTGCGGTACCGGTCGGAGACCGCGACGACCGACTCGATCGTGATGCGGTCGCGGTCGGGGACGGTGCGGCGGATCGACTCCGAGCACCGGCTGAGCAAGCTGCGGGCGTACAGCGCGATCGACTTCGACCGGGCGAAGTAGGGCCCGGGGACGCGGGCCGGGACGCGCGGGCCGCCACACGCGGGCCTGTACGCGCGTACGGGTCGCGCCGTGACCGGTCGCGGCGGGGCCACGGGTCCACACGGCCCCGCGTCCTGAGACCGCTCAGCCGGCCGTATGCCGAAAAGTGGGCGCCCCCCGGTGCGGAGGGGGGCGCCCCTTTTTGCATGTGGCCGTCAGCCTGCCTGCGCTATGCGCCCCGCCGACCTGGCCGCCTTCTTCAGTTCCATGTCGCGGCGGCGGCGCCGGGCCAGGACGACCCGGCGTTCGGCGGCGGTGAGGCCGCCCCAGACGCCGTAGGGCTCCGGCTGCAGCAGGGCGTGCTCGCGGCACTCCACCATCACGGGACAGCGGGCGCAGACCCGCTTCGCGGCCTCCTCGCGGGACAGGCGGGCGGCGGTGGGCTCCTTCGACGGTGCGAAGAACAGGCCTGCCTCGTCGCGCCGGCACACCGCCTCGGTGTGCCAGGGAGCGTCTTGGTCCCTGTCGCGCGCTGGCACCCGCTGAGCCGGAACGGCGGCGACCTGCAGGGACGAATGCGGCGTTTGCAGCACGGGTCTACTCCTGACGACGGCTTCGCGAGCGAGAGACGATGCAGCAAGCCCTACCCGCTGTGCGCGCGCCTATGCACTCCGTTCCGAACCGCTGGTTTCCGGGGAGTCCTGCGCGGTCGCGTGGGGTCGGAGGGCCGCCCGGTGCCCGGTGGGATTCACGACCGTCAACGGTCCAGGTGTTTGCGCAAACCCCTGTCGACCTTGCGCTGCACACGGTCGAGGATGTCCGCGACGAGCTTGCCCCGCTTGGGCCTGCCCTCGATGCTGCCCAGGACGGCCCAGCCGTCGACGTAGACCACCGGGGCGTCCGGCTCGGGCGAGTCGAGCGCGTCCACCTCGAAGTTGCCGAGGACGCCGCCGCCGGTGCCGCGCAGCGACACGTTCTCCGGGACGCGGATCTCGACGCTGCCGAAGACCGCCCATGCCTTGATCATGACCTGCTGGTACTCGAAGAGCGCCTCGCTCAGGTCGATCTCGACGCTGCCGAAGACCGCGTACGCGTGGACACGGCGGCCCGCGCGCCAGCGGCCCCGGCGGCTGGCGCTGCTGAACACCGCGACAACGCTGTCGTCGGGGTCGGCGGGGATCGCACCGGCGGCGGGGTGGTGCGGGGCGGGGCCGGGAGCGGGGCGGCGGCCGTGGGCGGCGGGCAGGTCCCGTATGAAGACCTCCAGCTCACCCACCGTCTTGGCGGCCAGCACGCCCTCCACGCGCTCGGCATGCTCGTCGGCCGTGAGCCTGCCCTCCGCGAGGGCCTCGCGCAGGATGTCGGCGATGCGGTCGCGGTCGGCGTCCGAGGCGCGCAGTTCGGCGGTCGGTGTGGGGGCGGCAGCGGTCTGCTTCTGAAGGTCCACGGCAGCAGCGTACCCACACACGATAGATCGCGATAGCCCCCGTCCGGGGGATCCGCCGCGGCTCCAACTGAGCCTTACCTCACAAGCTCGCCGTCGCGGCCAGGTTCTACGCTGGTGAGGCCCGCCGGCGTCGGCGGGTCGCCGTCTGCAGAGTGAGGAATGGGCTGCGATGCCTGAGTTCGCGTACACCGATCTGCTCCCCATGGGAGAGGACACCACCCCCTACCGGCTGGTGACCTCCGAGGGTGTCTCCACCTTCGAGGCCGACGGGCGGACGTTCCTCAAGGTGGAGCCGGAGGCGCTGCGCAAGCTGGCCGAGGAGGCCGTCCACGACATCCAGCACTACCTGCGCCCGGCCCACCTCGCGCAGCTGCGCCGCATCATCGACGACCCCGAGGCCTCGAGCAACGACAAGTTCGTCGCGCTGGACCTGCTGAAGAACGCCAACATCGCGGCGGCCGGTGTGCTGCCCATGTGCCAGGACACCGGTACGGCGATCGTGATGGGCAAGCGCGGGCAGAACGTGCTCACCGAGGGCGGCGACGAGGAGGCCCTGTCGCGGGGCATCTACGACGCCTACACCAAGCTCAACCTGCGGTACTCGCAGATGGCTCCGCTCACCATGTGGGAGGAGAAGAACACCGGCTCCAACCTCCCGGCGCAGATCGAGCTGTACGCCGCCGACGGCGGCGCGTACAAGTTCCTGTTCATGGCGAAGGGCGGCGGCTCGGCCAACAAGTCGTTCCTCTACCAGGAGACGAAGGCCGTCCTGAACGAGGCCTCCATGATGAAGTTCCTGGAGGAGAAGATCCGTTCGCTGGGTACGGCCGCCTGCCCGCCGTACCACCTGGCGATCGTCGTCGGCGGCACGTCCGCCGAGTACGCGCTGAAGACCGCGAAGTACGCCTCCGCCCACTACCTGGACGAGATCCCGGCCGAGGGCTCGCCGCTCGGGCACGGCTTCCGGGACAAGGAGCTGGAGGAGAAGGTCTTCGAGCTGACCCAGAAGATCGGCATCGGGGCGCAGTTCGGCGGCAAGTACTTCTGCCACGACGTGCGCGTGGTGCGCCTCCCCCGGCACGGCGCCTCCTGCCCGGTCGCCATCGCCGTCTCCTGCTCCGCCGACCGCCAGGCCGTCGCGAAGATCACGGCGGAGGGCGTCTTCCTGGAGCAGCTGGAGACGGACCCGGCGCGCTTCCTGCCGGACACGACGGACGAGCACCTCGACGAGGCGTCGGACGTCGTCAGGATCGACCTCAACCAGCCGATGGACGACATCCTCGCCGAGCTGACCAAGTACCCGGTGAAGACCCGTCTGTCGCTCTCCGGCCCGCTCGTCGTCGCCCGTGACATCGCGCACGCCAAGATCAAGGAGCGCCTGGACGCGGGCGAGGAGATGCCGCAGTACCTGAAGGACCACCCGGTGTACTACGCGGGCCCGGCGAAGACCCCCGAGGGCTACGCGTCCGGCTCCTTCGGCCCGACGACGGCCGGCCGGATGGACTCCTACGTCGAGCAGTTCCAGGCGGCGGGCGGTTCCAAGGTGATGCTCGCCAAGGGCAACCGCTCGCAGCAGGTCACGGACGCGTGCGGCAGCCACGGCGGCTTCTACCTCGGCTCCATCGGCGGCCCGGCCGCCCGCCTCGCGCAGGACTGCATCAAGAAGGTCGAGGTCGTCGAGTACGAGGAGCTCGGCATGGAGGCCGTCTGGAAGATCGAGGTCGAGGACTTCCCGGCGTTCATCGTCGTCGACGACAAGGGCAACGACTTCTTCCACCCTCAGGAGCTTTCCCAGCCGACGTTCACGTCCATCCCGGTCCGGGGACCGGGGCTGGCATAGGGCCACCCGGGGCGGCGGGGGCGGATCTCGTCCCCGCCGCCCCTGCTCGTCCCGGCCCGTCCCGCCCTCCGGGGCGCCGCACCGCCCCTTCGGCCCCCGCCGGGGAGCCCTCACACCCTGGATCCCTGCCGGCGGACGCCCGTCGGCCCTCGTCCGGCGTCGGGCGGGCCGTGGTCGGTGCCCTCCGGCAAAGCGGTCGGACGCCTCTTCAAGGACCCGGACACCGCCCGGCGTTCGCCGCGGTCCCCGGCCGGGACGGCGGCGCGGCGGGTCGCGTCCACGGGAACAGCGGGCGCGTCCGCGATGCTGTCCCTCAGTGGAGGTGATCGTCGATGACCGACGAGCAGGACAAGGGCGGCTACCGTATCGAGCACGACTCCATGGGCGAGGTGCGGGTGCCGGCGGAGGCCAAGTGGCGGGCGCAGACACAGCGGGCCGTCGAGAACTTCCCCGTCTCCGGCCAGCGGATCGAGCGGGCGCACATCGAGGCGCTGGCGCGGATCAAGGGCGCGGCCGCCAAGGTCAACGCGGAACTGGGGGTGCTCGACAAGGAGATCGCCGGTGCGATCCGGGAGGCGGCGGAAGAGGTCGCCCGCGGGGACTGGGACGAGCACTTCCCCGTCGACGTGTTCCAGACCGGCTCCGGCACCTCCTCCAACATGAACGCCAACGAGGTCATCGCCACGCTGGCCGGCGAGCGGCTGGGCCGGGACGTCCATCCCAACGACCACGTCAACGCCTCGCAGTCGTCCAACGACGTGTTCCCCTCGTCCATCCACATCGCGGCCACCGCCGCCGTGACCCGTGATCTCGTCCCGGCGCTGGAGCACCTCGCCGACTCCCTCGGCCGGAAGGCGGAGGAGTTCGCCGATGTCGTGAAGTCCGGGCGGACCCATCTGATGGACGCCACCCCCGTCACCCTGGGACAGGAGTTCGGCGGGTACGCCGCCCAGGTGCGCCACGGTGTGGAGCGGCTGCACGCCTCCCTGCCCCGGCTCGCCGAGCTGCCCCTCGGCGGCACCGCCGTCGGGACCGGGATCAACACCCCGCCCGGCTTCTCCGCCGCCGTCATCGAGGAGGTCGCCCGGGTCACCGGACTGCCGCTGACCGAGGCGCGCGACCACTTCGAGGCGCAGGGCGCCCGGGACGGGATCGTCGAGACGAGCGGGCAGCTCAGGACGATCGCGGTGTCCCTGACGAAGATCGCCAATGATCTGCGGTGGATGGCCTCCGGGCCGCGCACCGGTCTCGCGGAGATCTCGCTGCCCGACCTCCAGCCGGGGTCCTCGATCATGCCCGGCAAGGTGAACCCGGTGATCCCGGAGGCGGTGCTGATGGTCGCGGCCCAGGTCGTGGGGAACGACGCCACCGTCGCCACCGCCGGAGCCGCCGGCAACTTCGAGCTCAACGTCATGCTGCCGGTCATCGCCAAGAACGTGCTCGAATCCGTCCGGCTGCTCGCCAATGTGTCGCGGCTGCTCGCCGACCGGACCGTCGACGGGATCGTCGCGCACCGCGAGCGCGCCCGCGAGTACGCCGAGTCCTCCCCGTCCGTGGTCACCCCGCTCAACAAGTACATCGGCTACGAGGAGGCCGCCAAGGTCGCCAAGAAGGCGCTGGCGGAGCGGAGGACGATCCGCCAGGTGGTGCTGGAGAGCGGGTACGTGGAGCGCGGCGACCTGACACTCGAACAACTCGACGAGGCGCTGGATGTCCTGCGGATGACACACCCGTAACCTTTCACTCCCACGCGCAGAACCGTGACGCGTACCGCAGCGTCGTATGCCCATGGCACCTAATATCTGTGCATGGCGGACAGGGGAGCGGTGAGGCGCATGGGAAGAGGCGGTGCGGCGGCGTTCTGGGCGCCCGGGGACCAGATCCTGTGGCGCTACCGGGAGAACGGCAGCGCGGGCTTCCACATCGCCCGTCCGGTCACCGTCGTCCGTGACGACGAGGACATGCTGGCGGTCTGGCTGGCGCCCGGCACCCAGGTCGTCAAGCCGGTGCTGGCGGACGGCACCCCGCTGCACCAGGAACCGCTCGGGACGCGCTACACCAAGCCCCGGACCGTCCAGCTCGACCGCTGGTTCGGCACCGGTGTGCTGAAGCTGGCCCGCCCCGGTGAGCCCTGGTCGGTGTGGCTGTTCTGGGAGCCGGGCTGGCAGTTCAAGAACTGGTACGTCAACCTGGAGGAGCCGCTGGCCCGTTGGGACGGCGGAGTGGACTCCGAGGACCACTTTCTGGACATCTGCGTCTACCCCGACCGCAGTTGGGGCTGGCGTGACGAGGACGAGTTCGCGCAGGCCCAGCAGGACGGTCTGATGGACGCGTCCGTCGCCGAGCTGGTGCGGGAGGCGGGCCACGGGGCGGTGGAGCTGATCCGCTCCTGGGACGCTCCGTTCAACGAGGGCTGGCAGCACTGGCGCCCGGACGCCTCGTGGGCCGTACCGTTGCTTCCGGAGGACTGGCACCGCATCCCGGCGCACCTGTCCACATGAGACCCTTGATGCGCCCCGGGGCAGGAAACGTAGGATCGTCCTCCGCAACACCACTCAACAGCAACTCCCGGGGCCGACACCGGGTCTGACCGAACGTCACCGAGGGGCGGCAGGACGTGAGCGAGGGGTACGAGGGCAACACCGGCGGGGCCGAAGGGACTTTCGGCGTCGGCCGCCAGGGCCGCGCCCGGTCCTCCGGTGACACAGGAACAGCCTCTGACCACGCGGGAATTCCGTTCCGGGGACACGCATTCCGGGTATCGGGTTTTCTGCGGGACCAACTGCGTGCGCGGCACGCAGCCCCGGACGGACGGATTCGACACGCGTGACGGAGCAGCCCACCAGCTACGAACGCCCCCAGGGCGCCGACCCCACGGACCCCCGCGGGGCGCTCCTGCGTACCCCGGCGCCGGACGGCTCGGGCGTCTTACCTCCCGCCGCCGGCCAGGGCCGCACGGAGGACGGCCCCGGCACCACCGCGTCGCATGCCACCAGCGGGAAGGGCAGCAAGGGAAACCAGAGTGCCAAGGGAAAGGATCACGCCGGTCCCCAGGCCGAGCACTCCCAGCCGGCGGCCGGCGCCGAACCCGACAGCCACCGGCCGCGTCCGGCGCCCGAGTCCATCCCGCCCCAGCCGGGAGGTGACGTGCGCTCCGAGCGTCGTACGGGGCAGGGGGTGACGCCGGGGCGGCCGACACCGATGCGGCGGGACGGGGACCGGCTGCGTTTCGTGGGTGCCGCGACCCGGCGGATCGCCCGCGGCCTGGACCTCGACGAGATCGTGATGGGGCTGTGCCGGGCCACCGTGCCGACCTTCTCCGACGCGATCCTCGTCTATCTGCGCGACCCGCTGCCGGTCGGTGACGAGCGGCCGGTGGCCGACCGCGTCATGCTGCGGCTGCGGCGCACCGACCGCATTCCGGAGGAGCGCGACACCGAGACCGGCTTCGCCGCGCTGGCCCTGCCGCCGCCGGAACCGGGAGAGCTGACCGCGGAGTTGTCCTCCGCGATCGCGGAGCTGTGCGAGGTGCGGCCCGGCGGGGCGCTCGCGGAGGTGCTGCGCGGGGTGCGCCCGGTGTTCGCCGACAGTCCGGCCGCCCGTGCCGCGCTGCCCGAACTCCTGGGCGAGGAGAGCTCCTTGGTCGTCCCGGACGGCCAGCGGGCCGTCCTGGCACCGCTGCGGGGCCGCCGCCGGGTGATCGGCGCGGCGGTCTTCCTGCGCCGTCCGGAACGCCTCCCGTTCGAGAACGACGACCTGCTGGTGGCGGCCCAGCTCGCCACGCACAGCGCGCTCGGCATCGACAAGGCGGTGCTGTACGACCGGGAGGCGTACATCGCCGACGAGTTGCAGCGGACCATGCTGCCGGAGCACCTGCCGCGCCCCACCGGCGTGCGGCTGGCGTCCCGCTATCTGCCGGCCGCGGAGACCGCGCGGGTGGGCGGCGACTGGTACGACGCGATCCCGCTGCCCGGCAGCCGGGTGGCGCTGGTCGTGGGCGACGTCATGGGGCACTCGATGACCTCGGCCGCGATCATGGGGCAGCTGCGGACGACCGCCCAGACGCTCGCCGGGCTCGACCTGCCTCCGCAGGAGGTGCTGCACCACCTCGACGAGCAGGCCCAGCGGCTGGGCTCCGACCGCATGGCGACGTGCCTCTACGCCGTCTACGACCCCGTCTCGCACCGCATCACCATCGCCAACGCCGGCCATCCCCCGCCGGTCCTGCTGCATCTGGGCGGCCGGGCCGAGGTGCTCAGGGTGCCGCCCGGGGCGCCGATCGGTGTGGGCGGGGTCGACTTCGAGGCGGTGGAGCTGGACGCGCCTGCCGGGGCGACGCTGCTGTTGTACACCGACGGACTGGTGGAGTCCCGGCTGCGGGACGTGGCGACCGGGATAGAGCAGTTGCGGGAGAAGCTGGCCGCGACCGCTCAGCTCACGGGGCCCGACCACCCGCCGCCGCTGGAGGCGCTGTGCGACGAGGTGCTCGACATGCTCGGGCCGGGCGACCGGGACGACGACATCGCGCTGCTCGCCGCCCGCTTCGACGGGATCGCGCCGAGCGATGTGGCGTACTGGTTCCTGGAGCCGGAGGACGCGGCACCGGGCCGTGCCCGGCGGCTGGCCCGGCGGGCGCTGTCCCGGTGGGGGATGGAGGACCTGACCGACTCCGTCGAGCTGCTGGTGAGCGAAGTCGTCACCAACGCGGTGCGGTATGCCTCCCGGCCGGTGACTCTGCGGCTGCTGCGGACCGATGTGCTGCGGTGCGAGGTCGGGGACGACGTGCCGCAGCTGCCCCGGCTGCGGCAGGCCCGGGCCACCGACGAGGGTGGGCGCGGGCTGTATCTGGTCAACCGGCTGGCCCGGCGGTGGGGGGCCACTCGGCTCAGTACCGGGAAAGTCGTGTGGTTCGAGCTGAACCGGTCGTAGGGCGGCTGCGGGGCTGCGGGGGTCGCTCGCGCGGTTCCCCGCGCCGCGGGAAGTGAGGAAGGGCGCCCGGTGCTCACCGGGCGCCCTTTCTCCGTCGCTCTACTGACCGGCCAGCGGATCCGTCGGGTTGGGCGGGTCCGTTGTCGGGTCCTGTGTGCTCGGTGGCGTCGTCGTGCCGCCCGTCGGCTCGTTCGTCGTCGGCTCGCTGGTCGTCGGCTCGCTGGTCGTCGGCTCGCTCGTCGTCGGCGTGTTCGTCGGGGTGCTCGGCGTCGTCGGCGTCTCGGACGGGGTCTCGCTCGGCGACGGAGCGGCCGTCGGGGACGGGGACGCCGTCTGGACCGCCGCGCCCTGGTCGGTCTCCAGGTCGAACTTGGTGACCTTGGTGGAGACGCCGAAGGTGTACGCCGCCCAGATCTGCGCCGGGAAGCCACCACCGTTGATCCGGCCCGCGACCGTGGTCAGGCCCGTCGTCGCGCCGGTCAGGGTGACCTGGGCGCCGCTCTTGGCGTCCTCGCCGAACAGGCCGACCGAGGTCACCAGGTCGGGGGTGTAGCCGGTGAACCAGGCCGACTTGTTGTTGTCGGAGGTACCCGTCTTGCCGGCCACCTTCTGGCCCTTGCGCAGCGGGTTGTCCCGTACGGACTTCTTGGCCGTACCGTCGTCGACCACGCCGGTGAGCACCGAGGTGACCGAGTCGGCGGCCTCCCGGTCGATCACCTGCTCGCCGATGGGGTCGGTGTGCTTGAACGTCGGGTAGGCGCTGTTCGTCGCCGACTTGATGAGCGCCGGAGTGACCTTCTTGCCGTGGTTGTCGAGGGTGGCGTAGACGCCGGCCATCTGCAGGGGGCTCGCGCCCATGGTGCCGAGGGTCTGGGCCGGCACCGCCTTGAGGTCCGCGGTGTCCATGCCGAGGTCGTCGGCGACCTTGAGCACCTTGTCCATCCCGACGTCGACACCCATCTGCGCGAAGACGGAGTTGATGGACTTGTTCAGCGCCGTCTGGACGGTGACGTCGCCGTAGTCCTGGTCGTCCTCGTTCTCCGGCGCGAAGCCGATGTCGCTGCCGACGACCGGCCGCTTGCTGGTGCCGTCGTAGACGGTGTTGGCGGTGATCTCGTCGCCGTCCTGCGTCTTGGCGTTCTCGTCGAAGGCCGCGGCGAGGATCACCGGCTTGAAGGTGGAGGCGGGCTGGTAGTCGGTGCGGGTGGCGTTGTTGACGTAGTGGTCGGTGTAGCCCTTGCCGCCGTACATCGCCACCACGGCGCCCGTCTTCGGGTCCACCGAGACCGCACCTGCCTGGACGTCGCCGTCGACGGGGCGCTTCTTCGCGTCGAGCTTGCTGGTCAGCTGCTCCTTGACCGCCTTCTCCAGCGCCTTCTGCTTGCCCTTGTCGATGTTGAGCTGGATGTTCCAGCCGCCCTTCTTGACCAGGGCGGCGGCGGACTCGAAGTCGTCGGCGATTCCCGTGGCGACGAGTTGCCTGGCCAGTTCGACGTTGGCCGCGTACACCAGGTAGCCGGTCTGGCCCTCCTGGCCCGGTGCGGCCTTCGGCGCCTTGGGCTCCGGGAACGTCATCTCCTCGCGCTCGCTCTTGTCGAGCCAGTCCTGCTCGACCATGTTGTCGAGGACGTAGTTCCAGCGGGCCTTGACCAGGCGCTTGCCGGTGTCGGTGGCGACGGCCCAGTCGTACTGGCTGGGGGCCTGGAGCAGGGCGGCGAGGTAGGCGCCCTGCTCGACGGTGAGCTTGTCGGCGTCGACGCGGTAGTAGGCCTGGGCGGCGGCCTGGATGCCGTAGGCACCACGCCCGTAGTAGCTGGTGTTGATGTAGCCGGCCAGGATGTAGTTCTTGTCCTTCTCCCGGTCCAGCTTCAGGGAGATGACCAGTTCCTTCAGCTTGCGCGTGACGGTCTGTTCCTGGCTCAGGTAGTAGTTCTTGACGTATTGCTGCGTGATCGTCGAACCGCCCTGCGCGCCCTTGCCCATGAGGGTGTTGAGGATGCCTCGGGTGGTGCCCTTGAGGTCGACGCCCGCGTCCGTGTAGAAGGTCTTGTTCTCGGCGGCGACGAAGGTGTACCGGACGGCCTTGGGGACCCTGGAGAGGTCGACGTTCTCACGGTTGACGTCCCCGTCGCGGGTGGCGATCGAGCCGTCCTCGTACTCGTAGACATTGCTCTGGAGCTTGGCGTCGGGGTTGCCCGCGGGTATCGGCGTGCTGATGTACAGCCAGACCAGGGCGCCGATGACAGCCGTGGTCATGATGAGGAACGCGCCGAGGATCTTCTTCCAGGTGAAGATCCGGCGTATGAGGCTCTTCTCCTTCTTGCCGCCCTTGCCGCCCTTGCCGCCCCGGCCGCCCTTCTTGCCGGCGGCCGCTCTGCGTGCCGCCGCGCGCCCTCCGGGCGCCGCGTCCTCGCGGCTGTCGGCGGTCGTGGTGGCGGTGGCGGCCGGCGCGGAGGAGTCCGGCGCCGGCTCGCGCCGCGACGGGGGTGCCTCCGTCCGCGACGAACGGTTCCTGGGCGCAGCGCGGCGGCCACCACGCTGTCGCGCTCGTCTCTCGTCCGCTCGTCCCATGAGTCCGCTCGCTCCGCTTCCTACTCGGCAGTCACACCAGTGCCCGGAGGCAGGTCAGCTCAGAAAACTAACACCGCCCGCTGTGACGAAGGGCTCTCGATCCGGTCTTCGGAGGGGGTGAGAATCAGCACCCTGACCGGCGGGACCGGCATACCACTCCACCAGATCCGACGAACGATAGGGGTTCAGGGTTGCCAGCCGGGGGTAAAGTGATATCACTTAGCTAGACCAGAGCTAGCCGTGGACCGCGCAAAGACGGTTCATACCTGTACGAAACGGGGGATCCACCCATGCCCACTGCCCACACCGCAGCCGGCCCCACCGCCGACGTTCCCGAGATGCCCGCGCCGCGCGTCCGGGAGTTCCCGGCCCACAGCGTGGGCGGCGGGCTCGCGCTGCTCTCCGGACTGGTCGGGCTGCTGGCCGGCGCCGGGCTGATCGCCCTGGCCACGACGGTGACCGCGACCGGCGCCAAGGCCGCACTGATCGTCGGCGGCATCGTCATAGGGCTCGCCGCGTTCCTGTCGATGTGCGGGCTGAACACGGTGGCGCCGGGCGAGGCGCGCGTGGTGCAGCTCTTCGGCCGCTACCGGGGCACGATCCGCGAGGACGGGCTGCGCTGGGTGAACCCCTTCACCTCCCGCGAGAAGATCTCCACCCGGGTCCGCAACCACGAGACGGCCGTCCTGAAGGTCAACGACGCCTACGGCAACCCCATCGAGCTCGCCGCCGTCGTGGTGTGGAAGGTGCAGGACACCGCGCAGGCCACCTTCGAGGTGGACGACTTCCTGGAGTTCGTCGCCACCCAGACCGAGGCGGCCGTCCGGCACATCGCCATCGAGTACCCCTACGACTCCCACGACGAGGACGGCCTCTCGCTGCGCGGCAACGCCGAGGAGATCACCGAGAAGCTCGCGGTCGAGCTGCACGCGCGCGTGGAGGCGGCCGGGGTGCGGATCATCGAGTCCCGCTTCACGCACCTCGCGTACGCTCCCGAGATCGCCTCGGCGATGCTGCAGCGGCAGCAGGCGGGCGCGGTGGTCGCGGCGCGGCGGGAGATCGTGGACGGGGCCGTCGGGATGGTCGAGGCCGCGCTCAGCCGGATCGCCGAGCAGGACATCGTGGAACTGGACGAGGAACGGAAGGCGGCGATGGTGTCCAACCTGATGGTGGTGCTGTGCGGGGACCGGGCGCCGCAGCCCGTCCTCAACACGGGGACGCTCTACCAGTGACCTCCCCCGAAGAGGGGGCGGCCCCTCGGCGCCGGCCGCAGCAGCGCAAGCAGGTGCTGCTGCGGCTCGACCCGCTGGTCCACGACGCGCTGGCCCGCTGGGCCTCCGACGAGCTGCGGTCGGCGAACGCGCAGATCGAGTTCCTGCTGCGGAAGGCGCTGAAGGAGGCGGGGCGGCTGCCGGGGGACGCCGGGCCCATCCCGCGCCGGGGGCGGCCGCCGGGCACGGACCCGCGCCTGTAGCAGAACGGTGACAATCGGCCCTCACCAGCGCACCCCCACGCGCTGCCACACGCTCCCCACTCCGCGTATACACCCCGGGTATACACCGCGTGTACAGTCCTGCCCATGTCCATCGGTCACACCCTCCTGGGACTCCTGGAGTCCGGGCCCCGACACGGTTACGACCTGAAGCGGGCCTTCGACGAGAAGTTCGGTCACGACCGGCCGCTGCACTACGGCCAGGTCTACTCGACGATGTCGCGTCTGCTGAAGCACGGCCTCGTCGAGGTCGACGGCATCGAGGCCGGCGGCGGCCCCGAGCGCAAGCGGTACGCGATCACCGACGCCGGGATCACCGACGTGGAGCGCTGGCTCGCCACGCCCGAGAAGCCCGAGCCCTATCTGCAGTCGACCCTGTACACGAAGGTCGTCCTGGCCCTGCTCACCGAGCGCGACGCGGCCGACATCCTCGACACCCAGCGGGCGGAGCACCTGCGCAGCATGCGCATCCTGACCGACCGCAAGCGCGGCGGCGACCTCGCCGACCAGCTGATCTGCGACCACGCCCTGTTCCACCTCGAGGCCGACCTGCGCTGGCTGGAGCTCACCGCCGCGCGCCTCGACAAACTGAAGGCCACGGTGACGGCATGAACGCTCCCGGGGGATCCCTGCTCGTCGCCGAGAACCTGCGCAAGGCGTACGGCCCGACCATGGCGCTGGACGGCGCCGAGTTCTCCATCCACCCCGGCGAGGTCGTCGCCGTGATGGGCCCGTCCGGGTCCGGCAAGTCGACCCTGCTGCACTGCCTCGCCGGCATCGTGACGCCCGACTCCGGCTCGATCCGGTACGACGGCCAGGAGCTCGCGACGATGAGCGACGCACGGCGCAGCCTGCTGCGGCGCTCGGAGTTCGGGTTCGTGTTCCAGTTCGGCCAGCTGGTGCCGGAGCTGACCTGTGTGGAGAACGTGGCCCTGCCGCTGCGGCTGAACGGCACCTCGCGCAAGCAGGCCGAGCGCACCGCGCTGGGCTGGATGGAGCGGCTGGAGGTCGAAGACCTCGCGAAGAAGCGGCCCGGGGAGGTCTCCGGCGGCCAGGGCCAGCGGGTGGCGGTGGCGCGCTCCCTGGTCACCAGCCCGCGGGTCGTCTTCGCCGACGAGCCGACCGGCGCGCTGGACTCGCTCAACGGCGAGCGTGTGATGGAACTGCTCACCGAGGCGGCCCGGTCGGCCAACGCGGCAGTGGTGCTGGTGACGCACGAGGCACGGGTGGCCGCCTACTCCGACCGCGAGATCGTCGTACGGGACGGGAAGTCCCGGGACATGGAGCGGGCCGTATGAACCCGGGAGGGGGGCCCGCCCGCGAGCACAGCCGGGCGTGGGGACGGTCCAGGGACCTGGGGCTGGGGCTCCGGTTCGCCTTCAGCGGCGGACGGGAGGGGTGGATCCGGGCCGTCCTGACGGCGGTGGGCGTCGGGCTGGGCGTGGCGGTGCTGCTGCTGACGACGGCGGTGCCGAACGCGCTCGCGGTCCGGCACGAGCGCGAACAGGCCCGGACGGACTACTCGTGGACCGAGGCGTCCCCGGCGAAGGCCGACGACACCGTGGTGGTCGGCCATGTCGACACCACGTTCCGCGACCAGGACGTGCGCGGCCGGCTGGTGGAGCCGGAGGGGCCGCGGGCCCCGCTGCCACCCGGGGTGGACGCGTACCCGGCCAAGGGCGAGATGGTGGTGTCGCCCGCGCTGAAGAAGCTGCTCGCCGCCGACGGTTCGGCGCTGCTGCGCGAGCGGCTGCCGTACCGGATCGTCGGGACGATCGGCGAGGACGGGCTGATCGGCTCGCGTGAGCTCGCCTACTACGCGGGCGCCGCGGGGCTGGCCGCGCACGTCGACAGCGGCGGGGTGGCCCGGCTGACGAAATTCGGCGACCCGAACCCGACGACCGAGGAGACCGACCCGGTACTGCTCCTGCTGATCCTCGTGGTCATCGTGGTGCTGCTGATGCCGGTCGCCGTGTTCATCGCCGCGGCCGTGCGGTTCGGCGGCGAGCGGCGCGACCGCAGGCTCGCGGCCCTCCGGCTGATCGGCTCCGACGGCCGGATGACCCGGCGCATCGCGGCGGGCGAGGCACTGGCGGGCGCGCTGCTCGGGCTGGTCCTCGGCACGGTGTTCTTCCTGATCGGCCGCGAGGTGGCGGGTTCCGTGGAGGTGATGGGCATGAGCGTGTGGCCCAGCTACCTCAACCCCTCCCCCCTGCTGGCCGCGCTGGTCGCGCTGGCGGTGCCCACGGCCGCCGTCCTGGTCACCCTCTTCGCCCTGCGCGGTGTGATCATCGAGCCGCTCGGTGTGGTCCGCGCGGCCAAGCCGTCCCGGCGCCGGCTGTGGTGGCGGCTGCTGCTGCCGCTGGCGGGCCTCGCGATGCTCTACCCGATGATGGGACAGGGCCACGCCAACGGCGAGTTCAACGAGTACCTGGTGGTCGGCGGCGTCCTGCTGCTCCTGGTCGGGGTCACCGCGCTGCTGCCGTGGCTGGTCGAGAAGGTCGTCGGCCGGCTGGGCCCGGGCGGCATCTCCTGGCAACTCGCGGTGCGGCGGCTTCAGTTGAGCAGCGGTACGGCGGCCCGGATGGTCAACGGCATCGCGGTGGCGGTGGCCGGGGCGATCGCCCTGCAGATGCTGTTCGCCGGGGTGGAGAGCGAGTACACCAAGTCCACCGGCCAGGATGTGAACCTGGCGCAGATGCAGGTGAGCGTCCCGAGCGGCGCCTCGGTGGCCGCGACCGCCCAGAAGTTCGCCGACACCCGGGGCGTCCGCAAGGTCACCGCCCTGTGGGAGGAGTACCTGGGCGACGCCTCCTGGAAGAGCGAGAACGGGCCGGAGCTGTCCACCGAACTGACCGTCGGCGACTGCGCGGCGCTGCGCGAGGTGGCGAAGCTGCCCTCGTGCAAGGACGGCGACCTGTTCGTCCTCGACGGCGGCGAGTACACGGCCGACGGGCCGAAGCTGAACAAGCCCGGCAAGAAGCTGTACGCCGAGGGGCCCTACTCCGCCTCCGGCAAGAGCGTGGAGGCCGTCTGGACGGTCCCCGAGGGTGTGATCCCGGCGCACTCGATCGACGACATGACCGGTCAGCGGCGGGGCGGCTTCCTGATGACGCCGAGCGCGCTGCCCAAGGAGATCGAGAGCCTGCTCAGCGGTGAGCTGTACCTGGCGCTGGACGAGTCGGTGCCCGACGCCTACGACCACGCCCGCAACACGGCGGCCCGCGTGGACCCGCTGGCCGAACCGATGAACTGGGCGCCCACCCGGCAGGACACCAAGTTCGCCTCCATCCGCACCGGCCTGCTCGTCGGCTCGGCCTGTGTGCTGCTGCTGATCGGGGCGAGCCTGCTGGTGTCGCAGCTGGAGCAGTTGCGCGAACGCAAGAAACTGCTGTCGTCGCTGGTGGCCTTCGGTACCCGGCGGCGCACGCTGAGCCTGTCGGTGCTGTGGCAGACGGCGATCCCGATCGCGCTGGGTCTGCTGCTGGCCATGGCGGTGGGGCTCACGCTGGGCGCGATCCTGCTGAAGATGGCGGACGCGGCGGTCGGCGTCGACTGGAGCAGCGTGCTGGCGATGACGGGCTGCGCCGCGGCGGTCGTGCTGCTGGTGACCCTGCTGAGCCTGCCGCCGCTGCTGCGGCTGATGCGGCCCGAGGGCCTGCGCACGGAATGAGGAAACGGTCCCTCCCCGCCCGGGGAGGGACCGTCCGCGCGTTCACAGCCGGTACTCCCGCACCACCCTCCGCACCTGTGCGAACAGCATGCCCACGTTGACGGACTTGCGGCAGACGACGACCGCGACGACGTCCTGCTGCTCGTTCATCCTCACGAACAGGTGGGTGAGGTTGTCGCTGTTGACGAGGATCTCCTGGAAGAAGTGGTTGTCGCTCTGGATCCCGCGCCGCTCCTTGAAGACGTCCTCGATCATCACGACCGTGCGGCCCTGGAACAGGTCGAGCGTCGCGCCCGCCAGCAGGTCGAGGACCTCCGGCGGGTGGTTGTCGACCGTCTCGTACGACAGCAGCATGCCCGTGGACATGTCGACGACGCCGGAGGCGACGCAGTCGGGGGCATCCGTACGCAGTGACTTGACCAGGCCCATCACCTGGTCGGAGAAACCTGGGGTCATACGCTTCGTCGCCATCCCTTCAGACTCCTTCGGCGGTTTTCTCGGTGAGGATCAGGTCGATGCGGCGCAGCGCCGGCTGAGTCGCCCGGTGCAGGCGCTCCACGTCCATCCCCTCGTCTCCCAGTACGACCATCAGCGCGGTGTCGCCGACGGCGTAGAACGCGGCGCAGCCGTGGCTGCCGTAGGTCACCGTGCGGTGCAGGGCGCCGCGGGCGGTCGCCTCGGAGGTGCGGCGGGCGAGACCCAGACCGGCCGCGGCGAGGGCGGCGAGGCCCTCCGGGTCGATCGAGTCGGCCGTGTCGGCGGCGATGAGCAGCCCGTCGGCCGCGGCGACGGCGGTGTCGGTGATACCGGTCACCTGCTCGCGCAGGCCGCGCATCTCCTGTGCGAGGGCTTGGTGGTCCATGTGTGCAACTCCCCTGATTCTGATCGCATGTGACCGTCTTATTTCTGTGGGGGTTTCGGCGTGGGGCTTTCGGATGTTTCTGTGCGGGGCCGCTATTTCGCCGTCGGATTCCGCAGGCGGAAGAACTCCTTCCAGCCGTTTCCGGTCGGGCGCTCCGGCGCGAGTGCCTCGTTGATGCCGCTGGCGCCGGGGCGGCGGCGGGGGAGGGCGGCCGGCTCGGGGAGCGGCTCGGCCGGCGGGACCCGGACCGGGAAGGGCGGCGGGGGCGGGGCCGGTTCCCGGGGGTGGACGCCCTGGCCGCCGGGCGGCAGCCGCACCGGGATCGGCGCGGGCGCGTCCGCGCACTCCAGCAGTCCCTCGCCCAGCATCCGGGCCACCGCCACGGTGACGGTGTAGACCCCGCGCCCGGTGCGGAAAGCGAGGTCGCGGGCGGTGCGCCGGCCGTCGGCATGGGTGAGCAGCTCGCGCTGGAGCGGGCCGAGGCGGTCGGCGGCCGAGAGGGAACCGGGCACGGGGCGCTCCCGCTCCGGGCGTACCGGGCAGGGCATGGCCAGGAGCGCGGAGAGCTTGCGGGAGGCCTCCTGCAGCAGCCGGGTGGGTGCTTCGCCGATGGCGACCGGGGCGGGCGGCGGCCCGGTCGCCGGGCCGCGTTCGCAGCCGTCGACGCTGCCCGCGACGATCGCGAACGCGGCGTCCTGGAGGGCCATCGCGCAGACCACGCGGAGCTGGGCAGCCCCCGCGTAGCCGTGTGCGATCAGCCCGGCGTGCGGCCAGCGGGCGCCGCCGGACTCGCGCACCAGCGCGGCCCACTCCTCGCCGCCGACGCGCCCGGAGCGCAGCAGCAGCGCCTCCGCGCCGGGCGCGCCGGGCGACTCGATCGCGGCGATCAGTCCGCCGCTCAGATGGAAGGTGCCGCCGGGTGCGCCCGCCACCCGCAGCTCGCCCGTGAACCCCTCGCGCACGCACGCGGCAAGAGCGCGTGCCAGCAGCTCGTAGCCCGACATCACTCCCCTTGCCCTTTCGCACATACGCCTGACGCGTAGCGCTGAGGGGGGAATGTCTATCAGTCCGGACGCGGGGTCCCGCCGGGGATTTGCTACCTGCCCCGACCTGACGGAAGTTGTTCTCCCGCGGAATTCAAATCTTTTTGTTCGGCGCTCATTTGACCGATCGGAAACCTCATGGCTCCCCGTCCCACACCCGCACCGGCAGCGCTCTGAGCGCCTCCCGCAGCGCGCCCGCCAGCTCCTCGTACTCCGCGCCCCGCGCCGCGCCCGCGCGCATGGCGAAGGCGATCCGGCGGGTCGGGGCTGGTTCGGCGAAGGAGCCGGTGCGCAGCTGGGTGCTGCGGCTGGTCTCGACGGTGACGGCGGTGCGCGGCAGCAGGGTGCAGCCGAGACCTCCGGCGACGAGCTGGACGAGGGTCGACAGCCCCGCGGCGGTGGTGCTCACCGGGGCGTCCTCCCGCCCGGCCTCCCGGCAGATGTCGAGGGCCTGGTCGCGCAGGCAGTGCCCCTCGTCCAGCAGCAGCAGATGGAGTTCCCTCAGGGCCTCGCGCGGGATGCCCGTGCGGCCGCCGAGCTCGTGACCGAGGGGGGTGACGAGCACGAAGTCCTCGTCGAAGAGCGGCAGTTCGAGCACGCCGGGCACGCCCAGGGGCACGGCGAGGAGCAGCAGGTCGAGGCGGCCGGTGGTGAGGCCGTCGAGGAGGGTGGCGGTCTGCTCCTCGTGGACCTGGAGGTCGAGGTGCGGATACCGGTCGTGGACCAGGCGCAGCACCGCCGGCAGCAGATACGGCGCGACGGTCGGGATGACCCCGAGGCGCAGCACGCCGGTGAAGGGCGCCCGCACCGCCTCGGCCTCCTCCAGCAGCGCGCCGACCTCCTCCAGCACCGCCTTGGCCCGTACGGCGAGGCGCTCACCGGCCGGGGAGAGCAGTACCTTGCGGGTCGTACGCTCCAGAAGGGTGACGCCGAGTGTCTCCTCCAGGGCCGACACGGCGCCGGACAGGGCGGGCTGGCTCATGCCGATGGCGGCGGCCGCGTCCCGGAAGTGCAGATGCTCGGCGACCGCCGCGAACGCCCTCAGCTGGGCCAGGCTGGGCTGCCGCCTCTTGGCCCCTGCATTACCCACGGTCACTGATAGCCACCTCCGATCAACTCAATCGAGTGTAGCCATTTCTTTAATCAATGCACCCTGTGCCACGATCGACGCCGTCCGACCCAAGGCAAGCGTCCGCGATCCGGACACTTCCTCGCTGCAAGGAGAGCGTGTGCTCACTGTTGGTGACAAGTTCCCCGACTTCGAACTGACCGCCTGTGTCTCGCTGGAGAAGGGCAAGGAGTTCGAGCAGATCCACCACAAGTCCTACGAGGGCAAGTGGCTCGTGGTCTTCGCGTGGCCCAAGGATTTCACCTTCGTGTGCCCGACCGAGATCGCCGCGTTCGGCAAGCTGAACGACGAGTTCGCCGACCGTGACGCGCAGATCCTCGGCTTCTCCGGCGACTCCGAGTTCGTCCACCACGCCTGGCGCAAGGACCACCCGGACCTGACCGACCTGCCGTTCCCGATGATGGCCGACTCCAAGCACGAGCTGATGCGCGACCTCGGCATCGAGGGCGAGGACGGCTTCGCCCAGCGCGCCGTGTTCGTCGTCGACCCGAACCGCGAGATCCAGTTCACGATGGTCACCGCGGGCTCCGTCGGCCGCAACCCCAAGGAGGTCCTGCGGGTGCTGGACGCCCTGCAGACCGACGAGCTGTGCCCCTGCAACTGGACCAAGGGCGAGGACACCCTCGACCCGGTCAAGCTGCTGGCCGGGGAGTGAGCCGAGATGCCCCTCGACACCCTCAAGTCGGCCATACCGGACTACGCCAAGGACCTGAGGCTCAACCTGGGCTCGGTCATCGGCAACTCCGACCTGCCCGCGCAGCAGCTGTGGGGCACGGTCCTGGCGACCGCGATCGCCTCCCGCTCCCCCCTCGTCCTGCGCGAGCTGGCGCCGGAGGCCAAGGCGAACCTCTCGCCTGAGGCATACACGGCCGCGAAGTCCGCCGCCGCGGTGATGGCGATGAACAACGTCTTCTACCGCACCCGCCATCTGCTGTCGGACCACGAGTACGGCAACCTGCGGGCGGGCCTGCGGATGAACGTCATCGGCAACCCCGGTGTCGACAAGGTCGACTTCGAGCTGTGGTCGTTCGCCGTCTCCGCCATCAACGGCTGCGGGCTGTGCCTCGACTCCCACGAGCAGGTGCTGCGCAAGGCGGGCGTCGACCGCGAGGTGATCCAGGAGGCGTTCAAGATTGCCTCGGTGATCCAGGCGGTCGGCGTGACGCTGGAGGCCGAGGCGGTGCTCGCCGACTAGTCGGCGAGCTGGTGCGGGTGGGTCCGGGAGCCGCTGCTCCGGACCCACCCGCTTCCGCGTTTCAAGAGGTCTCGTCCTCGAGCGCCGGACGGGCCGTCTTCTCCTCGGCCGGGCCGACGGGTGCCACGTCCACCGCCGTCGCCCCCCGCGGCTTCGGTGACGTCCGCAGGGCCGGTTCCTGCGAGTACGCCCGCAGATAGCCCACCACCGTGTTCGTCACCGCCACCAGCGGTACGGCCACCACCGCCCCGCCGATGCCCGCGACCATGCCGCCGGAGGCGACGGCCAGCACCACGGCGAGCGGGTGGACGCGTACCGCGCGGCCGAGGATGAACGGCTGCAGGATGTGCCCCTCGATCTGCTGCACCGCCAGCACGACCGCCAGGGTCATCACCGCGGTGAACACGCCCTGCGTCACCAGCGCCACCACCACCGCCAGCGCGCCGGAGGCCACCGCGCCGACCAGCGGGATGAAGGAGAACAGGAAGATGAACACGGCGAGCGGGACGGCCATCGGCACGTCGAGGAAGTAGATGCCCAGGCCGATGAAGATGGCGTCGATCAGCGCCACCACCACGGTGCCGCGCACATACGCGGTGAGCGTCGCCCAGGCCCGCGGACCCGCGCCGGCCACCCCGGGCCGGGCGACCGCGGGAACCAGCTTCAGCGTCCACTCCCAGATGCGCCTGCCGTCGTAGAGCAGGAAGAGGGTCGAGAAGAACGCCAGCAGGATGCCGGTGAGCGCCTCGACGACGACGGTGACGCCCTCCAGGCCCGCCGAGGTGATGGAGTCGGTGTTGGCCCCGATCGCGTCACGCAGGTTCTCGGCGATGCCGTTGATCTGCTTGTCGGTCACGTGGAACGGGCTGTTGAGCAGCCAGCGGCGCAGGTCGTCGATGCCGTCCTGGACCTGGTCGGAGAGGTTGTCGATGTTCTCCATGACCTGCCAGGTCACGAACCAGCCCATCAGGCCGATGACGACGAACCCGAGGATCGCGGTGAGCGCGGTCGCGAACCCCTGGGGAACACCCCGGCGCTTGAGGCGGGCGACGGTGGGTTCGAGCAGGGCGGTCAGCAGCAGCGCGACCACGAAGGCGAGGACGACCAGCTGGACGGCGCTGATGACCTTCATGAGCACCCAGACGGTCCCCGCGAGCACCAGCAGCCGCCAGCCCGCCTCGGCGGCGACCCGGACGCCCCACGGCACGGCCTCCACCGGATCGGGGCGCGGGACGGGAGGGGGCAGCTCCTCGGGGGGCGTGACGGCGGCCTCGGACGCTCCCGGCTCCGGCTCGTCGGTGTCGCTCCCCCGTTCGGCCTCGGCGCGACGCTCGTCGAGCCGCTCACCCATCTCGGTCAGACCGGCTCCGAGCCGGCCGAGCCATCCTGGCACTCGCGACATGATCCGTCCTCTTCCCCCGTCTCTCCCCACCACTCCCCCTGGAGTCGTCGGCTTACGACCGTACAGGGCGAAAGCCCCTCACCTGAGGACGGGGAGGGGCTGCGCGGGGTTGAGCGGCGGTGCCGGCTCAGTAGGACCCGTTGGCCTGCCAGTAGGCCCAGGCGTCGCAGGGGCTGCCGTACCGTTCGTTCATGTAGTTCAGGCCCCACTTGATCTGGGTGGCCGGGTTGGTGCGCCAGTCGGCACCGGCGGAAGACATCTTGGAACCGGGGTAGGCCTGGACGAGACCGTAGGCGCCGGACGAGGGATTGACGGCCTGGTAGTTCCACGTGGACTCGTGGTCCACGATGTTGCTGAAGCACTGGAACTGGCCGGCGGGCACGATCTGGCGTGCGATGGCCTGGACCTCGGCGACGGTGTAGGAGGCCTGCTGGGGGAAGCTGCCGGTGCCCGAGGCCGTGCTGGCCTTGGTCTCCGCCTTCTCGCGCTCCTCGGCTCGCTTCGCTTCCTCGGCCGCCTTCGCCTTCGCCTCGGCGGCCTTCTCCTCGGCGGCCTTCTGCTTGGCGATCGCGTCCTCGGCGGCCTGTTTGCGGGCCGCTTCCTCCGCCGTCCTCTTGGCGGTGGCGTCGGCTGCGATGGCCTGGCCGACGGCCTGCCGGGTCAGCGAGGCCGTCTGCACCTGGGCCTGCTGCCCCGCGGGTAAGTCGGAAAGGAGGGTCGAGTCGCCGGCCGCCGCCTCCGCGTCGTGGGCGGCCTGTCCGGAGCCGGCCTGCGCCACTCCCATGACAGCCCCGACAGTGGTGACCGCGGTGGCCGAGGCCACGGCGAATCCCCGGACCGCTGTTCGGCTCACACTGATTCCTTCTGCTGGGTCGTCAGATGAAACAGAGAACGGCCCCGGCGCCGCAGGGCGGCATCGGGGCCGTGTGTGCTCAGTACCAGTGGTTGGCCTGCCAGAACGACCAGGCGTCACAGGGACTGCCGTACCGGCTGTTCATGTAGTTCAGGCCCCACTTGATCTGGGTGGCCGGGTTGGTCTGCCAGTCGGAACCCGCGGAGGAGTACTTGGACGCGGGCAGCGCCTGGAACAGGCCGTAGGCGCCGGAGGAGGCGTTGACCGCGTGGTAGTTCCAGCTGGACTCGTGGTCCACGATGTTGCTGAAGCACTGGAACTGACCGCTGGGCACCATCTGCGCGGCCATGGCCTGGATCTGCGCGATCGTGTAGGAGCTCTGGATCGGGAAGTCGGACGAGCTGCGGCTGGCCTTGGTCTTGGCCTCTTCGCGCTCCTTGGCCGCCTTCTCGGCGGCCTCCTTCTTCGCGACGGCGGTCTCGGCGGCGGCCTTGCGGGCCGCTTCCTCGGCTTCCTTCTTGGCACCCTCGTCGGCGGCGATGGCCTGGAAGTTGGCCTGCTGCGCCAGCGAGGCGGTCTGCACCTGGGCCTGCTGGCCGGCAGGTATGTCAGCGAGGAGCGTCGCGTCGCTCGCCGTCGCTTCTGCGTCGTTCGTCTGCGCGGTGCTGCCCGAGGCAACGCCGACGACGCTTCCGACAGCGGTGACCGCCGTGGCCGAGGCCACTGCGAATCCCCGGACCGAGATCCGGCTCACACGGTTTCCTTCCAGCATCGCCCGCTTCGGTGACCCTGGCGGACGCAATCGTGCCCCTGACGCTGGCCTCCCCACGGTGGGTCACGGGAGACACGGGCCCGGTGGGCAACTCCCCGACGGGGAGCGCCGCGTGGTGCTCGGGCGGCATACGGCGACGCTATGGAGTTGAAGGTGGTGCTACCGCGTTTCCGTACCACTGAAGGTACAGGTGTGCCGTATGCGGGGCCTGACAGGAACGAGACTCTGCCGCAACCCGACGCCGCAAGGCAATTCCGAGTTGCGTGTGAAAGCTCACACCCCTGGGAACCCGGGGAATTTCGCGAATCCCCACACACGCCGACGCCGCCCGGCTAGGCTCTCGGTCTTTTGCCGGACGGCGCCAACTGACGCTCAAAGCTTATGAACTTGTACGGTCAGGGTCAGATCTGCCCGTCCTCCAGCATTTCGGTCACAAGCGCCGCGATCTGGGACCTCTCGGACCGGTTCAGCGTCACATGGGCGAAGAGCGGGTGCCCCTTCAGCTTCTCGACGACGGCGACGACACCGTCGTAGCGCCCGACCCTGAGGTTGTCGCGCTGGGCCACGTCATGAGTGAGAACCACCCGCGAATTGGCGCCGATCCTGGACAGAACGGTCAGCAGGACGTTCCGTTCGAGGGACTGGGCCTCGTCGACGATCACGAAGGCGTCGTGGAGGGACCGCCCGCGGATGTGGGTCAGGGGGAGCACCTCCAGCATGCCGCGGGCGGTGACCTCCTCGATGACCTCGCGGGAGGTGACGGCCGACAGCGTGTCGAAGACCGCCTGCGCCCAGGGGCTCATCTTCTCGGCCTCGCTGCCCGGCAGATAGCCGAGCTCCTGCCCGCCGACCGCGTACAGCGGACGGAAGACCATCACCTTCTGGTGCTGACGGCGCTCCAGGACCGCCTCCAGACCCGCGCACAGCGCCAGCGCCGACTTGCCGGTGCCGGCCCGGCCGCCCATCGACACGATCCCGACGTCCGGGTCGAGCAGCAGGTCGAGCGCGATGCGCTGCTCGGCGCTGCGGCCCTTGATGCCGAACGCCTCCCGGTCGCCGCGCACCAGCCGGACGTTGCCCTCCGGGCTGACCCGGCCGAGCGCCTTGCCGCGCTCGGACTGGATGGTCAGGCCGGTGTGCACGGGCAGGTCGGCGGCCTCCGGGACGTACACGTGTCCTTCCTCGAAGAGGACGTCCACCTGTTCGCCGGGCAGCGTCAGTTCGGACATTCCGGTCCAGCCGGAGGAGTCCGTGATGGCAAGCTCGGCGCGGTACTCCTCCGCCAGGAGCCCGACCGACGACGCCTTGATCCGCAGCGGCAGGTCCTTCGAGACGACGGTGACGTCGAACCCCTCCGCCTGCAGATTGCGGGCGACCGCGAGGATGCGGGAGTCGTTGTCCCCCAGGCGGTAGCCGGTGGGCAGCACGCTGGGGTCCGAGTGGTTGAGCTCGACACGGACGGTGCCGCCCAGTTCACCGATCGGGATGGGGGCGTCGAGGCGTCCGTACCGCACCCGGTAGTCGTCGAGCAGGCGCAGGGCCTGCCGGGCGAAGTAGCCGAGTTCGGGATGGTGCCGCTTGGCCTCCAGCTCCGTCACCACGACGATGGGGAGCACGACCTCGTGCTCGTCGAAGCGGCTCAGGGCGTTCGGGTCGGCCAGCAGGACGCTGGTGTCGAGAACATAGGTGCGCCGGTCAGGCATACGGCGCTTTGTGCTGGTCACCACGGAAGGACGTACCCCCTCGGATGAGGTCGGGGAGCGACGGAGTGGAAGCAGGGCCGGGAGGGCGAGAAGAACCAGACCGGTCGACGGCCCCGATGCACGGGCCGGGGACCGGCCCTCCACTGCTTCTTCCGTGCAGTGACCGCACGGTCGGGCTGGTGCAAAGGGCCTCCCGGGCGGACGGCCCCGTGCCGTCCGCTGAGGATCCGACACCCGTGGTTCGGGTGTCGACCTGCTTGGCTTATGCCCTTGAACGTGCGCCGCCATGCCACGGCATATGACGGCGCACCGGTGAACTCCTTGTTACTTCCGCCCCAAGGGGGGTACTCGCCCGCCCTTTCGGGCCCGGCGTGGGTCAGCCGCCGTAACGGCGGTGCCGCGCCGCGTAGTCGCGCAGGGCGCGCAGGAAGTCGACCTTGCGGAAGGCCGGCCAGAAGACCTCGCAGAAGTAGTACTCCGAGTGGGCCGTCTGCCACAGCATGAATCCGGACAGCCGCTGTTCGCCGCTGGTGCGGATCACCAGGTCGGGGTCGGGCTGGTCACCGGTGTAGAGGTGGCGGCCGATCAGGTCGACGCTGACGGAGTCCGCCAGCTGCTCCATCGAGGTGCCCTTGTCGGCGGCGTCGACGATCATCGAGCGCACGGCGTCGGCGATCTCCTGCCGCCCGCCGTAGCCGATGGCGACGTTGACCAGTATCCCGTCGACGCCGGCGGTGGTCTCCTCGGCCTCCTTCAGCGCGGTCTGCACATGGGAGGGGAGGATGTCGGGGGTGCCCACGTGGTGGACGCGCCAGCGGCCGTCGGCGGCGAGGGTGCGGACGACGTCCTCGATGATGCCGAGGAGCGGGACGAGTTCCTGCTGCGGGCGGTCGAGGTTGTCCGTCGACAGCAGCCAGAGGGTGACGACCTCGACGTCCGTCTCGCTGCACCAGCCGAGGAACTCCTCGATCTTGTCGGCGCCCGCGCGGTGGCCGTGCTCGGTGGTGGAGCCCGCGGCCTTCGCCCAGCGGCGGTTGCCGTCCATGATGACGCCGATGTGCTTGGGCACCTGAGCGTGGTCCAGGTGACCTTCCACCCGGCGTGCGTACAGCCTGACCAGAAGGCCGCGCAGCTTGTCGCGCAGGTTCACGTGATTGTCAGCCCCTCCGTAATGGCGGTCCCCGCGGGCCGAAGCCTACCCCTGCGGGGCCTGGGCGCGTGGCGAGGGTGCGGCGAGGCGGGCGGAACGGGGCACAAAAAAACGGGCCGGTCCGTGGGGGGGAGACGGACCGGCCCGAGGGGGGGTCTCCACCATAACCCTTCGTGAGTGATGCTGTGTGCATCGGCGCGGGAAAATTACTCTCCGGAGTCGCCCGGCGACACCCCGGTGACCCCCGAAGGCATGATTTACAAGCGATTCATGGCCGGAACGCGGCGGAATCCCAGGAGAATGACCCCGTTCACCGAGGGAAGTTGAGGTTTCGTGGGGGCCTGGGCGCCGATCGGGCGCTCGTCCGCACATCCCCCCGACGGGCTACCTCGGACAGGGGCGCCCGCTTGACGCGGACGGCGCCGCCCAGCCCCCTCCACTGCGCGGTGCCGCCCGCGCAGCTTTGCTCACGCGAATTACCCGCGCTTGAACTTACGTGAGGTCGCGACCGGATGCGAACCGTTCGCGATAACGATGCGGAAACCTCGTGGAGAACCTGGGGCGTTCTGCGGCGGAGTGAACCGGAATGCCCTTTTCGACTGTGCGACAGGGCTGTTCGGGGACGACTCGGTCGCGGCGCGGCGCGTCCGGAGCGGACGGTTCCCGGCTTCTTTGCGTTCCGGAGTCGGCGCCATGCCCCGCAGAACCAGGGGGCGGGAGGCTTCCGCCCGTGGGCTCGAACGGCGGTTCCCGGCCAGTCGGCGAGGAACGAGACCGCGCAGGTGGTGGCGCCTGTCGTCGCCCCTCATGGGGTGATCGTGGCAGGGGACGGCACGGGCGCCGCCGAATGTGTCCGCCCTCCGGTCCTCAGTCGTGGGCCACGTCGTAGTGCAGCAGGACGACGCCGTTGCCGAAGGCGTGGGATCCGGCGAGATGGAGGGCGGTGATCGTGTCGGAGTGCGGGAAGAGGGGTTTGCCGCGGCCGACGAGCACCGGATGGACGTAGAGCCGGATCTCGTCGACGAGGTCGTGGCGGAGGAAGGCGGCGGCGAGGTCGGAGCCGCTGAGGCCGAGGCCGCCGGAGCCCGGCTGGTCCTTGAGGGCCCGCACCTCCTCGGGGACGACCTCCCGGACGACCGTGGTGTTCCAGCCGGCCTGCCGCAGCGTGCGGGAGTAGACGTACTTCGGGATGTCCCGCCAGATGCGGGCGAACTCGGCGGCCACCGCGGGGGTCTCGGGGTCGGCGTCGGCCGTGGGCCAGTACTCGGCCATGAGGTCGTAGGTGACCCGGCCGTGGAGCAGTCCGTCCAGCTGTCCGACGGTGTCGTTGAAGTGCTGGTGCAGTTCGTCGTCCACCCGGTGCCAGGAGATGTCGCGGTCCGGGCCCTCGATGAATCCGTCCAGGGACACCGACATCATCAATACGATCTTCCGCATACGACGGCCACCTCTTCGTGTCCCGGCTCGCTACCGTGCCGAGGGTAGCGACGTGACGGAGGGGAGAGCGGGATGGCGCGCTGGAGGGACGGACGGGGCGAACTCTTGGTGGGGGACGGCGGCCTGCGCGTACCGCTGGAGATCGCCGCCTCCTACCGGGCCCGCACCAGGGGGCTGCTCGGGCGGGACGACGTGGACGGGGCGATGCTGCTGTCGCCGGCCGGCGGCGTGCACACCTTCGGCATGCGGATGCCGATCGACGTCGCCTACCTCGACCGGCGGCTCACCGTCATCGCCGTGCACACCATGCCCCCGGGCCGTCTGGGCCTGCCCCGACTCCGCTCCCGCCACGTACTGGAGGCGGCGGCCGGGGCGATGCGGGAGTGGGGGGTGCGGAGGGGGGTCCGAGTGGAGGTGATCACCGGCGACCGCCCTCACCCCCCTCTCAGCTCGCCGTGCGCGGGAAGGTGATCTCCACCCGGCGGTTCTTCTTGCGGCCCTCCTCCGTCGAGTTGTCGGCGATGGGGTACTGCTCGCCGTAGCCGCGCACCTCGAAGGTGATGCCCGGGTCGTTCAGGTCGCCGGCGAGTTCGGCCTGGACGGCGTCCGCGCGCTGCTTCGACAGGACGTCGCCGTGGGCGGAGGAACCGAGGTTGTCCGTGAAGCCGAAGACCCGGACCAGCTGGGTGTTCTGTTTCTTGATCTCGTCGGCGATCACGGCGATACGGGCCTTCGCGTCCGCACCGAGCTTCGCGCTGTCCTTGCCGAAGAGCACCTCCGCCTGGAGGGCGAACGTCACGTCCGCGTTGGTGTCCTCACGGCGCTCGTCACCCGACTGGTCCTCCACGACCTGCTTGATGTCCAGCACCTTGGGCTCCGCCAGGGTGCCGCCTTCGGGGAGTTTGAGGTCCGGGTCGTTGGGGTCCACCTCGACGGGGGCGGTGGCCGTGGGTTCGGTGCCCGGCGGGACACTCGGCGTGGAGTCGTCGGCCCGGGCGGCGGGGGCCATGCCGATGATCACGAGGGTGGCTGTGGCCGTCGCCATCGCCAGAGTGAGACGTGGGGTCATGGCCGGCCTCACCCTGAGATCTTGATGACCGCGCTGGGGAACAGCGGGAGCTGGAAGGTGACCTCGGTGGAGTCGGCGGGGGGTGCGGGGAACTGAAGGAAGACGTCGATGGTTTCACCCGCCTTGAGCGTCGAGAAGCCCGTCGTGGTCAGGGGGCGGCCTTCCGTGTCACGGAGGACGTAGTAGCGCTTCTTGCTCTTGGAGTCGACGAGGGTGGCTCCGCCGAGGGAGCGGCCGTTGTTCATGATCTCGGTTTCGTTGCCGCTCAGCGCCGACGGGATGGTCGCCACTTCCCCGCCGTCGTTCTTCAGAGCGCCGTTCACGGTGACGAAGCCGCCGGAGTCGCGTACGGCTGAGGTGACCTGGAGGAGCAGTCCGCTCGGCCCCTTCAGCTCGGCGATCGGTTCCTCGGACTGCCCCTCCTGCGTGTTGGGCTGCGATCCACCACCGGACGCGGATGCCGACGACGAGTTCTGCGGCTTCTTGTCGTCGTTGCCCCCGCCCCCGCACGCCGCCGCGCCGAGCGCCAGCCCGGTCACCAGGGTCAGGACGACCGTCCCCCTGCGGGCTTTCGCAGTGAACCGCATGCTCATCACTCTGTTTCCTTCTCCACTCGTCGTTCGCTCGTCAGCCGGCGTCCGAGGTCAGGTGGACGTCGAAGAGGTCCTCGGGGCCGGGCAGGTCGGCCAGGTCCTCCGGATCCAGGTCCCAATCCCTGTCCCCGTCCCCGTCCTCGCATGTGAGCATCGGCAGTACGTCGTCCTCGGCGTCCTCGGCCGGCGGCTCGAACGTGCACAGCGAGTCGATCACCGCCACGGCAGAGGCGTGGGCACGTGTGGTGCTCGTAGCGGGGATGACGGAGTCACCCGCCGTCTTGTTCGCCTGCACGGTGACACTGGTTCGAAGAACATCCGGCTCCTCGCACCGCTGCACACTGGCGTCGTTGTGCGCGGCTAGCTCGTAAGCGCGCCAGCACGAGGACGTCAGCCCCGGCACCTCGCCGTCGAAGATGTCCTGCCACTTCGAGGGATCGCGCACCACCTCGAGCCATCTGCCCGCGAGCTGGTCCCTCGTCTCCTGAGCCGCCGCCAGCGCCGCCGCGTCGGCTGCGGTCTGTGCGCCGTTGCGGTTCACCGCGGCCTGGCCGACCGCGAAGTACGCGAACGCGAGAAAGAGCAGGCCCGCCACCACCGTGATGTAGATGGGGAAAGCCTGCCCTGCGTCTCCGCGCCCCCGAGATCGGGTCAGGGGGCCACCTTGCCGATCTGGGTGGTGAGCTTGTCCACGATCGTCTGCCCCAGATTCGTGTTCGCGATCAGCACCACGATCGCCACCACCACCGCGATGATCCCCAGATACTCGACCGCGGTCTGCCCACGGTCGCCGGCGGCGCGGCGCCGGATCGCCTCCGTCACCCGGACCTTGGCCGCGACGGCGGTCCTCAGCAGCAGGTCGCTCATGGCGTTCCTCTCGGTTTGAGGCAGTGGCGTGAGGAACGTATGACGTGGGGGTCGCTCCGGACGAGGGTCCCAGGGCCCAATTTCCGAGCCACTTCGCCGCCGCCTCGGCGCGGCTGCTGCTGTGCAGCTTGGCGAAGATGCGGTTGATGTGGTTCTTGACGGTCTTCTCGCTGATGAAGCACGCGGCGGCGATCTGCTGGTTGTTCAGGCCCGACGCGATGAGGTCCATGATCTCCGCCTCCCTCGCGCTGAGCCCGAACCCCGCCCTGTGGCCTGCCACTGACCCTGACCCCGACCCTGACGACTGTCCCACAAGCGGTTGCAGTTGCGAAAGCTCTTTTGGTTTATTCCCTGAAAACAAGGAGGTTGCGGCCTGGACGACGTGTGCAGTCGCATCGCGGGCGCCGCCTCGGGTGACGTCCCGGACCGCCGCCGTCAGTTCCTCCACCGTGAACCGGCCGTGCACCAGATAGCCGCTCGCCCCGCGGCGCAGCGCCTCCTGGACGGTCGAGGGGTCGTGACTGTACGTCAGCATGAGGACCGAGGTGACGCGGACCAGGTGCGGGAGGGCCGTGAGGCCGTCCACGCCGGGCATGCGGACGTCGAGGAGGACGACGTCGGGGCGGTGGCGGACGGCCGCCTCGTAGGCCTCGCCGCCGTCGGCCGCCTCCGCCACGACGGTGATGTCCCCGCGGCCGGACAGGAGCGCGGTGAGGCCCGCGCGGACCACGGGGTTGTCGTCGGCCACCACGACACGTACGGCCTCGTCAGGGGGTCGGTGCGGCATACGGCCTCCTCTGCGGGGTCAGCGCCGCCAGCGGCAGCTCCAGGCGCACCTCCGTGCCCGGACCGTCGGCGCCGCTGGCGATGCGGAGGCGGGCGCCGACGCAGGCGGCCCGTTCCGCCATGCCGACCAGGCCGAAGTGGCCGCTGCTGCGCAGGTGTTCGAGGGTGATGCCGGAGGGCAGGCCCCGGCCGTCGTCGTGGACGGTGAGGGTGAGGAGGTCGTCCTGGACTCCGGCGCGCACCTCCACCGACGTGGGGTCCGCGTGGCGGTGGGCGTTCTCCATGGCCTCGGCGGTGATGGTGAGGAGCTGGCGGGCCACCGCGGGCGGGACGGGGAGCGTCGTACGGTCGCCGGTGGGGCGGTAGGTGACCGGCAGTCCGGTGCGCCGCGCGAAGTCGCCGGCGTGGGCCCTCAGTTCGGGCAGGACGTCCACGCCCTCGGCGAGGTCCGGCTCGCTGCGCAGGTCGGTGAGGAGTTCCCGGGACTCCTCGGCGGCGCGGCGGGCCGAGCGGGCGACGAGTTCGGCGTGCCGTCTGACCGTCTCGGGATCGGGGTCCGCCGAGCGGGCCAGGGCGTCCGCCGCGAGGGCCACTCCGTGCAGCGTCTTGGCCACGGAGTCGTGCATCTCGCGGGCCAGGCGGGCGCGTTCGGCGGCCACCGCCTCGGCGGCGGCGAGCCGGGCCCGGACGGCGGCCAGGGCCTGGGTGGCCTCGCCGAAGCGGAGCATCAGGCCGCGCAGCGCCGAACCGGCCGCGCCGGTGATGACGCAGAAGCCCGGCAGAAGCAGCCGCTCGGCGAGTTCCGCCTCCGTCCCCCGGGCGACGGTCGCGTGCACCAGCAGCAGGATCAGCGACTGGAGCGAGGCGAAGCAGGCGGCGCCGCGCCAGCCGTAGACGATGCCGGCGAGGAGGGGGGTGCAGACGCTGACGTAGGCGAGGGTGGTGTCGGGGCCGGCGGAGATCAGCAGGAGGGTGCCGAAGACGGTGTCCGCCGCCAGGAGGCCGGGGTGGCGCAGGAGGAGGGGGCCGAAGCGTTCCCAGTCGCGGAAGAGGACGTACGAGCCCATGAACGTGACGACCACGGCCGCGCCGACCAGACGGACGCCCAGGCCCGGTGAGGCGTTGAGGAGGGCGGCCGGGGCGGCTACGGCGATCATGGCGAGGCGGAAGCCGAAGACCTGGCGGCACATCGCCTGGAGGGCGTTCACCTGGAGGGGGAGCGGTGCCTCGCCCTTGCGCTTCGTGAACCTCATCGCGCCCGCCTACTCCCCCGTGATCGAGCTGAAGTCCGTGCCGGAGCCGAGCAGCATCCCCGCGCCGAGGAGCAGCATCGTCGCCGGGACCATGAACGTCGTGATCATCAGCGTGGCCTTGGGGACCGCGCGGGCCGCCTTGCGGCGGGCGTTCTGGGCGTCGGTGCGGCGCATGTCCTTGGCGATGGCGACGAGCGTGTCGACGATGGGCGCGCCCAGTTCCTCGCCCTGCTGGAGCGCGGTGACGAACATCGCGACCTGCTCGGAGTCGTTGCGGCGGCGCAGTTCCTCGAAGGCCTCGCGGCGGCTCACGCCCAGGTCCATCTGGCGGAGCGTGATGCGGATCTCGTCCGCCCAGGGGCCCTCGTACTTGGACGCCACCCGGTCGAGGGCCTGGCGGAAGCCGAGGCCGGCGCTGACGACGACCGCCAGGACGTCGAGGAAGTCGGGCAGGGTGCGTTCGATGGCGTCCTTGCGGACCCGGATCGCCGACCAGATCCCGACCTCGGACCAGAAGGCCGCGAAGGCGAGCATGAGCAGGGCGACGAAGAGGCTGCCCTGGAGGAGCGCGGCCAGGGCGCCGACGCCGCCGATCGCGCCGTAGACCGCGCGGCGGGCGGCGTAGCGGTCGAGGGTCAGGCCGCCCGGGTTGCCCGCGAGGTCGATCCGGCGGCGGTAGCGGGCGACCTGCTTGGGGCCCATCAGCCGCAGGACGGCGGGGGCGTAGCGCATGCCCATGCGGTCGACGAGCGAGCCGACCGCGCTGGTGCGGGTCGAGCCGACCTCCAGGGCGAGCACCAGGTCGCTGGGCAGCTTCACCTCGGCCCGGTACATGCGGATCCCGGCGAAGACGCCCCAGACGCCGAGGCCCATGAGGAGGGCGAGCAGGAGTTCCACGGTGTACGTCCCCCTCCTCAGACGTCGATGCGGGACATACGGCGGATGAGGACGAAGCCGACGGCGTAGAGGCCGAAGGCGATGATCACGCAGGCCTGGCCGACGGCCGACCCCGTCATCCGGTCCAGCGTGCCGTCGTTGACGCTGTCCATGAGGAACAGGGCGCCGATGCCGAGGACCGGCACCGCGTAGGACGTCATGTTGACCTGGGACAGCTGAGTCCGTACCTCGCGCCGGGTCTCCTTCCGCTCCTCCAGGGTCTCGGTGAGGTTGCGCAGCGCGCCGACGACCTGGCCGCCGGCGCGGTTGGAGAGGACCAGGGTGGTGACGAGGACGACCAGTTCACGGGAGGGTAGGCGGTCGGCGAGTTCGCCGAGGGCGTCGTCCATGGAGTGACCGACCGCCAGCTGGTTGGCCACCTTGCCGAGTTCCTCGCCCGCTGGAGCCTCCAGCTCCTCCGCCGCCATGCCGATCGCGGTGCGCAGGGCGAGGCCCGCGTGAGTGGCGTTGGCCAGGATGCGTGCCAGCTCGGGGAGTTGGTTGATGAACTTCTCGATGCGCTTCTGGCGCTGCCAGTTGAGGAACTGCAGGGCCGCCCACGCACCGAGCAGTCCGGCCAGCGGACCGAAGAAGGGGGCCAGGGTGGCCTGCCCGATGAGCCACAGCCCCGCCACCGCGGTCAGCATGGCGACGAGGAACTCGCCGGGGGTGACGTCCAGACCGGTGGCCGCCAGTCTCCGTTCGAGCGTGCGGCCCGCCTTGGTGCGGCGCAGGCGCCGGTCCAGGTCGCGGAACCGGCGCCGGCGTCCGGCCGAGGGGACCTGGCCGGTGTACGACAGGCGCTCCACGAGGGCGGCGCGCTGGGCGCGGCCCCTGGCGTAGACGTGCACGCCCGCGACGGCGAGGGCGAGGGCGAGCAGGGTCACACCGGTGGTGAGGGCGATGAGGGTGTCGAGGTCCATGGCTGCTACCGGGCTTCCCTTGTCGTCAGTTCGAGTGCGTCACGGGCGACCCCGAACGCCTGCGGGATCGGCTGGCTCGCCATGTACAGGCGGTCGGCGGTACGGCGTGGGAGGGGGTAGTACTCGAAGGCGCCGGGTACACGGCCGTCGGCGGTCATCGGCTGGGCGTGGAAGCGGGCGGCGGTCGCCAGCCGGAAGGCTTCCGAGCCGTGGCTGTCGAGCACCGCGATCTCGGTGATGCGCCGGGCGCCGTCGGCGAAGCGGGTGAGCTGGACGATCACGTCGACCGCGCTGTTGATCTGGTCGTGGAGCGCGACGAACGGGATCTCCACGTCGGACATCGACGCCAGGGTCTGCAGCCGCATCAGCGCGTCCTCCGCGCTGTTGGCGTGGACGGTGGCCAGGGAGCCGTCGTGGCCCGTCGACATCGCCTGGAGCATGTCGAGCGACTCGCCGCCGCGGACCTCACCGACCACGATCCGGTCGGGGCGCATCCGCAGCGAGTTGCGCACCAGGTCGCGGATGGTGATCCGGCCGTTGCCCTCGACGTTCGGCGGGCGGGACTCCAGGCGGATCACATGCGGCTGCTGGAGCTGGAGTTCCGCCGAGTCCTCGATGGTGATGATGCGTTCGCCCTCCGGGATGAGACCGGACAGGGCGTTCAGCAAGGTGGTCTTCCCGGTGCCGGTGGCGCCGGACACGATCACGTTGAACTTCGCCCGCACCAGGCCCGCCAGCAGATACAGCATGGGCTCGTCGAGCGAGCCGAAGCCGATCAGCTCGTGCAGGGTGAAGGACCGCGGGAAGCGGCGGATGGTGAGGATGGGGCCGGTCAGGGACAGCGGCGGGATGATCACGTTGACGCGTTCGCCGGACGGCAGCCGCGCGTCCACCATCGGATTGGTCTCGTCGACCCGGCGGTTGACCGTCGAGACGATCCGTTCGATGGTCTGCATCAGCTGGTCGTTCGAGGCGAAGCGGAGGGGGAGCTGCTCGACCCGGCCGGCCCGCTCGACGAAGATCGCGTCCGGGCCGTTCACCATGATCTCGGTGATGGAGGCGTCCTCCAGCAGCGGCTCCAGGATGCCCAGCCCGAGCGCCTCGTCGACCACCCGCCGGATCAGCTGCGACCGTTCCGCCGTCGACAGCACCGGGCCCTCGCGGCTGATGATGTGCCCGAGCACCCGCTCCAGGCGCGCCCGCCGCTCGGCGGCCGCCAGCGAGCTCATCTCGGCGAGGTCGATCTCCTCCAGCAGCTTGGCGCGGTAGGAGGAGACCAGGTGGCCTTCCTCGCCCCGGCCGCCCTGCTCCTCGGGGGAGGTGATGCGTGCCCGCAGACTCATGTCGGGTGCCTTTCCCTCAGTTCCCGGTGTGGTCCACCGGCATCGTGGCCGTCTTGCGGGCGGTGCCGAAGTCGCCGATGCCGGGGATGACGGACGGGATCCTGACCTCGGCGGTGACCTGGACCTCGTCGCCCAGACGGGCGGCCGGGCAGCTGACGGTCAGCCAGCTGCTGACCGCCCGGGCGCAGTCCCCCTGGACGTCGCCGTCGAGGGAGGCGCTGCGGGCCCCGGTCCGGGCCGCCGTGCCCGCCTGCTGGGCGGCGTACGCGATCAGGCCGAGCTGTACTGCGGCCAGCGCGACCAGCAGCAGGAGGGGCAGGAAGCCCAGGTACTCCAGGGCGACCTGGCCGCGGTCCCGGCTCCGGTAGCGGTCCCGGTCCGGGACCTGGCGTGGACGACGTCCGTACGGCATCTCAGTCGCCGTCCTCTTCCTCTACGGCACCCGCGCGCCCGTGCACCGTGAACGGGAAGTCGATCGTGCCCGGGAACAGGACGGGGACGCGCAGGGAGACCTCGGCCGTCACATAGCCGGTGCCACCGCAGTTCACGCCGGCGTTCCCCCTCCACGCGTCCCCCAGCTTGTCCAGGCCCGCCTGCCGGCAGACCCCGGAGCGCTGCCCCCGCGGCGCCGCCGTCCCGGCCCGCACGGCCTCGTCCGCAGCATTCCCCGCGAGCGTGAACGTGTATCCCACCAGTACGAACTGCCACACCAGGACCAGGGTCACGATGATCAGCGGTGTCATGCCGAGGAACTCGATCGTGACCTGCCCCCGGTCGCCCTTCCCCGGGCTCCTCATCGGCCTCACTCCTTCCGCCGCCGGAACCCGACCGCCCCCCGGTCCCCGCCCCGCCCGCGCCCGCCCCGGCGGACGAGGGCACCCTCCGGCGCCTTCACCAGCCCCAGCTCCCCCGCGAGCGCCCACAGTGCCTGCCGCACGGTCCCCTTGGCGTCGAGGACGTGGACGCGGCCGGCGTCGACCGCGGCCTGCAGTTCCTTGAAGTTGGCGGGGATCGTGGTGGCGGCGACGGCCGTGCCGGTGATCTTCTGGACGAGCGGCGGCTGGATCTCCGTACCCCGGGTGTGGCGGTTGACGACGACGGTCGTCTCCTCGGCCTTGCGGACCTGGAGCCGGTCCCACATGCGGACGGTGCGTTTGGCGCCCCGGACGGCCACCACGTCCGGGGTGGTGACGAGCAGCGCCCGGTCGGCCGTCTCGACGGCGGCCGCGCCCGCGCCGCTGAGCTGGGCGCCGCAGTCGACGACGACGACCTCGTAGCGCGAGCGCAGGGCGCTGACGATCTGGCGTACGGCGCGGTCGGTGACCTCCTCGCCGCGTTCGCCCTCGCCGGGGGCGAGGAGGAGGGCCACGCCGGTCTCGTGGCGGAAGACGGCCTCGGCGAGGATGCGGGGCGAGATGTCCGTGAGGGCGGCGAGGTCGACCACCGAGCGGCGGAACTGGACGTCCAGGTAGGAGGCGACGTCGCCGGTCTGCAGGTCGAGGTCGACGAGGGCGGTCTGGCGGCCGGACGCCTGGGCGGCGAGGGCGAGCTGGACTGCGGTGAGCGTCGTGCCGACGCCTCCCTTGGCGCCGCTGACGGTGACGACCGTGCCCCCCGCGCCGGTGAACACGTCCGCCCCGTGGCCGAGATGACGCCGTACGCCGACGGACCACTGGGCGACGGCCTGGACGCGGTTCGCCAGCTCCTCGTAGCTCAGGGGCAGGGTGACCAGGCCGCGCGCGCCGGAGTCCATGGCGGCCTGGAAGAGTCCGGGGCCGGCGTCCGTGGTGACGAGGATGACGCCGACCGCCGGGAAGCGCAGGGCGACCTCGCGGACCAGTTCCAGGGCCGGTACCGGGCCGATGCGTTCGTGGACGACGACGACCTCGGGGAGTTCGTCGACCGACTCAGCGGCGAGCCGGGCGAGGGTGTCGACGAGCTGGGTGGAGTCGGCGACCGGGGTGACCGGTTCGGCGTCCGGGAGCTGGCTGAGCAGGGTGGTGAGGGAGCGGACCGCGTCCGCGTCGCCGACGGCCGGGAGGATCCTCGTGGGCATGGGCGGCGGCCTCTCACTTGTCCGTGGCGAGTTCGTACGTACGGTCCTGGTCGGGGACCGTGGCGTCGCCGCCGGCGGCCACGAGGGCGAGGCGGACCCGCTTGGCGAAGGACTCGGCGTAGGTGATGCGCTGGGCGTCGAGCGTGGACAGCGCGAAGGTGATGGGGACCGCCTCGGTGGTGGAGCGGTCGCGGTTGTTCTGGTCGGGTTCCAGGGGGGTCAGCTCGCCGACGTCGAGGACGCGCGCGTTGGTGACGATGATCTTCGACTGGTCGGGGTCGGTGTCCCGGGCGCCCTCGAAGGTGGCGTAGACGTTGACGGAGGAGCCCGGGGTGATCTTGCCCGCCACACCCGTGGCCGAGTCGATCATGATGGCGACCTCCTGCTGCCCCGGGCGGAGGGCGGGCTGGTCGACGATCATGTCGCTCTGCAGGAGCGAGCCCTTCTTCAGGGTCGTCACGGCGATCTTGCCGCGGATCGCGGCGAGATCGGTGACGGCGTTCTCCGACAGCCACCGCTCGGGCATCTCGATCTTCTTGAACTGGCCCTCCCTGAGGGCCGTGTACGGCGCCACGTCGGACCGCAGCTCGTAGGCGGTGACCTCGGGGCCGACCTTGGAGTTCACGTCGTCGATGACGGAGAGGACGCCGGCGAAGGCACCGAGGGCGCACAACACCGACAGGAGCAGGAGAATCACGCCGCGGCGCTGACGGGAGTTCATGAACCGTGCAACCTCGTTGGGGGTCGGGTCGAGCGGGGACGGAACGGGCGTTTCCTCAGCCGCCCGCCGTGAGGGCGCGGACGGGGCGGGCGGTGAGCTCGGAGGCGGGCGGCGGGGTGGCGGAGCAGAACACGCAGCGGTCCCCGATGACGTCGATCCCGCACCAGTGGCAGACGCCCTGCCGGACCGAGGCGACGAGCTGGTAGAGGACCGACAGGTCGGGCAGATAGGCGCAGAACTCGATCAGCTTCGGGGTCCCCCACCAGCCGGCGGACTCGGCGGGGGCCTCGGTCTCCCGCAGTCCCTGCACCCGCCAGGCGGGGGCGAGGGTGCCGGTGACCCACTCGGACTGGAGCTGGCCGCGGCCGACGAGCATCCAGGTCCCGAACTCGGGTCCGGGAAGGGTGACGTCGGGAGCGGCCTTGACCAACTCCGCCTGCGGATGGGCGAGCACGCCGAACTGACTACCCGGAACCCATGACCTGGCATGCGACGTCAGGCCGACGACCGGAACGCGGTCGAGCCGGGCGACGGACCCGAGCAGCGCGCCGGCGTGGATGTAGTGGGTGAGCAGCCGGCCCGCCGAGGCGAGGACGCCGGGCCCGAGGTCGCAGGAGGCGAGCTGGCGCAGCTGGCGGGCGAGGACGGCGACCGCGAGCGGGGGCAGGTCGGGCCGGAAGAGGGCGATGCGGTCGCTCTCCAGCAGGGAGCGGATGGTGTGCAGCCTCTGCTCCACGGCCGGCGGGGTCGCCCGCGAGTACACGACGACGACATGTCCGTGCTGCTCGACGAGCATCTGTAAGACGGTCAGGGCGCGTTCGAGCGGCATGCGGTCGAGGTCGGCGAGCACGGCGGCGGGCAGGGTCCGCTCGTCCTGCGGTGGCAGCGCCAGGTCGGCGCCGGTCACGGCAATGGCAGTTGGCACGCGCAGCTCCCCGATTCCCGCGGTCCGGCCCACCGGCGTTACTCCGGTGCACCGGGGTGACTTCATTGCGTGACTACCTCAGCACTGTAACCACGCCGTTGTGGCCGGAGAACAGCTTTCCGCAGCTGGTAAGGAACTGTTCTTCGCGCAAGTCGCGGCAAACCGGGGCAGGTTACGCACCCCCGGGCACCCGCGTCCCTCCACCGGGCCTCCACAAGCGGACCCCTTGACAAGCCAATTGGTCTGGACCAACTTGTTGTCATGTCCCCACTTAAACGATCGAAGAGACCGACACGGCCGGCGACGAGATCGACACGGCTCTGGCCGGGAGCGGTGACCGCCGCCCTCGCCCTGTCCCTGGCGGGCGCGGCTCAGGCGTCCGCCGCGGACCTCAACAACGCGAAGAACGCCGGCTTCGAGTCCGCTCTGACGAACTGGACCTGCTCGGCGGGCAGCGGCACGACGGTCTCCTCCCCCGTGCACGGCGGCACGGCCGCGCTGAAGGCGACCCCGGCCGGGCAGGACAACGCCAGGTGCGCCCAGTCGGTGGCCGTCAGGCCCAACTCGACGTACACGCTGAGCGCCTGGGTCCGGGGCGGCTACAGCTACCTGGGCGTGACGGGCACCGGCACGACGGACGTGTCGACCTGGACGCCGGACTCCTCCTCCTGGAAACAGCTGCAGACCACCTTCACCACCGGCTCGTCCACCACCTCGGTGACGGTCTACACGCACGGCTGGTACGGCCAGCAGCCGTACTACGCGGACGACGTCTCCGTCTACGGCCCCGACGGCGGCGGAGGCGGCGACCCGGCCCCCACGATCCCGTCCGCACCGGCCGGCCTGACCGTGTCCGGTACGACCTCGTCATCGGTGTCCCTGGCCTGGTCCGGGGTGTCGAACGCGACGGGCTACAACGTCTACCGGGGCGGCACGAAGGTCGGTTCGGTCACCGGCACCTCGGCGACCGTGACCGGACTCGCGGCGTCCACGGCGTACGGCTTCCAGGTGACGGCGACGAACGCGGCGGGCGAGTCGCCGAAGTCGACGGCGGTGACGGGGACGACCTCCGCCACCGGCGGCCCGGGCGGCACCCTCCCCAGGCACGCGGTGACGGGCTACTGGCAGAACTTCGACAACGGCGCGACCGTCCAGAGGATCTCGGACGTCCCCTCCCAGTACGACATCATCGCGGTGGCCTTCGCCGACGCGACGACGACACCGGGCGCGGTGACCTTCAACCTCGACTCGGCCGGCCTGGGCGGCTACACGGTCGACCAGTTCAAGGCCGACATCAGGGCGAAGCAGGCGGCCGGGAAGAAGGTGATCGTCTCGGTCGGCGGCCAGAACGGCACGGTGTCGGTGAGCGACGCGACGTCCGCGGCGAACTTCGCGAACTCGGTCCACTCGCTGATGCAGACGTACGGCTTCGACGGCGTCGACATCGACCTGGAGAACGGCCTCGACGCGACGTACATGACCCAGGCGCTGCGGTCGCTGTCGTCGAAGGCCGGCACGGGCCTGATCCTGACGATGGCCCCGCAGACCATCGACATGCAGTCGACGTCCAACTCCTACTTCCGGACCGCGCTGAACGTGAAGGACATCCTCACGGTCGTCAACATGCAGTACTACAACAGCGGTTCGATGCTGGGCTGCGACGGCAAGGTGTACAGCCAGGGCTCGGTGGACTTCCTGACGGCACTGGCGTGCATCCAGCTGGAGGGCGGTCTGGCCCCGTCCCAGGTGGGCCTGGGCCTGCCGGCCTCCACCAGGGGCGCGGGCAGCGGATACGTGTCCCCGACGGTGGTCAACAACGCCCTGGACTGCCTGACCAGGGGCACGTCCTGCGGCTCCTTCAAGCCCTCCAGGACCTATCCCGACCTGCGCGGCGCGATGACCTGGTCCACGAACTGGGACGCGGCGGCGGGCAACACCTGGTCCACCGCGGTGGGCCCCCACGTCCACACCCTGCCGTGAACCTCCGGCGGTCCGGACACCCCGTCCGGACCGCCGGTTCGCGAAACGTGAATTCCATTGCCTTTCAGTCGGCCCGGAATTCGGTTCCCGCACCCCCATAAGCGGCGAACCCGAATTCCATCAGGAAGATTGATTGGTGAACTACCGGCAAATCCGCCTACGCTCCTTTCACCGGAATGAATCGAGTGGAGGAGCTGGGTCGATGCTGAAGAAGTGGTTTTCCCGAGTTGCCACGGTCGGTGTGGCGAGTGCGTTCATTTTCAGTGTGTCCACCAGTGCCCAGGCCGCGGACGCCTCGCTGAGCATCTACCAGAACGGGCACAGAGTCGGGTACATCAAGCACGACGACGCCGACCCGGACTCGTTCGTGGTCTGTGACACGTACGCCAACGGGCACGGGGTCACGGGCAAGGTCTGGATCTGGCTCGCCAACCAGGTCAACGACTGGTACCTGCTGGCGTCGGCGGACGACGGCGGCGACGCCGGGTGCGACGGCTTCAACCTGGACATCAAGTCGAACCAGACCTACATGTGGGGCATCGAGCAGAACGGTGGCGGCCCCACCAAGGTGGACTACCTCTACGAGTAGTCCGCCGGGAAATCGGCCGGCCGGTGGGGGACGGAAGGGGTTTCGCGTTCTCCGTCCACCGCCGGATTCCGGTGGGAATTCCTTTCCCGGGTCGTCAGCGGCGTCCTCGCAGCGCCCGCGCGCACCAGCCGATGACCGTGGCGTTGACCAGGGCCCCGAAGGCGATGGCGAGCAGGGACATCGTGAGGTGGTCGGGGAGGAAGAGCAGGACCAGGCTGGCGGGGGCCGTGGCGAGGAAGGGGATCACCGCCGCCATGGACTCGCCCGAGTCGTCCATGGCCGTGACCACGAGGGCCCACGTCAGCAGCACCGCGCAGAGCGCGAGGTAGACGAGGGCGAAGACGTCGGTGAGGGCGTGGCGCAGGCGGTGGGAAAGGGCGGTACCCGTCACGGGGTGGCTCCTGGGTCGGGGGGTCAGAGGGGGGTGCCGGGCCGGTTCGGGCGGGCGAGGCCCAGGTCGTACGCGAGGATCGTGGCCTGGACGCGGTCGCGCAGACCCAGTTTGCGCAGCAGGGCGTTCACATGGGACTTGACGGTGCCGACCGTGATGCCCAACCGCTCGGCGATCTCGGCGTTGTTGAGACCGGACGCCACCAGGACGAGGACGTTGCGCTGGCTGCCGGTCAGGCTGTCCAGTGCGCGGGAGGCGTTCCCGGCCGGCGTACCGCCGTGCGTCCCGGCCGCGTAGTGGCCGATGAGACGGCGCGTCGCCGACGGGGCCAGCACGCTCTCGCCCGCCGCCACCACCCGGATGCCCTGGAGGAGTTCGGCCGGACGGACGTCCTTGAGGAGGAAGCCGGAGGCACCGGCACGCAGGGCGTCGAACACGTACGCGTCGAGGTCGAAGGTGGTCAGGACGAGCACCCGGGGCGCGTTCTCCCGTCCCGTGATGATGCGGGTGGCGGCGATGCCGTCCAGCACGGGCATCCGTACGTCCATGACGACCACGTCGGGGGACAGTTCCTCGGCCAGCCGCACCGCCGCCGCGCCGTCGCCGGCCTCGCCGACGACCGTCAGGTCCTCCTCGGCGTCGATCACGGCGGCGAATCCCGCCCGTACGATGCCCTGGTCGTCGACGACCAGCACCTTGAGACTCATCGTTCCCTCTCCTCGTCACCCTGCTCCGGACCCGGTGCGAGTGGCAGCCGGAGACCGACCGGGCCCGGTGCACCGGTGGTCAGGGTGCCGCCGAGCGCCGCGACCCGCGCCGCCAGCCGTTCCCGTACGGCGCAACGGGCGCCGGGCGGCACCCCGGTGGCGGTCAGCGTCAACGTATCGCCGTCGGCGTCGAGTTCGAGCACCGCGGGCTCCTCGCCGCCGGCCGCGAGCACGGTCTCGGCGGCATGGTAGGCGGCCAGGTCCACCGCCGTGGGCAGCCGCTCGGGCACCCGCTCGGTCAGCCGTATCGCCACCTCGCGGCCGGTGGCCCGGCACTGCGCGGCGAGCAGGTCGAGGGCCTGGAGGGTGGGCTGCGGGCGCAAGGCGGGTCCCGTCTCGTTCTCCCGGACCGCGTCGAGCAGGGCCCGCATGGCGGCCAGCGCCTCGCGGGCGCGTTCGGCGGTCCCGTCGAGCCGGCCCGCCTCCGCCTCAGCGACCATGCCGGCGGTCCGCGCCAGGACGGTGGTCTCCAGTCCGGCGGCGATCCGGCGGCGCTCGGCCCACGCGTCCCGGACGGCCTCCTCGGTCCAGGCGGCGAGCCGTTCGTCCCGTGAGCCCCGGGCGGCCCCCTCGCGCCGCCCGCGCAGGACCCCGCCCCACCAGGCCGCGCCGGCCGCCAGGGCCGCCCCGGCCGTGGCGCACCCGGCGACCGCCCAGCCGGGGACCGCGGTGCCCCGGTCCAGGACGGCGGCCGTCGCCGCTCCCGCGTGCACCGCCACCGCCACCGCGCCGACGGCCACCGTCCCGGCGTGCCCCGCCATCGCGCCGGCGGCCATCGCCCGCGCCCCCGCCGGTGCCTCCCCGGCCGGGGAGGCACCGGCGGCCGTACGCCGGGACGTGTGCGCGGCGAGCGCCGCGCAGGTGGCGAGCATGCTCAGCGCGGGCGGCAGGACGACCGGACCGGCGTACTCGCCCGCGGCCATCGCCACCGGCCAGAGCGCGGCCGGCGCGAACAGCGCGCCGAGGGCGGCGCGGGGTGCCCGGCGCAGCCACAGCAGCGCGACCGCCTGGGCCGCCGCCAGCAGTGCGAAGAGCACGCCCGCGGACACCTGCGACCCGGCCGGCGTGCTCTGCGACCGGATGACCAGCGCCGGGAGCAGCGGCTGCAGGACCAGGCCGACGGCGGCGACCACCTGCGCCGGGCGGTAGCCCCGGGGCACGGTGCGCTCCACCGGGGCGGCGGTCCTGCCCGGCAGGGTCGCGCGCACCTCCCAGCCGCCGTCGGCCGTGGGGCCGCTGGTCAGGGTGCCGCCCGCCTCCCGTGCCCGGGACCGCAGGAAACCCTGGCCGCGGCCACCGCCGAGGCCCGCGCCGTGCGCCGGCGCCCCGGCCGGCGGTGCCGCGCTGGTGACCACCACGTCCGTGCGGGTGTCCGCGTACCGCAGCCGCACCGTGGTGTCCGCGCCGGGGGCGTGCCGTGCCACGTTGGTCAGCGCCTCGCGCACGATGCCGTACGCCGCGTCCGCGACCACGCCGTCGGGCAGGGGGTCGATCTCGCACTCCACGCGCGGGCCGAGGCGGCGGAATCCGGCGACCAGGTCGAGCAGCCGCTCCCGCGGCGAGGGCAGGTCCTCCCGCGAGGGGGCAGGCGCCCGCACCGAGCCGAGCGCACGGGTGACCTCGCGACCGGTCTCGGCCGCGAACTCCAGTGCTTCGGCGGCCAGTTCGGGGCGCCGCTCGCGCAGCCCGAGCGCCGCGCCCACGGTGACCACCACAGCCGTCAGGTGGTGGGCGCTGACGTCGTGCAACTCCCTTTCCATACGCCGTCGTTCGACGGCCGGGAGGCGGTGGCGCTCGGCCTCGGCCCGGCGCAAGCGGTGTTCGGCCGCCCGGCGGGCGTGCCGGCTCCGCCGTACCAGGAGACCGGCACCGCACGCGGCGGCGTACAGCAGGGCGGTGAGGACGAGGTCGAGTCCGTCGCGGTCGCTGAGTCCGTGCAGGCTGAGGCCCTGCAGCGACTGCCAGAGGGCGAGCGCCCCCACGCACAGCAGGGCGGTGAAGGTGTCGCGTTCGGTCGCCACGGTGTACAGCGCCAGGGCGACGCCCGCGGTGCCGAGGACCGCCATCGCCCCGGTGGGCAGCGGTCCGGCCCCGAGCGCGCAGGCCGCGGCGACCAGGACGAGGGTGGTGACCGGACGGGTGCGGCGGAGCGCGAGCGCGGCCGTCACCGGGCCGGCGACCAGAACCGCCACGAGCAGGGCGGTCGCGGGCGGCAGGGACCCCCGCAGCAGCGGGGCCCCGGGCCACACCGCGGCCTGGAAGCAGATCAGCAGGACCGGGAGCAGCCGGTCGTCGGTTCGCCTCATGACCGGCCAAGGCTATGGCCGCGGGTGAGCGGGCCGACTCCCGCTGGAGTCGGATCCCGTTCTCTTACCTGGGGTGCAGATCCTCCACCCGCGGTCAGAGCCGTCGTTCGTCCCGCAGCGCGAGGACTTCGCCGGGGCCCCGGACCTAGGCTCGATCACATCGGGGAAGCGGCCGACCACCGCCTCCGCTCTCACACCGACCCAGGGGGATCTCCCATGTCCAAGCGCGTTCTCCTCTCGTCCCTCGCCGGCGCCCTCGTCCTCGGCGGGGTGGCCGCCGGCGGTCTCGCGATGGCCTCCGACGCCACAGAACCGTCCGTGCGGAACGGCTCGGCGCGCTATGCCGCGCCCTCGGACGCCGGCGCCGGCTCGCTCACCTTCACCGCGGACGTCAGCGACGACTCCGGCGTGAAGAGCCTCAAGGTCGTCGCCTGGCCCGCGAGTTCGGAGCTGGACCCGACCGAGGCGGAGATGCGGCACGTGGACGGCGCCACGTGCGAGAGCACCTCGGGCGGGACGTCCCGCTGCACCTACACCCTGCGGGTCACGCAGTCGGAGGCCGCCGACCTGGCCGAGGGCACCTGGTACGTCTCCGCCCTGGCGACGGCGAAGGACGGCGGCACGACGTTCGTGCCCCGCGCGGCCGCCTTCGAGGTCGCCGCCCGCTGACCCGTCTTTTCGCCCCCCGTCGCAGCCGGCCCCTTCCCCGAGGGCCCGGCCGCGTCGTCATCCCATCGGCCGGTAGTAGCCCAGCACCCAGGCCAGTTGCGCGAACCACCCCTGCAGCACGTCCCGGGGCCTGGCGTTCACGACGCATTCGTAGACCCTGCCGTCGAGATGGACCACGGCGACCATCAGCGCCTTGCCGTTGGGGCTCGCCTTGTAGTGGACGCTGAGGATCTCCGGCCAGGGGAACTCCACCGTGATGTCGTACATCTCGAAGGCGACGCCGGACACGTCGACGACGACCGAGTTGTGTTTGTCGACGGCGAGGAACTCCGGTCCGGACGCGGCGGGTTGGGGCGGGCCGGACGCGTACGGGGGCTGCCCCGGGGAGGGTTGCGGGGGTCCCGGCGCGTACGGGGCCGGACCCGGGGAGGGTTGCGGTGGTCCCGGCGCGTACGGGGCGGGACCCGGCGGAGGTTGGGGCGGTCCCGGCGCGTACGGGGGCGGCGGCGGGCCGAAGCCCGGCGGGACGGCCGGGGGCGGCGGCGGCTGGTCTGTCACCCGGGCAACCTACCCGGCACCCCCTGTGATCCTGCTTTCCGGTCCCCCTGAAACATTTCCCCCACCCCACCGCATCAATGAGGTGAGGACGGCGAGGACGGCACGGCAACCGAACAGGGGGACTCGCATGAGGAAGGTCCGCGCGGACGAGTACGCCGAGTTCGCGGCGGCACGCACCGGGCATCTGTACCGCTCCGCGTGTCTGCTCACCGCGGGGGACACGCACCTCGCCGAGGATCTGGTGCAGGAGACCCTCGGCAGGCTGTACGTCCGCTGGGGCCGGATGTCCCGGGTGGACAACCCGGCGGGGTACGCGCAGACCGTCCTGACCCGCACCTTCCTCGCCCACCAGCGGCGCCGCAGCAGCCGTGAACGGGCCGTGGAGTCGTTCCCCGACGTGCCCGACGGGAGCCGCACCGACACCCCGTTGCGGCTGACCCTGCTCCAGGCCCTCGGTCGGCTGCCCGCCAAGGACCGGGCCGTCGTGGTGCTGCGGTACTGGGAGGACCGGTCCATCGAGGAGACGGCCGGGGCCATGAACGCCAGCCCCGCGGCCGTACGGACCCGGTGCTCGAGAGCGCTGGGGCGGCTGCGGGAGCTGCTCGGCGAGGACATCGGCGAGTACGTCCGTCCCTGAACGGCGTCACCCCGACCCACCCCTTCCTTTTCCCCTCCACTCCCCCGACATCATTCCCAGCCCGTGGAAACGGTGGTTCCCCATGCCCGCAGACCAGCAGACGGATCCCTTCGAGGACCGGCTCTCCGCCGCCCTGCACCAGGTGGGCGGCGCCTTCGACTCCCCCCGCACCGAGCTCGCCGCCGCCGGTGCGCGGCGCGGCCGGCGGCTGCAGTTGCAGCGCCGGACCGCGATCGTGGGGAGCGCGGCGGGCCTCGCCCTCGTGGGCGTGGGCGGGGCCCTGCTCGTGCCGCGGGACGGCGCGCCCGCCCCGCAGCCGACCTCCGTGGCCGCGAGCCGCACCGCCAGCCCCGAGCCGGCGAAGACCTACTCCGGCGACGACGTCGTCCGCACGCTCCAGAAGCTCCTCCCCCAGGGGAAGTTCACGAAGACGCAGGCGCGCGGCACGGACGAGGACCTGCCGCCGCTCGCGGTGGGCGTGTTCGACGACGGCAAGGGCGAGGGGTCCATCTCCCTGGGCCTGGAGCGGGTCGCGTCGAGCGGGACGGACATCGATCCCTCCGCCGAGGTGATGCCCTGCCCGGAGAGCTCGCAGTCGGGCTTCGACAGCTGCACGACCGAGGGTCTGTCCGACGGCTCCGCGATCACGGTCTACCAGGGCTACGAGTATCCCGACCACCGCGTCGAGACCAAGGCGTGGGGCGCCGACCTGGTCACCCCGGACGGACACCACGTCAGCGTCATCGAGTGGAACTCCCCGGCGGAGAAGGGCGAGCCGGTCACCCGGACCGACCCGCCGCTGAGCCCGCGGCAGCTGAAGACGCTGGCCTCGGCCGCGCAGTGGCGGAAGATCATCGACGCCCTGCCCGAGGAGAAGGCGCCCACCCCCGCCACGAGTGCCCCGGCCCGTCCGGGCGAGATGTCCGGCACGGCGATCCTGCGCAAGCTCAAGCTGCTGCTGCCCGAGGGGGTCTCGGTGGTCTCCAGCGGCAGCCAGGAGACCGAGTACGGCTACTTCGTCGTCGACGACGGCAAGGGCCGGAGCCTCGTCCAGATCAATGTGCAGCCCGGCATGTCCGACGTCGCGGGCAGCTACGGCTCCGACGCCGAGACGCTCGCCGACGGCACACGGGTCGCGGTGCGCCAGGAGCCCGGCGAGAAGGGCGGTGCGGGGGTCGTGAGGTGGACCGCCGACACGCTGCGCGAGAACGGTCTGCGGGTCGTCGTCAGCGCCTTCAACACCGGCGACCAGAACAAGGCCGCGACCCGCGAGGCGCCCGCCCTGACCCTCTCGCAGCTGCGGAAGATCGCCCTCAGCCCGGAGTGGCTGAGCGACACGACCACCCCTTGAGCGGGGCTACCCCTTGAGCAGCGCCAGGATCTCCTCCGTGGTGCCCGGCTCGCCGATCAGCGGGAAGAGGTACGACACGCTGTGCCGGTGGGCGTCCTCGTTGATGTCGGTCATCGCGTCGACCGCGAACGTGACGTGGTAGCCGTGCTCGTGGGCGGCGCGGGCGGTCGACTCGACGCCGAGGCCGGTGGCGATCCCGCCGAGGACGATCTGGGTGACGCCCCGCCGGCGCAGCTGGACGTCCAGGTCGGTGCCGAGGAAGGCGCCCCAGTTCCGCTTGGTCACGTGGCTGTCCCCGTCGTGTCCGGTCAGCGGTTCGGCGATCGGGCCCAGGTCGTACGGGCGGGAGCGTCCGCCCGCCGCCCGGGCCGCCTCGCTGCGGCCGGGCACCGCGTCCGCGCCGTCGGGCGAGGTGGCCATGCGGACCAGGACGACGGGGGCGCCGGCGGTGCGGAAGGCCTCGGCGAGCTCGGCGGACCGGGCCACCACGTCGGCGGCCGCGTACGGCTTGGTGGGGGCGGCGAGCGTGCCCGCCTGGAGGTCGATGAGCACGAGCGCGGTCTTGTCGTCCAGCACGGTCACGGCCACGGGACAGCACCTCTCCTCGGGGAGCAGTAGCCCAGGAGAGGTGCTTGCCAAACTCAAGTTTGCGAAAGTCAACTAACTCGGCTCAGAAGAACTCCGACCACGGCTGGTCCCAGATCTGCTTCACGCACAGCACCAGGAACAGCAGCCCGGCCAGCGCCAGCATGCCGTTGCTCAGCAGCCCGTTGCGCCACTGACTCGGCGTGCGGGACGAGTTGAGCAGCCACAGCAGCGTGCCGGCCAGGAACGGCAGGAAGGCCGCGCCCAGAACGCCGTACAGGATGACCAGGCGGAAGGGCTGGCCCTGGAAGAGCAGGACGATCGGCGGGAAGGTCAGCCACAGCAGGTACGCCCGGAACGGCCAGGAGCGCTCGCGCTCGCCGGAGGCGACCTCCGCGCCCCGCGCCTCGGAGCGGGTACGGTAGCGCGCCACGAAGTCGGCGAACATCAGGCTGACGCCGTGCCAGACGCCGATCAGCGACGTGAAGGACGTGGCGAAGAAGCCGATCAGGAAGAACTTGGCCGTCGCCCCGCCGTACTCGGCCGCCAGGATGTCGCTCAGCTGGACGAGCCCCTTGTCGCCGGTCGCGATCGCGACGTTCGCGGAGTGCAGCAGTTCCGCGCCGACGAAGAGCATCGCGACCACGAAGATGCCGGTCGTGGCGTACGCGACGCGGTTGTCGAGCCGCATCACCTTCATCCAGCCCGTGTCGGTCCAGCCCTTGGCGTTGACCCAGTAGCCGTACGCGGCGAGGGTGATGGTGCCGCCGACGCCGCCGATCAGGCCCAGGGTGTTGAGCACGGAGTCCTTCTCGTCGGGCAGGACGGGAAGCAGGCCGGCCAGCGCGTCCGGGAGGTTCGGGGTCACCCGGACCGCCAGGTACACCGTCACCACGAACATGACGCCGACCAGCACCGTCATGACCTTCTCGAAGACCGCGTACTTGTTGAACCAGACGAAGACCAGACCGACGAGCCCGCACGCGATGCCCCACCACTCGAGGTCCATCACGTCCGGGAACAGCGCCTGCAGCGGCAGCGCGCTCGACGACATCGCGGCCGCGCCGTAGACGAAGCCCCAGACAACCGCGTAGACGGCGAAGAAGTACGTCGTCCAGCGGCCGAGGCTCGCCCAGCCGTCGAACAGGGTGCGGCCGGTGGACAGGTGCCAGCGGCCGGCCGCCTCGGCGAGGGAGATCTTGACGAGGCAGCCGACGATCGCCGCCCAGAGGAGGGTGTAGCCGAAGTTGCTGCCGGCGATGAGGGTCGCGACCAGGTCGCCGGCGCCCACCCCGGTCGCGGCCACGACGATGCCGGGGCCGATGTGCTTCCAACTGCTCGTGCGGGGGGAGTTCTTGTCGATGCCGGATGGTGCCTCGGTGTCCGTGGGGTTTCCCGTGGTGTCCGCCATGACGGTCAAGAAAGCCCAAAGGGGCCGGGTGGGCAAGAGGGCGTGCGCGATCTCCACCCGATCCGACGGCGCGGGGTCCGCCGGGAAGGTCCGGGTCCGGAGTGCCGCCGTGCCCGCGCCGGCCGCCCGGACGGGCTCACGCGTACTGCAGACGTAAGGCCGTGCCCCCGCCGGACGCGTCCCGCACGTCGACGTACGCGCACACCTGGCGGGCGTACCAGAGCCCCTGCCCGGGTGCCGGTTCGGCGGCCGCGGGCGGGACGAAGCCGACGAGGGGGTCGTCGACGCGCTCCGCCAGGGAGAGTTCGCAGACGCACCCGGGCGCCTCGCCCCACAGCAGGACGCCGGTGACCCGGCCGAGCGTGGCCGCCTCCGTGACGGCCGTGGCGAACACCTCCGCGTCGGCGGCGCCCAGCCCGCACCCGGCCGCCCAGGCGCGGACGGCCTCCGGCGCGGGTTCGGCCAGCCACTGCGCGCCGGACGGGACCGGCGGCAGCGGTACGGCGTCCAGCTCGGCGGCGATCCGCAGCGGGTCCTCGTACACACCCGTGCCGGGGTGGGCGCGGCGGGCCGCCTCGACGAGGACGGAGCCCGCGGTCCGGGTGTCGTAGACGCACATCGCGGTGGTGGCCGCGGAGGCGAAGAGGAGGTTGGCGAGGGCCTCGTAGCGGATCCACTCGGCGCTCTCGCGCGGGGAGCGGCCGGCCCGGCCGTTCCACACCGGTTCCATGAGGAGGTGCGCACGGCCTCCCGGCCCGGCGTGTCCGGCGAGGTGACCGGCGGCCCGGGCCACGGCGTTGGCGGCGGAGCCCGTGTACCAGTCGGTGTGCGGGACGAGAGCGACGTGCCTGGCCTGCGCTCCGAGGGCGTCACGCAGCAGGTCCAGCCTGTCGGGCGCGAGGATCGCCGTGGGCGGGGGCTCGTCGGGGGCGGCGAGGCCCTCGGCGAGGAAGGCGAGGGCGTCGGCGACGAAGGCCTCGTCGGTGCTGAAGACGGTCATGCGGTGGTCGAACGTTCCCGGGGAGCGGGAGGGGGAGCGGGAGCCGGCGTGCGGGTGGGAGGGCGAGGGCTGAGCGGTCATGGGTCCCCCATGGGTCGGTCGGACGCAACGAGAGGGTGCGGGCGTTCGGATGCCGGGTCGCGCGGACCGGAGAGGCGGACGGAGCGGACGCCGCCGGGGAGGGCGTGTTCGGCCCGGGCCGTGATCCGGGCGGCCGGGCGGGTCCTGCCCCCACTGCCGGGGCCCGTCGGGGTGACCGGCCTCCTCCTGGCCGAGAGCTCGCGGAGTCCGGCCGGTTCGCCCAGCCGGGCGGCGAGGCCGGTCGTCCCCAGGGGCGGGTGACCGTCCCGGCGCGGCGCTGGTCCACCCGTCATCGGCCAGTCCTCCGGGGGAGCGTGCGTGCGGACCCCCAGGCTTCCCCCGGACACGCGTGTCCGCACGTCACCCTCACTCCCGCGGGTGCACTTCACCGGGGATCGCGTGCCGCGACACGCCCGTCCGTACACTGCGCCGCCGATCGGACGCCGCTTTCCGCATGATTCAGGCCAGTGACTCCCAAAAGCTCTCTTGACCTGACCATGCCAACGCCGGACCATGAGCGGCACTCGCACTGCCGCACACAGCAAGCGCACAGCACGACCCCCCACACCACTCCCCACAAAGGAGAGTCATGCGACTTCGCATCCGCGGCTCAGGCACCGGCGACCACCAGCGCCCGCGGCGGCAGACGGACCGCCGCCCTCGCCGCCCTGCTGGCCCTCGCGGCGGCACCCCTCTCGGCGACGGCCACCGACGCCTCGGCCGACAGCGCCCCGAAAGCGGCCCGCTCGTCCGACGACATCCGCCAGTACGAGATCCACGTCGACCACAGCACCCCCCTCACCCGCACCGCGATCGCCCAGGCCGGGGTGAGCGTCGACGAGGCCGACGAGGAGACCGTGGTCGTCTCCGGCCGGGCGGACCAGATCAAGAAGCTGCGCGCCCAGGGCTACGAGGTCACCCTCGTGGGCTCCGCGCCCGATCGCCTCGCCGAGAGCGAGGTGCGGCTCTTCGACTTCCCGTCGGCCGACTCCAGGTACCACAACTACGCCGAGATGACGGCGGAGATCGACCAGCGCATCGCCGCCCACCCGAACATCATGAGCAAGCGGGTCATCGGCAAGTCCTACGGCGGCCGGGACATCGTCGCCGTCAAGATCAGCGACAACGTGGGCACCGACGAGGCCGAGCCGGAGGTGCTGTTCACCCACCACCAGCACGCCCGCGAGCACCTCACCGTCGAGATGGCCCTGTATCTGCTGCGCGAGCTGGGGGCGGGCTACGGCTCCGACCCCCGGGTCACCGGCATGGTCGACGGGCGCGAGATCTGGATCGTCCCCGACCTCAACCCGGACGGCGGCGAGTACGACATCGCCACCGGTTCCTACCGCTCGTGGCGCAAGAACCGGCAGCCCAACTCCGGTTCCTCGTACGTCGGCACGGACCTCAACCGGAACTGGAACTACAAGTGGGGCTGCTGCGGCGGTTCCTCGGGCTCCACGTCCTCCGAGACGTACCGGGGTACGGCGGCCGAGTCGGCGCCCGAGGTGAAGGTGGTCTCCGACTTCGTCCGCAGCCGGGTGGTGGGCGGCAAGCAGCAGATCACCGCCGGGATCGACTTCCACACCTACAGCGAGCTGGTGCTGTGGCCGTTCGGGTACACCTACTCCGACACGGCGACCGGCATGACGGCCGACGACAACGCCGCGTTCAAGGCGGTCGGGCAGAAGATGGCCGCGAGCAACGGCTACACCGCGGAGCAGTCCAGCGACCTGTACATCACGGACGGGTCGATCGACGACTATCTCTGGGGCGTGCACAAGATCTTCTCGTACACCTTCGAGATGTATCCGGCGTCCAGTTCCGGGGGTGGGTTCTACCCGCCCGACGAGGTGATCGAGCGGGAGACCTCCCGGAACCGGGACGCGGTGCTGCAACTGCTGGAGAACGCCGACTGCATGTACCGGTCCATCGGCAAGGCGGCCCAGTACTGCGGTTAGGTGCGCCCCGCGGCGAAGGCGCCGAAGGTCACGCCTCGCGCGCCTGGCCGGCCTCGGCCTCCTCGTCGCCCTCTTCGAAGTAGGCGTCGAGGACCTCGTCCAGCGCCGACTCCCACTCCTTGAAGCGCGCCCTGGCCGTCGCCTCGACCTCTATCGGGTACCAGCGGCGGTCAGGGGTGTGCACCGTGACGGTGAACCGCTTGCCGAAGCGCGGCGCCTCCGTCTCGATCGCGCCGATCTCGTCCCAGCGGAACTCGCACTCCTCCTCGTCGAGGCGGAGCCGGACACCCCTGGCGTCGGCGATGATCCGCGCCCGGCGGTCGGAGGCCTCGAAGACGGGGCCGTCGGAGGGCTCGTCCGGCTCCTCCTCGGCGGGAGTCTCCGCCGCCCCGGCCCCGACGACCGCGTCCTGGACGTCGTCGCTGTCATCGCTGTCGTCGACGCCGTCGGCGTCCGCGGCCGCCTTCGTCTCCTCAGGCTCCGCGGTCACGGGCGACGTGAGCCCGGGGATGAATGCCGGGTCGAATCCGGCGCCCTCCAGGGGCTGGCTGCTCGAACCTATGCGCTGCTCCACAGCGGGCAGTATGGTCGAAGATCCTGTGCCGGACACAGCCAGCCCCTACTTCGTTACCAGAGACCTACACGAACCGGGGTGTCCCGCTCGCCGACGGGGTGCCGGCGCGTCAGCCGAGCACGGCCAGCGCGTCGATCTCGATGAGCAGTCCGGCGGGGAGGCCGACGTAGACCGTCGTACGGGCGGCGGGCGGGGCGGTGAGGGCCTGCTCCTCGAAGTACGCGTCGTAGATCGCGTTCATCTCGGCGAAGTGGTCCACGTCCGTCAGACAGACCCGGATCATCATCACGTCGTCCCAGCTCGCGCCGCCCTCCTTGAGGATCGCCTCGACGTTGGCGAGGGTCTGCAGGGTCTGCTCGCGCAGGGTGGGGCCGGCGAGCGTGGGCGGCCTGCCCTCCTCGGCGGGGAGGAAGCCGACCTGGCCGGCGACCTGGAGGATGTTCCCCTTCTTCACCCCGTGCGAGAACGCCGCGGGCGGGGCGGTGTGGGTCTTCGGGGTGAGCGCGGTCTTCTCGGTCATCAGGTCGCTTCCTTGATCGGTGTCCTGCCGGAGTACTCGCCGCTGATCGCGTCCGCCGTACGGCGCACCAGCGGGCGGAGGGCGAGGAGTTCGTCGGCGGTGACGACGACGTTCGGCGCGGAGACCGACATCGCGGCGACCACCCGGCCGTCGGCACCGCGGATCGGTGCGGCGACGCAGTTGACGGACTCCTCGTGGCCGCCGAGGTCGGTGGCCCAGCCCTGCTCGCGCACCTTCGCCAACTCCCGCAGGAAAGCGGCGGCGTCGGGGGTGGAGCGGGCCGTGTAGGGGGGGTAGTCGAGCTTCTCGGCGACCGCGCGCCGCTCGGCCTCGGGCAGGTCGGCCAGGAGCAGCTTGGCGACGGCGGCGACCGTGATGGCCACCGGCCTGCCGATCCGCGAGTACATCCGCACCGGGTAACGGCTCTCCACCTTGTCGATGTAGAGGACCTCGCCCTCCTCGTACACGGCGAGGTGCACGGTGTGCCCGCACTCTTCGTTCAGCCGTACGAGGTGGGGGTGGGCGATCTCGCGGACGTCGAGGTTCTCCATGGCCTCCTGGGCGAGGGCGAAGAGGCGGGCCCCGAGCCGGTAGCGCTGGTCGGACTGGCGGTAGACGAGGCCGTGTTCGTGGAGGGTGCGCAGCAGCCTGAGGGCCGTCGACTTGTGGACGCCGAGGCGGCCGGCGACCTGTCCGAGGTCGGCGGGGCCCTCGGCGAGCAGCGGCAGGATGCTCAGGGCGCGGTCGACGGTCTGGCTCATGGGGTGCGTACCTCCTCGGGGGCCGCTGCGGCTCGGGTCCAGCCGGGGCCGAGTCGAAGTGTCCCCCACGTCCGGTCGTCGAGCGCGGCCAGACGGTCGGCGTGGTCCCGGGACGGGGGCACGGCGAGGTCTCCGGGGACGGTCAGGGCGGCGGCGGCCATGAGGTGCCCGTGCCGCAGCCGGTCGCGGGCGGGCAGCCCGCGCAGGGTGGCGGAGAGGAACCCGGCGGCGAAGGCGTCGCCCGCGCCGACGGCGGCGACGACGTCGACGTGCGGGGCGGGGACGTGGAGGGCCCTCCCCCTGCCGAAGACGGTCGCCCCGCGCTCCCCCTGTTTGACGACGAGCACCCCGGGGCCGGGGAACGCGGTGCGGACGGCGCCGGCGCCCTTCAGGCCCCACACCTCCTCGGCCTCGTCCGCGCCGACGAAGACGAGGTCGGCGCCGCGCGCGAGGTCCCGCAGGACCCGCGGGCCGTCGCCGTCCGTCCACAGCCCGGGCCGGTGGTTGACGTCGAAGGAGACGAGCGGGCGGCCGGGCCGGGGGGCCGTGAGTGCGCGCAGCAGCCCGAGGCAGTCCCCGGACAGGGCGGCCGTGATGCCCGACAGATGCAGCACCCGCCCCGCCCGCACCGCCGCCAGGTCCACGTTCCCCACGGCCATCGCGGAGGCCGCCGAGCCGGCGCGGTAGTACGCCACCTCGTGGGCGGCGGTGGCCCGGTCGCCGGCGGTGCGGAAGTAGACGCCGGTCGGGCGCTCCGGGTCCCGCCGTACGGACGCCACGTCCACCCCGTAGGAGCCGATGGTCTCGACGAGGTGGTCGCCGAACCCGTCCGCGCCCACCCGGCTGACCCAGCGCACCGTGTGCCCGGCCGCCGCCAGCACGCACGCCACGTTGGACTCCGCCCCGCCGATGGCCCGGTCGAAGGAGGGAACGTCGGCGAGGCGGCCGGGACGGGAGGGAAGGAAGGTGACCATGGACTCGCCGAGCGCGACGACGTCCACGCCGTCGGGGTCGTGACGGGCTCCGGTCTCGGTCACGATCGTCGTGGCTCCCGGTGTCGGGGAAGGGGGAGGCGGGTCCGTTGACCCCGCGTCGGGCGAGATGTTAGACAGCGACAAGCGACATACGCAATGGATGTTGCACATACTGCAACCATCCTGATCAGGGAGGTTCCATGAGCACCGAGGCGCTCGCCCGACTCGCCGAGGAACGCGTCGACCACCGCTTCAAGGGCCTCCCGCCGGACGCCGACGGCCTCACCGTCGCCGAGCTGACCGCCCAGCGCCGCAACCTCTTCGCCGACGGCTTCGCGACCCCGGTCCTGGCCCTCTCCGCCGAGCGCCTGGAGCACAACCTGCGCCTGATGGAGACGTACGCGACCCGCCACGGCCTCGCGTTCGCCCCGCACGGCAAGACGACCATGGCGCCCCAGCTCTTCCAGCGGCAGATCGACTACGGCGCCTGGGGCATCACCCTGGCCGTCCCGCACCAGGTCCGGGTGGCGCGGGCGTACGGCGTCCGGCGGGTGTTCCTCGCGAACGAGGTCGTGGACGCGGCGGCCCTGCGCTGGTTCTCCGGCCAGTTGTCGGCCGATCCGGACTTCCGGCTCGTCTGCTACGTCGACTCCGTGCGCGGGGTCAAGCTGATGGACGCGGCCCTGACCGGGGCGGCCCGCCCGCTGGACGTGGTCGTCGAGCTGGCCGCCGGCGAGGGCGCCCGTACCGGTGTCCGCACGGAGGCGGAGTGCGCGGCCGTCGCGGACGCGGTGGCCGCCACCACGACCCTGCGGCTGGTGGGGGTCGCGGGGTACGAGGGCGAGGTCCCGCGGGCGGACCGGGAGCGGGTGCGGGCCTGGCTGCGCCGGCTGGTGGCGCTCGCCGTCGACTTCGACAAGGCGGGGCGCTTCGTCGGCGTGGAGGAGATCGTCGTCAGCGCGGGCGGCAGCGCCTGGTTCGACGCGGTCGCCGAGGTCTTCGCCGAGATCCCCGGCCTGTCCTCCCCCGTCCTGAAGCTGCTGCGCTCGGGCGCGTACGTCTCGCACGACGACGGCCACTACCGCCGGCTGACCCCGTTCAACCGGGTGCCGGAGGAAGGCGCCCTGGAGCCGGCCTTCCGTCTGTGGACCCAGGTCGTCTCGCGCCCCTCCCCCTCCCAGGCGTTCGTGAACGCCGGCAAGCGGGACGCCGCCCACGACCTGGACCTGCCGTTCGCCCAGGTGGTGCGCCGCGACGGCACGGAGCGCCCGGCCACCGGCGTCTCGGTCACCGCCCTGTCCGACCAGCACGCCTGGCTGCGCACCACCGACGGGGCGGACGTCCGGGTGGGCGACTGGGTCGGCCTGGGTCTGTCCCACCCGTGCACGTCCTTCGACAAGTGGCCGCTGATCCCGGTCGCGGAGGCGGACGGCACGGTCGTCGAGTACATCCGTACGTTCTTCTGAGCGGAGGGCCGGCATGGAAGACCTCGTCATCAGGGACGCGGACGTCGTCGACGGCACCGGCGCGGACTCCTACCGCGCGGACGTGGTGATCGACGGCGGACGGATCGTGTCGATCGTCAAGGAGGCCGCCGCGGCGGGCTGCCAGCGCCCCCGGGCCGTGCGGGAGCTGGACGCGGAGGGGCTGGTCCTCTCCCCCGGCTTCATCGACATGCACGCGCACAGCGACCTCGCCCTGCTGCGCGACCCGGACCACAGCGCGAAGGCCGCGCAGGGAGTGACGCTCGAGGTCCTGGGCCAGGACGGACTGTCGTACGCCCCGGTCGACGACCGCACCCTGGCGGCGGTCCGCCAGGCCGTCGCCGGCTGGAACGGCCCCGGCGACGACATCGACTTCGACTGGCGGTCGGTGGGCGAGTACCTGGACCGCCTGGACCGGGGCATCGCGGTGAACGCCGCCTACCTCGTCCCGCAGGGCACGGTCCGCGCCCTGGCCGTGGGCTGGGAGGACCGCCCGGCCACGCCCCAGGAGACGGCCCGGATGCGGCAGTTGGTGGCGGAGGGCCTGGAACAGGGGGCGGTCGGCCTGTCGTCGGGCCTGACGTACACGCCCGGCATGTACGCCGAGGACGCCGAACTGACCGGGCTGTGCCGGGTGGTGGCCCGCTACGGCGGCTACTACTGCCCGCACCACCGCTCCTACGGGGCGGGCGCGCTGGAGGCGTACGCCGAGATGGTGGAGCTGGCCCGGAAGGCGGACTGCCCCCTCCACCTGGCCCACGCCACGATGAACTTCGGTGTGAACGAGGGCAGGGCGCCCGAACTGCTCGCCCTCCTGGACGAGGCGCTCGACGCGGGCGCCGACATCACGCTCGACACCTACCCCTACACGCCCGGCTGCACCACGCTCGCGGCCCTGCTGCCGAGCTGGGCGGGCGAGGGCGGCCCCCGGGAGGTCCTGCGCCGCCTCGCGCACGACGGGACCGCCGAACGCATCCGCCACGACCTGGAGGTGACCGGCGCGGACGGCTGCCACGGGGTGCCGGTGGACTGGGACACGGTCGAGATCTCGGGCGTGACGAACCCGGCCCTCGGGGACTTCGTCGGCCGTACGGTCCGGCAGTCGGCGTCGCTGCGCGGCGAGGCACCCTGGGCGACGGCCCGCCGGCTGCTGCTCGAGGACGCCCTCGGCCCGACGATCCTGCAGCACGTGGGCCACGAGGAGAACGTGCGGGCCATCATGCGCCACCGCGTCCACACGGGCGGCTCGGACGGCGTCCTGCAGGGCGCCAGGCCGCACCCGCGGGCGTACGGCACGTTCCCGCACTATCTCGGCCGGTACGTGAGGGAGCTGGGGATCCTGTCCCTGGAGGAGTGCGTGGCGCATCTGACCGGCCGTCCGGCGGCCCGGCTGCGCCTGCCCGACCGGGGCCTGGTCCGCGAGGGTCACCGCGCCGACCTGGTCCTGTTCGATCCGCGGACGGTGGCGGCCGGTGCGACGTACGACGCCCCCCGCACGCTTCCCACGGGCATCCCGTACGTCCTCGTCGACGGCCGTTTCGTCATCGAGGACGGCCGGCGGACGGATGTGCTGGCGGGCCGGGCGGTCCGTCGCAGTCCCGTGTGACGGAACGCCCGCGCGCCCTACGGCCTGCGCCCTACGGCTTGGGCAGGGTGCACGCGCTCGCGCTCAGGTTGAGCTGGTTGCCGGTCGTGAAGCAGGCCGGGATCTGGTAGATCTCCTGGGCGTAGTTGATGCCCTGGCGGACGGTGACGTTGCCGCTCGCGTCGACCTCGCAGGGGTTGTTCACCGTGCAGGTTGCGCCGTCCTCGTTGCCGGTGTTGTTGACGGCGACGACCTTGCCGGTGGACTGGTCGATCACCGGCGAGCCGGAGGTGCCGCCGATGGTCTGGCAGGCGGAGGTGTAGCGGACCGAGTCCTTCCAGGTCCAGTCGCCCTCCTTCAGCCGGTACACGAACCCGTCGATGTTGCAGCTGTAGAGCCTCTTCCAGTAGCCGGACGCCACGGTGATGGCGGTACCGGCGGTCGGGTGGGTGTCCTGCACGGTCAGCGCGGAGATCCCGTACGAGTTCTTGATCGTCGCGTACGTGCTGGTGAGCTGGTAGATCGACACGTCCGTGTCGGTCATCGTCGCGTAGGCGAGCTTGCTGGCGCGCAGGGTCGCGACGCGGGTGCCGGAGGAGTTGAGCAGCCCGAAGGACCGGGTGGAGGTCTGGTTGGTGAGGACCTCGCCCGGGTCCAGGAAGCCGGAGGTCAGGCAGTGGCCGTTGCTGAGCACCAGTGCGGGGTCGGTGTCCAGGGAGTTCGGGAAGCGGATGACCGATCCGGAACAGTTGCTGAGCGCCACGGTCCCGGCGAGGTTGACGGCCTGCAGCGTGGGCGCGGCCGCGTCCTTCGTGTCGGGCGCCGCGACCGCGGGTGCCGCACCGGCCCCGACGACGGCCAGGGCGAAGACGGCGGCAACGAGAGGCTTTCTCATGTGGGGGTCCCCTCTGACGACGAGGCGACCGGAGATCTTCCGGCCGCCACTTTTTTGTCATGTGCATTCTTGGTACGGATGCACGGAGGGGCAAGCAGTTGATTCCGGCCGGGAGTTGGCGCGATCCGGTCCGTCTCCAGGTGGGACCCTCCAGCGGCGGCCGTTCACCGGCGGGCCCGGGACCCGTGGCGAGGGTGACGCCTGCCGCGGTGTCAGTGCCCCCGCCCGCGGCCCTTGCCGTTGGAGTTGCCCGGGGCGGTGTCGGCCGGGGCGGAGTCGTCCGAGGTGGAGGACGTGGCGGTGGCCGAGGGGGCGACGGCGGCGGAGGAGGGGGCCGTCGAGGGCTCGCCGCTCACCTCCGGGTCGGCGGAGGCGTCCGCCGAGGCACTCGCGCCGGGCGACGCGGCGCCGGTCGGCGAACCGGAGGAGCCGGCCGTTCCGGGCACGGCCGACCCGCCCGAGGACACCAGGTCCGTGACGCTGGGCAGATCCGACCGGGTGCCGCCCTTCTCGCCGCCCGATCCGCTCGACGCGGACCCGGAGAGCGAGAAGCCGGCGATCACGGCGGCCAGGGAAGCGGCCCCCACCGCACCCGCGGCGATCATCACCCGGCGCCGGCCGTCCCCACGGCGGGCGGCACGACGGCGGTCCGCGCGGCCGCCGGCCAGGCCGACGTCCCCGTCGGGGCCGATCCGGGGCAGCTGCTGCGTCTCGTCGTACGCGTTCTGCCAGCCGTGCGCGGCCGCCGGGTCGGTGTACTGCTCATAGGAGGGCACATCGGTCTCGGCGTACGGCTGGTACACGACCGGCTGAACCTCGGGCGCGTCGCCCTTCATGGAATTCACTCCGTTCGTCCCGTTTTCGTGCTCGCCTGGCCTGGACATGGGCGCGCATTGTAGGGACGGGCGCCCCTCAGGGGACAGCTACCGGCGATAACCGACCAAAACACCCGTCTCGCGTGGTGGAAAACACCCCCCGCGGAGCGTTACCGGGCCGTAAGCTCCCAGACATGCAGGTGATCCAGTCGACCAAGCTCGCCAACGTCTGTTACGAGATCCGGGGCCCGGTTCTCGAGGAGGCGATGCGCCTGGAAGCGGCAGGGCACCGCATCCTCAAGCTGAACACCGGCAACCCGGCCGCCTTCGGCTTCGAGGCCCCGCCGGAGATCCTGGAGGACGTCCTCCGCAACGTCTCCACGGCGCACGGCTACGGCGACGCCAAGGGCCTGCTCGCGGCGCGCCGCGCGGTCGTCATGCACAACCAGACCCTCGGCATCGAGACGGACGTCGAGCACGTCTTCATCGGCAACGGCGTCTCCGAGCTGATCGTGATGGCGATGCAGGGGCTCCTGGACGACGGCGACGAGGTGCTCGTACCGTCGCCCGACTATCCGCTGTGGACGGCCGCCGTGTCCCTGTCCGGCGGCACGGCCGTCCACTACCGCTGCGACGAGCAGTCGGACTGGATGCCCGACCTCGCGGACGTCGAGCGCAAGGTCACCGACCGCACCAAGGCGATCGTCATCATCAACCCCAACAACCCGACGGGGGCGGTGTACGAAGAGGCGATGGTCCGCGGACTGACCGACATCGCGCGGCGGCACAACCTGCTCGTCTGCTCCGACGAGATCTACGACAAGATCCTGTACGACGGTGCCACGCACACCCCCACCGCCGCTGTGGCCCCGGACCTGCTGACGCTCACCTTCAACGGGATGTCGAAGGCCTACCGCGTCGCCGGCTATCGGGTCGGCTGGATGTCGATCTCCGGGCCGCGCGCCCACGCCGACTCCTACATCGAGGGTCTGACGATCCTGGCGAACATGCGGCTGTGCGCGAACATGCCGGGCCAGCACGGAGTGGTGGCCGCGCTCAGCGGGCGGCAGTCCATCGACGACCTGGTGCTGCCGGGCGGACGGCTGAAGGAGCAGATGGACACGGCGTACGAGCTGCTGACGCGGATCCCGGGGGTGACCTGCGTCCGGCCGAAGGGGGCGCTGTATCTCTTCCCGCGCCTCGACCCGACCGTCTTCAAGATCAAGGACGACCGGCAGATGGTCCTGGACCTGCTGCGCCAGGAGAAGATCATGGTCGTCCAGGGCACCGGCTTCAACTGGCCGGAGCCGGACCACTTCCGGGTGGTCACCCTGCCGACGGCGACGGATCTGCGGGACGCCATGGGCCGGATCGCGCGCTTCCTGGACGGCTACGGCCAGCCCTGACCCCGCCCCTCACGGTGCGTGGAGCAGTCGTCCTGTTCTGTGAACGGCTCAACTTTAGACGAAATCCAAGCTAGGATGGCTTCCTGTCAGAGCACAGGAGGCCATCCTCATGTACGAGCCGATCCGCACCCCTTCCGCACGCAAGGGGTCCGTCCACACCACGATGGCCGGCACCTCCGACTTCCCCCACCGCAGCCGCGAGGAGGAGCTGGACATCCAGCTCGCCGGTCACCTCGCCGCCCTGCTCGCCGTCACCGACGAGCTGCGCGGGCCGGCGCCGTCCGACGACCTCGACACCGCGGCCGCACGGCTCGCACAGCAGGTGGCCCGGCTGCGGGAAGGACGGGCACCGGCCCGGGCGGCGGCCTCCGCCGGCCACGAGTCCCGGGTCGCCGCCCTGCACCAGCGGGCGCACTCCCTCGCGGGACGGGCCCTGGTCGTCGCCGCGTCCCGCGCGGACACGGCGGCGGCGATCCTGGCGGCGCAGCGCATGGACGCGCACGCCGCCGCGCTGGCGGAGCAGCAGGAGCTGAGCACCGCCGGCTGACCCCCTTCGGGGTCCCTCTACGGCCCCGGTCCGCGTGCACCCGCAGCGACGCGCGGACCGGGCGCCACCTTTCTGTCCGCCGGGCACCAGGTCCTGCTGCCTGCATTCGGGTGGACCGCGCCCCTCCCCGCCCGCCGCTCGTCCGCGGCGTGAGAACGGCCTCGTAACGTCATGGCGTGAAACGCGGGCGATTGTTGGTGGTGCTCTCCGGTGCGGCTGCCGCCGCCACCGGAGTGATGGCGTGGTCGGTGGTCGTCTGTTCGGCGGCGTTCCCGGAACCGGCGGCACGGCCCCCGGTGAAACGGCCCCCGACGGCCGACACCCTGCTGCGGACAGGACTCACGCTGCAGCAGAGCGCGGATCCCCAAGGGGCTTCGCGTCTCTACCGCAAGGTCCTCGCGCTGGACCCGGACAACGCGGTCGCCTGGTACAACCTGGGCGTCATCGCGCACGAGGACGGCCGGACCGCCGACGCCCGCGCCGCCTACGAGAAGACCCTGAAGATCGATCCGTCGTTCCAGGCGGCCCTCTTCAACGAGGCACTGCTGCTGAAGTCGAGCGACCCCGACCGCGCCATGGGACTCCTGGAACGCGCCGTCGGAGCCGATCCGCGGGCGGCCACGGCACATCTGCACCTCGGGGACCTCTGGGCGCGCAAGCATCGCGACGAGGAAGCGGCGGACGAGTTCCGCAGTGCCGTCGCGGCCGATCCCGCGCTCCTTTCCCAGGTGCCGGAGTCCTTCCGGGACGCCCTGCGCCCCGCACCCGAACCGAGCCCCGCAGGGAGTGCCGGATGACGACGACCGATCCGACGGTGCGGGCGCTGACCGTGTACACCACGGTGGCGGCGGCCCTCTCGGCCCGCATCTTCCTGACGCCCGGCACATCGGGCGACTACGTCATCTTCCTCGAGCCCTGGTACCGGCATCTGTCGGCCCACGGCGGGTTCCGCGCCCTCGCCGACCCGGGCTTCTCGGACTACAACGTCCCCTACCTGTACCTGCTGGCCGCGCTCACCTACCTGCCGCTGCCGGCGCTGGCCGGCATCAAGTGGCTCTCGGTCCTGTTCGACCTGGCGCTCGCGTACTACACCTTCCGGATCGTGACCCGGCTGCGTCCCGTCCCGTCCCGGGCCGGCTTCGGCGCGGCGGCCGTGGTGCTGTTCCTGCCCACCGTCGTCACCAACAGCGGATGGTGGGGCCAGTGCGACGCCGTCTACGCGGCCTTCCTGGTCGGCGGCGTCCATCATGTGCTGGGCCGCCGGCCGTGGTGGGCGTGCGCGTTCTTCGGGATCGCCCTGGCGTTCAAGTTCCAGGCCGTCTTCCTCTTCCCCTTCCTGCTCGTCCTGGTCCTGGTGGGGCGGGTGCCGTGGCGGAGCCTGCTCGCGGTCCCGGGCGCGTACCTCGCCCTCGACGTCCCGGCCCTGCTGCTCGGCGCCGACCCCTGGCGGCTGCTGACGGTCTACGCCCGGCAGACGGACACCTACCAGCTCCTGTCCCTCCAGGCGCCGTCCGTCTACGAGTTCGTGTCGGTGCCCGGTGACACCGGCCCGGTGCGCACCGCGGGGGTGCTGGCCGCGGGCGTGCTCGTGTCCCTCCTGACCGGACTGGCGGTGTGGTCCCTGCGCCGCGGCCGGTCCGGCGCGCCGGACGCCGCCCCCGGGGCTCCGGGGCTCACGGACACCCACGTCGTGCTGCTGGCCGCCTGTTCCGCGATCGTGGTGCCGTTCCTGCTGCCCTCGATGCACGAGCGGTACTTCTACGTCGCGGACGTGCTCAGCGTGGTGGCCGCGTTCGTCCTGCCCCGGCGGCTCTGGTACGTGCCGGTGCTGGTGCAGCTCGCCTCGTTCGGCAGCTATCTGAAGTGCAACTCCGCGGAGCTGGCCCCGTATCTGTCGATGCCCGCGCACAGCGCGCTGATGCTGCTGGCGTTGGTGGCCGTGCTCCGGACGACCGTCCGCGAGCTGTCCCGGGGCCCGCAGGCGCCGGCCGAAGCCGGCCGGCCGGCGGTCAGCCCGACCGCGGCCGCGCCGGCCCGGACCTGAGGGCGCTCGCCGGGGCGGACGCGCCGGTGTCGTCGGCGACGTAGTAGGTGGGACGCCGCTGCGCCGCGGTGTAGATACGGCCGATGTACTCACCGACCACGCCCAGGCAGATGAGCTGGACGGAGCCGACGAAGAGCACCGCGATGATCAGGGAGGTCCAGCCGCGGGTGGTGTCGCCCGCGGCGTACGCGGACAGGGTGTACGTGAGCATGCCGAGGCAGACGCAGAAGGCGAGCACACCGAGCCAGATCGCCAGCCGCAGCGGGGCGACGGAGAAGCCGATCACGCTGTCGACCGCCAGCAGGACCATCTTGCGCAGGGGGTACTTGGTGCGACCGGCGACGCGCGGGTCGCGGCGGTAGGCGACCTCGCCGCTGGGGAAGCCGAACCACGGCATGAGGAGCCGGTACACCTGCGGCTGGTCGGGCAGTGCCCTCAGGGCGTCGAGGGCGTTGCGCGACAGCAGCCGGAAGTCGCCGGCCTGGGCGGAGACATGGTTGCCGACCAGACGGCGCATCAGCCAGTAGTAGGCGGCGGCGGTACGGCGTTTGAAGCCGGTGTCGCTGGAGCGGTTGGCGCGTACGCCGTAGACGACGTCCAGGTGCCGGGAGCGGGCCAGGGCGAGCATCTCGGGGATCTTCTCCGGCGGGTCCTGGAGGTCGGCGTCGAGGCTCGCCGCGTAGTGACCTCGGGCGTGGTGCAGCCCGGCGGTCAGCGCGGCCTGGTGCCCGCTGTTGCGGCGCAGCCGCACCACCCGCAGCTGTGGCCAGCCGGCCCGCAGGTGTTCGAGTTGACCGACCGTCCCGTCGGTGGAACCGTCGTCCACGGCGACGACCTCGTACGTCTCCCCGGTTCCGTCCAGCACCGGCCGCAGCCGCTCCGCCAGAGCGGGCAGGGCCTCTTCCTCGTTGAACATCGGAATCACGACCGACAGCTCAACCGACGACTCGATCATGCGGTGATCCCAGCCCATCCGGAGCGGACGGGCACGACAGTGTGCCCGATTTGCTCACCTACGGTCATATTTGCTCACTTACCGTACAATGCTGGAATGGCTCAGCGCGCCCAGACACACGCACCCCGCTCCCCCGGGGTCACCCGGCAACTGCCGGTCTTCGCCGTCATCGGCGTGCTGTCCACCGTCGCCCATCTGGGTCTGTTCGCGGCGCTCCGGCCGCTCCTCGACGCGCAGCTCGCCAACCTGGTCGCCCTGCTGGTCACCGCGGTGGCGAACACCGCCGCCAACCGCCGGTTCACCTTCGGGGTGCGCGGCACGGAGGGGGCCGCCCGGCATCAGCTGCAGGGGCTGGTGGCCTTCGCCGCCGGGCTCGCGCTCAGCAGCGGCGCCCTGGCGCTGGCGCACCGGACGCTGTCGGACTCGGCGCACGTGGAGATCGGGGCGCTGATCGTGGCCAACGGCGCGGCGACGGTCCTGCGCTTCACACTGCTGCGGATGTGGGTGTTCCGCGGGGGCGGCCCGAGAACGGGCGAAGGCCTGTCGTCACCTCCTGTCGGGGCGGACAGGACGTGACGACAGGCCCATGATTCCGCACGCCGTTGTGCGAAACCTCGCCGGTCTGTGGTGCGGTTGGTGCTGTCACCGCGGCCGGCCGTGACGATGTCGCTGGTCAGGGTCGGCAGCCGGCCGCGGCGTCCGGGGAGGGTCCTTCGGACCCGGCGGGCTCAGCCCAGGCGCTGCACCAGTGCGCGGTACTCGTCCCACAGCTCCTTCGGGGTGTGGTCGCCGAAGGTGTTGAGGTGCTCGGGGACCAGGGCGGCCTCCTCGCGCCAGACCTCCTTGTCGACCGTGAGCAGGAACTCCAGGTCGGAGTCGGCCAGTTCCAGACCGGCCGTGTCGAGGGCCTCCTTCGTCGGCAGGATGCCGATCGGGGTCTCGACACCCTCGGCCTTGCCGTCCAGGCGCTCCACGATCCACTTCAGGACGCGGCTGTTCTCACCGAAGCCGGGCCAGACGAACTTGCCCTCGTCGTTCTTGCGGAACCAGTTGACGTAGTAGATCCTCGGCAGCTTCGTCCGGTCCTTGCCCTTGGCGACGTCGATCCAGTGGCCCATGTAGTCGCCCATGTTGTAGCCGCAGAACGGCAGCATGGCGAAGGGGTCGCGGCGCAGCTCGCCGACCTTGCCCTCGGCGGCGGCGGTCTTCTCGCTGGCCACGTTGGCGCCGAGGAACACGCCGTGGTTCCAGTCGAAGGACTCCGTCACCAGCGGGACCGCGCTGGCGCGCCGGCCGCCGAAGAGGATCGCCGAGATCGGCACACCCCTCGGGTCCTCCCACTCGGGCGCGATGATCGGGCACTGCGAGGCCGGGACGGTGAAGCGGGCGTTGGGGTGGGCCGCCGGGGTCCCGGAGGCCGGCGTCCAGTCGTTGCCCTTCCAGTCGGTGAGGTGGGCCGGGGTCTCCTCCGTCATGCCCTCCCACCAGATGTCGTTGTCGTCGGTGAGGGCGACGTTGGTGAAGACCGAGTTGCCCCACAGGGTCTTCATCGCGTTGGCGTTGGTGTGCTCACCGGTGCCGGGCGCGACGCCGAAGAAACCGGCCTCGGGGTTGATGGCGTAGAGCCGGCCGTCCTCGCCGAAGCGCATCCAGGCGATGTCGTCGCCGATCGTCTCCACCGTCCAGCCGGAGACGGTGGGTTCCAGCATCGCGAGGTTGGTCTTGCCGCAGGCGGAGGGGAAGGCGGCGGCGACGTACTTGGACTCGCCCTGCGGCGGGGTGAGCTTGAGGATCAGCATGTGCTCGGCCAGCCAGCCCTCGTCGCGGGCCATGACGGAGGCGATGCGCAGGGCGTAGCACTTCTTGCCGAGCAGGGCGTTGCCGCCGTAGCCGGAGCCGTAGGACCAGATCTCGCGGCTCTCGGGGAAGTGCGAGATGTACTTGGTGGAGTTGCACGGCCACGGGACGTCGGCCTGGCCCTCCTCCAGGGGGGCGCCGAGGGTGTGGACGGCCTTGACGAAGAACCCGTCGGAGCCCAGCTCGTCCAGGACCGGCCGGCCCATGCGCGTCATGGTGCGCATGGAGACCGCGACGTAGGCGGAGTCGGTGATCTCGACGCCGATCGCGGAGAGGTCCGAGCCGAGCGGGCCCATGCAGAACGGGACGACGTACATGGTGCGGCCGCGCATCGAGCCGCGGAAGACGCCCTTCTCACCGGCGAAGATCTCCCGCATCTCGGCGGGGGCCTTCCAGTGGTTGGTGGGGCCGGCGTCCTCCTCCTTCTCGGAGCAGATGAAGGTCCGGTCCTCGACCCGGGCGACATCGGTCGGGTCGGAAGCGGCGTAGTAGGAGTTGGGGCGCTTGATCGGGTCGAGGCGCTTGAAGGTGCCCTTCTCGACGAGCTCCCCGCACAGTCGCTCGTACTCGGCCTCGGACCCGTCACACCAGACCACACTGTCCGGCTGCGTCAGTTCGGCGATCTCGTTGACCCACGAGATCAGTTCCTGATGGTTGGTGGGGACGGTGGGAGCCGCGATGTCGCGCGCCACGATCGCTCCTAAATGAGGGGTTTTTTGTTGGAGGCCCCGTGGGGGCTGCGGCCCGGATGCTGCATCACGGGTTCGCCCTTGGCGCTCATCCGGTGCCGACCGCACTCATCTGATCATCCGACGCCCGCGCCCATCTGTCCAGACGGCGTCACAGGTGAGCAGAGTGAGGATCGCCACGCATAACCGCGCTTCTTTGCGTCCACTTGGTGTTCAGCAGAAGATCTTTTGAGATGAACCCGAAGCGGGTACCCGTGCACCGCCGTGAGACGATGGCCACTGCCGACCCCCGGAAGCAGCGGGACTGATCCGTAACTTACGGTTCCGTAGGTACCATGCAGGCCATGACTACGCCCGTCCCCGACGCGCCCACGGACACGCCGGCCGCCGGCCGAGGCCCCGTCGCGCTCTCCCTGCCCCACCCCGTCAAGCCCAAGCTCCGCGGCTGGCTGCACCTCGGCATGTTCCCGGCCGCGCTCATCGCCGGCCTGGTGCTGACCGCCCTCGCGGACTCCCCCCGGGGCCGCATCGCCTGCGGCATCTACGCACTCACCGCCTGCCTGCTGTTCGGCGTGAGCGCGCTCTACCACCGCGGCGACTGGAACGCGCGCATGGACGGCATCCTGCGCCGCCTCGACCACGCCAACATCTTCCTGATCATCGCGGGCACCTACACCCCGCTGACCCTGCTGCTCCTGCCGGACTCCAAGGGCCGGTGGCTGCTGTGGGGCATCTGGGGCGCGGCGCTCGCGGGCATCGCCTTCCGGGTCTTCTGGGTCGGCGCCCCGCGCTGGCTCTACACCCCCTGCTACATCGCGATGGGCTGGGCGGCCGTCTTCTTCCTCCCGGACTTCATGCGCACCGGCGGCATCGCGGTGCTGGTCCTGGTGATCGTCGGCGGGATCCTCTACAGCGCGGGCGGCGTGATCTACGGCATCAAGCGGCCGAACCCCTCACCGCGCTGGTTCGGCTTCCACGAGGTCTTCCACCTCCTCACGCTCGCCGCGTTCGTCGTCCACTACGTCGGCATCTCGCTGGTGGCGTACCAGCACGCGTAGTGTCGGTCTTCCGCCCCTTCTCCCGGCCACGGCTCTCCAGCCGTGGCCTTTTTCGCGCCCTCGGAAGGCCGGCGATTGACAGCCCCTGGATTTTGACAGTCACCTTCCTTTCACGGCTGCCGTCACGAACACTTCCGGGGCGGGCCGTCGCCCACCGCGGTTTCCTGTTCGACGCGGGCGCCGCGACGCCGGCGATGTTCGTGCTGTCCGGCCTGCTGTTCGTGCTGCCGCCCCACCTCCGGGCCGTCCTCGGCGACGACACCCTCGGCACCGGTGTTCGGCTGCTGCCGCTGGTGCTCGGTCCGTCGGGCGCCGCCCGGCTCGCCCCGACCGCCTCCCTCCGCTTCGGTGGGCGGGCCACGGTCGCCGCCGGCCTCGTGATCGTCTCCCTCGCCGCCCTGCCCGGCACCCGGACGACGGCCGGCTCCGGCTTCACCGCGCCGTGGCTCGCCGTGGCAGGCCTGGGCTCCGGAGTCGCTCTCGTCCCGTCCATGACCGGGGCGCTCATCACCCTCCCCGCCGACCGGGCGGGCAGCGGCTCCGGCCTGCTGATGCCCCTGCGTCAGGTCGGCGGCGCCATCGGCATCGCGCCCTGCTCGGCAGGCTGCGCGCGAGCACCTTCCGCGACCGTCTCGACGTCACCGGCCCGCCCGCCGGGGCCGCCGGCACCGCCGGGGACTCGGTGGCCGCCCCCCGTCTGATCGCCGACCGGGCGGGCTCGGCGCACTCGCCGCCTCCGCGAACGCCGCCCACGTGCACGGCATGACCCTGGTCCTGCTGGTCCGCGCGGTCGCCGCCCCGCCGCCGGCGCTGCTCGCGGCGGCCTTCCTGCCGGGAACGCCGACGGCGCGCCGCACCCGGAGCACCGGCTCCGACATGGCCCCGGCCGCGGCGGATGCCCGACAATGAACCACATGACGGCCGCACGCCCCGCCTCCCCCGCCGACCGCCCCCAGCTGGGTCTGCGTGAGCGCAAGAAGATCAAGACCCGCGAGGCGATCCGCACCGCGACCTACGCGCTGATCGGGGAACAGGGGTACGACGCCACGACGATCGACCAGATCGCCGAGCGCGCCGAAGTGTCGCCGTCGACCGTCTTCCGGTACTTCCCGACCAAGGAGGACATCGTCCTCACCGACGAGTGGGACCCGGTCCTCGTGGCGGAACTACGGGCCCGGCCGGCCGACGAGCCGTGGCCCGACAGCGTCCGCCACGTGATGCTGAAGGCGGTCCGCCCGGGCATCGAGGACGACCCGGAGGTGGCGCGGCTGCGCACCCGTGTGATGGTCCAGGTCCCCGCGGTGCGCTCGCGGATGATGGAGAGCATGTCGGTCACCGGCCGTATGTTCGGTGAGGTGATCGGCGAGCGCACCGGTCTGGACCCCGAGAGCCTGGAGGTCCGGGTGTACACGATGTCGCTCATGGGCGGACTGATGCAGGCGTCCATCTACTGGGCCGAGCACGGCCACCGGGACGACTTCGCGACCCTCCTCGATCGCACGCTCGACGTCCTGGAGCACGGACTGCCCAGCAAAAACCCCTGAGCCCGGCCCCCTCCGCCATGCCATCCTGACCAGGTGAACGCACCCGAGATCCTCGTCGAAGTCGCCCCCGAGCTGGCGGTGTTCGTCCCGCACGCCCGGCGTACCGGGACCCACCCCCTCGCCGTCGACGGCGTCTCCACCCTCGGCCATGTCGTCGAATCCCTCGGCGTCCCGCTGACGGAGGTCGGCGCCCTCCTCGTGGACGGCCACGAGGCCCCGGTCTCCCACATCCCCTCCAACGGCGAGTCGGTGGCCGTCCGCCCGGTCGCCCGCCCCCAGCAGGTCCCCGGCGCTCCCCTGCGCTTCCTCCTCGACGTCCACCTCGGCACCCTCGCCCGCCGGCTGCGCCTGCTCGGCGTGGACACGGCCTACGAGTCGACGGACATCGGCGATCCGGCCCTGGCCGCCCGTTCGGCCGCCGAGCAGCGGGTCATGCTCAGCCGCGACCGGGGCCTGCTGCGCCGCCGCGAACTGTGGGCCGGCGCCTTCGTCTACAGCACCCGCCCCGAGGACCAGCTCCGGGACATCCTCGACCGATTCCGCCCCGACCTGCGCCCCTGGAGCCGCTGCACCGCCTGCAACGGCCTGCTGCACGCGGCCACCAAGGACGAGGTCGCCGACCAGCTGGAGCACGGCACCCACCGCTCGTACGACGTCTTCGCCCGGTGCGAGTCCTGCGGCCGCGCGTACTGGAAGGGCGCGCACCACGAACAGCTGGAGGCCATCGTCGAGGACGCCCTGAGCATGCGTGCGCAGGGAAACTGAGTACGACGGCGCATCACCCGGAGCCCCGCCGCGCGGTGGGATGGAGCCATGAACACCACCGCGCCGCAGCAGGTCACCCTCACACCCCGGCAGAAGGACCGCTACCTCACCGGCTGGGCCGTGGCCGGACTCCTCTCCCTCCTGCCGACCGTCGCCCTCGCCTGGCTGGCCGTGCTGGCCACCGAGCGCGGCAGCCGCTGCCTGACCTACGGCGAACAGTGCTCGTCGGTCCCCGGCACCGTCCTGTACGGCGTGTTCTGGCTGTCCGTGCTGGCCGGTGTGGCCGCACTGGTGTGGCCCCGAGCCCGCTGGACGTACGCGAGGCTCGGCGCCGTGCTGGTGCAGTGGGGTGCTCAGCTCACGCTGGGCGCGATGATCCTCAGCGGCGCCTGAGATCCTTCCCGCCGCGGATCGGAAAGTGCGTTTCAGCCGCCCAGCGCGATCCGAAGCCGTTCAGAATCGGTCGTCGGCGCGTCGCAGGTGAAGTTACGGCAGACGTATGCCGTCGGTTCCCCGCCGCTCAGCGGACGGCCGGCGAGCAACGGGAACTCGTCGCTCCCGGCGGTGCCGAAGGCGACGACCGCTCCGGGCGCGGTGCCGAGCAGCGCCGTACGCAGCAAGGTCCTCGCGGCGGGCTCGTCGAACCCCGCCGCCACGACGGCGACTTCACGCGGCCCGTCGAGCAGCGCCTCGGCGACGGCGAGCCCCCAGCCGATGAAACGGGGCACCCGCGGCCCCAGAGCCTTGACGACACCGAGGGCCTTCTCGGCGGCGGCGCGGTGCGGCTCTGAGCCGGTGTGGGCGGCGTACCCGAGCAGTGCGCCGGCGGCGGCCGTCCACCCGGAGGGAACGGCGTTGTCGGTCGGGTCCTGCGGCCTGCGGATCAGCCGCTCGGCATCGGCGGCCGTGTCGTACAGCACCCCGGACCCCGGGTCGGCGAACCGCGCGAGAACGTGGTCCAGCAGGAAACCGGCGAACTCCAGCCACACCCCCTCCCCCGTGACCGAGGCCAGCGCGAGGAACCCCTCGGCCACGTCGGCGTAGTCCTCCAGCACCCCGGCGTTGGCCCCGGCCCGCCCGTCCCTGCTGGTGCGGGAGAGCCGGGCCTGCTCGTCGAGATGCAGGCGTACGAGGAGATCGGCGGCGCCGACGGCCGCCTCCACCAGATCGGGGCGGTCGAAATAGGCACCGGTCTCGGCGAGCGCGGCGACGGCCAGCCCGTTCCAGGCGGCGACGACCTTGTCGTCCCGGCCGGGTGCGGGACGCCGGGCGCGGGCGTCGAGGAGCCGCCGCCTGATGCCGGCGATCTTCTCGGCGTCGAAGACGCTGTCCTGCTGCGGCAGCTGGAGGACGGAGGCGCCCTCCTCGAAGGTGCCCTCCTCGGTCACCCCGAAGTAGTGGGCCGCGAGCCGGGCGTCCTCCTCGCCCAGCGCCTCGGTCAGCTGCTCGGGCGTCCACACGTAGTACGCGCCCTCGACGTGCTTCCCGGTCCCGTCGTCGCTGTCGGCGTCGAGCGCGGAGGCGAACCCGCCCTCAGCGGTCCGCAGTTCCCGCACCATGAAGTCGGCGGTCTCCAGAGCGACACGCCGGGCGAGCTCGGAGCCGGTGGCGCGCCAGAGATGGGCGTACACCCGGCACAACAGGGCGTTGTCGTACAGCATCTTCTCGAAGTGCGGCACCGTCCAGTCCCGGTCGACGGAGTACCGGGCGAAGCCGCCGCCGAGCTGGTCGTAGATCCCGCCCCGCGCCATCCGCTCGCAGGTGTCCTGGGCCATCTGCAGGGCACCCTCGGCCCCGGTCCGCGCGTGATGCCGCAGCAGGAACTCGACCACCATCGACGGCGGGAACTTCGGCGCCCCGCCGAACCCGCCCCGCTGCGGGTCGTACTCCCGCGTCAGCCCGAGCAGCGCCTGCGACAACTCCTGCTCCCCCGGCGCCCGGCCGTCCCCGAAGGAGATCTCCCGCTCCGCCAGGTCCCGCACGATCTTCCCGGCGACCTCGGCGACCTCCTCCCGCCGGTCGGCCCAGGCCTGCCGGACCCCCTCCAGCACCTGCCGGAAGGAGGGCATGCCATGGCGGGGGGCGGGCGGGAAGTACGTACCGAAGTAGAAGGGCTCGGCGTCGGGCGTCAGGAACACGGTCATGGGCCAGCCCCCCTGCCCGGTGGCGGCCTGCACGGCCTCCATGTACACGGCGTCCACGTCGGGACGTTCTTCGCGGTCGACCTTGACGCTCACGAAGTGCGCGTTGAGATCGTCGGCGGTGGCCCGGTCCTCGAAGGACTCCCGAGCCATGACATGGCACCAGTGACAGCTGCTGTACCCCACGCTGAGCAGCACCGGCACGCCCCTGCGGCGCGCCTCCTCGAAGGCCTCTTCCGACCAGGGCCACCAGTCGACGGGGTTGTCGGCGTGCTGGAGGAGGTAGGGGGATGTCTCATGGGCCAGTCGGTTCGCCATGGAGTCCATCCTGCCGCAGTACCCCGCTCGTCACGAGGCAGACGTCGCCCGGACGGCGACCTCGGACGTCGCGGTGACCCGCGCGCCGGGTCCGCCGTCCCTTTGCGGCCCGCGCACCGGGCCCCGGCGGCCGACCGGCCCCCCCCCGAGGGGGATTCCCGCCCCGCGAAGCACCGTGCCGCTCCAGGCCGATCGGTGCCCGTACGCCCCCTCGCGCCCCGGAGCCGCCCGCCGCACACTTGACCGACGAAAGCTGAGACCGCTCGAGGGGGACGGAACATGCGGGACAGCCATAGAGCGGAAGCCGAGCGGTTGTTGGCGCGGGCCGTGGAGGAGGAGGTGCGGCGGTCCGGCGGGCGGACCGACCGGCAGGTGCTGATGACGCGGGCGCGTGGGGCGCTGGACGCGATGGCGCAGACGGCCGCCGAGGAGTACGAGGCCTATGCTCGGGCCCTGGACGCGCGGGAGGCCGGGCGGGTCAGCTTCGCGCAGCGGTATGCGCGTGAGGCCGGGGGGCGGACTCCGTTGCTGGTGGCGGGTGTTGCCGCCGTGACGACCGCCGTCGCCGATCTCGCGCTCGGCACCGGCCCCGGCACGGCCCTCGGGGCCGGCGTCACCGTCGGCGTGGTCGGGGCCGCGGCCACCGTGGTGAAGGTGGCGGGATCGCATCTGCCGGCCGCGCATCACCACGCCGGTGAGGCCGGACAGCCCGGCGGCGCCGAGCAGTTGCGGCTGCAGTGGCTGACGGCGCTGGAGGTACGGGGGATCCGCCCGTTCCTCGACGAGCAACGGGTGCTGAGCGCGACGACCGGGCCTCGGCCGAAGAAGGCGCCGGGCCCGCAGTTGAAGGGCGCGGACAAGAGCGCGGCGGCGCGCGGGCGGACCGTGCTGGACCAGTCGTTCGGCCAACTTCCGGCGCCCGTCGGCCCGTTCGCGGGACGGCGGGCGGAGCTGGCGCAGATCCGGCAGTGGGTACAGGCGGCCCGGGCGAGCACGCGGACCAGGCCCACGGTCGTCGTCCTGCACGGCCCGCCCGGCAGCGGCCGCAGCACCCTCGCGGTGCGGGCCGCGCACGACCTGCGGGACCAGTTCCGCGGCGCGTGCGTCGTCGATCTGCGCGGCGACGGCGCGGAGGGGGCCCCGCTGCCCACCCGGGACGCCCTGCTGCACCTGCTGAACCGGCTCGGCGCCCCCCGTGAACAGCTCCTCTTCCGTGAGCGCTCCTCACCCGACCAGCAGGTCAAACGTCTCGCCGACCTCTACTACCAGCATCTCGCAGGACTGCCGGTCACGGTGATCCTGGACGACGCCTCCGACCCGGAACAGGTGCGCGTGCTCGTCCCGGAACGCTCCGACAGTCTGGTCCTGGTCACCTCCCGGGTCCCGCTGGAACTGCCCGCCGAGCTGTCCGCGTGGGTGCACCGGCTCCCGGTGGGGCCCCTGGAGGCGGCGGGCGCGGAGGAACTGCTGAGCGCGGCCGCACAGGACGCGTCAGGGCCGTACGACGCCGAATCCGCCGACCGCATACGGGAGCTGTGCGGCGGCCTGCCCCTGGCCCTGCGCGTCGCCGGCTCCGCGCTGGGCCCGCGCTCACCTCGCGGACTGGCGACGGCCCTGGAGGCGTACGGCCCCGTGGAGCCCGTCGAGCGCGCGCTGTGGCTGCGCTACACCGACCAGCCCGAGGGCACCCGCCGGCTGCTGCGGCGCCTCGCGCTGGCCGGGCGGGCCTCGCTGGGCGCGGCCGCGGCCGCCGCGCTCCTGGCCACCGACCGCGGGGAGGCGGCCCGGCATCTCGCGGCGCTCGCCGACGCGGGTCTGGTCGACCGGGTCCGCGGCGACCGCTACCGCCTGCACGACCTGGTCCGCGCCTTCGCCCAGGCCCGGCTGCTGGACGAGGAGGACCAGACGGAGCTGACGGCGGCCCAGGAACGGCTGATCGTCAGCTACGCCGAGCTCGCCGACTCGGTGCTGCGGCTGGTCGACGGCAACATGTCGACCCGCTCGGACCGTTTCACCCCGCACGGCTTCACGTCCCTGGACGAGGCGCTGCGCTGGCTGGACGACGAGTCGAGTTTCATCACCGCGACCCTGCGCCAGGCGGAGGGTGTGCACGAGACGGCCGTGCTGAGTCTGCTGGGTGCGCTGTGCGACTACTGCCTGCTGCGCGGTGACCTCTACCGCCTCGGTGAGATCAGCGAGCTGGCCCAGTCGGCCGGTGAGGACCTGCTGGTGCGGTCCGTGCAGTGGCGTACCGGCATCGCGGCCCGCCAGCTGGGCGAGCTGGACAAGGCCCGCACGACGCTGAGCTCGGTGGTCGACCTCTACCTCCGGGCCCATCACGACGCGGGCGCGGCCCGTGCCCTGTGTTCGCTGGGCATCACCCTGCACCACCAGGGCCATCTCACGGAGGCGGCGGCGAAACTGCGGGAGGCGATGGATCTGCAGTCCGCGCCCGAGCTGGCGACGGACCGCGCCTGGACGATGCACGCGCTGGCGGCGGTGGAGCGGGACCGGGCCCGTCTCGGCGAGGCCCTGGACCTGCTGAATCGGTCCCTCGTGCTGCACCGCGAGGGTGGTTCCGTGCACGGCGAGGCCTGGGCCCACTTCCAGCTCGGCCAGCTGAACCTGCGCCGCGGCGACGTCCCCGCCGCGGAGACCGACCTGCGCCGCGCCCTCGAGCTCTACGGCCGTACCCGCGACGCCCGCGGCGAGGCCTGGGCCCTGACCCAGCTGGCCCGCGCCCGCATGATCGCCGGTGATCCGTCCCCGGCGGTGGAGGGGCTGCGCGCGGCGGCCGCCCGGCACCGCGGCAACGAGGACGCCCGCGGCGAGGCCTGGAGCGTGTACTACCTGGGTCTCGCCCTGGAGGAGACCGGTGACCTGGACACGTCCGTCCGCGAACTGGAACGGTCCCGCTCCCTCTTCTCCCGCATGCGCGACGTCTACGGCCTGGCCTGCGCCCGCCACCACTCGGCCCGGGTCACGAGGGACCAGCGGGCGGCCCAGACCGGCTCGCTGCGCAACTCCGGTTTCGCCCGGCAGCTCCTCGTCGACGCCCGGGCCGACTTCCAGCGCATCGGTGTCGCGCACGGCGAGGCGTGGACCTGCCTGGAACTGGCGATCGTCGAGGCGGGCAACGCCCGCCCCCAGCAGGCCCTGGCCCTGTGCGACGAGGCGGCGGGACTGTTCTCCTCCTACGGCGACCGCCGCGGCGAGGACTGGGCCCGCTTCCTGCGCTGCACCCTCCTGCCGTACGCCGCGCCGGGCGGGGTGGAGGCCGGCACGGCCGTCGCCCAGGAGGAACTGGCCCAGCTGAGCCGCTCCACGCACCCCCTGCGGGACACCAAGCTCTCCGAGTGCATCGAGGCGTACGCCGTGCTGCTGGAGCGGGGCGTACGGCCGGAGGCGGGCTGGCAGGCCTGGCGCCTGGGGCTGGTACCGGGCCGGCACGAGCGGGAGGTGATGGGGGTGGCGGTGGACCAGGGGTAGGCGCGCGGGCGGCAGCCGCGCGCAGGCCGCAGGCGCGGGCGGCGCCGGGGGGGTGTGCCCGGGCGGGCGCCGAGTGGGGTGTGCCGGGCACGGGGTGGGGTGTGCCGGAGAGCATGCCCGGGGACGTGCCCCACCCCTGCCTCGGTGGTCCGCTCAGCCCTTCGCCGGGGAGGCCTTCCCCGTGGTGCCGGAGGCGGGGGACGAGGAGGGGGACTCCTCGCCGTCCGGTGCCTCCTGGAAGTCGACCTTGCCCATGTGCTTGTTCATCGACTTCATCAGGGCCCACACCGCCAGTGCCATCGCCGCGAAGACGATGAAGCCGAGGACGCCGGGGGTGACCTTGTTCTCGTCGACCTCCTTGGCGAGGGGGACGAGGTGCGTCATTGCCAGGCTCACGCTTGCGCTCATGTCAGGCATTGTCGCGGATGCCCGCAAAGAGGTCGTCCTCGGGGATGGAGGTATCGACGAGAGCCTTCGCGAGCTCGTACTCCTCGGTCGGCCAGACCTCCTTCTGGATCTCCATCGGCACCCGGAACCACCCGCCGTCGGGGTCGATCTGCGTGGCGTGTGCGATCAGCGCCTTGTCACGGATCTCGAAGTAGTCGGCGCACGGGATGTGCGTGGTGAGCGTGCGCTCCTTCTGACCGAACTCGTCCCAGCGCTTGAGCCACTCCCCGTAGGGGGACTCCAGGCCGCGGTCGAGCATCGCCCGGTGCAGCGCCTCGGTGCGGGGGCGGTTGAAGCCCTGGTTGTAGTACAGCTTCTGCGGCCGGTACGCGGGCCCGAACTCGTCCTCGGGGTACTTCTCGGTGTCGTCCGCGCCCTCGAAGGCCACCATCGAGATCTTGTGGGTCATGATGTGGTCGGGGTGCGGGTAACCGCCGTTCTCGTCATAGGTGGTGATCACCTGGGGACGGAAGGAGCGGATCTGCTTCACCAGCTCGCCGGCCGCCTTGTCGACGTCCTCCAGGGCGAAGCAGCCCTCGGGCAGCGGCGGCAGCGGGTCGCCCTCGGGCAGGCCGGAGTCGACGAAGCCGAGCCACTCCTGCTTGACGCCCAGGATCTCCCGGGCCTCGTCCATCTCCTTCTTGCGTACCTCGTGGATGTGCTCCTCGATGTACTTGTCGCCCTGAAGCTTGGGATTGAGGATGGAGCCGCGCTCCCCGCCCGTGCAGGTCACCACCAGCACGTCCACCCCCTCGGACACGTACTTCGCCATGGTGGCCGCGCCCTTGCTCGACTCGTCGTCGGGGTGCGCGTGCACGGCCATCAGTCGCAGCTGGTCAGTCAAGACTCAATCCTCGGTAAGTCGGCGCCCGTGTGAACCGGCGCGATCGCAGGCTTCTATAGTGACCGAATCGGGGGGCGAATAATTCCAGGGCCCTGGCCTGCCGAGAGGACGATCATGAGTACGGCGAGCACCCGAGTGCCCGAGGGCCGCTACGGCCGTGCCTCGGACGAGCGTGCCGACCGCACCCTGAAGATCGCCGGCGTCGTGTTCGGCGCGATCCTGCTCGTGGTGGTGGGCTACTTCGCCTATCACTACGTCGGCGAGAACAAGATCAGCGCCGAGGTGATCACCTTCGAGGCGGCCTCGGACAACACGGTGCAGGTCCACCTGGAGGTCCGCAAGGACGCGGGTGCGAGCGGTTACTGCACGGTGCGCTCACAGGCGGCCGACGGCGCCGAGGTGGGCCGGGCGGACTTCCGCTTCTCCGGGTCGGACACCCGCATCGACAAGACGGTCACGCTCCGCACGACGGCGAAGGGCACGACGGCCGAGCTGCTGGGCTGCCATGCGGACTGACGCCGCCGGGCCGGGCGCCCTGCCCGCTGCCCCGCGGCCCGCTCCACCCTCGGCAATGCGTAGGCGCTGACCTGCGCTGACGCAATTCTGGTGGCTTATGTCCTCCCCCTTTGCCCGCTGAATTGTTAGGCTCGTGGTTTCGCCCATCCCCTGGGGAACATGCTTGTGGGTAGGGCGATGCTTTGTATTCCCAGTACCGACGAGGAGCACCTGTGACCCAGACCAGCGAGTCCGTCACCTGGCTTACCCAGGAGGCGTACAACAAGCTCAAGGACGAGCTTGAGTACCTTACTGGTCCTGCGCGCACGGAGATCGCCGCCAAGATCGCGGCCGCGCGCGAGGAGGGCGACCTGCGCGAGAACGGCGGGTACCACGCGGCCAAGGAGGAGCAGGGCAAGCAGGAGCTCCGCGTGCGCCAGCTGACCCAGCTTCTCGAGAACGCCAAGGTCGGCGAGGCACCGGCCTCCGCGGACGGTGCGGTCGCGCCCGGCATGGTCGTGACGATCGCCTTCGACGGTGACGAGGACGACACCATGACGTTCCTGCTCGCCTCGCGCGAGTACGCGAGCGCCGACATCGAGACCTACTCGCCGCAGTCCCCGCTGGGCACCGGCGTGATCGGTCACAAGGTCGGCGAGGACGCGGAGTACGAGCTGCCGAACGGCAAGAAGGCCTCCGTGCGCATCCTCAAGGCCGAGCCCTACAGCGGCTGACCGGCCCCTTCCCGGCCTCCACGGCTCCCGGACGTTTCCGGACGAGCCCCCGGCGCCCCGTGACGCCGGGGGCTTCGTCATGCCCGCCCCTCGCCGTGCCGGCCCGTCACGCCGTCGCCGAGCGGTACTTGCGGACCGCGAGCGTGCGGAAGATCGCGACGATCACCACCGAGTAGATGAGCGAGGCCCAAACGGGGTGGGCCATCGGCCACGCGTCGGAGGGGGAGACGCCCGGGTCGCCGAAGAGCTTGCGGCAGGCCTGGACGGTGGCGCTGAACGGGTTCCACTCGGCGATCGGTTGGAGCCAGGACGCCATCTGCGAGGAGTCCACGAACGCGTTGGATATGAAGGTCACCGGGAAGAGCCATATCAGCCCGCCGGAGGTGGCCGCCTCAGGAGTACGGACCGTCAGGCCGATGAGAGCGCCGATCCAGGTGAAGGCGTAGCCGAGGAACAGCAGCAGGCCGAAGCCGGCCATGACCCTGGCGAAGTTGGTGGGCTCCGCGGAGCCGGGTCGCCAGCCGACCAGGAGGGCGACGGCCGCCAGGACGAGAAGGGTGAGCGCGGTCTGCACGAGGTCGGCCATGGTGCGGCCGGTGAGTACCGCGCCGCGTGCCATGGGCAGGGCGCGGAAGCGGTCTATCAGGCCCTTGTGCATGTCGTCGGCTATGCCGGCACCGGCACCGGCGGTGGCGAAGGTGACGGTCTGCGCGAAGATGCCGGCCATCAGGAAGTTCTTGTAGACGTCCGGGTCGGTGGAGCCGCCGATGTTCATCGAGCCGCCGAAGACGTACGTGAAGAGGACCACGAACATGATCGGCTGGATCAGCCCGAAAATAACCATCTCAGGAATCCGGCTCATGCGAATCAGGTTCCTGCGGGCGATGACCAGGGAGTCGTTCATGGCGCTCACTTCACCGGCTCCTTGCCTGAGGTGAAACCTGACCGACACGGGCGAACAGGATTCGGGATGCGTGGCATCCGGATCAGGTTGCGTTTTGCAACGACCAGCGAGTCGCGCACGGACTGGCTCACGGGGTGGCCGGGGGCCGCTTGGCGGAGGGTGTCGGTGACGGCGGTCATGCCGCGGCCTCCTTGCTCTTCTGCTTGTCCTGGCGTCGGCCGTTCTGCTCGGCCCGCTCCTCGGCCACGTGTCCCGTCAGGGAGAGGAAGACGTCGTCGAGGGTGGGGCGGCGCAGGCCTATGTCGTCCATCTCGATGCCGCGTGCGTCCAGCTCGCGGATGACCTCGGCGAGCAGCTTCGCGCCGCCGGTGACGGGCACGGTGAGCTTGCGGGTGTGCTCCTCGACGGTGGTCTCGCCCTTGCCGAAGCCGGCGAGCACCTCGCGGGCCGTCGGGATCTGCTCGCGTTCGTGGACCACGACCTCGATGCGCTCGCCGCCCGTGCGGGCCTTGAGCTGGTCGGAGGTGCCGCGGGCGATGACCCGGCCGTGGTCGACGACCGCGATGTCGTGCGCGAGGTGGTCCGCCTCTTCGAGGTACTGGGTGGTGAGCAGCAGCGTCGTACCGCCGGAGACGAGGCGCTTGATCACGTCCCACAGCAGCTGGCGGTTGCGCGGGTCGAGGCCGGTCGTCGGCTCGTCCATGAACATCACGGGGGGCGAGACCACGAGCGCGGCGGCCAGGTCGAGGCGGCGGCGCATGCCTCCGGAGTAGGTCCTGGCCGTGCGGTCGGCGGCATCGGCGAGGTCGAACTGCTCCAGCAGTTCCTCGGCCCGGGCCTTCGCGGCTCTCGCCTTCATCTGGTAGAGCTGCCCGACCATCTGGAGGTTCTCGCGGCCGGTCAGGTATTCGTCGACCGCCGCGAACTGGCCGGACAGGCCGATCGAGCGGCGCACCTCGTTGGGGTGCTTGAGCACGTCGAAGCCTGCGACCTGCGCCCGGCCGCGGTCGGGGCGCAGGAGGGTGGTCAGGCAGCGGACCGCGGTGGTCTTGCCCGCGCCGTTCGGCCCGAGCAGGCCGAGGACGGTGCCCTCCGGGACGTCCAGGTCGACGCCGTCCAGAGCCCTTACGTCACCGAAGGTCTTCACCAGGCCTTCGGCATAGATGGCGCCTGGCATAAAAGTTCTCCACGTCTTCGGGGATCCTTCGAAAAGCCTAGGTATGCGCTGTTTGTGCCGCCCCACGGGCGACCACGCTTCCACCGTAACGCGATGTATCGCGACTCACAACGGAGTTCGCTCGTTCGAGTGAGCGAATGGGCTGTGACCTGCGGGATCACAGGTCTCCCGGCAGCGCCGCGCCTCAGCCGACGATCGTGTACCCCGCCTCACGCAAGGCCTGACCGACCTCGGCGCAGTGCGCCGGCCCCTTCGTCTCCAGGTGCAGCTCGACCTCCGCCTCGGTCAGTCCGAGACGCGGGTCGGTCCGCACATGGCTCACGTCCAAGACGTTAGCGTCGACCACTGACAACACCCCCAGCAGCGTGGCGAGCGCACCCGGCCGGTCCGTCAGCCGCACGCTGACCGCCAGGTAGCGGCCCTGCGCCGCCATGCCGTGCCGCAGCACGCGCTGCATCAGCACCGGGTCGACGTTGCCGCCCGACAGCACCGCGACGACCGGCCCCTCGAACGCGCCGGGCTCGCTCAGCAGCGCGGCGACCGGACTCGCCCCGGCCGGTTCGACGACCAGCTTGGCCCGCTCCAGGCACAGCAGCAGCGCCGCGGACAGCTCGCCCTCCGTCACCGTGCGCACCTCGTCCACCAGTTCGCCGACGATCCCGAACGGCACGTCACCGGGCCGGCCGACCTTGATCCCGTCGGCCATCGTGGCGGGGGACGGGATCGACACCGGCCGCCCGGCGGCCAGCGAGGGCGGATACGCCGCGGCCCCCTCGGCCTGCACGCCCACGATCCGCACATCCGGCCGCAGCGCCTTCACCGCGACGGCGATGCCCGCCGCGAGACCTCCGCCGCCGATCCCGACGACGACCGTGCGCACGTCCGGGCACTGCTCCAGGATCTCCAGGCCCACCGTGCCCTGCCCCGCGATCACGTCGGCGTGGTCGAAGGGGTGGATGAACACCGCGCCGGTCCCGGCCGCGTACTCCTGCGCGGCGGCCAGCGTCTCGTCGACCACCTGGCCGTGCAGGCGCACCTCAGCGCCGTACTCCCGGGTGGCGCTGATCTTCGGCAGGGGGGCGCCCTTCGGCATGAACACCGTGGAACGCACGCCCAGCAGCGACGACGCCAGCGCCACGCCCTGCGCGTGATTGCCCGCGCTCGCCGCGACCACCCCGGCGGCCCGCTCCTCCGGCAGCAGCCCGGAGATCCGGACGTACGCGCCGCGCAGCTTGAACGAGCCGGTCCGCTGGAGGTTCTCGCACTTGAGGTGCACCGGCGCGCCCACGAGCTGGGACAGATGCCTGCTCCCCTCCATCGCGGTCATGCGCGCGACGCCCGAGAGCATCTTCTGGGCGCCGCGCACGTCGTCGAGGGTGACGGGCCGCAAGGAGTCAGCCGTGGCATAGCTCATGACATCAGCATCGCAGTTCACAGGCGGGAACGGCCGCTGTGACCAACCTCCGAGACTGGTTTCGCCGGCGCCGGTACGGCCCGGCTTCCAGCCGCGTACTCTGTCCCCCATTCCAGCCAGACCCCCTTCATGAAGTGAGCCCCCGGCCATGCCCACAACACCTGAAATGTCGATGGACATGACGACCGTCGGTGACACCGGTCTTCTCGACACGCTGCAGCACGAGGTCGCGGTCTTCGCACGCCGAGCCGAACAGACCCGGCTCGGCGGCGTCGGGCAGGTGCGCAACTCCATGGACCGTGCCGCGTACCTGCTGCTCAACCGCCTCGACAAGGAAGGCCCGATGGGCGTCAAGGCGCTCGCCGCGAGCATGGGGATCGATTCGTCGACCGTCACCCGGCAGGTGGCTCCGCTCGTCGACACCGGCCTGGTCAAGCGGACCTCGCACCCCGAGGACGGGCGGGCCGTCGTCCTGCAGCTGTCCCCGCGCGGGCAGTCGCGGCTGGAGGAAGTGCGCTCCTCCAGGCGTCAGCTGATGGCCGAGCTGACCGAGGACTGGTCCCCGGAGGAGCGGGAGGCGTTCTGCACGCTCCTGACCCGCTTCAACATCGGGCTGTCCGCCCGGATGGCCGCCCAGGGCGTCCCGGGCACGGAGCCGTCACCGGCCGCTTCCTGAACCGTCGGGGCACCCGCGCGTGCGTGGCTCTTGACCGAAAGCCCACCCCTGGCCTCAGATGAGACCGGGTCCCCTTTCGTCGTAGGTGGTACCGCGCCGGTGTTCCACCGGGACCCGTCCAGGGGGCGCCGTCAGGCGGGAGGCTCGGGGTGCGAGAGAGGCGTTCGGTCCAGGAAGCCCGCCGGGCCAGGGAGTTCGAGGCGTTCGTGGCCGGGGCGGGCGGACGGCTGCTGCAGACCGCCACCCTGCTCACGGCGGAGGATCCCGAGGACAACCCCCGCGCGCGGCGCCTGCTGACCCGCGCCCTCGCGCACACGTACGCGTGCTGGGACCGGCTGCGCGGGGAGGACCCGTACAACCACGCCCGTGAGTGTCTGGCCGTCCGCTTCGCCCGCGGGACGTGGCACCGATACGGCGGTCTGCCGTTCGGGCGGGCCCGTCCCGCCGGCCCGCTGGCCGCGCTCTCCCCGCAGCACCGGCTCGTCCTGGTCCTCAGGCTCTACGAGGGCGTCGCCGAGGAGCAGGTCGCGGCGCTGCTCGGGCTGCCCGGGGAACGGATCCACCTGATCTGCGACCGGGCGACCACGGCCCTGCTGCGTCCGCCGCGCGGACCGGCTCCCGCGCGGGTGGGCGCGAAGGCGGCGGCGTCGTGAACCGGCCCGAACGGGAGGCCGCCGTACGGCAGATGATGGAGCGGACCACACCACGCCTGCCGGTGGATCTGCACGCGGACGTCGTACGCCGGGGCAGCCGCATCCTGCGACGCCGGACGATCGCCCGGCGGCTGCTGTGGCTGCTGCTGTTCGCCGCGACGGTGGCGTTCGTCGTCTGGGCGTCCATGGCACGGCCCTGGGTGGAGCCGCCGTCGGACACGACTCCACCGCTCACCGGTTGGTGACCGCCCAGCTCACCGGCCGGGGAAGCCCCGTGAGGGCTCAGCCCAGCGCCTGCTGCAGGTCCTCCAGCAGGTCGTCGACGTTCTCGATGCCCACGGAGAGACGGACCAGGTCGGCCGGCACCTCCAGGGCCGAGCCCGCCGCGGAGGCGTGCGTCATACGGCCGGGGTGCTCGATGAGCGACTCGACGCCGCCCAGGGACTCGCCGAGCGTGAACACCTTGGCGCGGTTGCAGACCTCCACGGCCGCCTCCTCGCCGCCGGCGACCTGGAAGGAGATCATGCCGCCGAACGCCCGCATCTGCTTGGCCGCGACCTCGTGACCGGGGTGCTCGGGCAGGCCCGGGTAGAGCACGTTCGTCACGCGCGCGTGGCGGGTCAGCATGTCGGCCACCTTCGTGGCGTTCTCGCTGTGCCGGTCCATGCGCACCGACAGCGTCTTGGTGCCGCGCAGCACCAGCCAGGAGTCGAAGGGCCCGGCCACCGCGCCCATCGCGTTCTGGTGGAAAGCCAGTTCCTCGCCCAGTTCCGGGTCGCCGACGATCAGCGCGCCGCCGACGACGTCGGAGTGACCGCCCATGTACTTGGTCAGGGAGTGCACCACGACGTCCGCGCCGAGCGACAGCGGCTGCTGCAGGTACGGCGTGGCGAAGGTGTTGTCGACGACGAGCCTGGCGCCCGCGTCCCGGGCGATCTGGGCGACGGCGGCGATGTCGGTGATGCCGAGCAGCGGGTTGGAGGGGGTCTCCACCCACACGGCCTTGGTCTTCGGGGTGATCGCGGCCCGTACGGCTGCGGGGTCGCTGGTGTCGGCGACCGACCACTCCACGCCCCAGCGGGCGACGACCTTCGCGAAGAGACGGAACGTGCCGCCGTACGCGTCGTTGGGGATGACCACGTGGTCGCCGGGGCTGAGCAGCGTACGCAACAGGCAGTCCTCGGCCGCCAGTCCCGAAGCGAACGCGAGGCCCCGGCGGCCGCCCTCGAGGGCGGCGAGGTTCTCCTCCAGGGCGGTGCGGGTCGGGTTGGCGCTGCGGCTGTACTCGTAGCCGCCGCGCAGACCGCCGACGCCGTCCTGCTTGTAGGTCGAGACCTGGTAGATCGGCGGGACGACCGCGCCGGTCAGGGGATCGGCGGTGTTGCCCGCGTGGATCGCGAGGGTCTCGAAGTGCTGACTGATGTGCCTGTCGCTCATGGGCACCGAGCGTAGTGCGCTCGCGGGGCTGCTGCCGGACGGCCGCCCTGCCGAGACCGCCCTCGCCGGGCCTGGAGGGGAGAGCCCACGAGGGCCGTCGGGTCGGGGAGGGACGTTTTTCCACAGGCTCGGGGGGCGGGGTTGGCCAATTGTCGGCGGCGTCTGGTTCGCTTGAGACATGGAAATTCTCTGGGTCCTGATGGCGCTGGTCATGCTCAGCTTCGTGGTGCTGCCGTTCCTGCGGCGCAGGCGCGGCATGATCGAGCAGGTCCCGGCGGGCCACCCGGACGCGGCGGACCCGGCGAACTACGGCTTCGTGCGCACGGAGGAGCTGGACATCCGCATGCCCGGCCCCGACCAGGACCTGCTGGACGTCCTGGACGTGGTGCAGCGCACACAGGACTACCGGGCGGCCCAGCAGCTCCTGGCCGGGACGGAGACCGAGGGCGAGCTGCGCTGGCAGCGCGTGCAGGCCTTCGCGGGCGCGGCCGCGCTGGAGCTGCAGCAGCGGCCGGGCGGCGTCAGCGAGGCGCCGGGCGGGCAGTGGCTGCGGGTGTGGCGGGCGGAGGCGCCCAAGGACGCCGGCGGGGCGGCGGTGCACGCCGAGTTCCTGGTCCAGCAGGCCTGGCGGACGTCCACGCGAGGCACGGACGACTTCCGGATCATCATGGAGGAGGCGAAGGACGCCTGCGGCCAGGCTGCGCTGCTCTCCCCCGGTGACCCGGTGCCCTACATCATCGAGCTGTCGGTGGCGCGTGGCCTGAACTACTCGCAGGCGGAGTTCGAGCAGCTCTGGCTGAGGATCCTCGACCGCGCCCCGGCGCACATGGGGGCGCATCTCGCGGCCCTGCACTACTGGTGCGAGAAGTGGCACGGCTCGCGCGAGCTGGCCACCTCGTTCGCGGAGGCGGCCGCGGCCCGCGCCCCCCGGGGCTCGCTCCTCGCCGCGATGCCGCTGTTCGCGGTCTTCGAGCACCTGCCCGAGGTGAACCTGGTCAGCGGCTTCTACCAGAGCGAGGTCGTGACGAAGGCGATCCACGGCGCCCTCTTCGCCGTGCACGCGGCCCGCCCCGACGACCCGATGCTGGCGCACGTCCGCCACCTGCTGGTCTTCTTCCTGGTACGGGGGGAGCGCTGGGCCGAGGCCATGAACCAGCTGATACACGTCGACGGCCACGTCGGCGCCCTCCCCTGGACGCTGTCCCAGGACCCGGCCGGCGAGTTCGCGGTGTACCGGGCCCTGGCGGTGGCGGGCTACGAGGCGAACGGCGGCAGCCCGGCGACGCTGCCCCACTGACGCCGGGCCGGCGGACGCGGGGCCGCCGCCGGACGCCCGGCAGCGGACCGCGCGGCGGAATGCGGGGCCGGTGCGTGGTGCGCAAGGTGTGGCTGCGGCTGAGTGACGGTCGGCCTGGAAACGGACCGTACGACGGCGGCTCCCGCGTTGACCCCCGCTGCACCGAAAGACGAGCGGGCGACCCGGTCGGGACGCCGCCACGACCGGGCCGGACCGGCTCGCGGTCAGCCCTCCGAGCGGGCGGGCAGCCGCCATCCCGGGCGCGGGAAGTGGCAGGTGTAGCCGTCCGGGTAGCGCTGCAGGTAGTCCTGGTGCTCGGGCTCGGCCTCCCAGAAGGGGCCGACCGGCTCCACCTCGGTGACGACCTTGCCGGGCCACAGTCCGGAGGCGTCCACGTCCGCGATCGTGTCCTCGGCGATCCGCTTCTGCTCGTCGTCCACGTAGTAGATCGCCGAGCGGTAGCTGAGGCCGATGTCGTTGCCCTGGCGGTTCTTGGTGCTCGGGTCGTGGATCTGGAAGAAGAACTCCAGGATCGTGCGGTAGTCGGTCTTCGCGGGGTCGAAGAGGATCTCGATGGCCTCCGCGTGCGTCCCGTGGTTGCGGTACGTCGCGTTCGGTACGTCACCCCCGGTGTATCCCACCCGGGTCGCCGTCACGCCCGGGAGTCGGCGGATCAGCTCCTCCATCCCCCAGAAGCATCCGCCGGCCAGCACGGCCCTCTGCGTCTGCGCAGCCATCACGGCCCTCCAATATCTGTCTGCTCGGTCACTCGGGCCGGTCGGTCCGCCCACGGCCGGCGTACCCTGCCCGCTGTCCTCAACGCGCGAGGGTCCCCACCGATTCCGCGCCCGTCCGGCCCGCCCGCGGCCGTCGCTCTTCCGTCGCGGCGAGCGTCGGTCGAAAATCAGTGGCCGCCCGCCCCGGCCGACTCCACGCTGTACACCATGGAAGAACCGCAACGCAGGATCCGTGCGGCCCACTCGGAATCCACGATCACCGTCTACCAGGCGTACTCCCCGCAGATCGGCCTGCCCGCCGTCCGCGACGGCCGTTTCCCGGCCGCGTGGAAGCGGGACAGGATGACATGGATCAAGCCGTCTTTCCTGTGGATGATGTACCGCTGCGGCTGGGGTGCCAAGGAGGGGCAGGAGACCGTTCTCGCGGTCGAGATCACCCGGGACGGCTTCGACTGGGCGTTGCGCCACGCCTGTCTGTCGAGCTACGCCCACGGGGTGCACCCCGACCGCGCAGCCTGGCAGCGTCAGTTGAAGCGCGCGCCCACCCGTGTCCAGTGGGACCCGGAGCGGGACCTGCGCCTGCGGCCCCTGCCGTACCGGTCCCTGCAACTCGGCCTCTCCGGTGAGGCCGCGCGACGCTACGCGGACGAGTGGACGGTCTCCATCCGTGACGTGACCCCGCTCGTCCACGAGATCCACGCCCTGGTGAGCGGTGGGGACCTGGAGTCCGCTGCCCGGCTGCTGCCTCAGGAACGTCCGTACCCCGCGGGAGACGGGCTGCTGGTGCCGATCGGTGGGGTGGAGGCCGAGGGCTGAGCAGCGTGGCTGCGGCCGGACGGGACGGGCGCGTCAGTAGGTGTTGCGGCGGCGCATGCCGAAGGGGCGGCCGTCGGGGTCGACGAGCAGGCGGTGCAGGGGTGTGCAGAGGGTCCTGACCGCGGGTGCGAGGCTCGGCGGACGGTAGGTGCGCAGGCGCCCCGGTGGCCTCGGGCCGCGGCGACCGTTGTCGTGCCAGGAGTCGAGGGCGGCGGCGCTCGCCGCGAAGGCGTCGAAGGCGCTCCGGGGGTCGCAGAGCGGGTCGGGCGCATCCGGGGTCCGGGGTGCCTCGATGTCCAGGTGCTCGCGCGAGAGCTCCAGGCGCAGGTTCCTGGCGTAGCCGCGCGCACCGTCCCCCAGACCGCCGGGGTCGCGTGGTGCGCGTGGGTCGGTCCGCTCGTCCAGGACGGCACAGCTGAGTTCGGAGTCGTGGGTCCAGGAGCGGAGGTTGACGTTGTCGGATCCGACCGAGGCCCAGACGTCGTCGATCACACACGCCTTGGCGTGCACGTACACCGGTGTCCCGGCGTGGTTCTCCAGCCCGTACACCGCGACGCGCCCGCCTCCGGCGCGGCGCAGCGCGTCCATGGCCGTGATCCGGCCGATCAGGTTCATCGGCAGGGTGAGCCGGCCGTCCTGTTCGGGGACGGAGGGGATGACCGCGATCAGGCGCAGGCCGGGGTGGGCGCTCAGTGCCTCGGCGAAGGAGCGCACCACCTGCGGGGACCACAGGTACTGGTCCTCCAGGTAGATCAGGGCCCGGGCCCGCCGCAGCGCCTTGCGGTAGCCGCGCGCGATGCTGCGCTCGCCGTCGGGGGCGAAGTCGTAGCCCTGCAGCAGGCGGTTGGGGTAGGTCCGCAGGACCTGGACGGTGTGGGTGCCGCAGGGCGAGGGGTCGGGTGCCTGGGGCGGCAGCGGGTCGGCCTCCGTGTCCTCACGGTGGGCGAGCTCCCGCAGGCGGACGACCGGGCTGCGGCTGAGCGGCGCCGGGTCCTCCCAGCGCTCGCGGAAGCCGGCCTCGATGTCGCCGACGGCCGGTCCGCGTATCGCGAGCTGGATGTCGTGCCACGGGGGGTGCGGACCGTACGCGGCGGCGATGGGCAGTGACTGCGGGTCGCCGCGGTGTGTCGCGTCGTCGCGGCGGTTGTGACACAGGTCGATGCCGCCGACGAACGCGACGTCGAGGTCGGGACGACCGGAGTACCGGCACAGGACGAGCTTCTGGTGGTGCGAGCCGCCGGGGCGCACCCGCATGTCGAGCAGGCACTCGCCGCCCGCCGCTTCGATCTCCTCGCCGAGATGCCGGTTCTCGCTCTCGCTGAACTGGAAACGGTCCAGGTGGGAGCGCCAGACCAGCCCCTTGACGATCACACCGCGCTCGGCGGCCTCGCACAGGACGGTGCCGATCTCGCTGCCGGGACCGTCGAGGCGCTCGTCGGGGTCGCCGCGCCAGTCGGTGAACAGCAGCAGGTCTCCGGCGCGCTGCGCGCGGATCGCGCGGAGGAGTTCCGGGAAGTACGTGGCGCCGTGGACGAGGGGCCGTACCAGGTTCCCGTACGACCAAGCCGCTCGATCCGCTCGGCGGCTGTCCAGCCGGGTCGCGTCGTTGCCGCGTTCGCCCGAGGTCAGCAGCCAGTCGGTGACTTCCACGATCCAGAACCTCCAGATGACACACCTGTGTACCCAGTTCCCGCTCCCTCATCCCGAGGCGGGGGACGGTCCGCCGGCGGACGGCGCGGTGGGGGTCTGACCCGCGTATGACAAAGGTGTGCCGACGACTCATGCCGGCCGGACCCGCGGGGGCCCGCGCCGGTTGCTCACCGGGCACGGGCCGCTGTGGCGCGGTTCGCGCCCGGACCCTTCAGGAGTGCACCCGTGAACGGAAGGCGCCGCCGGCTTCTCCTGGCCGCCGTCGACCCCATGCTCGAACCCGGGGAGCGGGTCGAGGTGACGACGATCGTGAACCTGGGTTCCGTCACCGTGCGCCGCGGAAGGTGACGTTCGGTTGGCCGCAGGATGCGCGTGCCGTCCTCGGCCCTGCGGCGCTCGGCACAGAGCGGCGATTCCCCGCGGGGGACGAGCCTAGGTGCGCTCCACCCCCGGCCGGGCGATCCGGCTCCGTACGCGCCGTATGCCCTCCAGGACCGTGCGCCGGACAGGGGTGTGCCGGTGGGCACGGATCTGTCGCCAGGTGGCCTTCGGGCAGGGTCCCTGCGGCCTGTCCTTGAGGAAGTCGCGGTACGGCACCCTGCGCGGCGGGAGGCCGATCTCCATCCAGTGGGCGTCCTTGCCGGAGTTGACGGCCCAGCCGTCGCGGGGGATGCGGACGTGGTCGCGGCGGTCGTCCTTGTTCTGCGAGGTGATCTGCAGGACCTTCGCGTGCCGCAGCCCGCGTCCGACCACCACGCAGTAGTGCCGGGCCTCCTCGTCCCGCTCGCGGAACGGCACCAGCGCGAGCCAGATCTCGCCCGGCAGCGGCCGGCCGCGCTCCGAGCGGCGCAGCAGGCGCCGGAAGACGAGGGCCGTGGCCCCCGCGGCCAGGCTCTCGACGGCCGCCTCGAGGCTCCAGTTGCCCGTGTCCATCCGCTGCCGCAGCCACAGTGCCACCGCGACACACAGCCCGACCAGCAGCACCGCGTACGCGAGGAGCTCCGCCGACCGCCCGGGCCTGCGCCGGCCCGACGACCAGACGATCACCAGCGCGGTCAGGAGGGAGCCGAGGACCAGCACCGCCGTCTCGCCGGAGTCGAGCCGCTGTGGCGGTGTCTGAGCCGCCATCAGGTCGTGCATCCAGACCGGCATGATGAGGAACTCGCCGACGACGGCGACGAACAGCAGGACAGCCAGGCAGCCGACCACGGCCTCCCCTTCGCACGCACGGGCGTTCTCTTCCGGGGCCAGTATCCGGTGGGGAGGCACGCGGCGTCCGTGGATTCACGTCCCCGGCCGCCGCGCCCCGGGGCCGGCCGGAGGCGCCTCTTCGCGTTTCCTCCCGTACGCGGGAATTCGGTTGCCGCGCGTGGGCCGGTGCGGGCTAATACGTGCATGGCTGATGTTCAGGGCTCGTACGACGGTCTGTTCACCGCGGTGCCCAGCGCGCTGGGCGCGTTGCTGGACGGCGGTGACGTGGGCGGCTCGGTGGCGGTCTTCGTGGACGGCGAGCCGGTGGTGGACGTCTGGGGCGGGTTCGCCGACGCGGAGCGGACCGTGCCCTGGCAGCGGGACACGATCGTCAACGTCTGGTCCGTGACCAAGACGATGACGGCGCTGTGCGCGCTGGTTCTGGCCGACCGCGGCGAGCTCGACCTGGACGCGCCGGTCGCCCGGTACTGGCCGGAGTTCGCCGCGGCGGGCAAGGAGGGGGTGCTGGTACGGCATCTGCTGTCGCACACCGCCGGTCTGCCCGACTGGGAGGGGCCGGTGGCGGAGATCTACGACTGGCCGGCCGCGACGGCACGACTGGCCGCGCGGGCTCCCGAGTGGGAGCCGGGCAGCGCGGCCGGGTACCACTCGCTCACCCAGGGATTCCTCGTGGGCGAGGTCGTGCGCCGGATCACCGGCCGGAGCCCGGGTGAGTTCTTCGCCCACGAGATCGCCGGGCCGCTGGGCGCGGACTTCCGGATGGGGCTGCCGGCCGAGCACGATCACCGGGTGGCGCTGACGGTCCCGCCGCCGTCCCGGGACGAGGACTACACGGCGGGCACGGCCGGCGGCGACGGGGCCGGGACCGCGACCACCGCGACCGCGATCCGGCTCCGCGACGGCAACAGCGTGGCGTGGCGCCGGGCGCAGATCCCGGCGGCGAGCGGCTTCGGCAACGCCCGCTCGGTCGCCCTCGTCCAGTCGGTGATGGCCTGCGGCGGGTCGGTCGGCGGCGTGCGGCTGCTGTCGCGGGCGGGCTGTGAGCGGGCCTGGGAGGAGCAGTTCGGCGGCGAGGACCGGATCCTGGGCATGCCGATCAGCTGGGGTCTGGGCTACGGACGGTTCGGCGGCACCTACGGGTGGGGCGGTTGGGGCGGTTCGACGGTCATGATCGAGCCCGAGTCCCGCATGGTGGTGGCGTACGTGACGAACCAGATGCGCGAACCCGCGGCGGACACCCGGGGGATGGAGATCGTGATGTCCGCCTACGACGGGCTCAAGGGCCTGCGCGCCTGACCCGCCAGCCGAGGCGGGGCCCGCCTCGGCGGGGCCCGCTCGACGCCGGGACGTCAGCCCAAGGTGCGTCAGCCCGGAGTGCCGGGCACGTGTGGCCGTCCGCCGCCGCTCGGGGCCCCGGTGGGCTCGAACCCCGCCAGCATCCGCTCCAGCGCCGCCTGGTCAGGTCCCACGAACGCGGGGGCGCCGGCCGCCGACCCCAGTCGGTCGATCAGCGTCCCGGACAGGCCGGGGGCGGGCGGCAGATGGGTGGAGAGGATGAGTTCCGGCTCCCGTTCCCGCAGCGGGGCGAAGCTCGCCAGGAACTTGTCCTCGTCGACGTTCTCCACCCAGGGGCTGTCGACCGTCGCCCACAGCAGTTGCGCGGCGCGCAGTTCCTCCGCGTCGACCGTGCGGACGTCGTCGGCCCGGGCCAGGTCGGCGCTGGGCATCGGTCCGCCGAAGCAGTCGGCGCTGAAGCAGACGCCGGTCAGGTCGTCGAAGAAGGCGACGGTGCCCGGGTTGTCGTACAGCGGGGGCCGGAAGGCCGTGAGGGTGCGGTCGCCGACGTCCAGGGTCTGGCCGGGGTTGATCAGATGGACGCGGTCGAGCGGCAGCGGCCGTTCGCAGGACAGGAGGCCCACGGACAGGAACGTGGTCACCACCCGTGCCTCGGGGGCGGCGGCGAGCAGGTCGTAGAGGCCGCCCGTGTGGTCCCGGTCCGGGTGGGTGAGCAGGATCCAGCGCACGTCGGCGGGGTCCAGCACGGAACCGACCGTCTCCAGGAAGTCGCGGTCGGGCAGCCCGAGTCCGGTGTCGACGACCACGGGCTGGGCGGAGAGCAGGACGAAGGCGTTCACGGGCAGATGCCCGATCCCGGGCACTTCGATGCTGTCGTTGAGGACCCGCAGGTCCGGGCGGACGTGGTGCACAGGCATGGTCAGTCGCCTCCGCTTCCGTAGGGCCGCGTGAGGATTTCCAGACGGTGGCCGTTCGGATCGTCGAAGTACGCTCCCCGGCCTCCGTCGTTGTGGTTGATCTCGCCGGGCCGGCGGTGGAAGGGGTCGGCCCAGTAGGTCAGTCCGGCCTGCCGAACCCGGCCGAAGATCGTGTCGAAGTCGTTCTCGGAGACCAGGAAGGCATAGTGCTGCGGGGTGATGTCCTCGTCCGTCTCCTGGTAGTCGAGTGTCACCCCGTTGGGGAGGGCGACCGGGACGAAGGGGCCGTACGGCTCGCTCACCTTGAGACCGAGGATATCCGCGAGGAACCGGGCCGAGGCCCGTTTGTCGTGCGCGGCGACGATGGTGTGGTTCAGCTGCACGGTCATCGTGCGGCCCTCCCTTCACGCCCTCCTCTCCACCACCGTACGCCGAGGCCGGACGGCGCCGGAGGGACACGTCGGCCGCCCCGGACGGGGACCGGGAGACGGCGAGGCCCCCGACGGTCGTACGCCGGGGGCCTCGGCCACAGGGACGGCGGCCGTCAGATGGTCGCCGTGTCGATCACGAACCGGTACCGCACGTCGCTCGCCAGCACCCGCTCGTACGCGTCGTTGATCTCCTGCGCGCCGATCAGCTCGATCTCGGCGCCGAGGCCGTGCGCGGCGCAGAAGTCCAGCATCTCCTGGGTCTCGGCGATGCCGCCGATCATGGAGCCGGCGAGGGTCTTGCCGCCGCCGATCACGGAGAAGAGGTTGAGCGCGACGGGCTCCTCGGGGGCGCCGACGTTCACGAAGGCGCCCTCCGACTTCAGCAGGGACAGGAACGCGTCCAGGTTCAGCGGGGCCGAGACCGTGGACAGGATGACGTCGAAGGTGCCCTTCAGCTCCTGGAAGGTCTTCGGGTCGCTGGTGGCGTAGTAGTGGTCGGCGCCCAGCTTCAGGCCGTCCTCCTGCTTGCGCAGCGACTGCGACAGGACGGTCACCTCGGCGCCCAGCGCGTGCGCGATCTTCACGCCCATGTGGCCGAGACCGCCGAAGCCGAGGACGGCGACCTTCTTGCCGGGCCCGGCGTTCCACCGCTTGAGCGGGGAGTACGTGGTGATGCCGGCGCAGAGCAGGGGCGCGGCCACGTCCAGGGCGAGGCCGTCGGGGATGCGGACGACGAAGTTCTCGTCGACCACGATCTTCTGCGAGTAGCCGCCGTAGGTCGGCTCGCCGTCCTTGCCGACGGCGTTGTAGGTGCCGACGCCGCCGCCGGTGCAGTACTGCTCCTGGCCGGCCTTGCAGTTGTCGCACTCGCGGCAGGAGTCGACGAGGCAGCCGACGCCGACCCGGTCGCCGACGGCGTACTTGGTGACGCCGGGGCCGACCTCGGACACTATGCCGGCGATCTCGTGGCCCGGGACCATGGGGAAGATCGCCTCACCCCAGCCTTCGCGGGCCTGGTGGATGTCGGAGTGGCAGATACCGGCGAACCTGATGTCGATCAGGACGTCGAACTCTCCGACCGGACGGCGCTCGATCGTCGTGCGCTCCAGCGGAGCCTTGGCGGCGGGTGCGGCGTACGCGGCAACGGTGGTCATGCCGGGGATCTCCTAGCGGGGGTCGTCGTCCCGGCCTGTCTTTCGGCCGGGCACGGCGTCCAGCGTGCCGCACCGGACAGGAATCACCCAGGTCACGGCTCTGCGTACGCCTGGCGTGCCTACCACTGGCGGGGTCAGGATCGTGGTCGTGGGACCAGGAATACTGGAGTCATGGCCTCCACGACCGAGCCTCCCGAGCCCTCCTCCGGCGCGCCCCTGGACCGGCGCGCCGAGCTGAGCGAGTTCCTGCGCACCCGCCGGGCCCGGCTCAAGCCGGAGGACGTGGGGCTGCCCGACTTCGGCCGGCACCGCAGGGTGCCGGGGCTGCGGCGGGAGGAGCTGGCGCAGCTGGCCGGGGTGTCGGTGGCGTACTACACCCGCCTGGAACAGGGCAACGGACGGAACGTCTCGGCGGAGGTCCTGGACTCGATCGCGAGGGCCCTGCGGCTGACCGACGCCGAGCACGCGCACCTCACCCATCTGGCCAAGCCGAAGCACAAGAAGAAGCAGACCGCCCGCCCGCAGCAGGTGCGGGCGTCGCTGCGGCAGCTCCTCGCCACGATGGACGGCGTGCCCGCGTACATCGTCGGGCGGCGCGCGGAGATCCTCGCCTGGAACCCGATGGCGGCCGCGCTCTTCGGCGACTGGGCACAGCTGCCGGCCGCGGAGCGGAACTGGGCGCGGCTGGTGTTCCTGAACCCCGACTACCGCGATCTGTTCGTGGACTGGGAGCAGAAGGCGATCGACATCGTGTGCGCCCTGCGCATGGACGCCGGCTGCTACCCCGACGACCCGCGCCTGTCCGCCCTGGTCGGCGAACTCTCCGTCAAGAGCGAGGACTTCCGCCGGCTGTGGGCGACGCACGACGTGAAGGAGAAGAGCCACGGCGTGAAGCACCTGCGTCACCCGCTGGTCGGCGCGCTCTCCCTCAACTTCGAGGGCTTCCGGCTGCTGGGCGACGGCGAGCAGACGATGGTGACGTACCACGCGGAACCGGGCTCGGCGTCGGCGGAGGCCCTGCGTCTGCTGGCCAGCTGGGGCACGGACGCGACCCGGGCGGGGGCGGGGTCCCCGTCGCCGTCCGCCTGACGCGCCGCCGCCCGCCCGCCTACCTCGTGGGGGCGGCGGAGCCCGTGCCGCGCACCGAGGTGACCTTGTAGTGCCGCATCTCCTCTATGGCGGCGACGTACGGCCGGATCTCGGCGAGGAAGGCGGGGAACAGGTCGGACGTCCGGAACTTCTGGAGGTGGTCCTCGGTCGACGTCCAGGTGATCCGCAGGATGAAGTGCTCGAAGTCCTCCTCGCAGCGCGCCAGTTCGTAGTCGACGCAGTGCGGTGAGGCCGCGAGGTGGACCGCGGCGCGGTGGTAGGCGGAGAGGAACTCCGCCGATCGCTCCTCGGGGATGCGGTAGCGGATGTACTCGACCGTGGTGCGGGGTGTGCCCGCCTCGGGTGCCGTCATGGAGGTACGCAAGCACGAAGGGGCGGGCGGAGGCCGCACTTCCGGGGTGTGTTCGCTGAGCGCGTCCTCGGATCGCGCCGCTCGGCCCGCCGCACGCGCGAACCCCCCGGCACACCGCGGTGTGCCGGGGGGTTGGGGGGGCGCCTCAAGCCGCCGTACGTACGCCCGGCTTGACGGTCGCCGGGTCAGGACGAGGCCGCGTTCTCCTTCACCGTGATCTTCCCCTTGCGGATCGTCGCCAGTCTCGGCGCCTTCCTGGCGATCGCGGAGTCGTGGGTGACCATGATGAAGGTCAGCCCGTGCTCCTTCCACAGGCGCTCCAGCACGTCCATGATCTCGTCGCGCATGCCCTCGTCGAGGTTGCCGGTGGGCTCGTCGGCGAGCAGCACCTTGGGCTGCTTCACCAGGGCCCGGGCGATGGCCACGCGCTGCTGCTGGCCGCCGGACATCTCGGACGGCAGGTGCCCGAGCCGCTCGCCGAGGCCCACGGACTTCAGCGCCTCGGCGGCCCGCTCGCGCCGCTCCCTGACCTTGACGCCGAGCGGGACGAGGGCGGTCTCGACGTTCTCCTGCGCGGTGAGCGTCGGGATGAGGTTGAAGGACTGGAAGACGAAGCCGATGTTCTCGCTGCGCACCCTGGTCAGCCTGGCCTCGGACAGCTTGGCCAGGTCGGTGCCGTCGAGGACGACCTCGCCCTCGGTGGGCCGGTCGAGACCGCCGAGCATCTGCAGCAGGGTGGACTTGCCGCCGCCGGTGGGGCCCTGGATGACGAGCCGGTCGCCGTCCGGGATGGTCAGGTCGACGCCGTCGAGTGCGTGGACCGTCTCCTTGCCCCGGGTGTAGCGCTTGGTGACGCCTCTGAGTTCGTACATGGGGTCAACTCCTGGGATTCGTTGGGGGCTTGGCGGTGCTACTCGACGCGGCGCAGCGCGTCCGCCGGCCGCAGCCGGGACGCCCGCCAGCCACCGAACGCCCCCGCGATCAGACCGCCGGCGACGGCGAGGGCGACCGCCGTCGCCACCGTCGTGACGCTCACCGGCGCCGTCAGCGCGACGTCGAGCGTCCTGGCCGCAGCCTGACGGCCGGGGCCGCCGAAGCCACCGCCGGGGCCGCCCTGGCCCGCGCCGCCACCGCCGCCGCCCAGCTGGGCCTCGAGGGTGGGACTGACGGCGGTCACGGCGTAGGCGCCCGCGAGGCCGAGCGCGATGCCCAGGGCACCGCCGAGCAGACCGTTGACCATGGCCTCGCCGACGACCTGCCCGGTGACCCGGCGGGACTTCCAGCCCAGTGCCTTCAGCGTGCCGAACTCACGGACGCGGCGGGACACGGCGGAGGAGGTCAGCAGGCCGGCGACCAGGAAGGCCGCGACGAGGACCGCGATGGACAGCCACTTGCCGACGTCGGTGGCGAGGGAGGAGGCCGTGGAGAGGGAGCCGGAGACGGTGTCCGCGAGGTCGGCGGAGGTCGTCACCGTCGTACCGGAGACGTTCTTCTGGATCGTCGACTTGACGCTGTCGATCTGCTGCGAGTCGGTCGCCTTGACGTAGATCGTGGTGACCTTGTTCTTCGAGTCGCTGAGGGTCTGCGCCTGGGCCAGCGGGATGTAGACGTTGGCGGCGGAGTCCCCGCTGTCGGCCGTGGCGACGCCGATCACCTTGAACTTGACGCTCTTGATGGTGACGGTCGAACCGACCTTGAGCTTCTTCTCCTTGGCGTACGCCGAGTCGACGACGGCGACCTTGCCGTCGGTCTCGGAGGTCTTGAACGTACGACCGCTGGTGATCTTGGAGGAGGTCAGCGGGCCGAGGGCGGGCCGGGTGACGTCGGTGCCGTAGACGGAGTAGTTGTTGACGTCGAACTCGGCGCCGCCGCCCTGCACCTCGCCCTGCGGCTGGCCGTTGCCGCCGGCGTTGCCGCCGGGGCCGCCCTGCTGGCCGCCGCCGTTGCCGTCCTGCTGGAACTGGCCGCGGGTGAACTGGCCGCTGACCTTGATGACCTGGAGGCTCAGGCCGCCGACCGCGTCCGAGACGCCCTTCTGCTTGCCGACCTTGCCGACGGTCGCGGTCGACAGGGTCTGGAAGCCCTGGACCATGACCCGGTCGCTGCTCTGCTCCTCGTCGGAGTCGTCGTCCTGAGCGTCGAACTGGAAGCGCGGACGGTCCGAGGCGTTCGCGGTCGGCGAGGCGGCCTTGGTGACCGTCATGTCCGTACCCAGGCCGTACAGGGACTGCAGGACCTTGTCCTGGGCCTTCCCCATGCCGGACGACACGGAGGAGACGACGATGACCAGCGCGATGCCCAGCGCGAGGCCGGAGGCGACGACGAGGGCCGCCTTTCTGCGGCGGCGCAGCTCGCGCCTCAGGTAGGTGAAGAACATGCGCCGCAAGCTAGGTACGGCGCGTGATGACTGGATAAGGCAGAAATAAGAGAAGCATGAGAAGACTGTGGCCGACCCGGGAAACAACGGTGCCGCCCCTGGGGGCGGCACCGGAAAGCTGTGGACTGACCCGGGGTCAGACGGCGGAACCCGCCTTCCACTGGGCCCAGTCCATGTTCCAGCCGTTGAGGCCGTTGTCCGGGGACACCGTCTTGTCGCCGGTGTTCTGGACGACCACCACGTCACCGATGATCGAGTTGTTGTAGAACCAGGCGGCCGGGGTGTTCGGGTCGTTGGCGCCCTTGGTGTCGGACAGACCCACACAGCCGTGGCTGGTGTTCACCGCGCCGAAGATGGACTTCGCGCCCCAGTAGTTGCCGTGCACGAAGGTGCCGGACGTGGTCAGGCGCATGGCGTGCGGCACGTCCTTGATGTCGTACTCGCCCTTGCCGTCGTCGTCGGTGAAACCGACCGTCGCGCCGTTCATCCGGGTCTCCTTGAACTTCTCGGAGATCACCATCTGGCCCTCGTACGTCTTGTTGTCGGGCGAACCGGCGGAGATCGGGATGGTCTTGACGGTCTTGCCGTCCTGCGTGACCTTCATCTGCTTGGTCTGCGCGTCGACGTACGTGACCTGGTTGCGGCCGACCTTGAAGGTGACCGTCTTCTGCTGCACGCCGTAGACACCGCCTGCGCCCTCGACACCGTCGAGCGCCAGCTTCAGCGTGACGGTGGAGTTCTCCTTCCAGTAGTCCTCGGGACGGCAGTCCATGCGGACGGTGGAGAACCAGTGGCAGACGACCTCCTGGCCGCTGCTGGTGGTGACGGTGACGCCCTTCTGAACGGCCGCCTTGTTGGTGATCTCCTTGTTGAAGTTGATCGACACGGGCATGCCGACGCCGACCGTCGAGCCGTCCTCCGGCGTGAAGTTGCCTATGAAGCTGTTGTCCGGGGAGACCGTGGTGAAGGACGCGTTCTCGTGGGCCTCCAGGCCCTTGGAGTCCTTCGCGCTGGCCGACAGCTTGTAAGTGGTCGAGCGCTCCAGCTGGACGCTGGGCTTCCAGCTGGTCTTGTCGGCGGAGAGGGTGCCCTGCACCGCGGTGCCGTCGGCGGTGGTCATCGTCACCTCGGTGAGCGTGCCCTTGCTCACCGTGACGGCCGCCGAGTTGTTGATGGAGGCGTTGTTCGAGCCGTCCGCGGGCGTGATCTTGATCTGCGCCTCGGAGGACTTCTTCGCCGCCGCCTCGTCGGCCTTGGCCTGCGAAGAGCTGTTGCCACCGTCGTCCGAGGCGTTGCTGTCGCCGCTGGAACACGCAGTGAGCACCAGAACACCGCCGAGCAGTGCGGACGCGGTCATCAGACCTCGGCGCCGCCTACTGTCCGTCATCACACGCTTCTCCATCGTTGCCGATTTCCCAGAACCCCGAGAGTCCCCGTTAACGAACATCAACGCTACGACCGGTTCGTCCCGTTCCACATTTTCCGAATGTGTGGGGCACGCCACGTCCACGGGGGCGTCGGGCCCGGCCGGGACCGGTGGTGCGGTGGTCGGTCCGTGCGCCTGCTGAGACGACGAAACCCCGACGGCGGTTGCCGTCCGGGCACGATTTCCCCGGAACGCTCAGCCGATGCCGGCTTCTTCGCCGTCGTCCCCGCCATCATCCTCGTCGAGGTCCCACTCCGGCGAGTCCGGATCGTGATCGATCCGCTCGCAGGACCAGGAGGCCTGCTGGAGCTCGACCCCGGGCACCCCGCTGACCAGGTCCAACGGGTCCACCAGACTGGCGAGGGCCTCCGCGGTGTCTTCCGTCACAACGCTCACCGCCTGGGCGCTCTCGGCATCCGACGTCTCCGGATCGCCGGCGATCCGCTCCACCGCCGCCCGCCTCAGCCCGTCCTCGTCGTGCACCTCCACCACGAGTTCCACCCGAAGCCGTACAAACCGTGATGTCTCTTCAGTGGTCATGCCCGGAGAGTACGGCTCACAGCTCCCGCAACTTTCCCGCGACCCGCGCCTTTCATTAGCATCGGGCCACACGGCCAATTCGCCAGCGCCACAAGGGGATCGATATTCCGTGTCATCCGCTCGCCGTCCGTTGCTGACCGCCACCGCCGCGGGGACCCTGCTGGGCGCCCTGTGGTTCGTCCCGTCCGCCAACGCGTCCCAGGACGCCACGGCGAGAACGGAGACGACGACGCAGGTCACGGCCCAGGCGCGCGCCGCGTCCAGCACCACGGAATCGACCGTCGGCACGGCGGGGACCACGGCCGACGACGGCACCCGCCTCGCCGACACCGGAAGCTTCGACACCACCCCGTACGTGGTCGGCGGAACCACCCTGCTCGCCCTGGGCGCCGGCTTCGTCGTCTATTCGGTTCGCCGGGAACGCCTGGGTTTTTGAATTGACTTGACTCTCCCTTGACGACGCCTTCATAGTCCGCTCATGAAGAGATCATCGGGGGCGCGGCTGTGCTCCACCGCCGCGATCGGCGCACTGTCACTCGCCCTCCTCACGGGGTGTTCGTCGGACGAGGGGTCGAAGGACTCCGGAGACTCCAAGGGGTCCGCCTCCTCCTCCGCCGCCTCGGACGCGAAGGCGCTGACCGCGGCCGAGCTGGAGAAGCTGCTGCTCGCGCAGGGCGAGGTCAAGGGCTACAAGGTGGCCTCCGGGGACGACACCCTCCCCAAGTCGAAGTCGGCCGTGAAGACCGACAAGGCGGCGTGCGACCCGCTGGCCTGGGCCACGGCCGCTCTCGCGCCGGGTGACACGGACGCCGGCGCCGGCAACACCGTCTCGGCGGACAAGGCGTCGGACGCGCCCACCTCGCTGGGCGACCTCGACGAGGCCGACATCGAGGACGCCTTCAACGTCGACATGACGTTCGTGGGCCTGTCGTCCTACGAGGGTGACGGCGCCGAGAAGACCATGAAGGCCGTGTCCGACGGCGTGACGGCCTGCTCCGGCGGCTACGCCCTCAAGGCCGAGGGCGAGGAGTCGAAGGTCACCAAGGTCGCCTCGGAGAAGGGCACCGGGGGCGGCGACGAGGCGGTGGCGTTCTCGGAGAACGTCGACATGGACGGCGAGGGCACCGCGACCTTCCACGCCGAGGTGATCCGCAAGGGCAACACCATCGCCACGTTCTACACGGTGAACTTCGCCGCCTTCGCGACGGGCAAGGGAACTCCGGTCCCCGCGGCCGTGGTCGAGGCGCAGGTCGCCAAGCTCAAGTAACCCACGCACGCACAGGGGCCCTGCCGTCACGTCCGTACGGCAGGGCCCCTTCGTTCCACCGCGGCGGCGTTCTACCGCAGCGGCCCGGTGACCGTCTCCGCCGCCGCGACGAGCCGTCCGGCGCGCACGAACGCGTCCGCCGCCGCGAGATCGGGCGCGAGGAACCGGTCGGGACCCGGCCCTTCGACCCCGGCCTCGCGGACGGCCTCGATGACCGCCCGGGTCGCGGGCGCCGGGGTGAGTCCCTCGCGCAGTTCGATGCCGCGGGTGGCGGCGTACAGCTCGACGGCGATCACCCGCGTGAGGTTGTCGACGGCCGTGCGCAGCTTGCGCGCCGCCGACCAGCCCATCGACACATGGTCCTCCTGCATCGCGGAGGACGGGATCGAGTCCGCCGACGCCGGAACGGCCAGCCGCTTCAGCTCGCTCACCAGCGCGGCCTGGGTGTACTGGGCGATCATCAGGCCGGAGTCGACGCCGGCGTCGTCCGCGAGGAACGGCGGCAGCCCGTGGCTGCGGTTCTTGTCCAGCAGCCGGTCGGTGCGCCGCTCGGCGATGGAGGCGAGGTCGGCGACGGCGATGGCGAGGAAGTCCAGGACGTAGGCCACGGGGGCGCCGTGGAAGTTGCCGTTGGACTCGACGCGGCCGTCGGGCAGCACGACCGGGTTGTCGACCGCCGAGGCCAGTTCGCGCTCGGCGACCAGGCGGGCGTGGGCCATCGTGTCGCGTCCGGCGCCGGCGACCTGCGGGGCGCAGCGCACCGAGTAGGCGTCCTGGACGCGGGGGGCGTCGTCCTGGTGGTGCCCGGTGAGTTCCGAGCCGGCGAGGACCGCGAGCATGTTGGCGGCGGAGTCGCCCTGGCCCGGGTGCGGGCGGATGGCGTGCAGCTCGGGCGCGAGGACCTTGTCGGTGCCGAGCAGGGCCTCCAGGCTGAGGGCGGCCGTGATGTCGGCGGACTTGTACAGGGTGTCCAGGTCGGCGAGGGCCATGATCAGCATGCCGAGCATGCCGTCGGTGCCGTTGAGGAGCGCCAGGCCCTCCTTCTCGCGCAGTTCGACGGGGTCGATGCCGGCCTCGGCCAGCAGCTCGGCGGCGGGCCGTACGACGCCGTCCGGGCCCTCCGCGTCGCCCTCGCCCATCAGCGTGAGGGCGCAGTGCGAGAGCGGGGCGAGGTCGCCGGAGCAGCCGAGGGAGCCGTACTCGTGGACGACCGGGGTGATCCCCGCGTTGAGGATGTCGGCCATGGTCTGCGCGACCTCGGGCCGTACGCCGGTGTGTCCGGAGCAGACGGTCTTCAGCCGCAGGAACATCAGCGCGCGGACCACCTCGCGCTCGACGCGCGGGCCCATGCCGGCGGCGTGCGAGCGGACGATGTTGCGCTGGAGCTGGGTGCGCAGTTCCTGGCCGATGTGCCGGGTGGCGAGGGCGCCGAACCCGGTGGAGACGCCGTAGACCGGGTCGGGCTTGGCCGCGAGCGCGTCCACGATGCCGCGGGCCGCGGCGAGGGCGGCCACCGCCTCCCCGGAGAGTTCGACGCGGGCACCGCCGCGCGCCACGGCGAGCACGTCGGACGCGGTCACCCCGGACGTCCCCACCACCACAGTGTGCATATCCATATTCAGGAGCGTACGCAGTGAAGATGAAGATGTCACCAGTGGGTTCCCGGTTCACCCCTTACCGAATGCGTCACACGCCCCGGCGGCCCCCGCGCCTCAGGGCCGGCCGCGGAAACTGCGCCGCTCGGCCGGCCGCTCCTGCGGCGGCTCGTCGGCCAGGCGTACGACGGGATCGTCCGGGCCCTCACGGCCCGCGACGACCGGCCGGGCGGCCCGTACGGCCTTGGCACGGTACTGGGCGGCGTCGGCCAGCCGGAAGAGCCTGCGGGCGCTGCGGACGGGCCCGATGGGATCGCCGGTGGACGCCACCCCGCAGGCCACGCCCTCCCCGAGCTCCAGCTCCCCGGCCCGCCGGCACAGCTCGTCGGCCACCTTCACCACCTCGTCGGCGGGCGGACCGGCCGCGAGCAGACAGAACTCGTCCCCGCCGAGCCGCGCGGCGAGCGCCCCCGGCAGCATCGCCCCGCACAGGGAGAGAACGGACCCGAACCGTTCCAGCAGCCGGTCGCCCACCGCGTGCCCGCACGTGTCGTTGACCCGCTTGAGCCCGTTCAGGTCGCACACCACGAGGCTGACGACCACGCCGCGGGCGCGGTGCTGCTCGACGGCCTCCTCCAGGCGCACGTCGACGGCACGGCGGTTGGCGAGACCGGTGAGGGAGTCGGTGAAGGCGAGACGCCTGGCCTCCTCCAGCCGCTCGGTCTGCGCGAGCCCGGCGGCGACGACCGCGGCCAGGACGGTCGCGAAGTCGGCGTCGGCGCGGTCGAAGACGGGGGTGCCGGAGGAGCGGGCGACGTACAGCTCGCCCCAGGCCCGGCCGTGCAGCACGATCGGCGCGACCACGCAGGACCCGCGGCCTCGCCGGCGCAGGGCGGCGACGCGTTGATGGCAGTATCCGGGCCGGCCCTCGGCGGCGCCGTCGGCCGTCTCGACCCAGGCGTTGGGCTCGCCTCCGGACACCCAGCGCTCGTGCAGGAACTCGGTGATCTCGGGGAACTGGTGCACCGGGTAGGCCTCGGCCTCCGGGAACTCGTCCTCGTCGGCGGCCCGGTCCCCCACGTTCACGAGGACCCGCAGCCGCCCCACGTCCCGCTCCCACACCGAGAGCGCGGCGAAGGCCCCGGCCAGCGCCCGGCAGGCCCCGAGGGCGGCGGCCCGCCAGGATTCCCGGGGCGTGTGCGCGGCGGCCATCCCCTGCGCGAGCGCCACGACGGCCACGAGGCGTCTGTCCTCACCCATTACCCCAGGTTAGGGATATTTACTGCGAAAGGGGACGCCGAAGGGGCACATAGAGTGACGGGAGACGAGGGCCCCGGGCGCCCGGGTCCTGCGGCACCTCACTCCCCCGGCCACTGCGGCTTGCGCTTCTCGTTGAACGCCGCCACCCCCTCCGCCCGGTCCCCCGAGAACGCCGTCGTGCGCCAGGCCGCGTCCTCGACCTCCAGGCCCGCGCGCAGATCCAGCCCCTGCCCCAGCCGCAGGGCCCGCTTGGCCGCCCGCAGCCCCACCGGGGAGTTGCCCGCGATCCGGGACGCCAGGGCCAGCGCCTCCTCCCGGTCCCGCCCCTCGTCCACCAGCACGTCCACCAGCCCCAGCTCCCGCGCCTCGGGCGCCTCCACCCGGCGCGCGGTGAAGATCAGCTCGGCCGCCCGCGCCGCTCCCACCCGGCGCGGCAGCAACTGGGTACCGCCGCCGCCCGGGATGACGCCGACCGACACCTCCGGCAGCCCCACCACGGCCGTACGGTCGGCCACGATCACGTCGCACGCGAGCGCCAGCTCGTACCCCCCGCCCAGCGCGAACCCGTGCACCGCCGCGACCGTCGGCACCGGCAGCTCCAGCACACCGGTGTACGCCCCGCGCGTGGTGGGCCGCTGGCGCCGCAGGTCCGCGTCGGTGAAGGAGTTGCGCTCCTTCAGGTCGGCGCCGACACAGAACGCCCGCTCGTGCGTCGAGGTCACCACGACGACCCGTACGTCCCGGTCCTCGCCCAGCGCCGCGCAGGCCCCGGCGACGGCCCGGGCCATGTCCGTGGACACGGCGTTCATGGCCTTGGGCCGGTCGAGGGCCAGCTCCGCGACATGGCCGCCGTCCCCGTGCCGCCGCACCAGGACGAACTCCCCGAACCGCTCCTCGCTCATGACGTCCTCCGTGTCATCCATGCATTCGAGTTAACGCCGGTTAACACCCACCGACGGCCCGATCATCCCAGGCCGGGCGCGCGGGGGAAAGGGCGGTGGCGGCCGACCCCTTCACCGCAAGGGACCGCCCACCCGTTCGAGTGACATCCCGCCCAACTCCACCCCGACCGCTCACCGGAGCGCATAACGTGCGTCCGCCCCGGAGTATCGGGGGCGCGACCGCACCGGGGAGGGAACCCGATGACGAGCACACCGGTGGACGACACGTGCACAGAGCCCACCCGGCTCTGGGCGGCGCCGCGCGGGCGGCACCGCCGTCCGCGCCCCCGCAAGGCACTGTTCGCGGCGGGCGGCCTGGCGCTGGCCGCCGGGATGCTGGCCCTCGTCCGCATGTCCTCCGACCCGGGCGGTGCGGCCGGCATCGGCACCGCGGAGGCGGAGCCCCACCCGGAGCCCGTCACCGGAGGGGGCGGCGCCACGGACCGCGCGGCCAACGCCGGCGCCACCGTCGCGGCCACCCCGACCGCGCCCTCCCCCATGGGCGGCGCGACCCCCAGGACGAGCCCCGCCCCCACGTCCGCCGCCCTCCCCCAGGCCGCCACCCCCACCCCGCCCACTCCCCCTCCCACAGCCACCCCGGCCCCGCCCACCCCGCCCCGCACCGCCGCTCCCCACCCCACGACACCGACACCCACCCCGTCCTCACCCCCCACCCCCCACCAGACGAGCCACCCCCCTCAGCCGGCGGTCTGCGTCCCCGTCGTGGGCCTGTGCGTGGACGCCCTCGACACGACACCTGGCGTGTGAGGCCGCCGGGGGGAAGGGGGTCCCCGGCGGCGGGGAGGAAACTGGACCGCAGGTCGCACAGCCCCGCAAGTCACCTGCCGCCCCGACGCCCCGACCCGGGACACGACGCCCGCGGGCGGCACGGCCGAGGGGCCCACCGCCGGGGGGCCCACGGCCGAGGGGCCCACGGGGGCCACGGGGGGTCACGGCCTGGGTGTACACCGCCCCGGGCACCGGGCGGCAAGCACACGGACAAGGTCCAGACGGCCCGGCGGCCCACGGCCGAGTCACCACGGCCCCGGGCACCGGGCGGCAAGCACACGGACAAGGTCCAGACGGCCCGGCGGCCCACGGCCGAGTCACCACGGCCCGGGGCACCGGGCGGCAGGGTCGCGGACGGGGGTGTGCGGTCCGGCGGGGTGGATGGCCGGGCGGGTCCGGCCAGGGTGTGGGTGCGGGGGGCTCGGGGCGCCGGGGTTGTGCGGTGACGGCGAGGGCCCGGCCGCTCCGGGCGCCGAGGTTGTGGGGCGCAGGGGTTGTGGGGCGCGGGCCCGCGAGCGTGGGGTCAGGTCGAGGGGTCGTGGCGGCGGGTCAGCAGCCAGGGTTCGACCACGCCCAGGCCTCGTACGGGGCGCTGCCACATCGGCTGGAGCGCGAAGCGGTACTTCGGCGGCTCCTCGCCCTCCTTCTCCGCCGCGGCCGCCTCCTCGGCGGCCTCCGCCTCCGAGGCCGGCGCGTCGCCGGTGCGGATCAGCTCCTCCGCGAAGGCGCTGTCGACGAGCACGGCGTCCCGGGGCGCTATCGACGTCAGCCGCGAGGCCAGGTTGACCGTCGTACCGAAGACGTCGCCCATCCGGGTCGTCACCGTGCCGAAGGCCATGCCCACGCGCAGCTCGGGCATCGTCTCGTCGTTGCTCATCGTCTCGACGAGCAGCAGCGCGATGTCGGCGGCGGTGCCCGCGTCGTCCGCCGCGTACAGCACCTCGTCGCCCAGGGTCTTGATCAGCCGGCCGCCGCGGGCGGCCACCAGGTCGGCCGAGGTGGTCTCGAAGGCCTCGACCAGCTCGCCGAGCTCCTCCTCCTCCATCCGGCGGGTCAGCCGGGTGAAGCCGACCAGGTCGGCGAAGCAGACGGCGAGCCGCCGGTCGACCATCTCCTCGTCGTCCGCGGCCTGCACCACCCGCCCGGCCGAGGCGGCCAGCTGCCGGCGCCAGACGTAGACGAGGAACTCCTCCAGCTCGGGCAGGAGCAGTTCGACGATGGGGTACGTGACCTCGGTGCGGGTCATGCCGGGCTCGGGCGGCTCGGTCAGGCCCTCCAGGAAGGAGTCGATCTGCCACTCCGCCAACCGTGCGGTGGTCTGCCCGGTGGACCGCGCCACCTGCACCGCCATCGCCTCGCTCAGCAGCCCCGCCTCGACCAGACCGGCGAGCCGGCGCAGGGCGAGGACGTCGGCCTCGGTGAGCGCCTTGGCCTGGCCGATGTCGGCGAAGCCCATCGCCCGCCAGAAACGGGACGCCAGCTCCATGGAGACCCCGGCGCTGCGGGCCGCCTGGAACGGGGTGTAGCGCCGCTCGGCGCCGAGAATGAGCTGTTCGAGGCGCAGCGCGAGCGGGTTGCCCTCGCCGGGATCGGCGGCATGGGGGTCCACCCGGCGTTCCGCGCCCGCGCCGGAGCCCGTGTCGTCGACGGTCACGCCTGCTGCCCTTCCGATCTTCCGCGGTCAGGTATCGACCGGTCCTCAACTCTACGGCAGTGTGCGGTAGCTCACGCCTGTGGAGCCGACGTTAAGTCCCGCGCGGCCGCACGGCACCCGGCGCCGGTGCGGACCGGCCCTCGTTCGCCGGACGGGCCGCCACCCCCTCACGCCGGTCGCAGGTGCACGATGTCTCCCGCCCCCACCGGCTCCTGTACCCCTTCCTCCGTCGCGATCACGAGCCTGCCGTCCCCGTCGACCGCCACCGCCTCCCCGACGACGGACCGCTCACCGGGCAGATCGGCCCGCACCGTGCGCCCGAGGGTCGCGCAGCCCGCCGCGTACGCCTCCTGCAGCCCGCCGGCCGCCGGGTCGCCGCCTGCCGAGCGCCAGCGCCCGTACCACTCCTCCAGCGACCGCAGTACGGCCCGCAGCAGGGGGTCACGGTCGGTGCCGGCCGCGCCGGCCAGCGCCAGCGACCCCGCCTGCGGGACGGGCAGCTCGTCGGCGCGCAGGGTGACGTTGATGCCGACGCCGATGACGACACCGTCCTCGCCGGCCCGCTCGGCGAGGATGCCCCCGGCCTTGCGTTCCTCGCCCGCCACGGTCACCAGCAGGTCGTTCGGCCACTTGAGTGCCGTGTCGACGCCGGCCGCCCGGGCGAGGCCGCTCGCGACGGCGACACCGGTGAGCAGCGGCAGCCAGCCCCAGCGGGCGACGGGGACCTCGCTCGGCCGCAGCAGGACGGAGAAGAAGAGCCCGGAGCGCGGGGGTGCCGTCCAGCGGCGGTCCAGCCGGCCCCGTCCCGAGGTCTGCTCCTCGGCGACGAGCACGGCCCCCTCCCCCGCCCTGCCCTGGGTCGCCCGCGTCACGAGCTCGGAGTTGGTGGACCCGATCCGCTGCACCACCTCCACCTCGGACCACAGACCGCCCTCCCGCACCAGGGCCCGGCGCAGGGCGGTGGCGTTGAGGGGCGGCCGGTCCAGATCGGACCAGCGGCTGCCGTCGGCGTCTGATGCATCTCGGGGCGTCATGCAAGCCACCCTAGGTGTGTGAAACGCCGCACTGCTGATTGGTAGGCGCACCACTACTCTACGGATGAGTAACCGTCCCCCCTTTTGAGCAGGCAGGGAGCCGCATCCCGATGTCCGAGCCGGAAGAGCGTCAAGAGATCGACATCCACACCACCGCGGGCAAGCTCGCGGATCTCCAGCGCCGTATCGAGGAAGCGACGCACGCCGGCTCCGCACGCGCCGTCGAGAAGCAGCATTCCAAGGGCAAGCTGACGGCCCGTGAGCGCATCGAACTCCTCCTCGACGAGGACTCCTTCGTCGAGCTCGACGAGTTCGCCCGCCACCGCTCCACCAACTTCGGCCTCGACAAGAACCGCCCCTACGGCGACGGTGTCGTGACCGGGTACGGCACGGTCGACGGCCGTCCGGTGGCGGTGTTCTCCCAGGACTTCACCGTCTTCGGCGGTGCGCTGGGCGAGGTCTACGGCCAGAAGATCGTCAAGGTGATGGACTTCGCGCTGAAGACCGGCTGCCCGGTCATCGGCATCAACGACTCCGGCGGCGCCCGCATCCAGGAGGGCGTCGCGTCCCTGGGGGCGTACGGCGAGATCTTCCGCCGCAACACCCACGCCTCCGGTGTCATCCCGCAGATCTCGCTGGTCGTGGGGCCCTGCGCGGGCGGCGCGGTCTACTCCCCCGCGATCACCGACTTCACGGTGATGGTCGACCAGACCTCGCACATGTTCATCACCGGCCCGGACGTCATCAAGACGGTCACCGGCGAGGACGTCGGCTTCGAGGAGCTGGGCGGCGCGCGCACCCACAACTCCGTGTCGGGCGTGGCGCATCACATGGCGGGCGACGAGAAGGACGCCATCGAGTACGTCAAGCAGCTGCTGTCGTACCTGCCGTCCAACAACCTCTCCGAGGCCCCGGTCTTCCCGGAGGAGGCGGACCTCGCCGTCACCGACGAGGACCTGGAGCTGGACTCCCTCGTCCCGGACAGCGCCAACCAGCCGTACGACATGCACACGGTGATCGAACACGTCCTGGACGACGCCGAGTTCTTCGAGACGCAGCCGCTGTTCGCGCCGAACATCCTCACCGGCTTCGGCCGGGTCGAGGGCCACCCGGTCGGGATCGTCGCCAACCAGCCGATGCAGTTCGCGGGCTGCCTCGACATCACGGCCTCCGAGAAGGCGGCCCGCTTCGTGCGCACCTGCGACGCCTTCAACGTCCCGGTCATCACCTTCGTCGACGTCCCCGGCTTCCTGCCGGGCGTCGGCCAGGAGCACGACGGCATCATCCGCCGCGGCGCCAAGCTGATCTACGCCTACGCCGAGGCCACCGTCCCGCTGATCACCGTGATCACCCGCAAGGCCTTCGGCGGCGCGTACGACGTCATGGGCTCCAAGCACCTGGGCGCCGACCTCAACCTGGCCTGGCCGACCGCCCAGATCGCCGTCATGGGCGCCCAGGGCGCGGTCAACATCCTGCACCGCCGCACGATCGCGGAGGCGGAGGCGAACGGCGAGGACCTGGAGGCGGTGCGCGCCCGGCTGATCCAGGAGTACGAGGACGCCCTCCTCAACCCGTACGTCGCGGCCGAGCGCGGCTACATCGACTCCGTGATCATGCCGTCGGACACCCGCCGGCACATCGTGCGCGGCCTGCGTCAGCTGCGCACCAAGCGGGAATCCCTGCCTCCGAAGAAGCACGGCAACATCCCCCTCTAGGCCTGCTGGGAGCCGTCATGAACATCAAGGTCGTACGGGGCAACCCGACCCCGGAGGAGCTGGCCGCCGCCCTGGCGGTGGTCAGAGCCCGCGCCGCGGCGGCGGCAGCCGCGCCGTCCGGCGCGGAGACCCCTCGCGACGCGTGGTCCGACCCGGCGAGGATCGCGGGCCGGCACCTGCCCCAGCCGGGCCAGGCGTCCTGGTCCCGCACCTACTGGCCGGGCTGAGACACACCCCGGAGGGCGCGGGGACCTGCGCCCTCCGGACACACCGGGCGCGGAGGCCTGCGCCCCCACCGGCCCGCGGCCCGGAGAACACGGCCGCGGGCCGTTGACCATGCCCGCGGGCCGTGCACCACGACGCGGCCCGGGCAAACCGGCGCGCCGGGCAAGTTGAGTACGCGTACTCAGGCGCTCCGCCCCGGCCGAGGCCCACGCTGGTGGCATGCTGTGGTCCGACCCGAAGAACGAGCCGCCCGAGGAACTCCGCGACATGCAGGAGACCCTGAGGCGGCTCGGCCTCTTCCTGGCCCTGGCCATGGTGATCGCGATGATCGTGCTCGGTCTCCAGGCCGCGGCGATACGCTGACCGCATGACCGCAGCCCCCCGCCGCCTCGTCCTCGCCTCCCAGTCTCCCGCCCGGCTGAATCTCCTGCGCCAGGCCGGCCTCGCCCCCGAGGTCGTCGTGAGCGGGGTGGACGAGGACGCCGTCACCGCCCCCACGCCCGCCGAGCTGGCGCTCGCCCTCGCCGAGGCGAAGGCCTCCGTGGTCGCCGCGCGGCCGGAGGTCAAGGGCGCGCTGGTGATCGGCTGCGACTCGGTGCTCGACCTGGACGGCGAGGCGCTGGGCAAGCCCGCGGACGCCGAGGAGGCCACGGCCCGCTGGAAGGCGATGCGCGGCCGGGCGGGCACGCTCCAGACGGGCCACTGCGTCTACGACACCGTCAGCGGGCGCTACGCCTCCGCCACCGCCTCCACGGTGGTCCGCTTCGGCGAGCCGAGCGACGGGGAGATCGCCGCGTACGTCGCCTCGGGCGAGCCGCTCCACGTCGCGGGGGCGTTCACCCTCGACGGCCGTTCGGCGCCCTTCATCGACGGCATCGACGGCGACCACGGCAACGTCATCGGCATCAGCCTGCCCCTGGTGCGCAGGCTGCTGGCGCGGCTGGGGGTCGGCATCACGGAGTTGTGGGCGCCGCGGGAGGCGTGAGCGGCGAGCCCTCGCCCGCGGTGCCCTCACCGCCGTCCTCGGGCCGCTCCCCGGCCGTCCCGTCGCCCTCGGGCTCCCCGTCGCCCCCGTCGCCGTCCCGGGGCGCATCGGCGGCGGGCCCCGGCTGGACGTCGTAGGTCATCAGGAGCAGGACGATCAGCGCGAACACCACCATCATGAACACGAACTGCTGCCTGCCCAGCAGCCCCCAGGCGAACGCGCCGAGCAGGGCGTGCACGACGGCCGCGCTGATCAGCAGGACCCGCCCGAAGCCGGCCGGCGGACGGTTGCGCAGGCCCACCAGCAGGGCGACCAGGCCGCAGAAGGCGAAGTAGAGGCCGAAGCCGATCCCGCCGGCCTTCGAGGACGTCGCCATGACGTCCGGGTCGATGCCGGCCAGGGACATGTTCTGCCGCTCGGCCAGGGTCCCCAGGGACCAGTTCAGCACGGCGATGCCGAGCGCCTCCGTGAACAGCACGAGAGCCACGATCAACGCCACCGGTCTGCGTACCACCGGTCCCCACCCACTTTCGCCTCCACCCGAGCACGGCTCGAGCAGGGTTGCAGTTACCCCAAGTACGTTCGAGACATCGCGAACGCTACTAACGGGTAAACCCGGGGACAAGGGTTCTGCGCAGGGCAAAGAATCGTTGGGCCATTCGTAGGGACTCCACAAAGAAACGGAGTGGGCCGCAGCACGCTCTCACAGAGACCTTGACCACACGGGAGGGCTAGGGTTGCCCGGAGGAGTGCTGCGTACGGCGGTACTACAAGGGATTTCACGGTCGAGTGAGCCTCGCATCACGCTCCGTGTGGGCAAGCTCACCTCTGGGGACGGGTCGATGTGTCGTGTCGGCAGTCCCTAAACTCGGCTTGTTTCAAGGAGGGAGCCTCAATCGTGCGCAAGGTGCTCATCGCCAACCGTGGCGAAATCGCAGTCCGCGTGGCCCGGGCGTGCCGGGATGCCGGTATCGCGAGCGTGGCCGTGTACGCCGAGCCGGACCGGGATGCTCTGCATGTCCGGGCAGCGGACGAGGCGTTCGCCCTGGGCGGTGACACTCCGGCGACCAGTTACCTGGACATCGACAAGGTGCTGAACGCCGCGCGCGAGTCGGGCGCGGACGCCATCCATCCGGGCTACGGCTTCCTCTCGGAGAACGCCGAGTTCGCCCAGGCGGTCCTGGACGCGGGTCTGATCTGGATCGGCCCGCCGCCGCAGGCCATCCGCGACCTCGGCGACAAGGTGGCCGCCCGCCACATCGCGCAGCGGGCCGGCGCGCCCCTCGTGGCCGGTACGCCGGACCCGGTGTCCGGCGCGGAAGAAGTCGTCGCCTTCGCGCAGGAGCACGGGCTGCCGATCGCGATCAAGGCCGCCTTCGGTGGCGGCGGCCGCGGCCTGAAGGTCGCCCGGACGCTGGAAGAAGTCCCGGAGCTGTACGAGTCGGCCGTCCGTGAGGCGGTCGCCGCCTTCGGGCGCGGCGAGTGCTTCGTCGAGCGCTACCTCGACAAGCCCCGCCATGTGGAGACGCAGTGCCTGGCCGACCGGCACGGCAACGTCGTGGTGGTCTCCACCCGTGACTGCTCCCTGCAGCGCCGTCACCAGAAGCTCGTCGAGGAGGCCCCTGCGCCGTTCCTGTCCGACGAGCAGGTCGCCGAGCTGTACTCGTCCTCCAAGGCGATCCTGAAGGAGGCCGGCTACGTCGGCGCCGGCACGGTGGAGTTCCTCGTCGGCAACGACGGCACGATCTCCTTCCTGGAGGTCAACACCCGTCTCCAGGTCGAGCATCCGGTGACCGAGGAGGTCGCCGGCATCGACCTGGTGCGCGAGATGTTCCGCATCGCCGACGGCGAGGCGCTCGGCTACGACGACCCGCCGCTGCGCGGTCATTCCTTCGAGTTCCGCATCAACGGCGAGGACCCGGGGCGGGGCTTCCTCCCGGCCCCCGGCACGGTCACCGCGTTCGCCCCGCCGTCGGGCCCGGGCGTGCGCCTGGACGCGGGCGTCGAGTCCGGCTCGGTCATCGGTCCGGCCTGGGACTCCCTGCTGGCCAAGCTGATCGTCACCGGCGCCACCCGCGAGCAGGCGCTGCAGCGGGCCTCCCGCGCCCTGGAGGAGTTCCAGGTCGAGGGCATGGCCACGGCCATCCCGTTCCACCGCGCGGTGGTCAAGGACCCGGCGTTCGCCCCCGAGCTCACCGGCTCCGACCAGCCGTTCACGGTCCACACCCGCTGGATCGAGACCGAGTTCGTCAACGACATCAAGCCCTTCACCTCCCCGGCCGACACCGAGGCGGACGAGGAGACGGGCCGTGAGACGGTCGTCGTCGAGGTCGGCGGCAAGCGCCTGGAGGTCTCCCTCCCGGCCTCGCTCGGCATGACCCTGGCCCGCACCGGCCTCGCCGCCGGCGCCAAGCCCAAGCGCCGGGCGGCCAAGAAGTCCGGCCCCGTCGCCTCCGGCGACACCCTCGCCTCCCCGATGCAGGGCACGATCGTCAAGGTCGCGGTCGAGGAGGGCCAGGAGGTCAAGGAGGGCGACCTGATCGTCGTCCTCGAGGCGATGAAGATGGAGCAGCCGCTGAACGCGCACCGCTCCGGCACCGTCAAGGGCCTCGCGGCCGAGGTGGGCGCGTCCGTCACCTCGGGTGCGGCGATCTGCGAGATCAAGGACTGACACCCGCGCAGAGCGAGCGTCAAGGGCGCCCGGTGAACCGCGACAGCGGCCCACCGGGCGCCTCGCCTTTCCCTGACAACCGTCAGGGGCCCACCGCCCGACACTCCAGCACCGACGACCCACCACACGCGCACCCCTGAACCGGTCAGCGGCGCCGCCCCGACTCCGGGCGCCGGCACCCAGCCGGACACGCCCCCTTGCGCGCGAGTCGGCAGGGGCTCCCGCCACCCCGACTCCGGCGCGCCCGCCCCTGAGGGCGACCGGCAGATGCTCGCGCCGCCCCACTCCCCGATGCCGACGGCGACCGCAGCCGCGCCACCCCTCAGGGACTCCGCCCCGACTCCGGGCGCGACAACCCGCCGCACGCGCACCCCTGAACCGGTCAGCGGCGCCACCCCGACTCCGGGCGCCGGCACCCAGCCGGACACGCCCCCTTGCGCGCGAGTCGGCAGGGGCTCTCGGCGTCCTGGCGCCGACGGCGACCGCAGCCGCGGCAACGGTCAGGGCCTCTGGGCCGCTTCCGGGCGCCTGCGGCCCCACCGCTTCCCCGCCCTTGAAAAACGTCAAGGGCTCTCGACGTCCCGGCTCCGGTGGCCACGCGGCACGGCACCCCCTCGTCCCCTGAGCGGTGGTCCGCAGGGACTCTCGCCATGCCCGGTGCCGGTGTGCGTGGGTGGTGTCGCAGGTGGGGCGGGTTCAGCGGCGGCGGAGGTCGGCGACCCGGGCGCGTTCGGCGCCGGGGGGCTGTTCGCCGAGGACCGCGGCCGCGCGCAGGCCCGCCGCGGCGCCCGGGACCTGGCCCCGGCGCGGTGCGGGGAGCGGCACGTCCCGGCGCTGCTGCTGGGCGCGCGCCGGGACCGTGTCACCCCCCGGGCTTCCGGACGCCCCGGCCACGGCGATCTGCACCCCCTGGTCCGCGAGAGCCTGCAGCTCGGTGGCGGCGCGGTCGTCGTGCGCGGGCGGCTCGTCGGTCACCAGGCGGGTGATGAGGTCCGTGGGCACCGTCTGGAACATGGTGTCGGTGCCGAGCTTGGTGTGGTCCGCGAGCACGACGACCTCGGCGGCCGCCTGGACGAGGGCCCGGTCGACCGACGCCGACAGCATGTTGGACGTGGACAGTCCGCGCTCCGCGGTCAGTCCGCTCCCGGAGAGGAAGGCCCTGGAGACGCGCAGCCCCTGGAGGGACTGTTCGGCTCCGCTGCCCACGAGGGCGTAGTTGGAGCCGCGCAGGGTGCCCCCCGTCATCACGACTTCGACCCTGTTGGCATGGGCCAGCGCCTGGGCCACCAGGAGGGAGTTGGTGACGACCGTCAGTCCGGGCACGCGCGCGAGACGGCGCGCGAGCTCCTGGGTGGTCGTACCGGCCCCGACGACGATGGCCTCGCCCTCTTCGACGAAGCCCGCGGCGAGGTCCGCGATGGCGGTCTTTTCGGCGGTCGCGAGATGGGATTTCTGCGGAAAGCCGGACTCCCGCGTGAACCCGCCCGGCAATACCGCACCGCCGTGCCGGCGGTCGAGGAGTCCTTCTGCCTCCAGTGCGCGCACGTCCCGCCGTACGGTCACTTCGGAGGTCTGGACGACGCGGGCGAGCTCACGGAGCGACACGGCCCCGTTCGCTCGCACCATTTCGAGGATCAATTGGCGACGTTCTGCAGCGAACACGAAACTGACAGTAACGCGGGCGACCGTCTGCTTTCAGCTCTTTACACCGAATAGTCGAAGTTGTTCGCACAGGAGGACGCGAAGTGGTATAGGGCGCAGTTCCGGCGCCCCTGCCGTCCTCAAACCCTCCTGTGCGTCCGTCAACTCACCGTGTACGGCGGGAAGTCGGAACCGGCCGTCAGGCCTCCCCCGCCACCTTGCGCGTGTGCAGCTGCCTGGCCACCTCGGCGATCGACCCCGAAAGGGAGGGGTACACGGTGAACGCGTTCGCGATCTGTTCGACCGTCAGATTGTTGTCGACGGCGATCGAGATGGGGTGAATCAGTTCCGAGGCGCGCGGCGCGACGACCACACCGCCGACGACGATCCCCGTACCGGGCCGGCAGAAGATCTTGACGAAGCCGTCGCGGATGCCCTGCATCTTGGCGCGCGGGTTGCGCAGCAGCGGCAGCTTGACGGCGCGGGCCTCGATCTTGCCCGCGTCGATGTCGGCCTGGGTGTAGCCGACGGTGGCGATCTCGGGGTCGGTGAAGACGTTCGAGGAGACCGTCTTGAGGTTGAGCGGGGCCACCGCGTCGCCGAGGAAGTGGTACATGGCGATACGTCCCTGCATGGCGGCGACGGACGCGAGCGCGAACACCCCGGTCACGTCACCGGCGGCGTACACGCCCGGCGCGGTGGTGCGGGAGACCTTGTCGGTCCAGATGTGCCCGGAGTCGCGCAGCTTGACGCCCGCCTCCTCCAGCCCCAGACCCGCGCTGTTGGGGATGGCGCCGACGGCCATCAGGCAGTGCGAGCCGGTGATGACCCGCCCGTCGGAGAGGGTGACCTCGACGCGGTCGCCGACCCGCTTGGCGGACTCCGCGCGGGAGCGGGCCATGACGTTCATGCCGCGGCGCCGGAAGACGTCCTCCAGGACGGCGGCGGCGTCCGGGTCCTCGCCGGGCAGCACCCGGTCGCGCGAGGACACGAGGGTCACCTTCGACCCGAGGGCCTGGTACGCGCCGGCGAACTCGGCACCGGTGACACCCGAGCCGACCACGATGAGCTCCTCGGGCAGCTCGCCGAGGTCGTAGACCTGGGTCCAGTTCAGGATGCGCTCGCCGTCGGGCTGGGCGTCCGGCAGCTCGCGGGGGTGGCCGCCGGTCGCTATCAGGACGGCGTCGGCGGTGAGGGTCTCCTCGGCGCCGTCGGCCGCGGTGACGACGACCTTGCGGGAGCCGTCCAGGGCCTGCATGCCGTCCAGCCGGCCGCGGCCGCGCAGCACCCGGGCGCCGGCCCGGGTGACGGAGGCGGTGATGTCGTGCGACTGGGCGAGCGCGAGCCGCTTCACCCGCCGGTTGACCTTGCCGAGGTCCACGCCGACGACCCGGGCCGCCTGTTCCAGCGGTGGGGTGTCGTCGGCGACGATGATGCCGAGTTCCTCGTACGACGAGTCGAAGGTCGTCATGACCTCGGCCGTAGCGATAAGGGTCTTCGACGGCACGCAGTCGGTCAGCACCGACGCTCCGCCCAGACCGTCGCAGTCGACGACGGTCACCTCCGCGCCGAGCTGCGCGGCCACCAGGGCCGCCTCATAGCCGCCGGGTCCGCCACCGATGATCACGATCCGAGTCACGTACTCCATTGTCCCGCACCGGCCGCGGTGGTACTCCCCGGGGGGCGGCGGGGGGCTTTCGGTGACGGGAAGGGCGTCTGTTCCGACTGCCGTACCCTCGTCGCATGTCGCTCTACGCCGCGTACGCCGGCAACCTCGACGCGCGGCTGATGACCCGCCGCGCCCCGCACTCGCCCCTGCGCGCGACGGGCTGGCTCAACGGCTGGCGGCTGACCTTCGGCGGCGAGCAGCTCGGCTGGGAGGGCGCGCTGGCGACGGTCGTGGAGGACACCGCGGACCCGGAGGCGCAGGTCTTCGTCGCCCTGTACGACATCGCCCCCATGGACGAGGAGTCCCTGGACCGCTGGGAGGGCGTCGGCCTGGGGATCTACCGCAGGGTCCGGGTACGGGTGCACACCCTGGACGGCGAGACCGGGGCGTGGGCGTACGTGCTCAACGGGTACGAGGGCGGGCTGCCGTCGGCCCGCTACCTCGGGGAGATCGCCGACGCGGCGGAGTCGGCGGGGGCGCCGCACGACTACGTGATGGAGCTGCGGAAGCGACCCTGCTGACCGATCCTGGTGTGCATGAGCGGCGCACGGCACGGCTACGAAGTGCACTACACCGAGCAGGCCGCGGCGGAGCGCGACCGCTTGGACGCCCGGGAGCGCGCCAGGTTCGACAGGGGCATCGACGTACTGGCGCGCGACCCCTACCTGCCGGCGTCCCGGGCGGTGAGCGCCTCGGGCGACGACCGCACGGTCAGGCTCACCCGGCACGTCTTCGCGGAGTACATCGTCAGCCGCGGACGGCTGCTGATCTTCGTCGTCGAGGTCTTCAGCGACGAGGACGTACTCGTACCGGACGAGGGACCGGACACATGACCGGTTCACGGCCGGACATCGGACCGCACACCCGGCCGGGACACGGAGAACCCACAGGCCACGGCCGGGCCGGACACCCGGCCCGGCGCCCGACCGTGCCGCGCGGGATGGAAACGACAAGACAACGATCGCCATCCCGTGGGCTCTGTCATCTACGCGCGTAGGCAAGAACCGGCTACCCTCATCCGCGTGAACGCATCTCTTCTCCCGGACGACATCCAGGGCGACCCCCACGCCGCCGCCGACGCCGCCGCCGCGCGCCTGCGCGAACTGACCGGCGCCGAGACCCACGACGTCGCCCTCGTGATGGGCTCCGGCTGGGCACCCGCGGTGGACGCCCTGGGCGCCCCCGACGCCGAGTTCCCGGTCACCGAGCTGCCCGGCTTCCCGCCGCCGGCGGTCGAGGGCCACGGAGGCAAGATCCGCTCGTACCGCATCGGCGAGAAGCGCGCCCTGGTGTTCCTGGGCCGCACCCACTACTACGAGGGCCGCGGGGTCGCCGCCGTCGCGCACGGTGTCCGCACGGCCGTGTCGGCGGGCTGCAAGACCGTCGTCCTGACCAACGGCTGCGGCGGTCTGCGCGAGGGCATGCGGCCCGGTCAGCCGGTCCTGATCAGCGACCACATCAACCTCACGGCGACCTCCCCGATCATCGGCGCGAACTTCGTCGACCTCACCGACCTGTACTCGCCGCGGCTGCGCGCCCTGTGCAAGGAGATCGACCCCACGCTGGAGGAGGGCGTCTACGCCCAGTTCCCCGGCCCGCACTACGAGACCCCGGCCGAGATCCGGATGGCCCGGGTCATCGGCGCGGACCTGGTCGGCATGTCGACCGTGCTCGAGGCCATCGCGGCCCGTGAGGCGGGCGCCGAGGTGCTGGGCATCTCGCTGGTGACGAACCTCGCCGCGGGGATGACGGGTGAGCCGCTGAACCACGAGGAGGTTCTCCAGGCGGGGCGTGACTCGGCGACGCGCATGGGATCGTTGCTGGCCCAGGTGCTCGGACGGCTGTAGCCCGGTCTCCGGGGCCGTGCCCCCACACCCCCTTCGGCCCTGAGCGGGCCTCGTCCTCAAACGCCGGACGGGCCGGGTGACGCCGGCCCGAGCTGGAAGAGCAACCGGCGCCGACAAGCAACCGGAGGTTCATCCCCGTGCACGACGATCTCCTCGCCCGCGCCCAGACCTGGCTCGCGGAGGATCCCGACCCCGAGACCCGCGCCGAGCTGGGCAAGCTCATCGAGGCGGGGGACGTCGCCGAACTGGCCGCCCGTTTCAGCGGCACCCTCCAGTTCGGCACCGCCGGTCTGCGCGGAGAGCTCGGCGCCGGCCCGATGCGGATGAACCGCTCGGTCGTCATCCGCGCCGCCGCGGGTCTCGCCGGCTACCTCAAGAAGAACGGCGGGACCGGCGGGCTGGTGGTCGTCGGCTACGACGCCCGTCACAAGTCCGCCGACTTCGCCCGTGACACGGCCGCGGTGATGACCGGCGCCGGACTGCGGGCGGCCGTGCTGCCCCGGCCCCTGCCGACACCCGTCCTGGCGTACGCCATAAGGCACCTCGGCGCGGTCGCCGGGGTCGAGGTCACGGCCAGCCACAACCCGCCCCGCGACAACGGCTACAAGGTGTACCTGGGCGACGGTTCGCAGATCGTCCCGCCCGCCGACGCGGAGATCGCCGCCGAGATCGACGCCGTCCGCTCGCTGGACGACGTGCCGCGCCCGGAGTCCGGCTGGGAGACCCTCGACGACACCGTCCTCGACGCCTATCTGGCCCGCACCGACGCCGTCCTCGCCGCGGGCTCGCCCCGGACCGCCCGTACCGTCTACACGGCGATGCACGGCGTCGGCAAGGACGTCCTGCTCGCCGCCTTCGCCCGCGCCGGGTTCCCGGAGCCGGTCCTCGTCGCCGAGCAGGCCGAGCCCGACCCCGACTTCCCGACCGTCGCCTTCCCCAACCCGGAGGAGCCGGGCGCCATGGACCTGGCCTTCGCCGCGGCCCGGGCGACCGGCCCCGATCTGATCGTCGCCAACGACCCGGACGCCGACCGCTGTGCCGTGGCCGTCCCCGACGGCGGCGACTGGCGGATGCTGCGGGGCGACGAGGTCGGCGCGCTGCTCGCCGCCCACCTGGTCCGCAGGGGCGCCCGTGGCACCTTCGCCGAGTCGATCGTCTCGTCCTCGCTGCTCGGCCGGATCGCCGAGAAGGCCGGACTGCCCTACGAGGAGACCCTCACCGGCTTCAAGTGGATCGCCCGCGTCGAGGGCCTGCGCTACGGCTACGAGGAGGCCCTCGGCTACTGCGTGGACCCGGAGGGCGTGCGCGACAAGGACGGCATCACGGCCGCCCTGCTGATCACCGAGCTCGCCTCGCAGCTCAAGGAGGAGGGCCGCACCCTCCTCGACCTCCTGGACGACCTCGCCGTGGAACACGGACTGCACGCCACCGACCAGCTCTCGGTCCGGGTGCAGGACCTGTCCGTCATCGCCGACGCCATGCGCCGGCTGCGGGAACGGCCTCCGGTCTCGCTCGCCGGTCTGGCCGTCACCCGCGCCGAGGACCTCACCCGGGGCACGGACCGGCTGCCGCCGACCGACGGACTGCGGTACACCCTCGAGGGCGCCCGTGTCATCGTCCGCCCCAGCGGCACCGAGCCCAAGCTGAAGTGCTACCTGGAGGTGGTGATCCCGGTGACCGGCCTGACCGCCCTCCCGGCCGCCCGCGCCCGGGCGACCGACCTCCTCGCGTCGATCAAGCGGGACCTGTCGGCAGCAGCGGGCATCTGACCGTAGGCCCCCGCTCCCCGCACCACCCGCCTGCCCCGGCCCACCACGCCGGGGCAGGCCACCACCCCACCGCCCCGAAGACCGCCCCACGCCCCGCGGCGACGCCCCGCACGGCCGGCCCCCCGTCACCCCGCCCGGCTCACCCCACGGCCAGCAGAATTCCCAGCACGACCGCCCCCGCGACCGCCGGTCCGAGGATCTCCCAGGCCCAGCGCACGGTCACGTCCCCCTGCGCGCTCTCCTCCTTCTCGCGCGACTCCCGCAGGGCCCGCATCTCGTCCATGGCCCGGTCGGTCGCGGACCGCACAGGGCCCTCGGAGACCGGCCCGGACGAGCCGCCGAAGCCGCCGAGACCGCCGAAGCCACCCCGGCTTCCCCTGCTTCCCCGGCCGTCGCGCGGCTCACGCGGCGTGCTCCGTTCCGCCGCCGCCCTGGCCTCCCGCCGGGCCGCCGACTTGCGGGCCCGCAGCGACACCGGGACGGCCCACAGCTGGTACTTCTTCCCCGACCGTGCGACGACCTCGTTGGAGTACCCCGACCGCAGCGCCGCGACCTGCCCCCAGGGCAGCACGATCACCCGGAACGGGTTGCGCACCCGCAGCCGGTCCTGGCCCACGTACACGGCGGGCCGCAGGGTGAAGGCGACGGTCAGCGGCACGACGAGGATCAGCGCCGCGAGCGCCAGCCACGGCGTACGCCCCTCGCCCGCGACGATCGCGTCGATGCCGAGCCAGCCGGCGAGGCCCAGCAGCAGCACGCCGCCGGCGATGCCGGCGGACGACCGGTGGACGCGGTCGGCGGGCTCGGAGGCCGGGGGCTGCGGTGCGGAGGGCTGGTCTTCCGGGGTCGTCATGGCCCCGATTCTGCCCGACGCCCCCCGGCCCGCTCATCCGCGGCCCCGGCCGGCGTGACGCGCACGGGGGCGAGCCGGAAAGGGCCGCCGGGGTATACATCCGCTACGCGCGTAGATATGCTCGTCTGGTGACCATGCCCACCAACGCACCCTCCGCAGCGCACACCCTCTCGGACGTCACCTCGTCCGACAGCACGCTGCGCCGCTTCCTCCACGGGCTGCCCGGCGTCGACGCGGTCGGCCTGGAGGCACGCGCCGCCTCGCTCGGCACCCGTTCCATCAAGACGACCGCGAAGGCGTACGCCATCGATCTGGCCATCTCGATGGTCGACCTGACGACGCTGGAAGGCGCGGACACCCCGGGCAAGGTCCGGGCGCTCGGCGCCAAGGCGGTCCGCCCCGACCCGACCGACCGCACCACGCCCACCACGGCCGCGGTCTGCGTCTATCCCGACATGGTGGCCGTCGCCAAGGAGGCCGTCGCCGGCTCCGGCGTGAAGGTCGCCTCCGTCGCCACCGCCTTCCCGGCCGGCCGCGCCGCCCTCCCGGTGAAGCTGGCGGACGTGCGCGACGCGGTCGCCGCGGGTGCCGACGAGATCGACATGGTCATCGACCGCGGGGCGTTCCTCGCGGGCAACTACCTGAAGGTGTACGACGAGATCGTCGCCGTGAAGGAGACCTGCGGGGCGGCCCGTCTCAAGGTCATCTTCGAGACGGGCGAGCTGTCGACGTACGACAACATCCGGCGGGCGAGCTGGCTCGGCATGCTGGCGGGCGCCGACTTCATCAAGACGTCCACCGGCAAGGTCGCCGTCAACGCCACCCCCGCCAACACCCTCCTCATGCTGGAGGCCGTCCGCGACTTCCGCGCCCAGACCGGGGTCCAGGTGGGCGTGAAGCCCGCCGGCGGCATCCGTACCACCAAGGACGCGATCAAATTCCTCGTGCTGGTCAACGAGACGGCCGGCGCGGACTGGCTGGACAACCACTGGTTCCGCTTCGGCGCCTCCTCGCTCCTGAACGACCTGCTGATGCAGCGGCAGAAGCTGGCCACCGGCCGTTACTCCGGCCCCGACTACGTGACGGTGGACTGATCACCATGGCTTCCGTGTTCGAATACGCACCGGCACCCGAGTCCCGCTCGGTCGTCGACATCGCCCCCTCCTACGGCCTCTTCGTCGACGGCGAGTTCGTCGAAGCGGCCGACGGCAAGGTCTTCAAGACCGTCTCGCCGTCCACCGAGGAGGTCCTCTCCGAGATCGCCCAGGCGGGCGAGGCGGACGTCGACCGCGCCGTGAAGGCCGCCCGGAAGGCGTTCGAGAAGTGGTCGGCGCTGCCCGGCTCCGAGCGCGCCAAGTACCTCTTCCGCATCGCCCGCATCATCCAGGAGCGCAGCCGCGAGCTGGCCGTCCTGGAGACGCTGGACAACGGCAAGCCGATCAAGGAGACGCGCGACGCCGACCTCCCGCTGGTCGCCGCGCACTTCTTCTACTACGCGGGCTGGGCGGACAAGCTCGGCCACGCCGGCTTCGGCGCGGACCCCAGGCCGCTGGGCGTGGCCGGCCAGGTCATCCCGTGGAACTTCCCGCTGCTGATGCTGGCGTGGAAGATCGCCCCGGCCCTGGCGACCGGCAACACGGTGGTGCTCAAGCCCGCCGAGACGACCCCCCTGTCGGCCCTCTTCTTCGCGGACATCTGCCGGCAGGCGGGCCTGCCCAAGGGCGTCGTCAACATCCTTCCCGGGTACGGCGACACGGGCGCCGCGCTCGTCGCGCACCCGGACGTGAACAAGGTCGCCTTCACCGGCTCCACGGCCGTCGGCAAGGAGATCGCGAAGACGGTCGCGGGCACCCGCAAGAAGCTCACCCTCGAACTGGGCGGCAAGGGCGCCAACATCGTCTTCGACGACGCCCCGATCGACCAGGCCGTCGAGGGCATCGTGAACGGCATCTTCTTCAACCAGGGCCAGGTCTGCTGCGCGGGCTCCCGTCTCCTGGTCCAGGAGTCGATCCAGGACGAGCTGCTGGACTCCCTGAAGCGCCGCCTGTCCACGCTCCGCCTGGGCGACCCGCTGGACAAGAACACCGACATCGGCGCGATCAACTCCGAGGAGCAGCTCGCGCGGATCACCACCCTCGTCGAGCGGGGCGAGGCGGAGGGCGCCGAGCGCTGGTCCCCCGCCTGCGAACTGCCGGAGAGCGGCTACTGGTTCGCCCCGACGCTCTTCACGAACGTCACCCAGGCCCACGCCGTCGCCCGCGACGAGATCTTCGGCCCGGTGCTGTCGGTCCTCACCTTCCGCACCCCGGACGAGGCCGTCGCCAAGGCCAACAACACGCCGTACGGGCTCTCGGCGGGCATCTGGACGGAGAAGGGTTCCCGGATCCTCGCGGTGGCGAACAGGCTCCGGGCCGGTGTCGTCTGGTCCAACACGTTCAACAAGTTCGACCCGACCTCGCCGTTCGGCGGTTACAAGGAGTCGGGCTTCGGCCGCGAGGGCGGCCGCCACGGCCTGGAGGCGTACCTCGATGTCTGAGAAGACCGAAAAGACCGAACCGCGCCTGTCGGTCTTCAAGACCTACAAGCTGTACGTCGGCGGGAAGTTCCCGCGTTCCGAGAGCGGCCGGGTGTACGAGGTGACGGACTCCAAGGGCAAGTGGCTGGCCAACGCGCCCCTCTCCTCCCGCAAGGACGCCCGTGACGCCGTGGTCGCCGCGCGCAAGGCGTTCGGCGGCTGGTCGGGCGCGACCGCCTACAACCGGGGCCAGATCCTCTACCGCGTCGCGGAGATGCTGGAGGGCCGCCGGGAGCAGTTCGTCCGCGAGGTCGGCGACGCCGAGGGCCTGTCGAAGTCCCGGGCCGCGGCGGTCGTGGACGCCACGATCGACCGCTGGGTCTGGTACGCGGGCTGGACCGACAAGATCGCCCAGGTGGTGGGCGGCGGGAACCCGGTCGCGGGGCCGTACTTCAACCTCTCCTCCCCCGAGCCGACCGGCGTGGTCGCGGTCCTCGCGCCGCAGGAGTCGTCCTTCCTGGGCCTGGTGTCGGTGCTGGCCCCGGTGATCGCCACCGGCAACACGGCCGTGCTGATCGCCAGTGAGCGGTCCCCGCTCCCGGCGCTCTCCCTGGCCGAGGTGCTCGCCACCTCCGACGTCCCCGGCGGTGTCGTCAACGTCCTGTCCGGCCGTACGGCGGAGATCGCCACGCCGCTCGCCGCCCACCAGGACGTCAACGCGATCGATCTCGCGGGCGCCGACGAGGTGCTGGCGAAGGAGCTGGAGATCGCGGCGGCCGAGAACCTGAAGCGCGTCCTTCGTCCACAGCCTGTGGACGACTGGTCGGCGACTCCGGGCACCGACCGCATGACGGCCTTCCTGGAGACGAAGACGGTCTGGCACCCTACGGGTTCGCTGGGCGCCTCCGGCTCCGCCTACTGAGGCCTGCCGGGCCCGCCGCGCCCACCGGGCCCGCGGAAGCCTGGCGCGGTCCGCTGAGACACCGAAGCCGCGCCGCCCCCTGTCCGGGGGCGGCGCGGCTTCGGTCCGCGCGGCGGTGGTGTCAGCCGCCGAACGTCTTCGCGGCATCCCCCAGCACCGGGATCGCCCCGACCGACGGCGCCTGCGCCACCGGCCCGGTGAGCATCTGTGAGGTCAGGGGCTTGAAGTCGGCGAGCTGGGTGCCGACGCCGTTGTCGAGGGGGTCGACGCCGGTGCCCGCGAGGGGGTTGGGCTTGAGGCCCGAGATCGCGCCGACGACGTGGGGCAGGGAGCCCAGGACGCCCTGGGCGGCCGCCTGGGCGTCGGTGCCGGCCGCCGGGGCGGCGTGCGGCCGCGGCGCGTCGCCGACCGGCTCTCCGGTCGCCGCGGCGGCGCTCCCGGCGCCCACGCCCAGCGCCACTGCGGCGGTCGCGAGGGCGGCGAGCGCGCGCCGGCCGGTGGGGGTGCGGGGGGATGCGTGTCGGGCCATCAGTGATGCCACCTTCTGCTGCGCAAGGTAATCGTGTCGAGACGAAGGGTATTTGACGTGTGACGCGCGCTTCAAAGCCGACCCGCGGGGTCGTACGGGGCCCGACGGATGCCTCACACTGGTGTCCCGTGAGCTCCCAACCGCCCATACCCACGCGAGTCGTGCTGCTCTGCGGCCCCTCCGGCTCCGGCAAGTCCCTTCTCGCCGCCCACTCCGGTCTGCCGGTGCTGCGGCTCGACGACTTCTACAAGGAGGGCGACGACCCGACGCTGCCGCTGGTCGCCGGGAGCTCCGACATCGACTGGGACCACCCCGGTTCGTGGGACGCGGACACGGCCGTCGCCGCCATCGTGGAGCTGTGCGGTTCGGGCCGTACGGACGTCCCCGTCTACGACATCTCGCTCAGCGCCCGCACCGGCGTGACGGAGGTCGAGGTCGGGCGGACCCCGCTGTTCATCGCGGAGGGCATCTTCGCCGCCGAGATCGTCGAGCGCTGCCGCGAACTGGGCGTGCTGGCCGACGCGCTGTGTCTGAGCCGCGGCCCGGTCAAGACGTTCCGCCGCCGCTTCCTGCGTGATCTGAAGGAGGGCCGCAAGTCGGTCCCGTTCCTGCTGCGCCGGGGCTGGCGGCTGATGCGGGCGGAGCGCTCCATCGTGGCCCGGCAGACCGCGCTCGGCGCGTACGCCTGCGACCGGGACGAGGCGATGGGCCGGCTGGCGGCCGCGGCGGCGGGCCGCTGCGCGACAACCGCGCGTACGACGGCGTAGGCGACCGGGCTCCCCCCGGCGTCCGGCCGGGATTGCGGCACCCGGCGGAGACACACGAAAGCGGGACTGGACGAACCCCCCGGCCCTCCAGTCCCGCTTCCCCCGTTCCCCCGTGTCCACCCCCCGGTGGTGCTTCCCCCGTGCTGTGCGGTACCGCTCCCCGGACGTCCCCCGTCGGGCCCCCCGGTACCGCTCCCCCGTTTCCCCCGTTGCCGGGCCGGAGCCCGTCGTTCCCCCGTTACCCTCAGGCGACAAGCTCCCCGAAGGCGTCCTCCTCGTCACGGCCGAAGCTGAGGACCTGGTCCTCGCGCAGCCGGCGGAGCGACCGCCAGATGCTCGACTTCACCGTGCCGACACTGATGTCGAGGATCTCCGCGATCTCCGGGTCGGTGCGGCCCTCGTAGTAGCGCAGGACCAGCATCGTCCGCTGGAGTTCGGGCAGCCGGGCCAGCGCCTGCCACAGGACCGCGCGCAGTTCGGTGCCGCGCATCGCGTCCGTGTCGCCGGGCGTCTCCGGCAGTTCCTCGGTCGGGTACTCGTTCAGCTTGCGGCGGCGCCACGCGCTGATGTGCAGGTTGGTCATCGTCCGGCGGAGGTATCCGCCGACCGCGGCCTTGTCACTGATCCGGTCCCACGCCTTGTACGTCGAGAACAGCGCGCTCTGCAGCAGGTCCTCGGCCTCGAAGCGGTCACCGGTGAGGTGGTAGGCGGTGGCGTACAGGGAGGCGCGGCGCTCCTGGACGTAGGCGGTGAACTCCGCCTCGGTCAGCGAGCGACGCTCCCCCGGGTCCTCCCTGTACGCGGCTCCCCCGTGAGCCCCTTCCTTGGTGTCAACCACCGTCATGAACCCGGTGTGCTGACGCCCGGTGCCGCGAGCGCACCCCCGCCCGCTCACGACACCGGACTTCTCGGAACCCCGGCCGACGTTCACGTCGTGGAGACGCGTGACGACTGCGACTGCGCTGGTGCTCTTACCGTGCAGCGTGTTCATCTCGCGCCCCCCGTCGTGGACTTCCGGTGTTTCGGTCTTTGCGTTCTTGCCTGTGCCGAAAAGACTGCCTGGGCCACTTCATCGCCGTGTCCGCCGACTGTCACAGACCTGTCACAGGGGTCCGTCACGGCAACACCACAGATCGTTCACAGGCGTCGGGACTACGGCGGCCGGCCCGGTTCCCGGCCGTCGCCGTGCCGCCGGTGCCGCCCGCCCCGGGGTCTGCCCGGCGGTGCGTGCCGCGGCCGTGGACGGGCCGAAACCGCAGGTCCGCGGAGCGTGGCGGGCCGCGGCGTACACCGTGGCGCCCGCGGGTGCGGGACGCCGCCTGCCCTCCGTACGCCGCCCGCTCAGCCGAAACCGTCCCGCTGCGGCGTCCCACCCGGGCCCACAGGTCGAACGACAGCCCCCTCATGGGCCAGAATGAGCCCGTGCCTTCCCTGTTGCTGATCGAGGACGACGACGCCATCCGTACGGCCCTGGAGCTCTCACTGACGCGCCAGGGGCACCGTGTGGCGACCGCTGCGAGCGGTGAGGACGGTCTGAAGCTGTTGCGCGAGCAGCGGCCGGATCTGATCGTTCTGGACGTGATGCTGCCCGGCATCGACGGTTTCGAGGTGTGCCGGCGCATCCGGCGCACCGACCAGCTGCCGATCATCCTGCTCACCGCGAGGAGTGACGACATCGACGTCGTGGTCGGGCTGGAGTCCGGCGCCGACGACTACGTCGTCAAGCCCGTCCAGGGACGGGTGCTGGACGCCCGGATCCGGGCCGTGCTGCGGCGCGGGGAGCGCGAGTCGAACGACGCGGCGACCTTCGGCAGCCTGGTCATCGACCGCGCGGCGATGACGGTGACGAAGAACGGCGAGGATCTCCAGCTCACCCCGACCGAGCTCAGGCTGCTGCTGGAGCTGAGCCGGCGGCCGGGGCAGGCGCTGTCCCGGCAGCAGCTGCTGCGCCTCGTGTGGGAGCACGACTACCTCGGTGACTCGCGGCTCGTCGACGCGTGTGTGCAGCGGCTGCGCGCCAAGGTCGAGGACGTGCCCTCGTCCCCGACGCTGATCCGTACCGTCCGCGGCGTCGGTTACCGCCTGGACGCCCCTCAGTGACACCGTCGCAAGGGGGGTTCCGCGGCTGGTCCGCGGTGCGCAAGGGTCATCTGTCACGGCTGCGCTTCACCAGCCTGCGGCTGCGTCTCGTCGTCGTCTTCGGGGCGGTGGCGCTGACCGCCGCCGTGTCCGCGTCCGGTATCGCGTACTGGCTCAACCGCGAGGCCGTGCTCGACCGCACCCAGGGCGCGGTGCTGCGGGACTTCGAGCAGGAGATGCAGAACCGGGCGGGCTCGCTGCCCGAGCATCCGACGCAGGACGAGCTGCAGCACACCGCCGGGCAGATGGCCAACAGCAGCCAGCGCTTCAGCGTGCTGCTGGTCGGCGAGGACGCGAGCGGCAGGACCGTGTACGGCAACTCCGGGGGGCTCAACGGCTTCTCGCTGGAGGACGTGCCCGAGTCGCTGCGCACGGCGGTCAACAAGAAGCAGGGCGCCGGCGGCGCCGACGAGTCGCCGTACCACCTCTACTGGCAGCGGGTCGTGGACCACGGGACGCCGTATCTCGTGGCCGGGACGAAGGTGATCGGCGGCGGGCCGACCGGGTACATGCGCAAGTCGCTGGAGCCGGAGGCGGACGACCTCAACTCGCTGGCCTGGTCGCTGGGGATCGCCACCGGGCTCGCGCTGATCGGCGCCGCGCTGCTCGCGCAGGCCGCCGCCACGACCGTGCTGAAGCCGGTGCACCGGCTGGGCGTGGCCGCGCGGCGGCTCGGCGAGGGGCGGCTCGACACCCGGCTCCGGGTGTCGGGCACCGACGAACTCGCCGATCTGTCGCGGACGTTCAACCGGACCGCGGAGGCCCTGGAGAAGCGGGTCGCGGACATGGCCGCGCGGGACGAGGCGTCCCGGCGGTTCGTCGCCGACATGTCGCACGAGCTGCGGACGCCGCTGACCGCGATCACCGCCGTCACGGAGGTGCTGGAGGAGGAGCTGGACGCCGAGTCGGGCAGCATCGACCCGATGATCGAGCCCGCCGTCCGGCTGGTGGTCAGCGAGACCCGGCGGCTCAACGACCTCGTCGAGAACCTGATGGAGGTCACCCGCTTCGACGCCGGTACGGCGCGGCTGGTCCTGGACAACGTCGACGTCGCCGACCAGATCACCTTCTGCATCGACGCGCGCGCGTGGCTGGACGCGGTCGATCTGGACGCCGAGCGCGGCATCCACGCCCGGCTCGACCCGCGCCGCCTGGACGTGATCCTCGCCAACCTCATCGGCAACGCGCTCAAGCACGGCGGTTCCCCGGTGCGGGTGTCGGTGCGCGAGTCGGCCGAGGACGTCGTCATCGCCGTGCGCGACCACGGGCCCGGCATCCCCGAGGAGGTGCTGCCGCACGTCTTCGACCGCTTCTACAAGGCGAGCGCGTCGCGGCCGCGCTCCGACGGCAGCGGGCTCGGCCTGTCCATCGCCCTGGAGAACGCCCACATCCACGGCGGCGAGATCACCGCCGCCAACTCCCCCGAGGGCGGCGCGGTGTTCACGCTGCGGCTGCCGCGGGACGCGTCAGAGCTGGTGGAACAGGGCGAGAAGGCCGAGAAGCCCGTGCAGGGCAAGGGGGACGCCTGATGAACGTACGCCGGTTGCTCGCGCTCCCCCTCCTCGCCGGCCTGCTCACCGGGTGCGGGATCCGGGCCACCGAGGTGCCGACCGACTTCGGGCCGGCGCCGTCCCGGGTGCGCTGCTCGCTCACCGAGCCGGACGTCACGGCGCAGTCCGCGCGCGCGGGGGTGCCGGTGCAGGTGTTCCTGCAGTGCGGCTCGTCGCTGGTGGCCGTCGACCGCTCGGTGCGGGTGGCGGACGGGGCGGCGGACTCGGAGCGGCGTGTGGTGGTGGCGCAGGGCCTGCTCGACCAGCTCGCCGCGTCGCCGTCGGCCGCCGAGAAGGAGGCGGGGTACACCACCGACGTGCGCGGCGGGATGACGGTGAGCGGGCCCGGACCGAAGGATCCGGACGACGCGCTGCGGCTGAGCGTGCCGCCGGGGGACCTGACCTCGTACGCGCTCGCCCAGCTGGTGTGCACCTTCTCCGACTCGGCGGCGGCCGAGGGCGACGGCTCGGTCGTGCTGGGCGGCCCCGGCACCGAGCCGCTGCGCCGCTACGAGTGCACCGACGAGGTCCGTTCCCGGCCGGGCAGCGCCGAGCCGCCGTCGTCGGAGGTCGCGGGCGGCTGACCGGCTCCGGATGTGGCGGACGCCTCACCCGGCGTCCTCAAGCCGTCGTCCGCGCAGGTCACCGTCGGCCGGCGGGGCGGCGGTGACCGGTGTCGCCGGTGGCTCGTGCCAGTGCCGGGCGGGACGCCGGAACCGATCGTGCCGAGGGGTGCGTCTAGGGGGTCGTGCAGCGTCAAGGCTCCATCGGCGGCAGCGCCGCGATCCGTCTCCGTGCGACCGGGATTGTCCTCCTGGTCGCACACCTCCTGTTCGTGGCCTGGGTCACGCTGCGCCCCCGGGACGTCCCCTGGGTGATGCCCACGAATCTGCATCCCTTCGACGGGATCCGCGCCGACCTGAGGCTGGGCCCGCAGGAGGCGGCCCGGCGGATCGGCGAGGGGCTGGCGCTGCTCGCCCCGCTGGGCGTCCTGCTGCCGCTGGTGCACGGCCGGCTCCGGGTCTCGCCGCTGGCCTCCCTGATCCGTACGGTCACGGCGGGTGCCCTGCTGTCGCTGGCGATCGAGCTGCTGCAGACCGGGGTGCCCGGTCAGGTCGCGGACGTCGACTCGCTGCTGCTGAACACCGCAGGCGTGGCCCTCGCGCACGCCACGGTGGTGCCGGCGGCCCGGGTGTGGCTGCGGCGCAGGGGCGAGCGCCGGGTGCGGGCGGCCGTGCCGCAGGAGGAAGCGGCTCAGGGTCGTACCCCGAGGATTCCCAGGGTGGGGGTCGCCCCGTAAGCCGAGGCTTCTCGGGGTCGGGATCGCCCCGGGGAGTGATGCTTCGTCCCCTTCGTCTCCGTAGCGTGGAAGACAGACGGGGCAGCCGCAGGGGCCGCCTCTCTCCGACGCTCACGAAGGAGCCGCGATGTCCAGCCTCGCCCGCCCCACCAACGGCCGCATGATCGGCGGAGTGTGCGCCGCGCTGGCCCGCCGCTTCGGCACCTCCGCGACGACGATGCGCGTGATCTTCCTGGTCTCCTGTCTGCTGCCCGGCCCGCAGTTCCTGCTCTACATAGCGCTGTGGATCCTGTTGCCCTCGGAGGACAAGGCACGCGCGGCCTGGTGACCCGGCCCGTGCACACGCCGTCGGGGCGCGCCCGGGACTCCGGGTGCGCCCCGACGGCGTGGCTGCGGGGGTTCAGCCGATCGGCAGCCCGTTCACCGGCAGGCCGTGCGTGGGCAGACCCTGGCCGACCGGAAGCCCGCCGAGCAGTCCGGCGACCGGCTTGGTCGGCCCGTGGGCGAGCGCCTGCTCCGCGGCCGGCTGGGCGGCGGCCAGGCTCGTGGCGAGGGCCGGCTGGGCCTGCGACAGCTGGGCCCGGCCCAGCGCCTCGGAGGCTCCCGGCAGCATCTTGGTGACGTTCTCCAGCGGCAGCGTCTTGGTGACCCCGTCCAGGGCCTGCGTGGCGTCCGGGACGGCCGGGGCGGCGGTGGCGGAGCCGGCACCGACGGCGGCGATGGCGGCGCCGAGGGCGGCGACGCCGAGGGTCTTGGCAGCAGACTGCTTCATGATGAATGCGTCCTCGAATGGGATACGGGGAACCGATCGGTCCACGACCGTAAACACGGAACGGGGGACGCCGCAAACATCGAAATGCGGACGGATTGTGAACACCCGCCCGCATTCCGTGCCCCGCGCAACCGCGCGTTCAGCCCTCCGTGGCCGTGGAACCGCTGGTGGAGGCCGTCTACTGGAACAGCCATTCGGACTTCAGCTCGGCATATCCGGGCTTGATCACGTCATTGATCATGGCCAGTCGTTCATCGAAAGGAATGAATGCTGACTTCATAGCATTGACCGAGAACCATTGCAGATCGTCGAGCGTGTAACCGAATGCGTCGACAAGGTGCTCGAATTCCCGGCTCATGCTGGTGCCGGACATCAGCCGGTTGTCGGTGTTGACCGTGGTGCGGAAGTGCAGCCGCCGCAGCAGCCCGATGGGGTGCTCCGCGTAGGAGGCGGCCGCGCCGGTCTGGAGGTTCGAGCTGGGACACATCTCCAGCGGGATGCGCTTGTCGCGGACGTAGGAGGCCAGCCGGCCGAGCTTCACGCCGCCGTCCTCGCCGACCTCGATGTCGTCGATGATGCGCACACCGTGCCCGAGGCGGTCGGCGCCGCACCACTGCAGGGCCTGCCAGATGGAGGGCAGTCCGAAGGCCTCACCGGCGTGGATGGTGAAGTGGTTGTTCTCCCGCTTCAGGTACTCGAAGGCGTCGAGGTGCCGGGTGGGCGGGTAGCCGGCCTCCGCGCCCGCGATGTCGAAGCCGACGACGCCGAGATCGCGGTAGCGGTTGGCGAGTTCGGCGATCTCCAGGGCGCGGGCGGCGTGCCGCATCGCGGTGAGCAGGGCGCCGACGCGGATCCGGTGCCCGTTCTGACGGGCCGTCCGCTCTCCCTGCCGGAAGCCCTCGTTGACGGCCTCGACGACCTCCTCCAGGGTCAGCCCGCCTTCGAGATGCTGCTCGGGGGCGTAGCGCACCTCGGCGTAGACGACGCCGTCCTCGGCGAGGTCCTCGGCGCACTCGCGGGCGACCCGCACGAGCGCGTCCCGGGTCTGCATCACCCCGACGGTGTGCGAGAAGGTCTCCAAGTACCGTTCCAGGGAACCGGAGTCGGCGGCCTCCCGGAACCAGACACCGAGCTTGTCGGGGTCGTTCTCCGGGAGGTGGGGATACCCGGTCTCCCGGGCGAGGTCGACGATCGTGCCGGGGCGCAGCCCGCCGTCGAGATGGTCGTGCAGCAGAACCTTGGGCGCCCGCCGGATCTGGTCCGAGCTCGGGGTGATGCCCGCTTGGATGCTCTGGCTCGTCATTTCCGCACTCTAACTCCTACGCGCGTAGAACGCGCGTTGCGCACGTCCGTCGATACGCAACGGTGACCGCACGGACGGGTGGAGTACACCGCCGCTTCTGACACTGTTCTGTCATGGCACACCAAACGACGCCGGTCAGAACGGCCCGGCTGGGGAGGGCGTTCGGCGTGGAGCCGACGACGGTGAGCGGGGTGGTGCTGCTGCTCCCCGGAGGCGAGGAGGTCTCCGAGCGCAGACCGTCCCCGATGTGGGCGGCCGCCTCCGTGCGCGGCCTCGGGCGAAGACTCGCGCGCGCGGGCCGGGAGGAGGGGCTGGCCACGCATGTCGTGCACTACCGCTACCGCGGCTGGAACGGCGGCGAGGCGCACCTCGCCGCGGACGCGACCTGGGCCGCCGACGAGGTCGTACGCCGGTACGGAGACGTTCCCGTGTGCCTCGCCGGTGTCGGCATGGGCGCACGGGCGGCGCTGCGGGCGGGAGGCCACGAGGCCGTCAACTCGGTGCTCGCGCTCGCCCCTTGGCTGCCCCAGGAGGACGTGGCCGCGCCACCCGAACCGGTGAAGCAGTTGGTGGGCCGGCGGGTGATGGTGGTGCACGGCACCCACGACGACCGCAGCGATCCGGAGTTGTCGTTCCGGCTCGCGGCGCGGGCCAAGAAGGCGAACCGGGAGGTGTGCCGGTTCGAGGTGCACGCCGACGGCCACGCTCTGCACCAGTACCGGGACGAGGTGCTGGCGCTGGCCGAGGACTTCGTCATGGGGGTGCTGTTCGGGAGGCGGTTCTCGCGGCCGGTCGAGGACGCGCTGGCGGCTCCGCCCCCTCTGGGGTTGCGGATGCCGCTCGCCGCGGGGTTCGGTTCTTCGTGGCGCCGGTGAGGTGAGGGGGCGCTGCCCTCAGGTCGGCAGCAGGTTCCCCCTCTTCGACAGCAGGAACTTCTTGAAGGCCGCCACCGGGGGTGTGTCCGGGTGGCCGTCCAGCCAGGCCACGCCGATCTCCCGCACCGCGCGCGGGGCCGTGACCGTCAGTTCCACCACCCCCGGGCGGGCCACGGCGGGAGGCGGCAGCAGGGCCACCCCCAGCCCTGCCGCCACCAGGCCCCTCAGCGTCTCCGCCTCCTCCCCCTCGAAGGCGATCCGGGGCTTGAAACCGGCCTCCTTGCACAGGTCGTCGGTGATGCGGCGCATGCCGTAGGCGGGTTCGAGGGTCACGAAGGTCTCGTCGGCGGCCTCGGCCAGCCGGACGCGCTTGCGTCCTGCCAGTCGGTGGTCGGCCGGGACGACCAGGCGCAGCTTCTGCTCGTCCAGCCGGCGGGCGACCAGGTCCGGGGCGTCCGGGACCGGCGAGGTCAGGCACAGGTCGAGTTCCCCCGCCCGCAGCCGTTCGATCATCGCCTCGCCGTAGGTCTGGACGAGGCTGAAGCGGACGCGGGGGTGGTCGGCGCGGAAGGCGTGGATCAGGCCCGGGACGGTCTCGGCCCCCATGGTGTGCAGAAAGCCGAAGGCGACCTTGCCGGTGGCCGCGTCGGCGTCGGCGCGGACCTCGTCGACGGCGCGCTCGATCTCCGCCAGGGCGCGTTCGACGGAGGTGAGGAAGGTGCGGCCGGCGGGGGTGAGGGAGACCGTGCGGCCTCTGCGGGCGAACAGGTCGACGCCCAGGTCCTGTTCGAGGCGGACCATCGCCCGGGAGAGGGTCGACTGGGGTACCTGCATTTCCTGCGCGGCGCGGGTGACGTGCTCGGTCCGGGCGACGCCCGCGAAGTACGCGAGCCTCGGGGCCAGCGACCGCGACATGACCGTCATGTCTTCTGTGTCACTGGACGGTGACAGGTGAAGCTGTGACCTCTGCTGATGCACCATGGGAACGATTATGCCGAGTCCGTGCATTGGACGGATGAAGGGGCGTGTCCCTACGGTCGAAGCATGTCTCCCGCCAGTACCGGGGCGTCCACGATCGTGGGCGCCGCGTCCTTCGTCCCCGCTGCCGACTCCCGCATGACCCCCGGTGGTCCCGGCTACCGCCGGATGAGCTTCGCGCTCTTCCTCGCCGGTGTGGCGACCTTCGCCCTCCTGTACTCCACTCAGGCACTGCTGCCGCTGATCTCCGGTGACTTCGGGGTGGCGGCGAGCGAGGCGAGCTGGACGGTGGCGGCGGCGACCGGTGGGCTGGCGCTGTTCGTGCTGCCGATGAGCGCCCTGTCGGAGCGCTACGGGCGCCGTACGGTGATGACCGCCTCGCTCGCCGTCGCGGTGACCGTCGGGCTGCTGGTCCCCTTCGCGCCGTCGCTGGGCGCGCTGGTGGTGCTGCGGGCGGTGCAGGGCGCCGCCCTGGCCGGGCTGCCGGCCTCGGCGACCGCCTATCTGGCGGAGGAGGTCCGGCCCAAGGCGCTGGTGACGGCGATCGGGCTGTTCGTCGCGGGCAACAGTGTCGGCGGGATGAGCGGCCGGGTCATCACCGGCTGGGTCGCGCAGGAGTGGGGCTGGCGGGTCGCGCTGGGGGTGATCGGCGCGCTCGCGGTGGGCTGCGCCGTCGCGTTCCGGCTGCTGCTGCCGGCGCCCCGGCACTTCACGGCGGGGTCGCTGCGGCCCCGCGTCCTGGCCCGTACGGTCCGCGATCACCTGTCCGACCCGCTGCTGCGCCGGCTGTACGCGATCGGCGCGCTGTTCATGACCGTCTTCGGCGGGGTGTACACGGTCATCGGCTACCGGCTGACCGAAGCGCCGTTCTCGCTCCCGCAGGGCATCGTCGGCTCGATCTTCCTGGTGTACCTGGTCGGTACGGTGTCGGCGTCGACGGCCGGCCGGCTGGTGGGCCGGCTCGGGCGGCGCGGGGCCCTGTACCTGGCGGGCGGTACGACGGCGGCGGGCCTGCTGCTGTCCCTGGCGGACTCGCTGGGGCCGGTCCTGCTCGGCCTGGTGCTGATCACGGCGGGTTTCTTCGCGGGGCACGCGGTGGCGTCCTCGGCGGTCGGCAAGACGGCGACCACCGGCCGCGCGCAGGCCTCCGCCCTCTACCAGTCGGCCTACTACATCGGTTCCAGCACCGGCTCGACGGTCGGCGCGACGGCCTTCCACTCCGGTGGCTGGGCCGGCACGGTCGGCGTGGGCGTCCTGGCGGTGCTCGGGGTCGTCACGATCACCGTGTTCGGGACGCGGGCGGCTCGCCGGCGGACCTTCGCCGCCGCGCACTGACCTTTCCCGCCCGGGACCTGGTGTTCTGCCGGCTCGGCAGGCCGTTGTCAGTGGCCTGCGGTAGCTTCCGAAGTGCTGGACGCGAAGGCGCGTGACAGGACGGCCACAGGGGCGGGTGGACGACGATGAACGACGGTACGGCGGGCACGGTGACGGTCGAGGACCTCGACGCCAGGCTGGAGCGGCACCGGGTCGAGCTGACCGGCTACTGCTACCGGATGCTCGGCTCCTCCTTCGAGGCCGAGGACGCGGTGCAGGACACGCTGGTACGCGCCTGGCGCAGCTACGACAAGTTCGAGGGCCGTTCCAGTCTGCGCTCGTGGCTGTACCGGATCGCGACGAACGTCTGTCTGGACATGCTGACGGCGGGAAACAAGCGGGCGCGCCCGATGGACCTCACCGAGGCGACGCCCCTCGCCCGGGCGGCCCTCTCCCCCCGCCCCGACCACACCTGGCTGGAGCCGATGCCCGACGCGCGGGTCCTGCCGGCGGTGGAGGACCCGGCGGAGGCGGCGGTCGCCAAGGAGTCGGTGCGGCTGGCCTTCATGGCCGCGCTGCAGCAGCTGCCGCCGAAGCAGCGGGCGGTGCTGATCCTGCGCGAGGTGCTGGCGTGGCGGGCGAGTGAGGTCGCCGAACTGCTGGACACCTCGGTCGCCTCGGTCAACAGCGCGCTGCAGCGGGCGCGGGCCACCCTGGCCGAGCGGGCCGACGCGGGGGCGGACGCCGCCGTGTCCGACCCGCTGGACGAGGAGCAGCAGAAGCTGCTGGAGCGCTATGTCGCGGCCTTCGAGGGCTACGACATGAAGGCGCTGACGGCCCTGCTGCACGAGGACGCCGTCATGACGATGCCGCCGTTCGACCTGTGGCTGACGGGCCACGACGACATCACGGGCTTCATGACGACACTCGGCTCGGCGTGCGAGGGCTCGCGTCTGCTGCCGGTGCGGGTGAACGGCCTGCCGGGCTTCGCCCAGTACAAGCCGGACCCGGAGGCGGGCGGTTTCGCTCCCTGGGCGATCCAGATCCTCGAGATCTCAGACGGCCGCCTCACCGGGTTCCACTTCTATCTCGACACCCGCCGCTGGTTCCCGCTCTTCGGTCTCCCCCTCCACCTCGACGGGGAGTCCGACGAGGTCGAGCAGGGCGCGTAGGGCGGGGCCGGGGGCGCGCAGGCGTATCCGGCCCCCGGCCCGGCGGGCGGCGAGCTGGAGCCGGGCCAGCAGGTCCACGGCGGCGAGCCCGGGCGGCCCGAGGGCGCTCACCTCACAGACGACGACCCCGCCACCGCCGGCCGCCAGCAGGGCCCTTACGGCGTCGGCGAGCCCTGCCACCCGCTCGGGAGTGACAGGGCCGGTCAGGGCGAGCACGGGCGGTGTCTTGGAGTCCACGTGCGGTAGACCCCGGGGCGGGGGTCAACTCATCGGGCCTGGCCCTACTCGGTGGGAAACTCGCTGGTGTCGATGGTGACGCCGAAGGGGGCGGGAAGCACCAGGGGCTCGCCGAACTTGGCGACGGCCAGCGGGCGGTGGACAGCGCCGTGCGGCTCGCCGTGGAGGGTCGAGGTGGGGCCGTCGGGCGCCCAGCGGTCGACGAGGAGATAGAACGGGATGCCCGCCGAGGCGTAGGCCGCCGGCTTGCTGACGCGGTCGTGGCGGGCGTTCTTCCTGGAAGTGACCTCGACCACCAGTTCGGCCAGGGCAGCTGGAAGATACGTCTCCGACTCGGCACATTCCTGAACCGGCGCGACGAGCAGGTCCGGGATGAACATGCCCAGCCGGGACGGAACGGCGATGGCCTGCGTCTGGAAGATCTCCCCATCCTCAGGGATCACTGAGTACAGGCGTCGCTGAATGCGGGACGCGATCACGTTGTGGCGGGACGCGGGAGCAGGTGACACGGTGATGATCCCCTCGATGATCTCCACCTTGCTGCCCTCGGGCCATTCCATCTCCTCCCAGAACCGGACGAGGTCGTCCCAGCTCTGCTCGGGGTCGTGGCCCACGGTGAGTGCGCTCATGGCGGTCTCCCATCGGTGCGTCACCGATCACAGCATGCCGAACGGGATCGGTTCAGGTCCACCGATCCCGTTCACCCGAATGGCGAAATCGCAGGTCAGGCGATTCGTTCCAGCACCACCGGCGACGCCGTGAACGGCGTGCCGGGGGCGGCGACGTCGTAGGAGCCGGTCACCGCCTGGAGGGCGTAGTCGAAGCGTTCGGGGGTGTCGGTGTGCAGGGTCAGCAGGGGCTGGCCCGCCGTGACCGTGTCGCCGGGTCGGGCGTGCAGCTCCACGCCGGCGCCCGCCTGGACCGGGTCCTCCTTGCGGGCGCGGCCCGCGCCGAGGCGCCAGGCGGCGATGCCGATGTCGTAGGCGTCGAGGCGGGTGAGGACACCGGAGGAGGGGGCCGTGACGACGTGCTGTTCGCGGGCCACCGGCAGCGCGGCGTCCGGGTCGCCGCCCTGGGCCGCGATCATGCGGCGCCAGACGTCCATCGCCGAGCCGTCGGCGAGCGCCTTCGCCGGGTCCGCGTCCTTCACGCCGGCCGCGTCGAGCATCTCCCGGGCCAGGGCGAGGGTCAGTTCGACGACGTCGGCGGGGCCGCCGCCGGCCAGGACCTCGACCGACTCGCGGACCTCCAGGGCGTTGCCGGCGGTGAGGCCGAGCGGGGTGGACATGTCCGTCAGCAGGGCGACCGTCTTCACGCCGTGGTCCGTGCCGAGGCCCACCATCGTGGACGCCAGTTCGCGCGCGTCCTCTATGGTCTTCATGAAGGCGCCGGTGCCGACCTTCACGTCCAGGACCAGGGATCCGGTGCCCTCGGCGATCTTCTTCGACATGATCGAGGAGGCGATGAGCGGGATCGCCTCGACCGTGCCGGTCACGTCGCGCAGGGCGTACAGCTTCTTGTCGGCGGGGGCGAGGCCGTCGCCGGCCGCGCAGATCACGGCGCCGGTGCCGTCGAGGACGGAGAGCATCTCCTCGTTCGACAGCAGCGCGCGCCAGCCGGGGATGGACTCCAGCTTGTCCAGGGTGCCGCCGGTGTGGCCGAGGCCGCGGCCGGAGAGCTGCGGGACCGCGGCGCCGCAGGCCGCCACCAGGGGGGCCAGGGGAAGCGTGATCTTGTCGCCGACACCGCCGGTGGAGTGCTTGTCGGCGGTGGGACGGGACAGGGACGAGAAGTCCATGCGCTCGCCCGAGGCGATCATCGCCGCCGTCCAGCGGGCGATCTCACGCCGGTTCATGCCGTTGAGCAGGATGGCCATCGCGAGCGACGACATCTGCTCGTCGGCGACCTCGCCACGGGTGTACGCGTCGATGACCCAGTCGATCTGCTCGTCGCTGAGCTCACCGCGGTCCCGCTTGGTGCGGATGACGGAGATGGCGTCCATGGCCATGGCTTTCCTTCCGGTGGTGCGGGTGGTGCAGAAAGTCGTTGCGGAAAGTGCGCGGCCCCTCTGCGCCAGTCAGAGGGGCCGGGCGGGAGTCACGGGGAGAGGTGGTCCGGCCCGAAGGCCTGCGGGAGCATCTCGGAGAGGGGCACGATCCCCGCGGGCGTCTCCAGCAGGAGGCCGTCGCCGCCGAACTCGTACAGCAGCTGGCGGCAGCGGCCGCACGGGACGAGGATCTCGCCCCTGCCGTCCACGCAGGTGAAGTGCGTGAGCCGGCCGCCGCCGGTGTTCTGCAGCTCGGAGACCAGCCCGCACTCGGCGCACAGGCCGAGCCCGTAGGAGGCGTTCTCGACGTTGCAGCCGGACACGATCCGGCCGTCGTCGACGAGGGCCGCCACACCGACGGGGTAGCCGGAGTACGGGGCGTACGCCCGGGACATGGCGTCCCGGGCCACCGTCCGCAGCTTCTCCCAGTCGACCGGGCCGGCCGGCGTGGCGGCGGGCGTCACTTGCCCTGTCCCTTCCGGTACGGCAGGCCGTCCGCCTTCGGCATGCGCAGGCGCTGGGCGGACAGGGAGAGGACCAGCAGGGTGACGACGTACGGGGTGGCCGTGACGACCTGGTTCGGGACGTCGTCCGTGCTGACGTACCAGACGAACATCAGGGCCGAGACCGCGGCGGTGATCGCGGCCGGGACGTACTTCTTCTTCCACACCAGGTAGGCCACACCGGCGACCAGCAGGATCGCGAGCAGCAGGATCAGCGCGTGCACGTTGGTGGTGCCGCCGCGCAGGTTGAGGCTGTCGGTGTAGCCGAACAGGCCGGCGCCCAGGGCCAGTCCGCCCGGCATCCAGTTGCCGAAGATCATCGCGGCGAGACCGATGTAACCGCGGCCGGCGGTCTGGCCGTCGAGGTAGACGTTGGACGCCACGATGGACAGGAAGGCACCGCCGAGACCGGCGAAGCCGCCGGAGATGATCACGGCGATGTACTTGTACTTGTAGACGTTGACGCCGAGGGACTCGGCCGCCACCGGGTTCTCACCGCAGGAGCGCAGCCGCAGGCCGAAGGACGTGCGCCACAGCACGTACCAGGTGGCGGGCACGAGGGCGACGGCGACGACGGTGAGCGGCGACAGGTTGGTGATCAGACCGCCGACCAGGCCGGCGAGGTCGGAGACCAGGAACCAGTGCTTGTCGTTGAGGGTCTCCAGCCAGCTGGACAGGCCGGGGATGTCGAAGGTGCCCAGCGAGTCGATCGGCGGGGACTGCTTGGAGGAGCCCTGCGGGGCGTTCTCGAAGGTGAACTTCGACAGGTAGCGGGTGGTGCCCAGGGCCAGGATGTTCAGGGCCACACCGGAGACGATGTGGTTGACGTTGAAGGTCACGGTGGCGATGGCGTGCAGGACGGCGCCGAGCGCGCCGCCGATGATGCCGAAGACGACACCGGTCCACGGGCCCCACTGGTAGCCGGCCCAGGCGCCGAACCAGGTGCCGAGGATCATCATGCCCTCGAGGCCGATGTTGACGACGCCCGCCCGCTCGGCCCACAGACCGCCGAGGCCGGCGAGGCCGATCGGTACGGCGGCGCGCAGCGCGGTGGACATCTGGCCGGTGGACGTGATGCCGTCCGCGCCGGTGATCAGCCGGACGACCGACGTGAGGATCAGCACGCCCGCGATGACCAGCAGGAGTACGGGCAGCGACATCCGGCGGCCGCCCTTGCGGGGCTGATGGGCCTTCGGCTTCGCGATGGTCGCGGTGCTCATCAGACCGCCACCTCCTTCTTGGTGTTCGCGGCGGCGGCGAGCTCCTCACCGACACGCTTCTGCTGGCGGCGCAGACCCCAGGTGCGGACGACCTCGTAGGAGATGACGACCGCGAAGACGATCAGGCCCTGCATGATCATCGCGATCTCCTTCTCGTACGGCTCGGGAGTCGCGTAGTCGAGGGCGGGAGACGCCTTGTCGAGGAAGGCCCACAGGAGGGCGGCGAACGCGATGCCGACCGGGTTGTTGCGGCCGAGCAGGGCGATGCCGATGGCGAGGAAGCCGACGCCCGTCGGGAAGCTCAGGCTGTAGGTGTGGGCGCTGCCGAGCAGCAGCGGCAGGCCGGCGAGGCCGGAGACGGCACCGGAGACGATCATCACGGTGAGGATCATGCGCTTGGCGTCGACGCCGGAGGCGGCGGCGGCCGACTCGGACTCACCGGTGGCGCGCAGGTCGAAGCCGAAGCGGGTGCGGTTGAGGACGAGCCAGTACACGACGCCGAGGGCGACGGCGAGGAAGACCAGGCCGTAGATCTCGCCGACGTCCGGGCCGAGGTCGATGCCGGGGACCCAGCCGGACTCCTTCATGATGCCGGTCGTCTTGTTGTCGCCGACCAGCTCGCCGAACACCTCGGGCAGGGTGAGGTAGGCGATGAGGCTGGTGGCGATCGCGTTGAGCATGATCGTCGCGACGACCTCGCTGACGCCGCGGGTGACCTTCAGGACGCCCGCGACGCCGGCCCAGAGTCCACCGGTGAGGGCGGCGACCAGCAGCAGCAACGGGACCTGCAGGAAGGCCGGCAGGTCCACGTGCGCGCCGACCACCGCGGTCATCATCGCGGCCAGGCGGTACTGGCCGTCGACGCCGATGTTGAAGAGGTTCATGCGGAAGCCGAGGGCGACGGCCAGGGCGGCGATGTAGTACAGCGACGCCTGGTTGATGATCAGCACCTGGACGTCGGAGTAGCCGATCTGCTCCAGCATGAGCGTGTACGGCTCGATCGGGCTCTTGCCCGAGGCGATCAGCACGACCGAGGTCAGCAGGATCGCCGCGACGAGCGCCATGACCGGGCCGGCCACGGCGAGGAGCACGCGCTCCTTGTCGAACTTCTTCATCGGGCCTCGTCCTCCGGACCGGCGGCTGCGTCGTCTTCCGCAGGCGTCTCTACGTGTTCCAGGTGACCGGTCGCGGCGCCGGTCATGGCGGAGCCGAGCTCCTCCGGGGTGATGGTGGCGGGGTCGGCGTCGGCGACCAGCCTGCCGTTGTAGATCACCCGCAGGGTGTCCGACAGGCCGATGAGCTCGTCGAGGTCGGCGGAGATGAGCAGCACGGCCAGGCCCTCGCGGCGGGCCTCGCGGATGCGGTCCCAGATCTGGGCCTGCGCTCCGACGTCCACACCGCGGGTGGGGTGGGCGGCGATCAGGAACTTCGGGTTGTGGCTCATCTCGCGGCCGACGATCAGCTTCTGCTGGTTGCCGCCGGAGAGGGAGGCGGCGGTGACGTCGATGCCGGGGGTGCGGACGTCGAACTCCTCGACGATCCGGCGGGTGTCGGCCTGGGCGCCCTTGGGGTTCAGCCAGAAGCCCTTGGCGTTGGGGGTCTCGGTGACGTGGCCGAGGATGCGGTTCTCCCAGAGGGGGGCCTCCAGGAGCAGGCCCTGGCGGTGGCGGTCCTCGGGGATGTAGCCGACACCGGACTCGCGGCGCTTGCGGGTGGGCCAGGGGGTGATGTCCTCGCCGAGGAAGGCGATGGTGCCGGAGTCGGCGTTCTTGGTGCCGATGAGCGCGTCGATCAGCTCGGTCTGGCCGTTGCCCTCGACACCGGCGATGCCCATGACCTCACCGGCGTGGATGGTGAAGCTGACGTCGTCCAGGACGCGCTTGACCTCGCCGCCGGCCTCGACGAGGGAGCCGGGGCCCACGGGCTCGGACTCGACGCCGAGGGAGGCGCCGCCGCTCGCGAAGACGGTGAGGTTCGCGACCTGGAGGACGGGCTGGTCGGTGACGGTGGACTCGGCGGTCTCCGGGGTGGGCAGCTCGCTGCCGACCATCATCTCGGCGAGCTGGCGCGGGGTGGTCTCGGCGGGGACCGCGGTGCCGACGGTGGTGCCGCGCCGGATGACGGTGATGTCGTCGGCGACGGAGAGGACCTCGCCCAGCTTGTGGGAGATGAAGATGACCGAGAGGCCCTCGGCCTTCAGCTCGCGCAGGTTGGCGAAGAGCGCGTCGACCTCCTGCGGGACGAGCACGGCGGTCGGCTCGTCGAGGATGAGGGTGCGGGCGCCTCGGAAGAGGACCTTGAGGATCTCCACGCGCTGGCGGTCGGCGACGCCGAGGTCCTCGACCAGGGCGTCGGGGCGGACGCCGAGGCCGTAGCGGTCGGAGATCTCCTTGATCTTCCTTCGGGCGGCGCCGCCGATGCCGTGCAGCTTCTCGCTGCCCAGCACCACGTTCTCCAGGACGGTGAGGTTGTCGGCCAGCATGAAGTGCTGATGGACCATGCCGATGCCGCGGGCGATGGCGTCGGCGGGGCTGGAGAAGGTGACCTGGTCGCCGTCGACGGCGATGGTGCCCTCGTCCGGCTTCTGCATGCCGTAGAGGATCTTCATCAGGGTCGACTTGCCGGCGCCGTTCTCGCCGACGAGGGCGTGCACGGTGCCCTTGCGGACGGTCAGGTGGATGTCGTGGTTGGCGACGACACCGGGGAAGCGCTTGGTGATCCCCGCCAGCTCTACCGCGATCGTCGACTGTGCGGTGAGCGGAGGGCTGCTGGACGCGTCGATGGCGCACTCTCCTTGAAAAAGGGGCCGCTCTACGCGCGTAGCGCCCCTGCTTTAAATAGTGCCCGGATCGAATCGACCTTGAATGATCTTGATAGCGATCTCGATCAGGTCCGGATCCGTTCCGAGCATTCTGCCGCGCGAACGGGGCACGAGCGGCCCTGGAGCCGATCTCGCGTGGTCCGTCCGTCAGGACGGGCCGGGCGGCGTCTGGTGCGTGCGCCCGCACGGTGCCGGAAGGACCTCGTAGCCGTGGCTACGGGGGCCTTCCGGCACCGCCGCGAGCGGGTGTGCCAGGCGTCGCCCGGCGGGCGCGAGACCGGCGCCGGGGCCGATCCTTCCCGCGCCCCGTTCCGTGGCCGTAACGCTGTCATCACAGCGTCCTGTCGGCCAATGCCTCTGACCGGTTCGGTTCTTCGGGGTCAGGAGGTCTTGACGGTGATGCTGCCGTCCTTGATGCCCTCTTCGGCCTTCTTGATCGCGGCCTGGATGTCGGCGTTGCCGGCGAAGGTCGGGTTGGAGTTCGACACGCTCACGCCGCCGTTCTCCAGGCTGCCGCGGACGACGCCCGTCGCCGGCTTGCCGTCCTCGACCGACTTGGCCAGGTTGTAGACCGCGCCCTGGACGTTCTTCATGGCGGAGGTCAGGATCGAGGCCTTGTACGCCTTGAGCGCGTCCTGCTTGTACTGGTCGGAGTCGACGCCGATCGCCCAGATCTTGTTGGCGTTGGCGGCCTTGATGACGCCCTGGCCGGACAGGCCGGCGGCGGCGTAGATGACGTCCGCGCCCGCGTCGATCTGGCCCTCGGCGGCGCTCTCACCCTTGTCGGGGCTGGAGAAGCCACCCTCGGCGGCGGTCTCGGTCAGGTACTGCGACTTGACCGTGACGCCCTTCTTGGTGTCCTCGACGCCCTGCTTGAAGCCGGCCTCGAACTTGTGGATCAGCGGCACGTCCACACCGCCGATGAAGCCCACGACGTCGGACTTGGTGGCCTTGGCGGCCGCGACACCGGCGAGGTAGGAGGCCTGCTCCTCGTGGAAGACGAGGTCGGCGACGTTGTCGGCCTTGATCTGCTCGTCGTCGACGATGCCGAAGGTCGTCTTCGGGTACTTGGCCGCGGCCTCCTTGACGGCCGGAGCGTAGGCGAAGCCGACGCCGATCACCGGGTTGTAACCCTGCTTGGCAAGGCTCTCCAGGCGCTGGACCTTGTCCGCGTCGGACTCGCCGTCCTGCGGCTCGACCGCGGTGGACTTGTAGCCGAACTCCTTGTCGGCCTGCTCCAGGCCGGCGGTGGCGGCATCGTTGAAGGACTGGTCGCCCTTGCCGCCGACGTCGTACGCGAGAGCGAGGCCCAGGTTCTTGCTGCTGCTCTCGGACGAGGAGGACGAGGTGGACGAGCTTCCACAGGCGGAAACGGTCACTGCGAGAGCTGCGGTGACAACACCCGCAGCTGCGATTCGGGACACCCGGCGCATGGAACGAGACTCCTTTGTGCAAGCGCCCAAACCAGGCGCTGGTTCCGCCGCAGCGTAACGCGCGTAGACCGGCAGGAAAAACCCTTCTGTCCGCTCCGTTATCGAGCTGTGGCCGCAGTTGTAGCCCAGGTTACGGACAGCAGAAGGCCCCTCGCGGGAGGCAAGGGGCCTATGGGCTGCAAGGACGCCCGTAAGGGCGTAGCAAGGGGACGGAACCGGCGTTACGAAGGCCCCGCCGCGGCGTTACTTGGTGTTGACCGTGACCTTGCCGTCGATGATGTCCTGCTTGGCCTTGTCGACGGCGTCCACGACGTCCGTCATGGCCTTGTACTTCGGGTTGGAGTCGGCGAAGCCGACACCCTCGTTGGAGAGGCTGCCGCGGACCACGCCGGACAGGGGCTTGCCCTCGTAGACGGACTTCACGAGGTCGTAGACCGCGCCGCCGACGTTCTTCAGCGCCGAGCCGAGGATGTAGTCCTTGTACGCCGCGAGAGCGCTCTGGCTGTACTGGTCGGAGTCGACACCGATGGCCCACACCTTCTTGGCGGCGGCCTCGGTGATCACGCCCTGACCGGAGAGGCCGGCCGCGTGGTAGAGGACGTCGGCGCCGGCCTCGATCTGGCCGCCGGCGGCGTCCTTGCCCTTGTCGGGGCTGGAGAAGCCGCCCTCCTGGGCCGTCTCGGTGAGGTACTGCGACTCGATCTTGATGTTCGGGTTGACCGACTTGGCGCCCTGGACGTAACCGGCCTCGAACTTGTGGATCAGCGGGATGTCCACGCCGCCGATGAAGCCGATGTGCGCCTTCTTGGACGCCTTGGCGGCGGCGACGCCGGCCAGGTAGGAGGCCTGCTCCTCGTGGAAGACCATGTCGGCGACGTTCTTCGCCTGGACGGTCTCGTCGTCGATGATCCCGAAGGTGGTGTTCGGGAACTTGGCGGCGACCTCCTTGACGGCCGGCCCGTAGACGAAGCCGACGCCGATCACCGGGTTGTAGCCGGCCTGGGCGAGCTGGGTCAGGCGCTGGATCTTGTCCGCGTCGGTCTCGTTGTCCTGCGGCTCGACGTCCCGGCCGCTGATGCCGAACTCCTTCTCGGCCTTCTGCAGGCCGGCGTAGGCGGCGTCGTTGAAGGACTGGTCGCCCTTGCCGCCGATGTCGTACGCCAGGCCGATGCCCTTGCCCGAGTACTTTCCGGACGATTCCGAGTCGCTCGTCTTGGAACCGGTGCTGGACTCGCCGCAGCCGGCGGCCGCCAGAGCGACGACCGCGACGGTCACCGCAGCCCGGGAGAATCTGCTCCTCCGAGATATCAGACGCACAGCAAGCACCCCTTCGCATCCCCACGGCGCCGTGACCGGCCCGCTTTCCCCTTGGTGGCGCCGTCCGGGGGGCTCCCCCAACAAGCCGTACCGGCTGGCGATTTCGGCGACAGTAACGCGCGTAGAAGGGGAGGGGAACGGGGTTTCCCGGTCCCGTTATCGATTCGTGCCGACCTTGGGTTACAAGCGCGTCCTGGGGGTTACGGGTGGGTGACACAGGGGGACCAAGGGGTGCCTTTCGGTCATCCCCTGCGCCCCCCTGGCGGTCACCGCCGTGTCATACGTCGCGGGTGGCCGCGTCCAGCAGGGCCGCGGCCGTGAACAGCTCGACGCCCACGGTGATCGCGGACTCGTCCGCGTCGAAGTCGCCCTGGTGCAGATCACGGACCGTGCGCTCACCCGGCGGCCGGACGCCGAGCCGGGCCATGGCCCCCGGCACGCGCTCCAGGTACCAGGAGAAGTCCTCCCCGCCGAGGCTCTGCTCGGTGTTCTCCACCGAGCCCTCGCCGCGCCGGGCGTACATCGCCTCGCGCAGCAACCCGGTCACCTCGCCGTCGTTGACGACGGGCGGAACGCCCCGCACGTAGTTGATCTCGGACTTGGCGCGGTGCAGGTTGGCGACCTCGTCGATCGCCGCCACGACGATGTCCGGGGCCTGGCGCCACGCCTCGATGTCCAGGCAGCGCACGGTGCCGGACAGCTCGGCGTGCTGCGGGATCACGTTCGGGGCGTGCCCGCTCTCGATGCGTCCCCAGGTGACCGCCAGCCCGGCCCGGGTGTCGACCCGCCGGCCGACGAGCGCGGGCACGTCGGTGACCACGCGGGCCGCCGCGGTGACGAGGTCGGTGGTGAGGTGGGGGCGGGCGGTGTGGCCGCCGGGACCGTCCAGGGTGATCTCCAGCCGGTCGCAGGCCGAGGTGATGGCACCCTCGCGCAGCCCGATGAACCCGGCGTCGACGCGCGGGTCGCAGTGCACCGCGATGATCCGCCCGACCCCGTCCAGGGCGCCGCACGCGATGGCGTCGGCGGCGCCCCCGGGCAGCACCTCCTCGGCGGGCTGGAAGATCAGCCGCACGGGACGCGGGAGGCGCCCCTGCCGGTGCAGCTCGGCCAGGACGAGGCCGGCGCCGAGGACGACGGTGGTGTGCACGTCGTGACCGCAGGCGTGGGCGCGGTCCGGGACGGTCGAGCGGTACGCGCACTCGGTCTTGGTGTCCGGGATGGGCAGGGCGTCGATGTCGGCGCGCATGGCGAGGATGGGCACGCCGGAGACCGGCTCGCCCTCCTCGATCCCGATGTCGCAGATGAGGCCCGTTCCTACGGTGAGGACGCGCGGCGTGAGGCCTGCCTTCTCCAGGCGGGCCTTGATCGCGGCGGTCGTACGGAACTCCTGGTTGCCGAGCTCGGGGTGCATGTGCATGTCGCGCCGGAAGGCGACGAGCTCCGCACGCAGGGCTTCCGGCAGCGTGCCGGGCAGGGCGCGCTCTGAAGGATCGGCCTCGGACTCTCGGGACATCAGTTGCTTCACCCTCTGAAGGGTAGGACGCCGAAGCGGTCAACTGACCCGATCAACAAAATTTCAACCCGTTGGAGGAAGAAAAGTTGGCCGCGCGACGCATGGCTGCTGCAGAGGGTGGGTAAACTCGCCGAATTTTTCCTTGGCGCCGTCCCTCTTCCTTCCCTCACGCATACCACGACCAGCGGGGGGTACGCCCCGTCTGTCCACGTTCCGGGATCGGCCACGGATCCCCCGGCGCAGGGCGACGGCCCCTTCACGCTGCGCGAGACCGGGGGGAAAATCCGCTCTCCGGGCTTGGGCCATCGGGAGGAGCACCCGCCGACCCGCCCCGCGCGCCGGTAGTGTGCGCCCCCATGACCGACCTGGACGTCGACTTCCTGCACGCCACCCGCACCTCGTACGACGCGATAGCCGAGGCCTACGCCGAGGAGTTTCCCGACGGGCTGGGGCACCGGGTTCTGGACAGAGCGCTGGTCTCCTGGTTCGCCGACCTGGTCAAGGAGCGCGGGGGCGGGGAGCCGGTCGCCGACGTCGGATGCGGGCCCGGGTTCGTGACGCGGCGGCTCGACGCCCTCGGGCTGCCGGTGTTCGGGGTGGACGTCTCGCCGCGCATGGTCGCGCTGGCCTCGCGGGCGCATCCGCATCTGCGGTTCCATGTCGGGTCGATGACCGGGCTCGACCTGCCGGACCGCTCTCTGGGCGGACTGCTCGCGCTGTACTCCGTCATCCATGTGCCCGACGCGGAACTGCCCGGGGTGGTCCGGGAGTTCCGGCGGGTCCTGGTGCCCGGGGGGTGGCTGCTGCTCGCCTTCCAGACCGGGCGGGGGGAGGAGCTGCACGTCACGGAGCGGTTCGGGCACGAGGTCTCGCTGCGCTACCGCTTCCGGGATCCGGAGCTGGTGGCCGCGCTGCTCGGTGACGCGGGGCTGGAGGTGCGGGCGCGGGTCGTCCTGGCGCCGGACGAGGGGGCGCGACGCCCCCGCGCCTTCCTCCTGGCGCGCGCACCCGGCCCGGTCACGTCGGCGGTGACAGAGCGTACGGCTCTCGCCACCACGGACGCGTGGGCGTAGTCCGCCACCGCCTGCTGGAGTCCGGCGGTCACGAGACCACCGTCAGCACGATCTTGCCTTGGATGTGGCCCCGGGCGGCTCGCGTGTGCGCGCCGGCCGCCTCGGCCAGCGGGCAGGTGCTGTCCACCCGACCTGGAGCTTGCCCTCGTCGAACAGGCGCCCGATCTGTGCTGCCGGTCGGCGATCGGCGTAGCTCACTGCGTCCCGGCCTCGTCGCCGTCCCGGTCGAGGGCGCTCCCCCCAGCCAGGTCGTCCTGGTCAGTCGCAAGGGCGACCCGAATCCGCTGATCGGGAATCTCCGGCTGGCGGCCAAGGCCGTCCTGACCGCCCCGGCGGCCTGACCGGGACCGGCCGGCCCGCTGGGCGCCGAACCGCACCAAGCGGCGCCGCACGCGTCGTCGAACGCTGCTTCCGCCCATGCGATGCATCGCGTTTCGGGGTGGGTGGGTGCGCTTGCCCGCGCGCGCAGGGTGCCGCTGCGCCCACCCGTGCCGCCCCAGCGGCACGACTGCCCGCAGCTACGGGGCCCAGCCATCGAGCAGCGTGACCACCCCCAGGGGCGCGGGGAACTGCGCGACCAGCCACCCCGGGCCCGCGACAGGCCCACAACCGGCCACACCGGCCGCAGCCACCGGAGCCGTCGAGCAGCGTGACCGCAACCCCCCAAGGGGCGCGGGGAACTGCGCGGTCGGCCTCCGTGGGCACGGGGGCGGTCCGCAACCGGGGGGCGGGTCAGGCCGGGGTGACCGCTGCCAGGCGGTGGACGTCGCGGGCTGTGCCTGTCACGCCGGAGAGGAAGCCCTGGGCCCTCGGCGAGGCGTGGTCGGTCAGCCAGGCGGGGTCGATGTCGCAGACGGCCACGCGGACGTCCGTGCCCGACAGCGCCAGCGGCAGGGTGTGGACCACCGTCGACGGGAAGCTGAGCACCGTCCGGCCGATCGGGCCCCGCCGGGCGATCACTTCGAGGGGGAGGTCGGGGCGGACCACCTCCAGGCCCGTCTCCACGGCCAGCCGGTGGAGTTTGTCCGCGCTCTCGCGGCGGTGGGCGAAGTAGCGGGCCGCGCCATGGGCCCGCGCCAGCGCGCGTACCGCCTCCAGATAGCGGTCGGCGTCCACCACCCCCGTCTCCACCAGCGACGTACCGACCATGTCCGCGCCCTTCGTCACGCGCGGCGGACCGAAACGTGCCCGGGTCCAGGCGAAGGTGTGGGCCGTGACGGTGACTCCCTCGGGGCTGTCCTGTATCGGCATCGAGGAGAAGACCTCCACCCGGCGTCCCCGGGCCGGCGTCAGCCGGCGCCTGGCCGAGGACGACACCGGCGCGAAGAGGACGTCGCGGGGGCCGGGGCGGCCGCCCTTGCGGTGCCAGCGGACCAGCCGCTCGCCCCGGGCCAGCTGGCCCACGAACTCCATGGTGGCCGTGCCGTCGTCGACCACGACCAGGTCGGCGGCCCTGGTGATGGTGAGCAGCAGCTGGACGTAGCGCGAGAAGGGGTCCCCCATCACCACCCGCCTCGCCCGCCGCAGCATCGGCGCCAGGCCGCCGATCGTGCGGAACGGGGCCGCGGTACCGCCCCGTGCCTCCTCCCAGCGGACCGTGTGGCCCTCGTCGCGGGCCAGTTCCGCCATGCGCCGCAGCTGGCCGCGCGTCATGGGGTCGTTCGGGGACAGGACGACGAGGGTGAGCTGCGCGCCGGGCTCCTCCCGGGCGGGCGGCGCGTGCCGCGCGTGCGCCCACTCGAGCACGTTCAGGAGCTGCACCGGGCTCTCGACGAACGCGAGGGTGTGGGGGGTGGTGCCGGTGCGCGTGCCGGCGCGGGGGCTCATCCTCGTACGACCGTCCCGTAGTGGTGGGTGTCTCAGACCGTGACCGGCTCGCCCGCCGCCGCGGCGATCTCCGCCTCCGCGACGACGCCGGAGACCCGGCGCAGCTTCTTCATGGGGCCGAGCTCGGAGTCGTAGACCTTCTTGACGCCGTCGCCGAGGGAGGCCTCGATGGTGCGGATGTCACGGACGAGGCGCGTGAGGCCCTGCGGCTCGACGGAGGCGGCCTGGTCGGAGCCCCACATCGCGCGGTCGAGGGTGATGTGGCGCTCGACGAAGACGGCGCCGAGGGCGACGGCGGCGAGGGTGGTCTGCAGGCCGGTCTCGTGGCCGGAGTAGCCGATCGGGACGTTCGGGTACTCCTTCTCCAGCGTGTTGATCACACGGAGGTTGAGCTCCTCGGCCTTCGCCGGGTACGTCGACGTGGCGTGGCACATGAGGATGTTGTCGGAGCCGAGGACCTCGACCGCGTGGCGGATCTGCCTGGGCGTCGACATGCCGGTGGAGAGGATGACCGCGCGGTTCGTGGAGCGCAGGGCGCGCAGCAGCTCGTCGTCCGTGAGGGAGGCCGAGGCGACCTTGTGGGCCGGGACGTCGAACTTCTCCAGGAAGGCGACCGCCTCGGTGTCCCACGGGGACGCGAACCAGTCGATGCCCTTCTCCTTGCAGTACTCGTCGATCTGGCGGTACTCGTCCTCGCCGAACTCCACGCGGTGGCGGTAGTCGATGTAGGTCATCCGGCCCCAGGGCGTGTCGCGCTCGATGTCCCACTGGTCGCGCGGGGTGCAGATCTCGGGGGTGCGCTTCTGGAACTTCACGGCGTCGCAGCCCGCCTCGGCGGCCACGTCGATCAGTTTGAAGGCGTTCTCGAGCTCGCCGTTGTGGTTGATGCCGATCTCGCCGCAGATGTAGACCGGGCGGCCGGGGCCGACCTCGCGGGAACCGAACGTGCGCAGACGGGAGTTGGTGCTCATGGCGGAGATGTCCTTACGTGGTGAGGGGGTCGAGAGAAGGTCCGAGGATCCAGCCGGCGATCTCCCGGATCGCGCCGTCGCCTCCGGGGAGGGAGGTGACCGCGCGTGCGGCGCCGCGTACGACGTCGTGGGCGCTCGCGACCGCCACCGGCCAGCCCACGAGGGCGAAGCAGGGCAGGTCGTTGACGTCGTTGCCGACGTAGAGCACGCGCTCCGGCGCGATGCCCTGTTCCTCGCACCACTGCTTGAGTGCGAGGTCCTTGCGGTCGATGCCGTGCAGGACCGGGAGCCTCAGCTTCCGGGCGCGGGCGGCGACCACCGGGTTCTGTTCGGTCGAGAGGATGAGCAGCTTCAGGCCGCTCCTGCGCAGGGCGGCGATGCCGAGCCCGTCCCCGCGGTGGACGGAGACGAACTCCCGTCCGTCGGAGTCGATCAGCACCCGGTCGTCGGTCTGGGTGCCGTCGAAGTCGAGGACGACCGCGTCGATGTCGTCGAAGGCCGGCAGGGCGTCCGGGAGGTCCGCGTCGAAGAGCGGGGCCAGGGCGCGGGCCCGCGCGAGGTCGTGCGGGTCGTCGATCTCCAGGACCCGTGCGGGGTCGGTGCGGACGAGTTCCGTACGGCCGAAGAAGCGGTGCCCGTGCTCGCGGAAGCCACGGGCGTCCATCGCGTAGGCGGCGCCGGTCTCCAGGAAGTCCTGGGGGCGGTCCTGGCGGCGCGGGCGGTAGGACTTGTCGTGGTTGACGCCGAGGCCGCCCTCGTCCGCGCCGTCGGCGTGCCGCCAGACGAAGCCGTGGAAGGGCGCGACGGTCACCGCGGTGTCCGCGCCCTGCTCGGCGACCGCCGCGGCGACCCCGTCGACGTCCTCGCGGACGAGGAAGGGGCTGGTGCACTGCACGAGCAGGACGACGTCGACCGGGGAGCCGTGCAGGGCCTCGTGGGCGTCCATGGCGTGCAGGACGGCCGCCTCGGAGGTGGCGGTGTCGCCGGCGATGGCCGCCGGACGCAGCACGACCTCGGCGCCCGCCTCGCGCGCGGCGGCCGCGATGGCCTGGTCGTCGGTGGAGACGACCACGTCGGTGACCAGCCGGCCGGCGCGGCACTCGCGGACCGCGCGCGCCACCAGCGGGACACCGCCCACCGGGGCCAGGTTCTTCGCGGGCACTCCCTTGGAGCCGCCGCGCGCGGGGATCACGGCGAGCACGCGGCGCACCCCCGCGGGTGAGTCGGACATGGGCTCTTCTCCTCGGGGCTCGGAAAGGACGCTCACAGCTCCCCCATCCGCCGGATGACCGGCGCCACCCGCTGGACCCCGTGCCGGTAGGCGCCGCGCGCCGCCCGGCGCACGATCTGCCGGACCGGGCCGGGTTCCCGGTCGGCGGCGGGCGCGCCGGGCAGCGGGCTGCCGTCGGGGCCGAGGTGGTGGCGGGCGAGGATCCCGGGCAGATAGCCGGGGGCGGTGGCGGGCGTGTAGTAGGGCGTGAGGGGCGGCAGTCCGCCGGGCCGGTCGAGCAGCTTCGCGATGCGTTCGCGGGCCGCGTCGAAGGCTCTGCCGTAGGAACCGTCGGCGGCGACGCCCTGCCGCGACACCCATTCCTCGTCGGGTGCGGGCCGGTGGCCGGCGTCGAGCTGGTCCCAGGAGGCGAGGCAGCCGGAGCCGACGAAGTGGTGGTTGCCGAGGGCCTCGCGCACCCCGAGGTCGCTGAGGACGACGGTCGGGACACGGCGGTGGAGCGACTCCAGGGCCGCCGTGGAACTGATCGTCACCAGGAGGTCGGTGCGGTCCAGGACCTCGCCCATGTTGCCGTACACCAGGCGGAAGTTGGGCGGCAGGTCGAGCCGCTGCGCCAGCTTCTGGTAGGGCAGCTCCTCGATGTGCGTGGTGTGTTCGCCGGGCCTGGAGCGCAGCTTCAGCAGCACCTCGCGCTCGGGGTGCAGCCGTGCGTGCCGGACCAGCCGGTCGAGCAGGTACGTACGGTCCTTGCGGCTCTCCGGTACGGAGGGCTGGGCGGCGAAGACGACCGTGTAGGGCCTGCGCCCCTGCTCCGCAGACGGGTCGTGCTCGCCGGCGTAGGGGGCGCCGCCGAGGAACGGCAGGGCGACCTCGGTCACCGAGGCGGAGTCGGCGCCCACCCCGTCGTACACCGCGCGGAACCGCTCCGCGTCCTGGCGGGAGTTGGCGAGGACGAGGTCGGCGCCGTGCCGCAGCAGCAGACCGTCGGCGAGCTTCTCGTAGACGACGCCCACGTAACCGGTGACGACCACGGGCCGCGCGGCGGTGCCCTCCCAGACGCGCTTGAGGCCGTGCAGGACCGCCTGGACGCCGCCGCCGACCAGCGCGAGGACGACGACGTCGTACGAGGTCCGCGTCATGGCGCGCAGGAACTCGACGGCCGTGACCTCGCGCAGGGAGTCGGCGCGCACGCCCACTTCGGCGAGCTGACGCGGGGTGGGGGTGGCCCGGCCGCGCAGGAGGAATCCGTCGAGGACGGGGAGGACTGGGTCGGCTTGCACCCCGCTCGCCGGTCCGGGCACGATCCTGGAGGCGGTCAGCGCACCCCATTTCCACCGGGTGTCCGAGTCCGCGAGGACGGCAATCCGCGGGGGGTTCGCAGTACTTGCTGGCACGCCGAAGACGCTAGAAAGCAAAACCCAGGGTTGGCCCAACCGCGACTCAACGAAAAGTTAACAGCAGCCCACCGGACACCGAACTGGCCCGCGAACGGCTGTCACGCACACGCGGTGCACCATTCCGACACATCGAGTTCACCCCCTGTCTCCTCAACGGAAAGTTCCGCTGCCGGGGCCCCTCCTAGGATTTCGGTGTGCCAAAGCTTTCCGTGATCGTGCCGTTCTACAACGTCCAGCAATACGCACCGGACACCCTCAGAAGCCTTCGTCTGAACGCCCGGCCGGACTTCGAGTTCGTGCTGGTGGACGACAAATCGAAGGACGAAACTCCGGCCATTCTCGAACGGGCGGTCGAGGAGCTTTCGGAGGTCGCCCAGGTGCGTCATGTCCGCCATGAGGAGAACGGGGGCCTCGCCACCGCGCGCAACACCGGACTCGACGCGGCGCGGGGCGAGTATCTGACGTTCCTGGACGGAGACGACTGGCTCGCGCGCGGCCATCTGGCCGAACTGGTCACCGCGATCGAGACGCTGGGCTGCGACTTCGTGCGGACGGACCATGTGCAGGCCACCGGGCGCGTCCGCACGATCGTGCGGCATCCGCTCGGGCGGCGTGACGAGGTGCTCAGCCCCCGCGAGGCGATCCTGCCGGCCGACCGCTCCACGTCCGTGGACTACGCCTACGCCTGGGCCGGCGCCTACCACCGCCGCCTCCTCGACCGCGGTCTGCTGCACTTCACGGACGGGCTGCGCACCGCCGAGGACCGGCCCTGGATCTGGAAGCTGCACCGGGAGGCGGAGTCGTTCGCGGTGCTGAACCTGCACGGCGTCTTCTACCGCCGGGGGGTCGCCTCCTCCCTCACCCAGATCGGCGACGCCCGCCAGCTGGACTTCATCCGCGCCTTCGACCAGGTCGTCGAGGAGACCGCCCGGGACCGGGAGGCGGAACGGCTGCTGCCGAAGGCGGTGCGCACGTACTGCGCGATCATCGCCCATCACCTCGCGGAGACCGACAAGTTCGAGCCGGCCGTGGCCAGGCAGCTGCGCACGATGAGCTCGGCGGCCATAAAGCGGATGCCGCAGGAGCTGCTCACCGACGTTCTCGACACCATGGACCTGCGCCGCTCCGCCCGGCTGCGGCGGCTGCGGCGGCAGATCACCAGCGCGAAGGCGGCCGCCTGATGGCACCCACGACGACACAGATCTTCTGCGCCTCCACGCTGTACGGCGCGGCCACGCTCGCCGCCGCCCTCGACGCCGGCTGCTTCCCGGCGGCGGACCGGCGGCTGTTGCTGGTGTGCAACAACGCGACGACCCCGGAGACCACCCCGGCGCTCGACGAGATGCCGGGCTTCGAGCCGCTGCGCGACCGCTTCGACGCGGTGCTGTCCTGGAACGACGCGATCAGCCCCTTCCACCCCGGCGCCTGGTCGCCGCGCCCCGACGACGTCCCGCTCCTGGAGCGGTATCTGCGGCTGCTGTGGGGGCTGGGCGAGGACCGGGTGGAGATCGTCCTGGAGTCCATCCAGGTCAACCCCGCCCAGGCCGTCGCCCAGGTGTTCCCGGGCGCGCCGGTCGAGGTCTACGCCGACGGCCTGATGAGCTACGGCCCCACCCGCAACAAGCTCGACCCGCTGATCGGTACGCGGGTGCGGAGGCTGCTCCATCCGGACCTGGTGCCCGGTCTCGTACCGCTGCTGCTCAGCGAGTTCGAGGTGCCGGCGCGGACGGTCCCGGCGGGCGCGTTCCTGAAGGTGCTCGGGCAGGTCGCCGACGCCGTGCCCCGGCTGCCCCCGCTGCCCGACGGCTTCGCGCTGCTGCTCGGCCAGTACCTGTCCGCGCTGGACATCCTCTCCGTGCGGGAGGAGGAGGACCTGCATGTGCGGATGATGCGGGGTGCGGTGGCGCGGGGTCACCGCTCGGTCGTCTTCAAGCCGCATCCGACCGCGCCGGCCCGCTACAGCCGTCTGCTGGAGGCGGAGGCGGAGAAACTGGGTGTCGAACTCACCGTCCTGGACACACCGGTGCTGGCCGAGGTGCTGTTCCAGAAGGCGCGGCCCGCGCTGGTCGTGGGCTGTTTCTCCACCGCGCTGTTCACCGCGGCGGCGTTCTACGAGCTGCCGGTCGCCCGGATCGGCACGGAGGCGCTGCTGGAGCGGCTGACGCCGTTCCAGAACAGCAACCGGGTGCCGGTGGTGCTGGCGGACGCGCTGCTGCCGGACCTGGAGGAGAAGGACGAGACCATTCCGGCCGACACCCTGGCCGGTCTGCTGTCCGCCGTCGGATTCGTCATGCAGCCGCAGATCCTTTCCGGTCTCCGTCCGGCGGCCGAGGATTACCTGCGCACCCGTCTGGATCCGCGCACCCGGCGTTACTTCCGGCGCAAGCGGCTGACCTCGCTGGGGCTTCCCGGTGGTATCCCGGAACGGCTTTCGTTCCTTCCGCACAACTCCACGGCGCGCCGGGTCGTACGGCGGGCGAAGGCGTTGCGGAAGTCGATCGGGCGATGATCCGTCACCGAATGCGCGAATAAATCCGAAAAGACGAAGAGCAATGGGGACGTCTGCTTCCGGACGTGAGGAGTTGGGCCGGGGTTAACCCGCGCTCCATAGCTTCCCCGAATGCTGCAAACAGCGTTCCCCCAAGCCCCGTTCAGGAATGCGGGCGGGCCGGCATGACCCAGCAGGACATACGCCCGCCCGCAACCGCCCCGGTTCCCGCTCCCGCGTCTCTCCCGCCGGCCCCGAAGGCCCCGCGGCGGCGGCCCCTGATCTCCTACGTCCTGCCGGTCTACAACGAGCGGGACGGCATCGCCGCCTTCCACGCCGAGCTGACCGCCGCCCTCGCCGGCCGGCCGGAACTCGACTTCGAGCTGGTGTACGTCAACGACGGCTCCGCCGACGGCTCGCTCGCGGTCCTCAGAGGTCTGGCGGAGCAGGACGACCGGGTCCGGATCGTCGACTTCGCCCGCAACTTCGGCCACCAGATCGCCATCACCGCCGGTCTGGACGTCGCGCGGGGCGACGCGGTGATCGTCATGGACACCGATCTCCAGGACCCGCCCCGGGTCAGCCTGGAGCTGGTGGACGCCTGGCGCGAGGGCGCCGAGATCGTGCACGCGCGGCGGCGCAGCCGCCAGGACACCGTGTTCAAGCGGACCACCGCGCACCTCTACTACCGCGTCCTGCGCTCCTCCACCGAGGTCGACATCCCGCTGGACACCGGCGACTTCCGTCTCCTGGACCGGCGCGTCGCCGACGAACTGCGCAAGTACCGCGAGAAGAGCCGGTTCGTGCGCGGCATCGTCGCCTCGATGGGGTACCGGCAGACGGAGGTGGCCTTCGACCGCGACGAGCGCTTCGCCGGCGAGACCAAGTACCCGCTGCGCAAGATGGCCAAGCTCGCCGTCGACGGCGTGACCAGCTTCTCCACCGTGCCGCTGAAGATGATCACGCGGCTGGGTTTCGTCGTCCTGGCCCTGTCGATGACCGGCATCCTCTACGCCCTCGCGATGAAGTTCCTCCGGCCCGACCTCACCGTCTCCGGCTGGACGATGCTGATGGTCGTCGTGCTGTTCCTGGGCGGCGTCCAGATGCTGTCGCTGGGCGTGATCGGCACCTACGTCGGACGCATCTACAGCGAGGCCCAGGGGCGGCCGCTGTATCTGGTGCGCGAGGTGATCGGCGGGCCCGAGGCCCATGACTGAGACCACGGCCCCGGTGGCGGTCGCCGGCGACCGGTCCCGCACCGTGCGCCAGCTCGTCCGCTACACCCTGATCGGCGGCAGCGGGGTCACCCTCGACCTCGTCGTCTTCCTGCTGCTGCACAACACGGCGGGCATGGACGAGCAGTTCGCGAACGCGCTCAGCACCACGCTCGCCATCACCAACAACTTCGTGCTGAACGCACGGTTCACCTTCGAGCGCCGCGACCGGATCGTCGTCCGCTTCCTGCGCTTCTACGCCGTCGGCCTGACCGGCGTCGTCCTGACGAACCTGCTTTTCCTCGCCCTCACCGACGGACTCGGGGTCGACGCCAACCTCGTCAAGGCGGGTTCCCTGCCGCTGGTTCTGGCGCTCCAGTTCGTGCTCAACAGAAAGTGGAGTTTCGGATGAACCTCGGCATCATCGGGGCCGGTGCCACCGGGCTGACCGCCGCCTGGGACGCCGTACGGGCCGGCCACCAGGTGACCATCCTGGAGGCGGCCGGCGAACTCGGCGGGCTCGCGGCCTCGTTGGAGGTGGGCGGGGTTCCGCTGGAGCGCTACTACCACCACATCTTCCGCAGCGACAAGGCGATGATCGCGCTCATCGAGGAGCTGGGGCTGGGTGACGCGCTGCGCTTCCACAAGCCGACGACCGGTATCTACCGGGGCGGGAAGCTGATCGACTTCACCACCCCGTTCGACATGCTCCGCTTCCCAGGGTTCTCGCCGCTGGACGCGGTGCGTTTCGCGGGCTCGTCGGCCGTGCTGAAGGCCGTCCGCAACGGCGAGCGCTACAACGACCTCACCGCCCTGGCCTGGCTGCGCAGGCGGGCCGGGAGGAAGGCCACGGCGGCCATCTGGGAGCCGCTGCTGAAGGGCAAGTTCGGCGACCGCGCCGAGCAGGTGTCGATGGCGTGGCTGTGGGCCCGTATCCACTGCCGGACCTTCGAACTCGGTTATGTGGACGGCGGTTTCGAGCGGGTCTACGCGGCGCTGCGGGACGGGATCGAGGAGCGCGGCGGGAAGGTCGAGTTCGGCAAGGCCGTCGAGACGATCCGGCAGGAGGGCGACACGCCGGTCGTGACCTGCGCGGACGGGTCGACGTACCGCTTCGGCCGGCTGATCGTCACCACCCCGCAGCCCGCCTTCGCCAAGGCGGCCGGGCTGCCCGCCGAGGACACGGTGTGGCAGAACCAGTACCTGGGCGCCACCTGCTTCGTCCTGGAGATGGACCGCAGCGTGATCCCCTACTACTGGCTCAACATCAACGAGCCGGACTTCCCCTTCCTCGCGGTGGTCGAGCACACCCAGATGATCGACCCCGCGGTGTACGGCGGCCGGCACGTCCTCTACGTCGGCAACTACGTCGAGCGTGAGGACTGGCGGTTCACCACCGACCCCGGTGAGCTGCTGAACGCGTTCGTGCCGTACCTGAAGCGGATCAACCCCGCCTTCGACGCCTCCTGGATCAAGGACTGGCACTTCTCGAAGGCCGGCTTCGCCCAGCCCGTCGTGACGCCGCGGTACCGGGCGCTGATCCCCGGCCACGAGACCCCGATGAGCCGGGTCACGCTGGCGACGATGGCCCAGATCTACCCGCAGGACCGGGGGCAGAGCTACTCGGTGGAGATGGCGCGGAAGGTGACCGCCTCCCTCGGCCTGCGCTGACGCCCACCGCACGGCGAAGGGCCCCGGCCGGTCGACCGGGGCCCCCTCGTCGTGGTCACTTCCGCGTGCACACCACCAACGGTGTCTGCGGATCCGGCGGCGGGCAGTCGTACGTCGCCTGGACGCGGCGCCGCAGCCCCGCGTCGACGTACGCGAGCCGGAACCAGGCCCGGTCGAGAATCGCGTAGGGCGCCGGGTCGTGGTCGACGCAGTCCGCGTTCTCCTTGAACGACTTCAGGCCGGCCACGTCCGGGACGAAGCGGGTGCGCTGGAGGAAGGTGGCGATCGGGTAGCGGCACTGGGCCGGGTGGCCGAGGTGGTAGACCGTGTCGCCGAAGGCCAGGTACAGCACCCTCGCCCCGGCCGGGATCTGCGCGCGGAGCCGGTCGGCGTCCCTCTGCTTGATCTCGGCGCTCCGGTGGAACGTGGCGTTGGTCGACGACACCTTGCCGTACTGGGCCAGGTGCGGGGAGCTCGGCCAGACCGGTCCGGCGAGCAGGACGACACCGGCGAGCGCGACCGGGGCCGCCGACCCTCCGGGCACGCCCTTCAGCCGGGTGTCGGCCACCGCGGCGAGCAGGGCGACGAGGCCGAGCACCCACAGGGTCGCCGGGCGCTGTACCCCCTCCGGCAGCCGGGTGTAGAGCGCGGGCAGCGCGCCGTACAGCAGGGACACGGTGCCGAAGCACCACGGCGGGGTGCGCGAACCGCCCACCGCGAGGCCCCACACGGCGGCGGCCAGGACGGTCAGCTGGACGGCGTGGTACGGGAACCAGTTGCCCTGGACGATCACCACGGCCAGCGAGCCCGAGCCGATGAGCACGGCGATCGTCAGCAGCTCCAGGCGACGGGCGCGGCCCCGCACCCGGGTGAGGAGCAGCAGCAGCGCACCGGGCAGGAGCAGCAGCACCGGGGTGAGGACGGCCCGGTCGCCGAGGAACTCGAAGGAGCGGTGGAGGATGAGGCCGGGGCGGATGCCGGTGCGGCTGAGGGCCGACTGGTTGATCTGCGGCATGTCCTCGGTCCACTGCAGCTCGTGGGAGCCGGCGAGGACGCTGAGACCGAAGAGCGCGAGCGCGCCGGGTACGGCGGCCAGGGCGACGCGGGTCGCGCGGCCCCGGTCGACGGCCCACAGGATCAGGACGCCGAAGGCGGCCGTGGAGGCGGTGGAGTACTTCATCATGACCGCGAGGCCCAGCGGGAGCGCGGCGACCAGGGCGGCCGGCCAGGGGCGGCGGATGCCGAGGGCGGCGGCGACGCCGAACACGGTCAGCACCACCGCCGTCCACTCCGGCTGGAGGAAGTCGGTACGTGGGGCGAGGACGAGGACGAGTCCGGTGGCGCCGGCGGTGAGGGCCGCCTCCCGGGCGGTGACCCGGCGCAGGAGCGCCGTGTGCAGGGCGAGGGCCGCCGCGGCCACGACGACCGCGCCCTCCGCCTCGATGACCGTCTCCCGTACGACGACACCGCCGGCCGTCGGCATGTCCAGCAGCGCGATGAACCACCGGTAGAAGAAAGGGCGGTGGGTGAAGACCTCGGACGGGGAGTAGCCGGCCTCGCCGCCCAGCCGCAGGGCGCCCAGCACGTACTGGAGGTCACCGGTCAGCCGGCGGGTCAGCACGGTGTACACGACGGCCGCCGCGGCCGGCACGGCGACCGCCGGCCACCACAGGGGTGACCGGCGGACGCGTGCGGCGGGGGGCGCGCCGACCTGCGCGGTCGTCGTCGCCATGGGGTCAGCCGCCCAGGACGGTGCGCAGGTCGGCCGCGTTCGCCTCGGTGACCTTCCACAGTTCCTGCTGGCGGCCGTGGACGTCGGCGACGGTGCGGTCGTGGTCGGCGAGCAGGTCGCGGGAGCGTTCCACGAGGAGGGCGGCGAGGTTGCGGTCGTGCACCGAGACACCCCACTCGGGGCGGTCGATGTCGCGCAGGAAGTACGCCATCTTGGGGTGCGAGATGAGGCTGATGATCGGGGTGCCGCAGCCGAACGGGATCATGCCGGCGTGGCCGCGCATGCCGATGACCAGCTTGGTGCGGGCGTACAGGTCGCGGATCTCGTCGTTCTCGAAGTCGTACATCGGGATGACGGGCAGCGAGACGCCGTGTTCGCGGCGCAGGTCGAAGGCGAGCTTCTCGTCGTCGAGGGAGTGCGCCACGCACCGCACCTCGGCCAGCTCTCCCAGGTCCTTGACGGCCTTGGCCATCTGGGCGAGGAAGTAGCCGTAGTCGTGGCCGAAGCGCAGGCCCGCGCGGTCGTAGGCGGCGTTGATCAGGATCGTGTCGTCGCGGGTCGCCGGGTCCTGCCAGCCGTCGACCAGCTGGCGGGTGACCGTGGTCGGGCAGGGCTGGAAGCGGACCTTGTCGTGAAGGTGGGCGGGGAGCATCGCCCGGACCTTCTCGATGGACCCGTGGTTGCGCAGGCCGAAGAAGGAGGAGCGCTCGACGAGCAGCCGCAGCGACTCCCGGAACCGGTTGGCCCGGTAGGACTGGCCGTCGAAGGCGTTGAAGCCGACGGCGTAGACCGCGATCGGTACGTCGACCCGGCTCAGCAGCTCGTCCGGGACGTTCCACTGCCAGGCGCTGTTGCCGTTGGGCATGGTGTCCGGGATGAACAGTCCACCGCCGCCGATGACCAGGCCCCGGCGGGCGTTGACCCGCTCCAGGGCGGCCTCGTCGAAGAGGCGGTGGGCGTGCACGGAGTGCCAGCGGCGGGCGGTGGTGTCGGGGCCGAAGGCGAGCCGGACGCTCTCGGGGAGCAGTTTGTCGCCGGCGTTGCCCTGGCGGTCCATGTAGAAGGCGACGTGGGCGAGCTGGTCCTCGGGGCTGCCCTGCTGCTGGGCGGGGACGCCGAGGGTGCGCTGGTGCCAGATGCGGCCGGCGCGGTGGGTGGGGTCGACGGTGAGGCCGGCGGTGGCGTACTCGCGGGCCCGGGTGTCGTCGCCGTGGACCCAGGCGATCTGGGCGAGCCGGGAGAAGGCGGTGGCGGCCCGGTTGGGGGCGGCGGTGGCGAGGTGGAGCTGCGCCCTGGCCTCCTCGTAGCGGGAGACGCTCATCAGGGCGTTGCCGTACACCTCGTGCGGCCAGGCCTCGTCCACCGGCAGGTGAACGCGCTCCAGGATGTCGACGGCGGCCTGGTAGTCGCCGGCGCCTATGTGGGCGAGGGCGACCTTGCGGGCGGTGTCGACGTCGCCGGTGCGCTCGACGTGCGGGGTGCCGTAGTGGATGAGCAGGTCGTGGTGGAGGGTGTCGCCGGCCTCCAGGTAGGCGGCGTGGAGTTCGGCGTCGGTCAGCTCGAACTCGGCCCAGCGCTCCTGCGCCTGTGTGTAGCCGGCCTCGCCGCCCTGCCAGGGCTTGTGGCGGCCGGTGAAGTGCAGGACGGCGGTGTCGTCCGGGACCGGGAGGTCGCCGGAGAGACGGCGCTTGACGTAGTTGTACCGGGGGTCGAGGTCGACGAAGTCGCCGTCCAGGAGAGCGTTGAGGATGCCCTGGTCGTGCTTGTCGAGCTCGTACCGCCCGCTGCGGCCGATCGCGTCGATCTTCGCGCAGAACTCGTCGGTCAGGTACTCCTTCTGGATGACGAGGAGACCGCTGTTGAGCATGCGGGTCTTGTCGCCGTAGAAGAACTGCGGGACGGCGGCGAGGCCGTGGCGCAGGGCGAGGAGTTCGGTGATCGGCCCGAGGACCACCATGTCGGTGTCCAGGGTGATCACGGTGTCGTAGTCGCGGATCCGGAAGACGTCGAGGATGAAGTACGCCTTGCGGACCAGGTAGTTGTCCTGGTCGCCCTTGACGTAGGAGTCGTAGTGGTCGGCGTCCACGCGGCGGAACCGCACGCGCGGGTGCAGGGCGCGGATCGCGGCGACGGAGGCGGGGCGCAGATCGTCGTGGAGGACGAGGAAGTCCTCGCAGACGTCCGGGTTGGACAGGGCGAGGGAGCGCAGCAGGACGAGGAAGCCGGGGAGGTAGTTCTCGTCGACGAAGCTCGCGAAGGCGATGCGGCGCTTGCCGGTCAGGGCGCTCGCGTCGGCGGCGGGGGCGGGCGCGGGGGTGGTGGGCGCGGGGGTGGTGGTCGTCATCGCAGGGAAATCCTCATGCCGGAGACGCTCTGGGCCCGTTCCATGACCCACGCCTTCTCGCTGCCGTATGCGTGCACGTTGGTGATGGCCAGCTTCATCGCCTCCGGGAGGCGGTAGGCGCCGCTCTCGTAGAAGTCGAAGCCGATCAGGTCGAGGGTGGGGCTGACGTCGAGGAAGTCCAGCAGCCAGAGCATGTTGAAGCCGGAGGTGGGGATGGCCTCGAACTGCTCGGTGGTCCAGCCGCCGATGTTCCGTACCGGCCAGCGCAGCGACTCGTCGTTGACGCAGGTCTGCGCGCCCGGGACGAGCTTGTTGCGCACCGAGTACTTCCAGTCGGGCGAGCTGCCGCTGAAGACGAGCCGGGTGTCGACCCGCTGGTCCCAGTTGTAGTTGTGCTTGTGGATGGTGACGTGGATGTCGGTCTTGCGGCCCGTGTGCGCGGGGTCGATGCGGTACGAGTTGAAGCGCACGACGAGGTCGTAGCCGTCGATCTCGGAGCCGAGCGAACTCTCGGCGACCGTGCCGGAGTTGGCGATGAGACAGATCGACTTGCCGGCGATCCGGTTGCGGAACTCGCCGAGGCTGAGCCACTGCACGCCGCCGAAGAGCGGGTCCGGGACCGGGCCGCGCATGCGGTTGCGGCGGGAGTCGGCGTACAGGGCGAGGGCCCGGGTGAGTTCGGCGGTGGGCCGGGCCTGCCGGGAGGTGGCCAGGTCGAGGTAGTGCGCGAGCGCCTCCTGGACCTCCTGTTCGGGCGTGCCCTGACGGTCCATCGCGAGCAGGGCGCCGACGAGGCGGGCCTCGGCGCCGCTCTGGTCGCCGACGGCGTGCGCGGCGAGGCCCTCGGCCCACACGTCGGTGGCGGGGCGGTCGCTGAAGCGGGCGGACTCGGGGACCGTGCGGCCGAGAAGGGCGAGCAGCTCGGTGCGGGCCCGGGTGGCGGCGTGGATGCCGTCGACGCGGGCGCGGACGCCGAAGCCGTCCTCCTTGGTGAGGTCGAGGTAGCGCTCGTAGGCCTCGGCGGCGGCCTCCGGCCGGCCCAGGGCCTCCAGGATCCGGCCGCGCAGCCGCCAGCCGGCGCGGGAGTTGCGGCGCTGGTGGAGGATGGTGTCGGTGATCAGCAGGGTCAGGTGCAGTTCGTCGTCGTAGGCGCAGACGACGGCCTTGTTGCCCACGTTGAGCAGCGCGTCCAGCACATCGTTGCCGAGGGTGCCGCCGCTGCCGGTGGCGGCCGCCCTGGTGCGCCGGAGGAGTCCGGCCGCGGTGGGCGCGGGCGCGGCCGTCTCCTGGGTCGCCCACAGGGCGAGGAGTTGACGCAGTGCCTCGGCGAGCGCGAGGCGGCGGGGGTCGAGGCTGCCGACGAGCTTGCCGCTGTGCACGGAGCAGGCGCGCAGGCACTCGTCCACTGTGACCGGGGATGGCGCTGACGAGGGCCTTTGCGGCCTGGTGTCTGACCCTCTGCTGCGGACCCTCGTCATGGTTCTCCTGGGCGTATGAAAAGCGTATTGACGTATCGAAACCTGGGGAGGTTGGGAGAACGTAAGAAAGGAAAACGACGCCCAGGTGAACCCCTCGGAACAGAGGAGCGAATGCTGAGGCTGTCGAACAGAAGTTTCTCGGGTGACGCCATAGGGTCCACATGGACGGCACTCATTCGCATTCCGAGGGACACCCGCGTGACACAGACGGTCGTGAAGACGGCACAGGGCGGCCTCATCGTCGACGCCCCGAAGGCGGCACCCCCGGGCGGCCGGCTGCGCGCCCTGGACGGCCTCCGTCTGCTCGCGGCCCTGATGGTGGCCTGCTACCACTACGGCGGCCGGGGCGGCGAGATCACCCACGCCTGGGGCACCTCGGCGGCGAGGGTCTTCCCGACCCTGCACACGCCGTTCGCCTACGGCTGTCTCGGCGTCCAGATCTTCTTCGTGATCAGCGGTTTCGTCATCTGCATGAGCGGCTGGGGCCGCTCGCCGCGCTCGTTCTTCGCCTCCCGCGCGGCCCGGCTGCTGCCCGCGTACTGGGTGGCGGTCGTGCTGGTGACGGCGGTCTTCGCCCTGCCGGTGGTCGTGTACGAGGCGGTCTCACCCAGCGACGTCCTGGTGAACCTGACCCTGCTTCAGCAGCCGCTGGGCGTGGACCGGGTGCTGGGGGTGGACTGGACGCTGTGGGCGGAGGTCCGCTTCTACGCCCTGTTCGCGCTGTGCGTCGTCCTGCCGGGCGCGAACCGGCGCCGGGTGATCCTGTTCTGCGCGGGCTGGATCCTGGCGGCGGCGATCGCGCAGGGCGCGCACCAGCCGCTGCTCGACCTCGTGCTGATGTCGCAGTACGCGCCGTTCTTCGTCGGCGGGGTCGGCCTGTACCTGGTCCACCGCGACCGCCGGGACCCGTACGCCTGGGGGATCACCGGAGTGAGCTTCCTGATCGGCCAGCACTACGCGGTCCGTTCCCTGTGGAACGCCGCCGACCCGAACGCCTTCGCCCACCGCACGTCCTTCGGCATCATCGCGGTCGTGGCCTTCGGCTTCGTGGCGGTGGGGGCGATCGCCCTGGGCCGGCTGGAGCGGCTGAACTGGCGCTGGCTGACGGTGGCCGGGGCGCTCACCTACCCCTTCTACCTGGTGCACGAGCACCTGGGCTGGGTCGTGGTGGAGACCCTGCACCGGCGGCTGGGAGTGCCGTCGTACGGGACGGTCCCGCTCACGATCGCGTCGATGCTGCTGCTGGCCTACGCGATGAACAAGCTGGTGGAGGAGCGGCTGACACCGGGACTGCGGAAGGCGCTGGCGGCGCCGCGTCGGTGAATTCCGGGTGAATGACGAAGCCCTTTTCAGGAAACTCCGCGGCGCGCCCCGATTCCCGCGATGACGATCTCCAGGCCCTCGCCGAAATGTCTGCCGTAACCGGGGAGAGACCGGTTCCGGCCTTGATCACTCATTCGGGGGAATGACCCTGCTCAGAACGCGTCGGTCGGCGCATACGTCCCCCACACCCCCCGCAGCGCGTCGCAGACCTCCCCCACCGAAGCCCGGGCCCGCAGGGCCTCCCGCATCGGGTACAGGACGTTGTCCTCGCCCTCCGCCGCCCTCATCAGGTCGGCCAGGGCGGTCCGGACCGCCGGACGGTCCCGCTCGGCCCGCAGTCGCGCGAGCCGCTCCGCCTGCCGGGCCTCGATGGCCGGGTCGACGCGCAGCGGCTCGTAGGGCTCCTCCTCGTCGAGCCGGAAGCGGTTGACGCCGACCACCACCCGCTCGCCGGAGTCCGTCTCCTGCGCGATCCGGTAGGCGTTGCGCTCGATCTCGTCCTTCTGGAAGCCGTGCTCGATCGCGGCCACCGCGCCGCCGAGGTCCTCGACCTTCCGCATCAGCTCGACCGCGGCCGCCTCGACGTCGTCGGTCATGCTCTCGACGACGTACGAGCCGGCGAAGGGATCCACCGTCGCGGTCACGTCCGTCTCGTACGCCAGCACCTGCTGCGTCCGCAGCGCCAGCCGCGCGCTGCGCTCCGTCGGCAGCGCGATCGCCTCGTCGAAGGCGTTGGTGTGCAGCGACTGCGTGCCGCCCAGCACCGCGGCGAGGCTCTGCACCGCCACCCGCACCAGATTGACCTCCGGCTGCTGGGCCGTCAGCTGCACCCCGGCCGTCTGCGTGTGGAAGCGGAGCATCAGCGACCTGGGGTTCCGCGCCCCGAACTCCTCCCTCATCACCCGCGCCCAGATCCGGCGGGCGGCACGGAACTTCGCGACCTCCTCCAGGACCGTCGTACGGGCGACGAAGAAGAACGACAGCCGCGGGGCGAAGTCGTCCACGTCCATGCCCGCCGCCACCGCCGTTCGGACGTACTCGACACCGTCCGCCAGGGTGAACGCGATCTCCTGCGCGGGAGACGCGCCCGCCTCCGCCATGTGGTAGCCCGAGATCGAGATCGTGTTCCACTTCGGGATCTCGGCCCGGCAGTACCGGAAGGTGTCCGCGACCAGCCGCAGCGAGGGCTTGGGCGGGAAGATGTACGTCCCGCGCGCGATGTACTCCTTCAGCACGTCGTTCTGGATCGTGCCCGTGAGCCGGTCGGCGCCGACGCCCTGCTCCTCCGCCACCAGCTGGTACATGAGCAGCAGAAGGGCCGCCGGGGCGTTGATCGTCATCGACGTGGACACCCGGTCCAGCGGGATCCCGTCGAACAGCACCCGCATGTCCTCGACCGAGTCGACGGCCACGCCCACCTTGCCGACCTCGCCGTGCGCGATCGGGGCGTCGGAGTCGTGGCCCATCTGGGTGGGCAGGTCGAAGGCCACCGACAGGCCCGTCGTGCCATGGGCGATCAGCTGCTTGTAGCGCGCGTTGGACTCCGTCGCCGTACCGAAGCCCGCGTACTGGCGCATGGTCCACGGACGGCCCGTGTACATCGACGGATACACGCCCCGGGTGAAGGGATACGATCCCGGCTCGCCCAGCTTCTCCGCCGCGTCCCAGCCCTCCAGGGCCTGGGGCCCGTACACCGGCTCGATGGGCAGTCCGGACTCCGAGTGACGCGTCATGGGTGTGATGCCTCCCGCCGAGCAGTCGCCGCCTTGGCTCCGAGTGTCACCGGTCACTCACCGGTCGGGCCACTCGCCGGGCCGTTCGCGCTCGGTCGTCGCGGGGGAACATCTCAGGCATGCGGATGCGAAGATCGATCATCGCCCTGGCCGGCACGGCGGCACTGGCGACGCTGTGCGGCTGTACCGTGCAGTCCCCGGACGCGCAGGACGGCAGGGCGCGCCCGCCGTTCCACGCCGACGGCACCGGTACGGCACCGGCGCCGTCCCCGAGCGGCACCACCCGCGGCACCACCCGCGACGACAAGCCGGGCGTGGCCCCCACACCGGCCCCGCCCTCCCCCGCCCCGGCCGTCCTGTGGCAGCGCGGCCACACCGGTCGGGACGTACGCGAGCTGCAGGCCCGGCTGCGGCAGCTCGCCTGGCTCTTCGAGGGGCCCACCGGGACCTATGGGCCGGCCACCGAGAAGGCCGTGCGGGGGTTCCAGGGCAAGCGCGGACTGCCGCAGACCGGGAAGACGGACACGGTCACCTGGCAGCGGCTGGTGCGGATGACGCACGAACCGGGTCAGTGGGAGCTGTATCCGATGGGCGGTCAGCCGGCCGCCGCACCCGACTCACGGTGTCTGACCGGGCGGGTGCTGTGCATCGACAAGACGAGCCGCACCCTGCGCTGGATGATCGACGGGCGGACCGTGTCGACGATGTCCGTACGGTTCGGCTCGCAGTACACGCCCACCCGGGAGGGTGTCTTCCGCGTCTACTGGAAGTCCCGCAACCATGTGTCCACGCTCTACCACACGCCGATGCCGTACGCGATGTTCTTCAGCGGCGGCCAGGCCGTGCACTTCTCGGCGGACTTCGCGGCCCGCGGGTACGCCGGTGCCTCGCACGGCTGTGTGAACGTCCGGGACGAGAGGGCGGTCGCGGCGCTCTTCGCGCAGGTGCGCAACGGCGACAAGGTGGTGGTGTCCTGGTGAGTTTGGGGCGCGGGCGGGACCGGGGGAACGTGTCCCGCCCGCGCCAGGTGCACGAGCCGTAGGTACGGGGGGAACCCCGGCTCAGTGCGAGGGCCGATGACCAGTCGGCTCACTACTTACTGCGCCGCGCCCCCGGAAAACGTCACACCCCACGCGAAAAAATTTCCCCGAATCATGAACCCGCAGGTCAGAGCGTCGCCCGCGCGCGGCGCACAAGGGAACGGGGGCAGCGGCTAGTGGTGGTGGTTCTTGCCGGTGGCGGAGTTGCCGTTGTTCCGGTCGTCGTCGCTGTTGCCCCTGGTGCCGCCGGTGTGGGACCTGCCGCCGGACCGGGTGTCGTCGTCCGAGCCGGTGCCGCCGGACGCGGCTTGGTGGCCGGTGCCGGCCGAGCCGCCGTTGCGGCCGGACGCGCCGCTGCCGTGACCGTCCTCGTGGGCGGGGCCGCCGGCGTCGTACCAGGAGTCCCGGTCGTCGTCCCCCTCGCCCGTGCGGGAGGTGCCGTCGAGGACGCCCGCGCAGTACCGCCACACGCGCGACGAGCCGCCGGCGAGGCCTTCCAGGGTCTGACGCCGGCGGGCGTCCAGCGTCCTGCCGTCCCGGACGTCACGGCAGGACGAGGTCACGCCCTTCGGCCAGGTGCCGGTGGCATCCGGCGCGGCGGTGGAGCCGTCGCCGCCCTTCGGGTCCCCGCCGCTGTCACGGCCGGTGGCACTGCTGCCGCCGTCGGGCGTCGCCGCGTCCGTACCGCCGGAGACGCCCGGCGAGGGCGGGGGCGGCAGGCGGTCGGGGCTGGCGGCGGCCGAGACGGAGGCCCCGGGCGCCGGTTCGGCCCCGTCGAACGGGCTCGGGAGCACTCCGGTGCCGGCCGCCATCGCGACCCCGCCGACCATGCCGGCGGCGAGCGCGGCGGCCAGTCCGAACCGGAGGGGCCGGCTCCAGCGGCCGGAGGGGTGTTCCCGGGTGCGGCCTCCGATGCGGACCAGTCCGGCGTCGGCGGTCATCCCGGCACGGGCGAGGGCGCCCCCGGCCTCCCGTGCCTCCCGCGCCGCGCGGGCCTCGCCGAAGGCCTTCAGGGCCGCGGCCTCGCCGGGGAGCTCCTCCGCCGCAAGCGGTCCGGCGACCGTCGCGGAGAGCGCAGAGAGCGTTCTGGCGAGGAGTTCGGCCTGGTCACGGGCCTCGGGGGCGACAGCGTCGTCGGGTGACTCACCGCGCAGCAGACGCTCCGCCGTCTCGCGGTCGAGCCACCTGTCCTGCTTGTCGGCCATCACATGTCCTTCTGCGTCCGCGCGCTCGCCGGCGTCACACTCACGGACGTCACCGCGCGCGAGCGCGGCCCTCGCTGGGGAGGCAGGGCGTCGAGGACACCGGCCGTCTCCGGGTCCCCGCCGAGCAGTTCGGCGAGCTTCTTCAGGCCCCGGTGCGCGGCCGTGCGGACGGCACCGGGCCGTTTGCCGAGGGTGTCGGCGGCGGTCTTGGCGTCCAGGCCCATCACGACCCGCAGCACGACGGCCTCCGCCTGGTCCTGCGGCAGCCGGGCGATGAGGTCGAGGGCACGGCCGGTGGCCAGCGCCTCGATGGCCTCGCCCGCGGTGTCGGACTCGGCGGGCCGGCCGGTCAGCTCCGTCTCGTCCCCGCCGATCGCGGGGCGGCGTCCGCGCATCCGTATGTGGTCGAGCGCGCGGTTGCGGGCGATCCGGGCGGCCCAGCCGCGGAAACGGTCCGCGTCGCCGCTGAACCGCTCCAGGTCCCGGGCGATCTGCAGCCAGGCCTCGGAGGCCACGTCCTCGGCGTCGAGATCGCCGACGAGCGTGCGCACGTACCCGAGGAGCCGCGGGTGCACCGTGCGGTACACAGCCCGGAAAGCGGTCTCGTCCCCGTTCTGTGCCGCAAGCACCGCGGCTGTCAGCTCCGCGTCGTCCCCCACGTCGTGGTTTCCTCGGTCGGTCGATGGTCGCGGTTTCGAGACCGCAGGTCGTTGCGGTGGTCTGCCGCTTGGCCGTCCGGCGCGAAAGGCACGTTACGACCTGAAAGCGTCGCCCGTCCATGTCCGTACAACATGCAACTAACTCGTGATGCCGCTCGGGACGCCCCCGGACGCGCCTCGGGGTGTGACAGAAAACGCACTCAGGGCGCTGTAGGAAGTACGGGCCGCCGCGCGGTCCGTGCCGCGCGACGGCCGGGGCCTCTCCTGTGGGGGGTGGCGGCCCCGGCCGTTGCCTCGGTGGCCGGCATCGGGCCCCGCACCCCACGACGCGGTCCTCGCGCAGCGGAACGCGCGGCCCCGCGCGCCGAACCGGACCAGGCTTCCGGGTTCTCGACCAGAACGGGCTTACGGGTTCTCCGGCTGGAACAGGCTTACGGGTTCTTCGCGTTGTCCTTGGCGGAGTTCTCGGGCGTCGCGGTCTTCCCGGCCTTCTCCTGACCACCACCGGTGCTCCCGGCGGCCCCCGCGCTCCCGGCGTTCTCCGTGGCGCCGGTGCCCCCGCTGCGGCCGCCGCTGTTCGCGTCGCCCTTGCCGCTGCCCGCGGCGGACGCCGACGCCGTCTGCGCCGCGCAGTACGCCTCGACCTGCTCCTCGCCGCCCGCCGCCGTCACCAGCCGCTGCCAGGCCGTGGAGTCCAGCGCCTTGCCCCGGCCGCTCACCTGGTCGTAGGCACGGCACTGGGCCTCGGTGTCCTGGGCGTTCACCGGGCGGTCCCGGTCCGCCGAGGCGCTCGGGGACGGGGTGAGCGAGGGTGCGGCGGAGCGGCCCTCGGACGCGCTCGCCGACTGCTTCGGGGGCCGGGCCCCGTCGGCGTCGCGCGTGGCGGACCCGATCGCGGCGAACGCGACCCCGCCCAGCGCGAGGCTCGCGACCGCGACGGAGAGCGTGGCCTTCAGCGAGCGCGACGTCCGGCGGCGCGTCCGGTGCCGCCAGTCGTCGCGGCGCCGGGTACGGGCGGCCCGGTGCTCACCCGCGTCGCGGGCGGCCCGGAAGGCGGCCAGGGCCCGGAGCTCGCCCTCGCTGCCCGCGGCCGCCGCGCCGGGGCCGCCGGCCGAGCGCAGGGCCTCGGCGAGCAGCGCCTCCAGCTCCACGTCGATCGCGTCCGCCGCCGGGGTCGTCTCGGCAGGGTGCGCACGCCGACGGACCGGCTCTCCGCCGTCGTTCAGCCGTTCACCCATGTCCGTATCCGCCTCTGTCCCGTCCGTTCGGCCGTCGCTGATCCATACGGTCCGCGGCCGTCGCCGTTCATGTCGACTCCCCCAGCGTGCGTGGTCCGCCATCCGTCACACCTGCGTCGTTCCCGTCCGCGACGCCGAGCTGGCGGGCCAGCCGTTTCAGGCCGCGGTGCGCGGCCGTGCGGACCGCCCCGGGGCGCTTGCCGAGCACGCGGGCCGCGGAGGGGCCGTCCAGCCCCACGACGACCCGCAGCAGCACGGCCTCCGCCTGGTCCTGCGGCAGGCCCCGGACCAGTTCCAGGGCCCGCTCGGTGGAGAGGGACTCCAGCGCCTGGTCGTGCGTGGTGTGCGGGCCGGGCAGGTCCATGACGACGTCCTGCTCCAGCACCGCCGAGCGGGGCCGTACCCGCAGCCTGCGCAGATGGTCCAGGGCGCGGTGCCGGGCGATGGTCGCGGTCCAGCCGCGGAAGCCGGCACCGTCGCCCTTGAACCGCCCCAGGTCCCGGGCGATCTCCAGCCAGGCGTCGGAGGCCACGTCCTCGGCGTCGTCGCCGACGATCCCGCGCAGGTAGCCGAGCAGCCCCGGCTGCACGATCCGGTACGCGACGGCGAACGCGGTCTCGTCACCGCCCTGGGCCCGTGCCACGGCCGCGCCCAGTTCCCCGTCGTACGCCTGTGCGCGCCGGGGTTCCCCTCCCTGGCCCAAGACTGTCCTCGTTCGTACGGAGTTCCTTGCGGGCGGGTCGCTGTCCGCCCGGACACCGGGTCCGGGCGGGACCACGCCCCCACGGTCATCAGCGCCGGGCCGCACAGAAGTGTCACAGCGCGGGCCCGCCACCAGGCCCGGGCCGGCGCGCGGACCGGCGGTCACGGGGGCGCTCACGCCGCCGCCCGGCGGGTGCGGCCGTGCAGGGTGAGGTAGAAGGTCTGCAGGGACTCCTCGGGGCCGCCCGTCCCGAAGCGGTTGACGACCTTGCCGAGGGGGTTCCAGACCCGGCCGTCCGGCATCCGCACCCCGACCGGCTGGCCGAACCAGCCGCGCTGCCGCTCGTCGAGGTCCACCCAGACCGCGCCCGCGCGGCGGACCAGCACCTCACCGACGTACGCGCCGAGGTCCACCAGGGTGTCGTGGGCGCCCTCCCGGTCGGCGCCGCCCTTGCGCAGCCCGTCGACCAGGAAGTCGACGACGCGCAGGCTGGCCACCGAGTAGTCGAGGGGCAGGCGGTGGCGGGCGGTGACGCGGGTGACGAACGCCGTGGCGCACGCCCGCATCCCCGCCGCGCGTATCGCCCCCGCGTCCGGCGTGTGCTCGTCCGCCCTGGTGCTCATGGGTCCCCACCCCTTCGCTCGACCCGCTGGATCCGGGGGAACCCCATTGGCTCCCCGCTGTCCCAGCGGACGGCGACGCCCGAACATCACAGGCCACAAACGTGTCGTCCGTCACAGAAGCACCCGCGCGTCCCGGACGGATTCCCCCGGCCACGGCCGCGAAGGCCCGTTCGCGGCGTCGCGGGCGCCGCGGCCCCGAGACGACACCGCCGTCGCCGGCGGGGACACCGCGGACGGCCCGCTCACCCCCGTCCGCCCCGCATCGCGTCCCGGCACAGCAACCGCAGCGACCCGTGCCCGCCGAAGCAGCGGCGGGCCTCGTCGAGGGGGTCCCAGAGGCGGCCGTCGGGGGTGCGGACCCAGTGGTCGCCGCCGGTGGCCCACCACTCGGCGCCGGTCTGGCGGACGATCACCTCACCGGCGTACGCCCCGAGCCCGCGCAGCACGCTCTCCACGGCCGGATACGGGGTGTCCTCTCCGCGCAGGTCCTCGATCAGCCGGTCGACGCGCCACAGGCTCTGTGCCGAGTGGTCGAGATACAGCCGGGCGCCCTCACGCAGGGCGGACACCGCGTCCGCCGCCCAGCGCGCGGGCTTCAGGGCGGCCTGGGGCCGGGCGGAAGTCTGGCGAGACGTACTGGTCATACAAGGGAGAGCGTGGGGCGACCATGATCCGTCACGCGGATCCGGGGCCCTTCCCGGAACCGGCGCCGAACCGCCACAGGAGTGATGGTTCCGCGCCCTGCTGCGCTCCTTGAGTGATGAGCGCGTACCTCGACCTCCGTGCCGTACGCCCCTCGGCGCTGCGCAACAGCGCCGTCTGGCTGCGAAGGCTGTTCGACGACCACCGCGACACCGCCCGCGACGGCGGGAACCGGGTGGACCGCGACCAGCAGTTCCTCTACAGCGACACCCCACCGGAGCACGCGGACGCCGGCCCCGGGGCCTACGCGGTCCTCGGCGGCGGACGGGTGTACACGGCCGACGCGCAGGAACCGCCGTTCCTGCTGCTCACCGCGGCCCAGACGGCGCGGGTCGCGGCCTTCCTGGAGGCCGCCGACTTCGACCAGCTGTGGCGTCCGGCCCGGTCGGAGCTGCTGTCCCGCCACGGCGGACCCGCCGAGGAGCCCCGCACCAGGGCCGCCTTCGCCGCGGCGCACCGCGAGCTGACGGCGTTCTACACCGCGACCGCTCTCCACCAGGACGCGGTGGTGAAGTGGCTCGCGCCCTGAGCCGGCGGCTCGGGGCACCGGGTCTCAGGAGCGTCCGCGGGCCCGGCGCGACACCACGGCCCGCAGCACCCGCCGCCCCTCCGTGGACACGTCCAGCGCGGGCCGCAGTCCGGCCACGCCGTGGCTCGCGAGGAGTTCCAGGACGCTGATCTGACGGCGCAGCTCGGCGGCGACGAGCGGCGGCATGCCCTCCGTACGGCCCTCGCGGCGGGAGTCGACCGAGTCGGCGTCCTCGGCCGGGTCGAGCAGCCGGTGGATCTGGAGCGAGGCGACGGAGCAGGCGTCGGCCCACACCCGCACCTCGGCGGCGGACCGGTCGGCCGGGGCCGCGTCGAGCATCCGGCGGGCGAGCAGCGCGGCCTCGCCGCCGTCCTCGCCCGAAGCCAGCTTGGCGCGGGCCAGTTCCAGTCCCTCGCCCCAGTCGGCCGTGCCCGCGAGGCCGGCCCACAGCGGCCGCAGGATGTCGTCGTCACCGCCGAGCAGGGGCACACACCGATCCAAACAAGCCAGCCCACTGGCGGCCAGTCCGCGTTCGTCGGCCTGAGCGATCAGTTCCACCAGGCTCATCCACGCCTCCCTCGCCAGGGCGCCTACCTTACGGAGCCCACACTTTCCCTTACTGCGTGCAACGGGCCAGGAGTGTCACAGGGAGAGGTTTTCAGCCAACGGGACGGACGCGTCCGGTGGGGCCGACGGGGCGAGTGGGAACCGGTTGGGGCCGACGGGGCTACTGGTTCCGGTGGGGCTGTGGAATCAGTGAGTGCCCACCGGGTCGATGGGGCCGGCGGGACCCGCGGGTGCGGCACCCGCAGGGCCCGCGGGACCGGTGAGGGCGGCGGGGAAGGCGGGGTCGCCGGGCGGGCCCTGGAGGGCCTTCGTGTTCTGCATCGCCGTCAGCCGCAGCACGACGAGGATCGCGAGCACGGCGGCCGCGAGGTCCAGCCCGTCGGCGCACATCACCTGGAACAGCGCGTCGTGCAGCTCCGAGGGCGTCTCCGCCCGGGCGTACATCCGGGACCCGGCCCGGTCGGCGAGCAGCGACAGCACCCAGAGCGTCCACCAGGCGTTGACCAGCGCGTGCGAGCGCGGCCGCTCCCAGGGGGCGCCGGGGCTGCTGGCGTCCCAGATGTCCACGGTGATCCGGCGCGGGTACCAGAGGTTCACGATCGGGGTGAACCAGCCGCCGATCGCCCAGCCACGCGACATGCGGTGCCCGTCGGGCCGGAACCACTCGGCGTTGACCCGCACCCGGTGGAACCAGCACAGGTACACCACGACGGTGGCGAGCAGGGCCACGGTCTGGGCGAGGCCGGCCGCGCGGTACACACGGTCCGCGGTGTGGAACCGGTCCGCCCCGTTCCCGAAGGAGACCGCGTCGTTGGCGTCGAGCAGGAAGGAGCCCGCCCAGAGGGCGAACAGGTCGGTGGCGGCGACCAGCCCGAGCAGAACGGCGGTGGCCCGCCCGAGCAGGACAGGTGAGCGCAGCATGAGGGTCCCCCGGAATGATCAGCAGCGACGCGCGGCCTGCGGACCATACGGTTCACCGGCCCGGTGCGTCCACCTCATTCGGCGCGGGCTCAGCCCAGACGCCCCGCGAGCGAGGTGAACCGCGCCCACGACAGCGACGGGGTCCGCGCGTCCCACAGTTTCTGTGCCGTGGCCCGCAACGGCATCCGGATCCCGGCGGCGACCTGGTCCTGGGTCTGGGAGTTCGCGAGGTCGCACCAGACGGAGAAGGATCCGCCGAGGATCTGGGCGTCGTACTTCGCGGGGACGGCGGTCGTGCCGCGCAGCACGCGCGGGGTCCACTGCTCGTAGATCCGCTGACCGGTCGGGTACACGAAGGTCTGCGGCTCGCCGAGGACGTAGTAGAGGTACTCGTCGTTGTAGTTGAGCACCTTCCGCCCGGCGTCCAGGTACTCCGTCGGCACCCGCGCCCCGATCTCCTTGCCGGTCCAGTACGCGACCACCAGGTCGGAGGCGGGCTTCACGGTCGTACCGCGGAAGAAGCCGTCGTTCCACACCCGCATGGTCCGGTCGTGGGCGCGGACGGTGTCGGCGCGGTCGTTGAGCCAGCCGGTCGCGAGGTCGGCGACGCCCGCGCCGGAGCCGTAGCGCTGCCGGGCGGCGGTGGCGAGCTGCGGGTAGGAGGCGGCCGGGCTGGACACGGTCAGTGCCTGGTACTCGTCGCCGCCGAGGTGCCACTGAGCGCCGGGGAAGAGGCCCGCGTACTCGCCCAGCAGGTCGTCGAGCAGCTTCCCGGAGGCGTCCTTGGAGATGTCGATCGCGCCGCGGGTGGCGACCCCGTTGACGTTGCGCAGCTGCAGCTCGGGGTGGGCGGCGAGGACGGCACCCAGATGGCCGGGCGAGTCGATCTCGGGTACGACGGTGATGTGGCGCTCGGCCGCGAGATCGACGATCTCCTTCACCTGCGCCTTGGTGAGGTGCTGCCCGGCGACGATCTCGGGATGGGTGTCGGACTCGATCCGGAACGCCTGGTCGTCGGAGAAGTGCAGCCCGAGCTGGTTGAACTTCAGGTCCCCCAGCTCACGGATCCGGTCCTCGATCCAGCCCGGCGAGAAGTACTTGCGGGCGATGTCGAGCGAGAAGGCCCGCTGCGGCTTGGCGGGCGCGTCCCGTACGACGCCTTCCGGTGCCGTGGTCCCCTTGGCCACCTCCTGCTTGAGGGTGCGGGTGCCGTAGAAGACGCCGGCGTCGGAGGGCCCGCTGACGGTGACCTTCCCCTGCCGCACGGTCAGGGTGTACGACTCCGGATCGCCGCCCCCGTCGGTGTTGAGCGCGAGCCGCAGGTCCCCGGCCCGGGAGTCGCCCTTCTCCCCCGCGTACGTCATCCCCAGCTCACCGGCGATCAGCCGCCCCTCGTCGGCGAGGCGCGGGTCGCTCACGACCACCCGGTGCGCGGCGGCGGGCCGCCAGCCGGGGCCGCGGGCCGGGGCGTGGGTGCGCACGGCGGGGATGGTGCGCGGGGTGGTGGACAGGGGGTAGCTGCGGGTGGGGCTGGGGCTGGCGGACGGCGTGGCGGCGGCGATCCCCGGCTCGCCCGCGGAGGCGCCCCGGGCGGTCTGCCGGCCCGACGCGGATCCGGTGGGAGCGCTGTCGTCGCCGTCGGAGGCCCACAGCCCCATGCCTATCCCGAGGGCGGCCACCAGCCCGCCTGCCATCAGGGCCCGCGGCACGACCCGCTGCCGCGGGCTCCGCTCCTGCTTCCTCCGTGGCGCCGGGCGCCGATGCCTGTGCCTGCTCACCCCGCCAACCGTACGACGCCCGGGTGACCGAAGCGCGCCGAAGGAGTCCACCACCCGTTCCGAAACTCTCCCGTTCGAGTGAAATTCGGGCAACCGTCGGACACGTGATGACCACTCCCGATAACGTTGCGCCACACCTTTCACCACATCCCCTGCCACACCACTCGTGACGCGAGGATCCACGCTGCCTGCGCACCGTCTTCCCCACCTCACCGGCCGCCTTCCCATACCGGCGCAGGCCCGGACCTCCCAGGCACCTCTGCCGAGCCCGTCCCTGGAGGCCTTCAACACCGCCGGCGCCGAGGAGACCCTCAGCGCCCTCCTCGGCTGCCTCCACAGCCTCTGCTGGGCCCGCAGGGTCGCGGACCACCGCCCGTACCCCACCCTGGACGCCCTGCTGGCGGCGTCGGACGAGGCGGCGTACGACCTGATGCCGGAGGATCTGACGGAGGCCCTGGCCGGCGAGCCCCTCCCCGCCCTGCCGAAGGACGCGTACGAAGCGGCGCACATGGCCCTGGGGGCGGCTCACGCGGCCTACACGGCCCGCTTCGGATACACGTTCGTCATCTGCCTGGACGGCGTCCCCCCGGCCGAGACCCTGGACCACGTGCTCGAAGGAATCCGGTCACGATTGACAAACGATCCGGAGGACGAACGGGTGGTGGCGGCGGAAGAACTCCGTCGCCTCGCGAGGCAGCGGCTGGCCGGTTTCCTCAGGGGCACGGCTCCGTAGTCGTGGCGCGACTCCGCCGCGTGGGCCTGACCAGCCCCGACGCCGCACGGGGCGCATAACGGCACCAACCGCCCCAGATGCCGCGCGGCTCACCCATACGCGTGCCAGTTTGATCACACCGGTAGGCCCGGCGTAAGCCCAGCGCCAGCGCGTCGCTACGATGCTGGGGGCCGGTGGACCGTACCCGGCCGGGCCCGTCCGACACCGAAGCCGGCAGGCCCCAATCCCCGCTCCCGGAGGGTTCTTCCGTGCCGGCTGGAACGCTGTACCGCGGCCGGGAAGGAATGTGGTCCTGGGTGGCTCACCGAGTCACCGGCGTCCTCATCTTCTTCTTCCTGTTCGTCCATGTCCTGGACACCGCTCTCGTGCGTGTCTCCCCCGAGGACTACGACAAGGTCGTAGCCACGTACAAGACCCCGATCGTCGCCGTGCTGGAGTACGGCCTCGTCGCCGCCATCCTCTTCCACGCGCTCAACGGCCTGCGCGTCATCGCCGTCGACTTCTGGTCGAAGGGTCCGCGCTACCAGAAGCAGATGCTGTGGACCGTCGTAGGCGTCTGGGTCGTGCTGATGCTCGGGGCGATCTACCCCGTCCTCGGCCACGCCGCTCGTGAACTGTTCGGGAGCTGACACCGATGGCCACCACTGAAACCACCGCGTCCGGGATCGGCCCCGTCGAGGGCGGCCCGGTGTACAACGTCGACAACCCGGCGCCCCTGATCGAGGCCCCGCGCAAGCGCACCAAGAAGTCCCCGAAGTCCACCCGGGGCAACTTCGAGATGGCCGCGTGGCTCTTCATGCGCCTGTCCGGCGTCGTGCTGGTCGTCCTCGTCATCGGCCACCTGCTGATCCAGCTGGTGCTGGACGGCGGCGTGTCGAAGATCGGCTTCGCGTTCGTGGCCGGCCGCTGGGCCTCCCCCTTCTGGCAGGTCTGGGACCTCCTGATGCTCTGGCTCGCGATGCTGCACGGAGCCAACGGCCTGCGCACGGTCATCAACGACTACGCGGAGCGCGCGAACACCCGGCTGTGGCTCAAGGGCCTGCTCTACACCGCCACGGTGTTCACCATCCTGCTGGGCACGCTGGTGATCTTCACCTTCGACCCGAACATCCGCTAGGCACGGGGCTGCGAGAATCATGAAGATCCACAAGTACGACACCGTCATCGTCGGCGCCGGTGGCGCGGGCATGCGCGCGGCCATCGAGTCGACGAAGCGCAGCCGCACCGCGGTCCTGACCAAGCTCTACCCCACCCGCTCCCACACGGGCGCCGCGCAGGGCGGCATGGCCGCCGCGCTGGCCAACGTGGAGGAGGACAACTGGGAGTGGCACACCTTCGACACGGTCAAGGGCGGTGACTACCTGGTCGACCAGGACGCCGCCGAGATCCTGGCGAAGGAGGCCATCGACTCCGTCCTCGACCTGGAGAAGATGGGCCTGCCGTTCAACCGCACCCCGGACGGCACGATCGACCAGCGCCGCTTCGGCGGTCACAGCCGCAACCACGGCGAGGCTCCCGTCCGCCGGTCCTGCTACGCCGCGGACCGCACGGGCCACATGATCCTCCAGACGCTGTACCAGAACTGCGTGAAGGAGGGCGTGGAGTTCTTCAACGAGTTCTACGTCCTCGACCAGCTGATCACCGAGGAGGACGGCGTCCGCAAGTCGGCCGGCGTCGTCGCCTACGAACTGGCGACCGGTGAGATCCACGTCTTCCAGGCGAAGGCCGTGATCTACGCGTCCGGCGGCTGCGGCAAGTTCTTCAAGGTGACGTCGAACGCGCACACGCTGACCGGTGACGGCCAGGCGGCGGTCTACCGCCGGGGTCTGCCGCTGGAGGACATGGAGTTCTTCCAGTTCCACCCGACCGGCATCTGGCGCATGGGCATCCTGCTGACGGAGGGCGCCCGCGGTGAGGGCGGCATCCTGCGCAACAAGGACGGCGAGCGCTTCATGGAGAAGTACGCGCCGGTGATGAAGGACCTGGCGTCGCGTGACGTCGTGTCCCGCTCCATCTACACGGAGATCCGTGAGGGCCGCGGCTGCGGTCCCGAGGGCGACCACGTCTACCTCGACCTCACCCACCTCCCGCCGGAGCAGCTGGACGCCAAGCTCCCGGACATCACCGAGTTCGCGCGCACCTACCTGGGCATCGAGCCGTACACGGACCCGATCCCGATCCAGCCCACCGCGCACTACGCCATGGGCGGCATCCCGACGAACGTCGAGGGTGAGGTCCTGGCGGACAACACCACCGTCGTCCCGGGCCTGTACGCGGCCGGCGAGGTCGCGTGCGTGTCGGTGCACGGCGCGAACCGTCTGGGCACCAACAGCCTCCTGGACATCAACGTGTTCGGCCGCCGTGCGGGCATCGCCGCCGCCGAGTACTCCCAGAAGGCGGCCTTCGTCGAACTCCCGGAGAACCCGGCGCAGTTCGTGATCGACCAGGTGGAGAAGCTCCGCACGTCGACGGGCACGGAGCGGGTGTCGGTGCTCCGCCGCGAGCTGCAGGAGACCATGGACGCGAACGTCATGGTGTTCCGCACCGAGCAGACGATCAAGACGGCGGTCGAGAAGATCGCGGAGCTGCGCGAGCGCTACCGGAACGTCTCGATCCAGGACAAGGGCAAGCGGTTCAACACGGACCTCCTCGAGGCGATCGAGCTGGGCAACCTGCTCGACCTGGCCGAGGTCATGGCGGTCTCCGCGCTCGCCCGCAAGGAGTCCCGCGGCGGTCACTACCGCGAGGACTACCCCAACCGCGACGACGTCAACTTCATGCGCCACACCATGGCGTACCGCGAGGTGGGCGACGACGGCACCGAGACCGTCCGTCTCGACTACAAGCCGGTCGTCCAGACCCGCTACCAGCCGATGGAGCGTAAGTACTGATGGCAACCCCGACCCTCGACAAGGCGGACGCGGCCGGCGCCCCCGAGCCCGGCTTCGCCGACTCCCCGTACATCACGGTCACCTTCCGCATCCGCCGCTTCAACTCCGAGGTCTCGGCGGAGGCGACCTGGGAAGACTTCCAGCTGGAGATCGACCCGAAGGAGCGCGTCCTCGACGGCCTCCACAAGATCAAGTGGGACCTCGACGGCACCCTGACCTTCCGCCGCTCCTGTGCCCACGGCATCTGCGGCTCCGACGCGATGCGGATCAACGGCAAGAACCGCCTCGCGTGCAAGACGCTGATCAAGGACATCAACCCCGAGAAGCCGATCACGGTCGAGCCCATCAAGGGCCTGACGGTCCTGAAGGACCTGGTCGTCGACATGGAGCCGTTCTTCCAGGCGTACCGGGACGTGATGCCCTTCCTGATCACGAAGGACACGAACGAGCCCACGCGCGAGCGTCTGCAGTCCTCCGAGGACCGCGAGCGCTTCGACGACACGACGAAGTGCATCCTCTGCGCGGCCTGCACCTCCTCCTGCCCGGTGTTCTGGAACGACGGCCAGTACTTCGGCCCGGCCGCGATCGTGAACGCCCACCGCTTCATCTTCGACAGCCGTGACGAGGCGGGCGAGCAGCGCCTGGAGATCCTGAACGACCGCGACGGCGTCTGGCGCTGCCGCACCACGTTCAACTGCACCGACGCCTGCCCGCGCGGCATCGAGGTCACGAAGGCGATCGCCGAGGTCAAGAAGGCCCTGATCACCCGCCGCTTCTGACCCTGCCTTCCGCGGTACGTCCACGAGGGCCCCGTCTCCCGGTTTCGCCACCGGGGGCGGGGCCCTCGGGCGTCACGCCACGATCGGGTGAACGTGAGCCGGCGCGTCCGAGATCATCGCGGCGGGCCGGCGGAAGACGTGCGACTGAGCCGCTCTCACCAGGAGGCGTACCACTGCGGGTCTCCGCCGGCGAGGCGGCGGCGGAGGTAGTCCTCCAGTCCGTTCGCCACCCGGCGGCGGCTGTCGCTCTCGTGCTCCCAGACGAAGACGTCGGGCCGCTCGGGCCTGACGACGAAGGCGAACAGGTCGCCGCCCCCGCTCTCCCCGAAGAGCAGCAGCGGGTCGAACGGCATGTAGCGCCCCCGGAAGCCGGCCGAACTCCTGAACTCCAGATTCCGGTCGACGACTTCACCGACCGAGCACACGACCCCGGCCCCGTGCTTGTCCCGGGCGCCGTCCGCCGCCCGCCAGAAGTCCTTGAGCACGGCGGGCAGAGGATGCCCCAACACCACTTCCGCCACCCGCATTTCCTCCTCGCAGCCCGGTCCGCCCGCGAGTTCCACGTCGGCCGACAGCGAGGAGATGAGCTCGATCCACATACGGTCATCCTTCATGGATCCGCCCGATGCACAACCCTCCCGCCGCCTCCGGTGGCCGGCGACGGGTGCGGAGCCGGAGAGGGGATCCGGCTCCGGGGCGGCGGCGTCAGAAGATGCCCTGGCCGGGGACCAGGATGCCGGCCGGGTCGTAGGTGCGTTTGGCCGCTGCGAAGGCCGGCCAGGCGGGGCCGAAGTGGGTGTGCCAGTCGTCGGGGGTGAAGGGGATGCTGCCGACGGGGTAGTGGGTGCCGCCGGCCGCGGCGACGGTGTCGTAGGCGGCGCGGTTGGCCGACAGGATGCGGTCGATGCCCGCGGTGTCGCCCGGTGCGGCCGCGCTGAGGATGTCGAAGAGGTAGGAGACGTCCTCGTCGGAGGTGCGCAGCAGGGGCGTGGTGAGGTGTTCGCGGAGGAGGGGATAGAAGAGGATCACGCCTCCGGCGCCCAGGTCGGCGGGGGTGAGGGCGTCCAGGAGGGGGGCCGCGAGGGACGCGGCGGAGGGGCCGGGGAGCATGAGGTTGAGCCAGGGGTGGGCGTACGTCCAGATGCCCGCGTCCTTCATGGCCGCGATGACGGGGGCCAGCCGGTCGAGGAAGTCGAAGTACGGCAGGTCGGTGTACTGGACCGTCGACGGGTCGTGGCGCAGGCCGCGCAGGAGCGCGGTGTCGTCCGGGGCGGGGCCGGCCGGCGGGCCGTAGGCGACGGCCTCCAGGCTGTAGACGCGGAAGGCTCCCGCGGCGTCCGTGTGGACCTGGCCCTCCACGTAGTCGAAGCGGCCCTCCAGGACGAGGGTGCGCTGGTCGTCGAGGAAGGTGGCGAGGTCGCCGTAGGTCAGCTGGTAGTGGCGTACGGTCTCGGGGGCCGGCACCAGGCGCAGGGTGGCCTCGACGATGACGGCGCACTGGCCGAGGCCCGCCAGGACGGCGTGGAAGAGGTCGGGTCGGCGGGACGGGGAGCAGCGGACCGGTTCGCCCGCTCCGGTGACGACCCGCAGCTCGGTGACGTTGTCGACCTGGGCGCCGTGCCGCTGGGCCTGGCCGCCCAGGCCGCCCACGGACAGGGTGCCGCCGACGGAGAGTTCGAGGTAGTCGGTGAAGACCGGCGGGGTGAGGCCGTGGGCGAGCGTCGCCTTGGCCACCTCGCTCCAGCGGGCGCCGGCGCCGACGGTGACGGTGGTGCTGTCCGGGTCCACGGGGCCGATGTCCGCGAGGGTCGCGGTCTCGATGACCAGACCGCCCTCCACCTGCGCCTGACCGTACGGCGCGTGTCCCTGGCCGCGCGGTGCGACCGGCAGGCAGTGGTCGTTGCAGAACCGGACCATGGTGACGACGTCACGGACCGAGCCGGGGCGCAGGACGGCCGAGGGGCGGCGGTGCACGATGTGCCCGTAGTCCTCGGCCGCGGCGGTGAGTGAGGACTCGTCCGTGACGAGCGTTCCGTCCAGGCGGGGGATCCTGGTGAGTGCCGCCGTCTCCGTGCCGGACTCCGGCGTGGTCGCGGCCCAGCTCCGGGCGGCCGGGTCGAAGCCGGTGACCGCGGCGCCGGTGACCGTGAGCCCGCGGAGAACGGTACGTCTTGACGGTGTGCGGGACATGCGCACTTCCACCTCTCAAGCTGCACGAAATCTTCAAATCCTCGTCAGCCTAGGGCAGTTCGATCTCGGGTACCGCGTTTCCCGGGTGAAGTTACGCATGAGTACGGCGAGGGCCCCGCTCCTCGAGAGGAGGGGGCCCTCGCCGTTGGCGGTGCTCCGGGCTCAGCCGCGCAGGATGCGGCCCTGGCTGTCGGTGCGGTCGTTGCTCGTGAGGAACAGGATGCCGTCGATCAGGGCCCAGAAGCCGAGGCCGCCGCAGGTGAGCAGCTGGGCGATGCCCACGCCGACGGAGCCGACGTAGAAGCGTCCGATGCCGAGGGTGCCCAGGAACAGCTGGAGGATACCGGCGACGATCTTGGACTTGTCGGAGTACGGGCGACCCAGCGGGTCGACGCCGTAGGGGGCCTCGGGGGTGGGGACGGTCATGAGAACTGCTCCTGGGATGACTACGAATGACCGGAGCCGGCTTGCTCCGGACGGGGAGTCCAGGAGGGATACGACGAGATGTTCACCTACGCCGACCGTCGTCGACGACCACGCCCGTGCCTGGTGCTGACCACGCGCGGACGTCCCCCCTGTGTCACGTGAGCCTAGAGAGATCGATGGCGCAAAAGGGAGTAGCTGTGACCGATCGTTCCTGTTCCGTGATCAAAATCCGCCAACTTCGCGATCGCTCACGACGCCGGAGAGGCGAAGTGTGACCTGCCGCCTAGAAGGCGTTGCGGACCACCGTCCAGGCCACGGCGACACCGAGGACGACGGCCACTCCCCGGCCGCCGAGGCGCGGGTGCCAGCTGCGGCCGTGCAGGCCCTCCCGGATCCAGCGGGCCAGGAGTGCGAGGGCGAAGGGGGAGGCGAGCAGCAGGACGCGGTTGTCCAGCCAGGCCTGGGCGAAGTGACCGTGCATCAGGTCGTAGGCCATGCGCGTGCCGCCGCAGGCGGGGCAGAGCAGACCGGTGACGAGGCGGAACGGGCACTGCGGGAGCACATGGCCGGGCTGGTGGGGGTTGGTGCCGTAGAGATAGGCGGAGCCCGCCGCGCCGGCGGCGAGCACCGCGAGGGGTGCCGCAGCCGGGTGTCGCAGCGCGGACGGGCGCTCCGCTTCAGCCACGCAGGACCCGCCCGTCGGCATCGGTCTTGTCGTTGCTCGTCAGGATCATGATCCCGTCGACCAGGGCCCAGATGCCGAGGCCGCCGCAGGTGAAGAGCTGGGCGAGGCCGATGCCGACGTGGCCCATGTAGAACCGGCCGACGCCGAGGCTGCCCAGGGCGAGCTGGAGGACACCCGCGACGATCTTCGACTTGTCGGAGTAGGGACGCCCGTAGGGGTCGTAGCCGTAGGGCGCGTGGGGGTCGCCGGTGAAGGTGCCCGGCGGCACGTAACCGGGGGCGGCGTAACCACCCTGCGGGTAGCCCTGCTGGTAGCCCGGCTGGGGCTGGCCCTGCTGCGGGTATCCGTAGGGGCCGGCCTGGCCGCCGGGCTGACCGGCGTACGGGCCGGGGCCGCCGGCGCCGGGGTAGCCGTACCCGGGCTGGGGCGGCTGCTGGGGCTGCTGCGGGTGCTGCGGCTGTTCGGACAAGGCGAGTTCTCCCCGTAGTCGTATGAGCGGATGATCTGCATGCAAAGTGGGTGCACGTCATCTTGCAGCAGAAAACCGGCCCCGGAGAAGCCGGGGTGGGCTCGGCCCGCTCGTCCGGCGCGCCTTCCTCCACCGGCAATCACCGGTTCACGCGGGACCGCCGCCTATTCTGACGGTATGTCAGATGACGAGTCCTACGAACTGCTCGGGTTCGACAACGTCCTGCTTCCCGTCGGCGACCTCGGCGAGGCCGTGCGGTTCTACGAGGGGGCCGGTTTCACGGTGGCGTTCCGGTTCGACGAGGGCGGGGTCGCGCAGCTGAAGGTGGGGGGCGAGACACCGGGGATCCTGCTGCGGCAGGAGGAGGCACTGGGGCACCGGCCGCCCCCGTGGGCCTCGCCCCGGCTGTGGCTGGAGGTGCCGGACGCGCGCGTGGCGGCCCGGCGGCTGGCCGACGCCGGGATCGCGCCGCTCGACCCGCCGTTCTCCGTGGCGACGGGATGGACCGTCGAGGTCGCCGACCCCTGGGGAAACGTCATCGGGTTCACCGACTACACCAAACGGCCGGAGCTCGCGCGCAGGACGTGACGCAGGTCCCACACCCCCCGTCTTGAACGTGTTCAAAACTGAGCTACAGTCATCCCTGTCAGCGTTTTGAACGCGTTCAACAAGGGGGACGCATGGACCGCACGGTCATCGCCTACGTCATCTACCTGGTCGTCAGCATCGGTCTGACCGTCTGGGTAGCCCGGACCCTCAGCCGCAACGGACGGGTCTTCCTCGCCGACGTGCTGCAGGGCAACGAGAAGCTCGCGGACGCCGTCAACCACCTCCTGGTGGTCGGCTTCTACCTCGTCAACCTCGGCTTCGTCGCCCTCTACCTGAGCGGCGACGACACCATCGAGGACACCCGCGGCATCTTCGAGGCCCTGTCGACCAAGCTCGGGGTGGTGCTGCTGGTGCTCGGGGTGATGCACCTGGGCAACGTGTACGTGCTCAACCGGATCCGGCGGCGCGGGGTCATGGAGCGGGAGCAGGTCCCGCCGGTCCCCCCGCAGGGCTGGGCACCCTCGGCCGGGGCGTGAGCACGATGGCAGCCGCACAGGCCGCCGACGGCCGGGACGCCACCCGCGTCCCGGTCCGCCGGCTCACCGTCCTCTACGACGCCGACTGCGCCCTGTGCACCTTCGTGCGCGACTGGCTGGGCCGCCAGCGGCAGCTCGTCCCGCTGGAACTCGTCGCGGCCGGATCCGCCGAGGCCGCCGCCCGCTTCCCCGGGCTCGACCACCGCGCCACCCTCGAGGAGATCACCGTCGTCGGCGACGGCGGCCAGGTCTACCGGGGCGCCGCCGCATGGATCGTCACCCTGTGGGCGCTGCGCGAGCACCGGCCCCTGGCGCACCGGCTGAGCACGCCCGCCGGGGCACGGCTCGCCAAGGGCGCGGTCCTGGCCGCCGCCCGGTGGCGCGGGGCGCAGAAGCGGGACACCGGCTGGGGCGGGGGCGCGTACTACTCGGCCGACGGGTGGTCCTTCGACCCGCGTCACGGGTGGACGTACACCCCGCCCTCCTGTGCCGACGGCTCCTGCTCCACTGACTAGGCTCTCTCTCCGTGTCCGCCAACAACGAGCCCGCCGACGGCGAAGGCCGCGCCGAGCCCACTCCCGCTCCCCCGGCCGAGCCGCACGCGTCGTCGCCCACGTCGAAGTCCGAGCAGACCCGCGCGCTGATCCTGGAGACGGCGATGCGGCTGTTCCAGGAGCGCGGCTACGACAAGACGACGATGCGGGCCATCGCCCAGGAGGCCGGGGTCTCCGTCGGCAACGCCTACTACTACTTCGCCGGCAAGGAGTGGCTGATCCAGGGCTTCTACGACCGCCTCGCGGCGGAGCACCGCGAGGCGGTCCGCGGCATCCTGGCGCGGGAGACCAGCCTGGAGGCCCGGATGGCGGGCGTGCTGCGGGCCTGGCTGGACGTGGCCACTCCGTACCACGAGTTCGCGGTGCAGTTCTTCAAGAACGCCGCCGACCCCGACAGCCCGCTCAGCCCCTTCTCGGCGGAGTCGGAGCACGCGCGCGTGGAGGCGATCGCCGTCCACAAGGAGGTGCTCGCGGGCTCGAAGGCGAAGGTGCCGGAGGAACTGCGCGAGGTGCTGCCCGAGCTGATGTGGCTCTCCCAGATGGGCCTCGTCATGTACTGGATCTACGACCGTACGGAGGGCAGGGAGCGCAGCTACCGGCTCGCCGACCGCGGCGCACGCCTCACCGCGCGCGGTGTGGCACTGGCCCGGTTCCGGGTGCTGCGCCCCCTCGTGATGGAGATCCACGACCTGTTCACGGACTTCCTGCCCGGCATGACCAACGCCCTGCCGGACCCGAAGAAGAAGGACAGGTGACCCCGGGCGTCAGGTGACCTCGGTCGCCTCCGGGACGTCCGTCAGCTCCACGTCGTACACCAGCGGCTCCTCCGTGACGGTGATCCGCCGCGCCCGGGTGGGGTACGACGGTGCCGTCGTCGCCAGCAGATACGTCCCCGGCGCCGGGACCGAGAGGATGTACGAGCCGTCGGCGAGAGAGGTGACGGTGTCCAGAGGGCGTCCGCCCGTGGACCTCAGGGTGAGCGCGGCGCCCTCGACGGGGTCGCCGGCCGTGTCCCGTACGAAGCCGTGGAGGACCGTGGCGGGACCCTCGCCGTGCGTGGTGCCCGCTGCCCCCTCCTCCTTCGGCTCCACCGCGAGATGGGGCAGCCGCTTCTCCAGCCCGGCCGGCAGCCACCAGTTGGCGGCGCCGAGGAGGTGCATCGCGGCCGGGACCAGCGCCGTCCGCAGGATGAACGCGTCCAGTGCGACCGCCGCCGCGAGACCCACGCCCGCCATCGCCGCGCCGGAGTCGCCGCTGAGGACGAACGCGAGGAACACGCAGACCATGATGAGGGCGGCGGAGTTGATCACCCGGCTGGTCTCGGCCAGCCCCACCCGCACCGCGCGCGCGTTGTCCTTGGTGTGCACCCACTCCTCGTGCATCCGGCTGACCAGGAACACCTGGTAGTCCATCGACAGCCCGAAGAGCAGGGACAGCATGATGACCGGCAGGAAGGCGTTGATCGGGCCCTCCTTGCCGAGGCCGAGCAGGTCCAGGCCCCAGCCCCACTGGAAGACGGCGACGAGGACGCCGAAGGAGGCGGCGGCGGCGATCAGGTTCATCACGGCGGCCGTCAGCGGCACCACCAGGGAGCGGAAGGCGATCAGCAGGAGCAGGAAGCCCAGACCGATGATCGTCGCGATGAAGAGGGGCAGGCGGTCGCCGGTGACCGTGGCGAAGTCCTTGGAGACCGCGGTGACCCCGCCGACGTGCGCCTCGGCACCGGCCCGCGGGATGACGTCGTCGCGCAGACGGTCGATGAGGGTGTCGGTCTCCTCGGACTGCGGCGAGGTGGTGGGCACCACCTGGATGACGGTGACGCCCCGCGCGGGCGGCAGCGCGGCCACCCGGGCGACTCCGGAAGTGTCCTCGATGCCCTTCACCAGGGCAGTGGTGTCGGTGCCGTCCACGACCACCTGGAGCGGACCGTTGAAGCCCGGTCCGAAGCCCTCCGCGAGCAGGTCGTAGGCCTTGCGGGTGGTGGTGGAGGCGTCGTCGTTGCCCTGGTCGGTGGCGCCCAGGCGCAGCGACAGCACGGGCAGCGCGAGGACGGCCATGACGACCAGCGCGAGCGCGGCGACCGTACGGGGCCGGCGCTGCACGCCCGCCGACCAGCGCGCCGCGGGCCCGCTCGCCTGCTCCACCTCGGGCCCCTGCGCGGCGAGCCGCCTGCGCTGCCTGCGGCTCAGGACGCGCGGACCGAGGAAGCCGAGCAGGGCGGGCAGCAGGGTGGTGGCCGCGAGGACGCTCAGGACGACCGTCAGCGAGGTGCCGATGACGACCCCGTCCAGGAAGCGCAGGTTCGTCACCAGCATGCCCGCGAGGGCGATGCAGACCGTGCCGCCCGCGAACAGCACCGCCCGGCCCGAGGTGTTGAGGGCGATGACCGCGGACTCCTCCGGGTCGGTGCCGCGCAGGAGGCCCTTGCGGTGCCGGGTGACGATGAACAGGGCGTAGTCGATGCCGACACCCAGGCCGATCAGGGACGACAGGAGCGGAGCCAGGTCGGGGATGTCGGTGACATGGCTCAGCAGCTGCGTCGAGAACAGGCCGGTGCCGACCCCGAAGACCGCCACGGCGAGCGGCAGCAGCATCGCGAAGAGCGAGCCGAAGGCCAGGAACAGCACGATCGCGGCCGCCACCAGACCGACCATCTCGGCCAGGCCGGTGGGCGGTTCCTGCACCCGCTGGATCGCCTGGCCGCCCAGCTCGACCTCCAGGCCGTCCCGTTCGGCGTCCCGCGCGGTGTCGACGACGTCCTGGACGAGTTCCTTGGGTACGGCGTTCGCCTGGTCGGCGAAGGTGATCTGCGCGTACGCGATCCTGCCGTCGGCGCTGATCTGCGCCGCGCCCCCGGCCGCGTAGGGGCCGGTGACCCCGCCGACGCCCTTCATCCCCGCCATCTCGTCGAGCGCGGGCTGGATCCGGGACCGTACGTCCTGGTCGCGGACCGTGCCCTCGTCGACCTTCCAGACGACCGTGTCGGTGTCGCCCGCGCGCGCGGGAAACGCCTTCTCCATCAGGTCGTACGCCTTCTTGGAGTCCGTGTCGGGGAGGGAGAAGACGTTCGCGTAGTCCGTTCCCGCCGTCGAGGCCGAGAACCCCAGGCCGAACAGCGCCCCCACCCACAGCAACAGGACCACCAGTCTGTGCCGGTAGCACCAGCGTGCCAATGCCGCCACGATCACAACTCCTCACCACGGTCGACGGGTCCCCCAGGTCCTGGCACCAGGATCACCGGCGGCACGCACGCGGGGACACCAACCGGCCATGACTCTCAAGGAACTCCAAAGCGGGAACCGGCCCGGTCGTCGGCGGGGCCACCGATACTGGGGGCATGTCGACGGCTCCGGGCACCGTGCTGGTCGTCGAGGACGAGCCGAGCATCGCGGACGTCCTCGCCATCGCGCTGCGCTACCACCGCTTCGAGGTCATGACCGCGGCCACGGTCCGCGAGGCCCTCGCCCTCGCCGGGCGCACCCGGCCCGACGTGGCGCTGCTGGACGTCATGCTCCCGGACGGGGACGGACGGGCGCTGGGGCGGGAACTGCGGGCGCAACGGCCCGATCTGGCCCTGGTGTTCCTCACCGCGCGGGACGCGCCGGCCGAGATCGTCGGGGCGCTCGGCTTCGGCGACGACTACATCACCAAACCGTTCGACATCGACGTGGTCGTCGCCCGGATCACGGCCGTCCTGCGGCGTACCCGCCCGGCGGACGTCCTGCCGCAGCGCCCGCCGCTGCGCTACGGCGACCTGGAACTGGACGAGACGACCTACAGCGTGCACCGCGCGGGCCGCTCGGTCGAGCTGACCCCCACCGAGTACGCGCTGCTGCGGTTCCTGGTGCGCAACGGCGGCCGGATCGTGTCCAAGGAGCAACTCCTGCGCCATGTCTGGCAGTACGAGCACACACCCCCGGAGTCGACGGTCGTCGAGACCTACATCAGTTATCTGCGGCGCAAGCTGGACGCCCTGGGACCGCCGGTGATCACCACCCGGCGGGGCGTGGGATACGGGCTGGCATGAGGTTCCCGCGCCGTGGCCGGGGGCTGCGCTCCCTGCGGGTGAAACTGACGCTGGCGAACGTCGCGCTGCTCGCCGTCGGCGTCGTCGCGGCGACCGCGGTCAGCCTGATGGGGATGCGGCACTACCTGCTCGGCCAGATCGACACCGATCTGACCAAGATGCGCGACTCGCTGGGCAGTTCGCGGCTCACCCTGCGCCAGATCGACTCGCTGAGCGTGCTCGGCGTGGTCCGCGACCGGATCCTGCCCGACGGCTCGGACGACCGGCCGACCCCGGACTCGATCTTCACCGCCGTCGACGCCCGGGGCACGGCCCTCACCCTCTTCGACGTCGCGCCCACCGACGCCCAGCGCGCCCTCGCGGACGCCGTGGCCGACCCGCGCGCCCTGGCCGCCGGGTCCGAGCCGCGCGACGTCAGCGTGCACGGCGCCGCGTACCGGGTGACCGCGACCCGGCTCGCCGACGGCCCCTACATCCTGCTGGCCACCTCCACCGAGGCCCTGCACCAGGGCGTCGCCAAGGCCCTCCGGCTGGATCTCGCCGTCGGCACGCTGCTGCTGATGCTGCTCGCGTGCCTGACGCTGTTCAGCGTGCGGCGGCGGATGCGGCCGCTGGAGGACATGGTGGAGACCTCGTCGGCGATAGCGGAGGGCGACCTGACCCGGCGGGTGCCCTCCAGCCGGGAGACCACGCTCGAGGTCGAACAGCTGCGGCTGGCCCTGAACTCCATGCTGCACCAGGTGGAGACGGCGTACCGCACGCGCGAGCGCAGCGCGGCCCAGCTGCGCCGGTTCGTCGCCGACGCCTCGCACGAGCTGCGCACCCCGCTGTCCGCGATCCGCGGCTATCTCCAGCTGTACGACCAGGGGATGCTGCGCGAGCCGGAGGAGCGCCGGCGGGCCTGGGACCGGATGAACGGCGAGGTGGACCGGATGGGCCGGCTCGTCGACGAGCTGCTCACCCTGGCCCGCCTCGACCAGCGGCCCGAACTGCGCCTGCGCAACGTGGACGTGAGCCGGCTGGTGCGGGACGCCGCCGAGGACCTGCGGGCGCAGCAGCCCGGGCGGCCCGTCACGGTCGACGCGGACGGGGCGCTGCTGGTGCGGGCCGACGAGTCGGGGCTGCGGCAGGTGCTGGGCAACCTGGTGGCCAACGTGCGCACGCACACGCCCGCCGACGTGCCGGTGCGGCTCGGGGCGGAGCGCGCGGACGGGGTGGTTCGGCTGTCGGTGCGGGACGAGGGGCCGGGGCTGGAGGCGGAGGACGCGGCGCGGGTCTTCGACCGCTTCTTCCGGGCGGGCGGCGGCGCGGGCAGCGGTCTGGGGCTGGCGATCGTGCAGGGTGTGGTGCGGGCGCACGGCGGCGAGGTGAGCGTACGGACGGCGCCGGGCGAGGGGCTGGGGGTGACGGTGGAACTGCCGGCGCGGCCGGCGGTGTGCGGCTGACGGGCCGCGGTCAGGCGGTCGCCACGACCAGCGCCCAGACCGTCCTGCCGTGGCGGCCCCTGCTCCACACGCCCCAGGCGGTGGCGAGGTGTTCCACGAGGTGCAGCCCGCGGCCGTGTTCGTCCCACTCGCCGACCACCCGCAGCCGGGGTACCCGCCGGTCCTCGTCGGAGACCTCGATGAGGCAGGAGCCGTCCGCGAGCGCGGTGACCGCCACCTCGAACTCGCGCTCCAGCAGGGGCCCGTGGCGTACGACGTTGGTGGCCAGCTCGGACACCACGAGGAGCGCGTCGGCCAGCGCCCGGCCGTCCGGGGCGTGCCCCCAGTCCGCCAGATGGTCCCGCACCCGGTGCCGGGCCAGGCCGACGGACGCCGGATGCCGGGGCAGCCGGAAGGAGTTGCGTCTCAGCACGTCTGCTCCTCACCCCGTGCACACCTGCGTCACATGGTGCCGCGTGGGGTGACTGCCCGGTGTCACGGGGGCGCATGCCCCCGGCGCGTCGGATCCGCCCCGCCGGACCGGCCCGTGGGGTCTGCGCACGGGCCGGACGGACGGGGGATCAGATCCAGTCCAGCGCCCACAGCCGGAACACGCCGTTGCCGTCCGCCAGGTACTGGCCGCCGCCGACGTCCGCGCTGGTGACGACGTACTCCTTGCGCTGCCACAGCGGGATCACCGGCACGTCGTCGGCGATGACCTGCTGGAGGTTCTTGAAGTCGTCGGCGACCTGGCCGCGGTCGGCGTACTGCCGGCTGTCGGTGATGTACCGGTCGACGGTCTTGTTGCTGTAGCCGGTGTTCATGGTGGAGTCGGTGGCGACGAGCGGGCCCGCGTAGGTGTCCGGGTCGGGGTAGTCGGCGACCCAGCCGACGGCGTACGCGTCGAGCTTGCCGCTCGCCCAGCGCTTCTGGAAGTCGGTCCACTCGTACCCCTTGACGTTCACCTTGAACAGTCCGCCGGCCTCCAGCTGCCGCTTGAGTTCCTTGGCCTCGGCCGCCGCGGCACCGCTGCCCAGGCCGTATCCGTAGGTGAACGTCACCGGGATGCCGGCGCCGGCCTCCTGAAGGAGCTTGCGGGCCTTCTCGGAGTTCTGGTCCGGGTAGGTGTCGAAGAAGGAGGTCGTGTGGCCGGTGAGGCCGGCCGGGATCAGCGAGTACAGCGGCTCGACGGTGCCGTCGTACACGGTCGCGGCGAGCTGCTCGCGGTCGATCAGCCAGGCCATCGCCTTGCGGACGTCCGTGGAGTGCAGCGGCGAGGAGGCGCGGGTGTTGAAGTACAGGTTGCGGGTCTCGGAGCTGTCGGCCTCGCTGACGCGCTGGTCCGGGTCGCTGGCGTTGAGGGCGGCGAGGACCGCGGGCGGCAGCTGGCGGGTGGCCGCGTCGACGTCCCCGGCCTTCCACGCCTTCTCCAGCGCGTCCGGGTCGGGGTAGTAGCGCAGTGCGATCGGCGAGCCGGTCTTCACCGCCCCCTGGTAACGGGAGTTGGGCTCCAGGTCGGCCTGCCTGCCCTTCCGGTACGCCGTCAGTGTGTACGGTCCGGTGCCGTCGACGGAGGTGCCGGTGCGCAGGCCGTCCGCCGGATAGCGGGTGTGGTCGACGATCGAACCGGCGCCGGTGGCCACCTTGAACGGGAAGGTGGCGTCCGGCGAGGTCAGATGGAAGGTGACCTTCAGGCCGTCGGCGTCCACCGACTTCAGCGTGGACAGCAGTGAGGCCGGGCCGACGTCGGAGTCGATCTTCCTGACCCGGTCGAAGGAGTACTTCACGTCCTCGGCGGTCATCTTCCGGCCGCTGGGGAACGTGAGGTCGTCGCGCAGCTCGCAGCCGTACGTCGTCAGGCCGCCCTTCGCGAAGGAGCAGCTCCTGGCCGCGTCCGGCACGGGCGAGACCCCACCCGGCTCGTACGTCAGGAGCGACTGGAAGACGTTGCTGAACAACGCCCAGGAACCGGCGTCGTAGGCGCCCGCCGGATCGAGTGACGTGATGGTGTCCGTGGTCCCCACCGTGACGGTGGCGCCGCTGTCGTCCTTCGACGGCAGTAACTGCCGGCCGCCCACCCCGACCACCGCGAGAACCAGCACTGTCACGAGGATCCGCATGCGAATCGATCGCATGGTGATGTCCTGCCCTCCCCAGGCCACGAAAAGGCCCAGTACTACACAGAAAGCCACCCCCCTTGGTGGCGGGCTCACCTAATCACACGTTTTTCGGCGCGGGGAAGAGAATTCCGACGAGATGAGAAAGAACTTACCGACGCGTGTTTCGGGCGGGTTTCACAGCGTCCTCACAGGCCCGGGGAGGGGTCAGGCCCGCTTCGACGCCAGCTCGATCACCGTGATGTCCGAGGGCGCCCCCACGCGCGTGGGCGGGCCCCAGGCACCGGCGCCCCGGGAGACGTAGAGCTGGGTGTCGCCGTAGCGCTCGAGACCGGCCAGGGTGGGGTTCGCGGCCTCGGCGATCAGGCTGCCGGGCCAGAGCTGGCCGCCGTGGGTGTGGCCGGAGAGCTGGAGGTCGACACCGTGGCGCACGGCGTCGTGGATCTGGACGGGCTGGTGGGCGAGGAGCACGCACGCGCGCGTGGTGTCCCGGCCGCCGAGCGCCCGGTCGAAGTCGGGGCCCTGGCCCTCGCTCTCGCCCGCGATGTCGTTGACGCCGGCCAGGTCGAACCACGGGAGTTCGGTGCGGGCGTTCTCCAGGGGGTCGAGGCCGAGCCGGCGCACCTCCTCGACCCACTGTGCGGCGCCGGAGAAGTACTCGTGGTTGCCGGTCACGAAGAAGCCGCCGTGCCGGGCCCGGAGCCGGGACAGCGGTGCCGCGGCCGGGCCGAGGTCCTTCACGCTGCCGTCGACCAGGTCGCCGACGACCGCGATCAGGTCGGGCTGGGTCGCGTTGACGGTGTCGACGACCTTCTGCGCGAAGCCCCGGCCGAGGACGGGCCCGAGGTGGATGTCGCTGACGACGGCGATCCGGTAGCCGTGGGCGGCGCGCGGGAGCTTGGCCAGCGGGACGGTCACCCGCTTGACGCGCGGGCCGCGCAGCACTCCGTACGTTCCCTGTCCCACGGTTCCCACGGCGACGGCGGCGGCCGCGCCGCCGACCACCCGGGAGACGAAGAGACGGCGGGAGGGGGCGGCCTTTTCGGCCACGTCCGCGGCGGGCTCCGGCGGGTCCTGGGCGGGCGGCGCCCCGGCCGGGACCCGTTCCGGCGCGGGCTCCGCGACGGGTGTCCGCGCCTGCGCCCGGCGCGCGCGTCGCTCCAGGTACCGCCGCAGCAGCGGCCGTACGGCTTCGCCCGCGACGACTCCGAGCAGCAGGTAGACCGACAGCGCGAGCCACAGGAAGCCCGGCCAGGCCAGGGTGCGCTGGAGCCAGAAGGGGGCGCCCGCGCGTTCCGCGACGAGGGCGCCGATCGCCAGGGCCCAGCCGCCCGCGATCAGCACGGCGCCGCCGCGGCGCGCCCGGCCGGGGCCGCGGGTGGTGTCGCGGAACAGACGGCGCCACAGGTACCAGTTGGCGCCGACCAGCACCGCCAGGGCGAGCAGGACGAAGACGATCACCATCGGCTATGACGTCCGGCGCAGTGCGCGCAGACCGCGCAACCCGATGACCCCGATGACCGTCCCCAATACGAAGGAGACGACGGCGAGCGTCAGGTGGACCCAGAAGTACACCGTGGGGTCGCCGTCGTCGAACGCGAGCCCGCTGCTGTCCTTGACCAGGTTTTTGACGAAAGTGACCCAGATGATCCAGCTCCACACCCCGAAGGCGAGCAGGAACCAGGAGAGGGGGCGGCTGAGCTTCATGTGTTCAGTATCGCCGTCGGGTGTCCGGTTCTCTGACCGGGGTGGGGAGGGCGGTGGGACTTCCCGCCGCCTGCCCGGTACGTTCTCCGTCGTGCCCGCACCCATGAAGCAGACCGTCAGGCGATCCCTGCTGGTCACCGCAGCGTCCCTCACGTCCCTCGCGCTGACCGCCCCCGTCTCCACGGCGGCGCCCAAGCCGTCGCCCTCCACGAGCACGTCCCCGTCGGCCACTCCCCCGGCGACCATGTCCACCGTCGGCGGCGCCCGTCTCGGGCAGGCCGGTACGCAGGTGGCGCTCGCGGGGGACGCGCCGGTGGTGCCGAAGGACCTCACCGCGCGGTCGTGGATCGTGGCGGACGCCGAGTCGGGCGAGGTGCTGGCCGCGCACAACGCGCACTGGCGGCTGCCCCCGGCGAGCACGATGAAGATGCTGTTCGCCGACACCGTGCTCCCGAAGTTCCCGAAGACCACCGCGCACAAGGTGGTGCCCGAGGACCTGGAGGGCATCGGGTCGGGCTCCAGTCTGGTCGGGATAAAGGAGAACGAGACGTACACGGTCCACGACCTGTGGCTCGGTGTCTTCCTGCGCTCCGGCAACGACGCCGTGCACGTGCTGTCGTCGATGAACGGCGGTGTCGCCGACACGGTCAGGGAGATGAACCAGCACGCCGGGGAACTGCAGGCGCTCGACACGCACGTCGTCTCCCCGGACGGCTACGACGCGCCCGGCCAGGTCTCCTCCGCGTACGACCTGACGCTGATCGCGCGCTCGGGGCTGCAGAAGAAGGACTTCCGGGAGTACTGCTCGACGGTCACGGCCAAGTTCCCCGGCGAGACGAAGAAGAACAAGAAGGGCAAGACGGTCCGCCAGTCCTTCGAGATCCAGAACACCAACCGGCTGCTGGCCGGGGACTACGACATCTCGCAGTACCCGGGCATCGCGGGGGTCAAGAACGGCAACACCACCAACGCGGGCGCCACCTTCACGGGCGTCGCCGAGCGGGGCGGGCGGGTGCTGCTGGTCACCGTGATGAACCCGGAGAAGAGCGACCACAACGAGGTCTACAAGGAGACCGCCAAGCTGTTCGACTGGGGCTTCGCGGCGGCCGGGAAGGTGACCCCGGTGGGCGAGCTGGTCGCGCCGCAGGGCACCGCCCCCAGCGCTCAGCCGAGCGGCCGGGCCAGCGCGCAGCCGGGCGCGAACCCCTCCTCCGGGGAGTCCGCGAAGGCCGGGCAGGGCGGCACCTCCGGGCAGCCGGTCGCCGGCGCCGTCGCCGACGACGGCGCGCGCGGCATGTGGACGGCGCTGGCGATCGCCGGCGGGGTGCTGGTGCTGCTGGCCGCCGGGGCGTTCCTGGTCAACCGCCGATGGCCGCTGCCGGATCTGGTACGCCGTCGCCGCTGACGTCGTCGTGCGAACGGCGCTCGGGGGCGCTGCCCGTCGCCGTCCACGCCGCGCAGTACAGGATCAGCTTCGAGGTGAAGTTGATCCACAGCAGCAGGGCGATGGGCACGCCGAACGCGCCGTACATGCTCTTGCCGGCCACGCCCTGCATGTAGCCGCTCAGAAGCAGCTTCAGCAGTTCGAAGCCGACCGCGCCGATCAGCGCGGCGACGAAGAGCCGGTGGCGGGTCGGCTCTACGCCGGGCAGCAGGGTCAGGACGTACAGCAGGAGCAGGAAGTCGGCGAGGACCGCGATGGCGGAGGCGGCGAGGTGCAGCAGGACGCTGCCCCAGCCCTGCTTGTCGATGCCGAGGGTGTCGGTGATCCGGCCGACCAGGGCCGAGGCGACGGTGGACAGGGCGAGGGTGGCGAGGACCGCGCCGCCGAGACCGACCAGGATGCCCGCGTCCTTGGCCTTGTTCAGGACCGGGTTCTCCTCCTTGTCGGGCAGCTCCCACACGGCGCGCAGACAGTCCCGCATCTGGCCGACCCAGCCGATGCCGGTGAACAGCAGCACGGCTCCGGCGATCAGGCCGACGGTGCCGGCGTTCTGGACCAGCCCTTCGATGTCGAGCTGGTCGGAGATGCCGGGGACCTGATCGGCGATCTTGTCCTGGACGTTGCGCTGCTGGGACTCGCTGAGGGTGGCCGCCGTGATCGCGGCGGCCAGGGTGAGCAGCGGGAACAGCGCGACGAAGCTGATGAACGTCATCGCGGCCGCCAGCCGCGTCCACTTGACCCGGTCCAGGCGCTCGTACGACCGCCAGGCGTGGGTGGCCATGAGGCGGGCGACCCACGGCCCGACACCGGGAAGCTTCTTCAGCCAGTCCATGATCCGAACTCTGCCCTATTCGCGGGAAACGACGCGGAAGACCAGAGTGCGAGTACCCCAGAACCGCAGGACAGTCGCCAGTGCCATGCCGATGACGGCTCCGGAGAGGGTGTCCGCGCGCTGCGAGGTGAGCCCGAGGCCGTAGTGGCTGACGGTGAGACAGAGGAGCTGGACGAGGGCGCCGGCGACGTTCACCGCGAAGAACACGGCGTACGGCCGCGGGCCCCGCACGCGCGCGTGGCGGTAGGTGCCGAGCGCGTTGCCGAGGTAGGCGACCGTGCAGCCCGCGAGGAAGGACAGCGTCTTCGCGGTGAGGGGGTCGAGGCCGGCCGGGCCGCGCAGCCAGGTGAACAGGGCGAGGTCGGCGGCGTAGGCGAGGAGGCCGGCGGCGGCGAAGCCCAGGAGTTCGCGCCGTTCGCCTACCAATGGGCCACCGCCAGCCCGTACATGGCGAGCCAGGCCAGGCCGATCAGGGCGAGGGCGCGGTCGCCGAGGACCACCTCCTCGGGTTCGCCGGCGGTGCCCCGGTCGGCGAAGACGGCGTAGCGCAGGACGGCCAGGATGAACGCGACCACCGAGAGCTGGCGCCAGGGCAGCAGGCCGGTGTGCGGGACACCGCCCTCCTCCAGGGCCCACAGGCAGTAGCCGAGGACGGCGACACCCGCCGCGAGCTGCCAGACGAACCGGAGGTAGCCGGTGGTGTACTCGGTGAGCAACGCCCTTGTGGCGCCCGCCTTTCCGGCCATCTGGACGGCCTCGGAGTAGCGCTTGGCCGAGACCATGAACAGCGCGCCGAAGCCGGTGGTGATCAGGAACCAGCGGGAGAGGGGGATGCCGAGCGCGAGCCCGCCGGCCGTCGCCCGCATCAGGAAGCCGGTCGTGACGACGACGAGGTCGACGACGAGGACGTGCTTCAGGCTGACGCAGTAAGCCAGTTGCATGCCGAGGTAGCCGGCGAGGAGGACGGCGACGGCCGGGTTCGCCAGCCAGGCCGCGAGGGCCGGCCCGAGGACCCCGAGGGCGCCTCCGACGGCGTACGCGACGGGCACGGGGACCACGCCGGCCGCGACCGGGCGGTGCCGCTTGGTGGGGTGGGCGCGGTCGGCCTCGGCGTCCCGGGCGTCGTTGACCAGATAGACGGCGGCGGCGCAGGCGGTGAACAGGGCGAAGACCAGGGCGAGTCGGGGCAGCGCGCCCGGGGAGAAGAGCCGGCCGGCCGCGGCGGGGGCGGCGACGACGAGCACGTTCTTGACCCACTGCTTGGGGCGGGCGGTCCGCAGCAGGCCGCCGAGGAGGCCGCCGGTGCGGGGGCTCGGCGGCTGGGGCGACCGGCGACGGTGGGTGCGCTGCCGGTGGAGGACTGCCTCAGCCACGGCGCCCCTCTCGCATCCAGCGCGCTCCCAGCCGGGCCGTGAGCGCCCCCAGGGCCGCGCCCGCCGCCACGTCGGAGGGGTAGTGGACGCCGACGACGAGACGGGAGAGGCACATCGCGGCGGCGAGCGGCGGGACGGCGTGGGCCCCGAGGGCGCCGAAGGCGACGGCGGCGGCCGCCGCGGAGGTCGCGTGCGAGCTGGGGAAGGAGTGCCGGCCGAGAGTGCGCACCAGGGGCTCGACATGGGCGGGGCGCGGGCGGCGCACGACCCGTTTCACGCCCATGCTGGCGAGGTGCGCGCCCGCGGTGAGGGCGGTGGCCCGCAGCCAGGCGCCGCGCCGCGGGCCGTCCACGGCGGCTCCCACGAGGCCGGCCGCGAGCCACAGCGCGCCGTGCTCGCCCGCCCGGGACAGGGCGCGCGCGGCACCGGCGACGCGCGGATCCGCGCCCCGGGCGCGCAGCGCGGTGAGGATCCGGTGGTCCATGTCGTCGAGGTGGTCCATGTGGCTCACTGTTCACGTCGAGCCCACCGGAACTCCGGCAATATTGAGCGACATCCCATTAATCACCCATTTCGGGGAGTGATGGGAGGTTTCAAAAGTATTCGCTCATATATGGGCGATACGGTCACACCCATGCCTGCCGAGACCGTTTCCGTCACGGGATGGGGCCGCACCGCCCCCTCCACCGCCCGGCTGATCCGCCCCCGGACGTACGAGGAGGCCGTGGTCGCCGTCCGGGACTGCGGGGTCCGCGGGGGCATCCCGAGAGGGCTGGGGCGGGCGTACGGGGACGCGGCCCAGAACGCCGGCGGGGCCGTGTGGGACATGACCGGCCTGGACCGGATCCATGTCATCGACGCCGCGGGCGGGACCGTGCTGTGCGACGCCGGTGTCTCCCTGCACCGGCTGATGGAGGTCCTGCTGCCGCTCGGCTGGTTCGTCCCGGTGACCCCCGGCACCCGCTACGTCACCGTGGGCGGCGCGATCGGCGCCGACATCCACGGCAAGAACCACCACGTCTGCGGTTCCTTCGCGCGGCATGTGCTGTCCTTCGAGCTGCTCACCGCCGACGGCACGATCCGCACGGTGAGCCACGGCACCCCCCTGTTCGACGCCACCGCCGGCGGCATGGGCCTGACCGGCGTCGTCCTCACGGCCACGGTGCGGCTCCAGCCCGTCGAGACGTCCCTCATGTCGGTCGACACCGAACGCGCCGCCGACCTCGACGACCTGATGGCCCGGCTGACGGCCGGCGACCACCGCTACCGCTACTCCGTCGCCTGGATCGACCTCCTCGCGCGCGGGGCGGCCACCGGACGCGCGGTGCTCACCCGCGGCGACCACGCGCCCCTGGACGCGCTGCCCGCCCGCGCGCGCAGGGCACCGCTGGCCTTCCGCCCGTCCCGGCTGCCGCCCGCCCCCGCCTTCCTGCCGAACGGTCTGCTGACCCACACGACCGTCGGACTGTTCAACGAACTCTGGTACCGCAGGGCGCCCCGGGTGCGGACCGGCGAACTCCAGCGGCTCTCCGCCTTCTTCCACCCCCTCGACGGCGTCCCGCACTGGAACCGCGTCTACGGCCGGAGCGGCTTCGTGCAGTACCAGTTCGTCGTGGGATACGGCCAGGAGGACGCCCTGCGCCGGATCGTGGCCCGTATCCGCGCACACCGCTGCCCGTCCTTCCTCGCCGTCCTCAAGCGGTTCGGCGAGGCGGACCCGGGCTGGCTGTCCTTCCCCCGCCCCGGCTGGACCCTCGCCCTGGACATCCCGGCCGCCCTGCCCGGCCTGGGCGCCTTCCTCGACGAACTGGACGAGGAGGTGGCCGCCGCCGGCGGACGCGTCTACCTCGCCAAGGACTCCCGGCTGCGCCCCGAACTGCTCACCGCGATGTACCCGCGCCTGGCCGACTTCCGTGCCCTGCGCGCGGAGCTGGACCCGCGCGGGGTCCTCACCTCCGATCTGTCCCGGCGCCTCAACCTCTAGGAGCTGTCGTGAAGGACGCCTTCGGCCTCCCCCAGTCCCTCCTCGTCCTCGGCGGTACGTCCGAGATCGCGCTGGCCACCGCCCGCCGGCTGATCGCCCGCCGCACCCGCACGGTGTGGCTCGCCGGGCGCCCCTCCCCCGCCCTGGAGTCGGCGGCCGCCGGCCTGCGCGCGCTGGGTGCCGACGTCCGCACCGTCTCCTTCGACGCGCTCGACCCCGGCTCGCACGAGACGGTTCTCGGCAAGGTCTTCGCCGAGGGCGACATCGACCTCGTGCTGCTCGCCTTCGGCGTCCTCGGCGACCAGGCGCACGACGAGTGCGACCCCGCGGCGGCGGTGCGCGTCGCCCAGACCAACTACACCGGCGCGGTGTCGGCGGGCCTGGTGTGCGCCCGCGCGCTGCAGGCCCAGGGCCACGGCTCGCTGGTCGTGCTCTCCTCCGTCGCCGGGGAGCGCGCCCGCCGCTCGAACTTCATCTACGGCTCCAGCAAGGCCGGCCTCGACGCCTTCGCCCAGGGCCTGGGCGACGCGCTGCACGGCACGGGCGTGCACGTCATGGTCGTACGCCCCGGCTTCGTCCGTACGAGGATGACGGCCGGGCTCACCGAGGCGCCGCTGGCCACCACTCCCGAAGCCGTCGCCGCGGCCGTCGAGCTGGGGCTGCGACGCAGGTCGGAGACGGTGTGGGTGCCCGGGGTGCTGCGGGCGGTGATGTCGGCGCTCCGGCACGTCCCGCGCGGGCTGTTCCGGAGGCTGCCCGTCTAGGGCCCGTTGCGAGGACGACCGCGGCGCTCCCGGCGGGGCGGTCAGCGTGTGGGCAGGCCGCCGCGGTCGACGTGGGCGGCCTGCGGGGGGACGACCGCGCCGCCGAAGGGGTACTCGCGCAGCTTGCGCCAGACGCCGTCGGGGCCCTGCTCGTGGAGGGCGAAGCCGGTGCAGGACCACTCGGCCCGGTAGCCGGCGAGTTCCTCGTAGGCGCGGTCCATCGCCGCGTCGTCGATGCCGTGCGCGACGGTGACGTGCGGGTGGTAGGGGAACTGCAGCTCACGCACGAGGGGGCCGGAGGCGTCACGGACCCTCTGCTGCAGCCAGGCGCAGGCCTCGGCGCCCTCGACGACCTTCACGTACACCACCGGCGACAGGGGCCGGAAGGTGCCCGTGCCGGACAGCCGCATCGGGAAGGGGCGGCCGGCCGCGGCGACCTCGGTGAGGTGCGCCTCGACGGCCGGCAGCGCGCTCGCCTCGACCTCCGTCGGCGGCAGCAGCGTGACATGCGTGGGAATGCCGTGAGCAGCGGCGTCGCCGAAGCCCGCGCGCCGCTCCTGGAGCAGGCTGCCGTGAGGCTCCGGGACCGCGATCGACACGCCGATCGTTACGGTCCCCACGTCGTCTCCTGTCGTCATGTCCGATGAGATGCCGTTCGTGGTGCCGGGTTCGTACTCAGTCGTACGGCTATCGACTGTACGGCCACGGCTGTGCTCTGGGCAGGCGCAAGCGGAGTGATGTGCAGCGCTCCGCCCGGAGGAACGTGTGTGCGGCGCGCCCCGGGTGCCTCCGAGCGCCGTCAGTGCTTCGCGGGGAGGAAGCCGACCTTCTCGTACGCCTGGGAGAGCGTCTCCGCGGCGACGGCGCGTGCCTTCTCCGCGCCCTTCGCCAGGATCGAGTCCAGCGTCTCCGGGTCGTCCAGGTACTGCTGGGTGCGGTCCCGGAACGGGGTCACGAAGCCGACGACGACCTCCGCGAGGTCCGTCTTGAGCGCGCCGTAGAGCTTGCCCTCGTAGCGCTGCTCCAGCTCGGGGATGCTCGTGCCCGTCAGGGTCGAGTAGATGCTGAGCAGATTGCTCACGCCCGGCTTGTTCTCGGCGTCGTAGCGGACCACCGTGTCGGTGTCCGTGACCGCGCTCCTGACCTTCTTCGCGGTGGCCTTCGGGTCGTCGAGCAGGTTGATGAGGCCCTTCGGCGTGGACGCCGACTTGCTCATCTTGATCGACGGGTCCTGAAGGTCGTAGATCTTGCCCGTCTCCTTGAGGATGTGGGGCTTCGGGATCGTGAAGGTCTCGCCGAAGCGGCCGTTGAAACGCTCGGCGAGGTCGCGGGTGAGCTCGATGTGCTGGCGCTGGTCCTCGCCGACCGGGACCTCGTCGGCCTGGTAGAGCAGGATGTCGGCGACCTGGAGGATCGGGTACGTGAACAGGCCGACGCTCGCGCGGTCGGCGCCCTGCTTGGCGGACTTGTCCTTGAACTGGGTCATGCGGGACGCCTCGCCGAAGCCGGTGAGGCAGTTCATGACCCAGGCGAGCTGGGCGTGCTCGGGGACATGGCTCTGGACGAAGAGCGTGCAGCGCTCGGGGTCGAGGCCGGCCGCGAGGAGCTGCGCCGCGGCGAGGCGGGTGTTGGCGCGCAGGTCGGCCGGATCCTGCGGAAGCGTGATCGCGTGCAGGTCGACGACCATGTAGAAGGCGTCGTGGGTCTCCTGCAGGGCCACCCACTGGCGGACGGCGCCGAGGTAGTTGCCGAGGTGGAACGAGCCTGAGGTGGGCTGGATTCCGGAGAGCACGCGGGGACGGTCTGAGGCCATGTTCATCATTGTCTCAGAGGCGTGGGGGTGGTCGCGGTGCGCGGGGAACCGCGGGCCGTGTGGAGCCGGCCGCGCGGTTCCCCGCACCCCTGGAAGACCTCAGCCGAGGTCGATCTCCGGGTACAGCGGGAAGCCCGCGACCAGGTCCGTCGCCCGCTGGGAGATCTCCTCCGCCACCTTCGCGTCCAGGACGTGCGAGGCCTTGGACGGGGCGCCCGACTTGGTCGTGCCCGGCTCGGTGGTGGTCAGGACGCGGTCGATCAGACCCGCGACCTCGTCCATCTCGGCCGTGCCGAGGCCACGCGTGGTGAGCGCCGGGGTGCCGACGCGGATGCCCGAGGTGTACCAGGCACCGTTCGGGTCGGCCGGGATGGCGTTGCGGTTGGTGACGATGCCCGAGTCGAGCAGGGCCGCCTCGGCCTGGCGGCCGGTGAGGCCGTAGGAGGTCGCCACGTCGATCAGGTTGAGGTGGTTGTCCGTGCCGCCGGTGACGAGGGTGGCGCCGCGGCGCATCAGGCCCTCCGCCAGGGCGCGGGAGTTGTCGACGATGCGCCGGGCGTAGTCCTGGAAGGCGGGCCGGCGGGCCTCCGCCAGGGCGACGGCCTTCGCGGCCATGACGTGCGGGAGCGGGCCGCCGAGGACCATCGGGCAGCCGCGGTCGACCTGCTCCTTGAGGGAGTCGTCGCACAGGACCATGCCGCCGCGCGGGCCGCGCAGGGACTTGTGGGTGGTCGTGGTGACGATCTGGGCGTGCGGGACCGGGTCGAAGTCGCCGGTCAGGACCTTGCCGGCGACCAGGCCCGCGAAGTGCGCCATGTCGACCATGAGGGTCGCGCCGACCTCGTCGGCGATCTCGCGCATGATCCGGAAGTTCACCAGACGGGGGTAGGCCGAGTAGCCCGCGACGATGATCAGCGGCTTGAACTCGCGGGCGCTCGTGCGCAGCGCCTCGTAGTCGATCAGGCCGGTGGCCGGGTCGGTGCCGTAGGAGCGCTGGTCGAACATCTTGCCGGAGATGTTCGGGCGGAAGCCGTGGGTGAGGTGACCGCCGGCGTCCAGGGACATGCCGAGCATGCGCTGGTTGCCGAAGGCCTGGCGCAGCTCGGCCCAGTCGGCCTCGGAGAGGTCGTTGACCTGGCGGGCTCCGGCCTTCGCCAGGAACGGGGCCTCGACGCGGTCGGCGAGGACGGCCCAGAAGGCGACGAGGTTGGCGTCGATGCCGGAGTGCGGCTGGACGTAGGCGTGCCGGGCGCCGAACAGCTCGCGGGCGTGCTCGGCGGCGAGGGACTCCACCGTGTCGACGTTGCGGCAGCCGGCGTAGAAGCGGCGGCCGACGGTGCCCTCGGCGTACTTGTCGCTGAACCAGTTGCCCATCGCGAGGAGGGTGGCCGGGGAGGCGTAGTTCTCGGAGGCGATCAGCTTGAGCATCTCGCGCTGGTCGGCGACCTCCTGGCCGATGGCGTCGGCGACGCGCGGCTCGACGGCGCGGATCACGTCGAGGGCGGCGCGGAAGGCGGTGGACTCGGTGGAGAGGGGCTGCTGCTCTGACATGTCGTCGGCCTCCGGGTGGCGTGGGTGCTGGAAAGCGGTCACGGGTTCACGGTTCGGCCCAGGCGCACGGCACTTTGTCGCTCACAGGCCGCTCCCCGATGGTCCGATCCATCCCAGCGCGCCAGTCACGGCCCGCCGCCAGCCTACCGGGCACGCCGGAGCGCGAACGTCCCGCGTCCACCATGCGAGCGACGATAGGAAGGGGGCCGACCGCACCTCTGGAGGTCCCGTGAGCACCACCGACGCGCTCCTCGCCGCCGCCGACGCGCACACCGCGCACACCTACCACCCCCTGCCGGTGGTGATCGCGACGGCCGACGGGGCCTGGATGACGGATGTGGAGGGGCGTCGCTATCTGGATCTGCTGGCGGGCTACTCGGCGCTGAACTTCGGGCACGGCAACCGGCGGCTGGTCGACGCGGCGAAGGCCCAGCTGGAGCGGGTGACGCTGACGTCCCGGGCATTCCACCACGACCGGTTCGGGGCCTTCTGCGCGGAGCTGGCCGAGCTGTGCGGCATGGAGATGGTGCTGCCGATGAACACGGGCGCGGAGGCGGTGGAGACGGCCGTGAAGACGGCCCGGAAGTGGGGGTACCGGGTCAAGGGCGTTCCGGCGGAGACAGCGAAGATCGTCGTCGCCGGGAACAACTTCCACGGCCGTACGACGACGTTGATCAGCTTCTCCACCGACCCCGGGGCCCGGGCGGACTACGGGCCGTACACGCCGGGCTTCCAGATCGTGCCGTACGGGGACGTGACGGCGATGCGGGCGGCGGTGACCGAGAACACGGTGGCGGTGCTGCTGGAGCCGATCCAGGGCGAGGCAGGGGTGCTGGTGCCGCCGGAGGGCTATCTGGCGGCGGTGCGGGAGCTGACCCGGGAGCGGGGTGTGCTGTTCGTCGCCGACGAGATCCAGTCGGGGCTAGGCCGGACGGGGCGGACCTTCGCGTGCGAGCACGAGGGGGTCGTACCGGATGTGTACGTGCTGGGGAAGGCGCTCGGGGGCGGGATCGTTCCGGTGTCGGCGGTGGTGGCGGACGCGGAGGTCCTCGGGGTGTTCCGGCCCGGGGAGCACGGGTCGACGTTCGGGGGGAATCCGCTGGCCTGCGCGGTGGCGCTGGAGGTGATCGCGATGCTGCGGTCGGGCGAGTACCAGGAGAGGTCCGCCCGGCTCGGGGAGCATCTGCTCCGCGAGCTGCGGGCGCTGACCGGCACCGGGCGGGTGACGGCGGTACGGGGGCGGGGGCTGTGGGCGGGGGTGGACGTGGCGCCGGCCCTGGGGTCGGGCCGTGAGGTGTCGGAGCGGCTGATGGACCGGGGGGTGCTGGTGAAGGACACGCACGGGCCGACGCTGCGGATCGCGCCGCCGCTGGTGATCTCGCGGGAGGACCTGGACTGGGGACTGGAGCAGCTGAGGGCGGTGCTGGGGATCGGGGGCCCGTCCGGCTGACGGGCCCTAGAGGATCACGTGGGGCAGGAAGCGGGCGTACTCGTCGGTGATCAGGCCGGAGGACTCGCGGATGCCGAGGCCGGCCGCCTCCTCCTGCACGACCCAGGCGCCGAGGACGACGTGGTTGCCGTCGAAGGCGGGGAGCGGGGCGAGCTGCTGGTAGCAGCAGGGTTCGTCCCGCAGGACCGGTGCGGCGAAGGCGGCCCGCTCGTGGATCGTGACGCCGGCGCCCTCGCGGCCGAGCAGGGGCTTGGCGACGTACCCGGTGGTGGCCGCCAGCTCGCGCGGGCCGTCCAGATAGGCGGGGAGGAGGTTGGGGTGGTCCGGGTAGAGCTCCCACAGGATCGCCAGCAGCGCCTTGTTGCTCAGCAGCATCTTCCAGGCGGGCTCGATCCACATCGTCGTACCCGTGCCGCCGCCGTTGTCGAGGGTGTCGAGGACGTGGCCGGCGAAGCGGTCGGTGGTGAGCCACTCCCAGGGATAGAGCTTGAAGCAGCTGCGGATGAACTGGAGCCGGTGGTCGACGAAGCGCCCGGAGAGGCGGTCGAAGCCGATGTCCTCCACGGGGATGAACGCCGTGTCGAGGCCCGCCTGTTCGGCGGTCTCCTTGAGGTAGGCGACGGTCATCAGGTCCTCGCCGAGTTCGTCGGCGGTGGAGTGCGCGAAGTACAGGGGGCTGCCGGGCGGGAGGAGGGGGGCCTGTTTCCTCCAGGCGGCGACGAGGCGTTCGTGGAGGGAGTTCCACTGGTCGGCGCCGGGGAAGCGCTCCTCCATCCAGAACCACTGCGGGGAGGCCGCCTCCACCAGCGAGGTCGGGGTGTCGGCGTTGTACTCGAGGAGCTTCGTCGGGCCGGTGCCGTCGTAGCGGAGGTCGAAGCGGCCGTACACGGAGGGGAGTTCGGCGCGCCGGTGCCAGGCCTCGGTGACCGCGGCGGCGACGCGCGGGTCGGTGATGCCGAGGTCGGCGAGACGGTTCTGGGCGACGAGGTGTCCGGCGGCGGCCAGGCACATGCGGTGGAGTTCCTCGACGGTCTCCTCCAGGGCCTCCACCTCGTCGAGGGTGAAGGCGTAGTACGCGCTCTCGTCCCAGTACGGGCGCAGGCTGCCGTCGGGGTGGCGGGTGAGCGGGTAGACGAGTCCCTGCTCCTCCACCGTCCGCTGCCAGCCGGGGCGGGGTGCGATGGTGTGGCGCTGCATGGCGTACGTCCGCTCAGCCGCCGCCGCTGCCGGAGCCGGAGCAGCCGAAGCCGCCCCGGTCGACGGCCTCGCTCTTGCTGAAGGTGCCGGAGTCCGCCCAGCCGTTGCTGACGTCGGCGTCGTAGTACCAGGCGGCGTCGCTCTTCCCGGCCGTGCCGGTGCCGGTCTTCCTGCCCTTGCCGTTGGCCGAGGAGCCGGAGGACTTGCAGTTCTTGTCGGCGACGACCTTGTAGCCGTAGAGGGAGTCGTAGGCGTCGCGGTCGACGCAGCGGCGGTCCGGGTCGGAGCCGCAGGAGGTGAGGGCCGCGGCGACGACGCCCATGCCGCCGAGTACCACCGTGCTGGACCGCAGGCGCCTGCGCGCTTCCGCCATGTTGCCGTCTCCCCGTCGTCGTGCCGTCGCCGTGTCCCGCTGTCGCCTCCACGGCGATTTCCGGCCGTCAGCCTAGAGATCGGCGGGCTCGGGCGCGATACCGGGGTCCCGCTCGGCCGGGTGCTCGGCGGCCGGTGGCGCACGGGCCGGTGATCGGGAGGGCCATGGGGGTGGGGAGGCCCGCTCCCGGCGGCACGCTCACGGACGGAGGCGGCGGTCACCGGGAGACAGTGCCGCGCACAGCGCGTCCAGCGCCCCCGACCACGCGTGGTCCGGCGGGGTGCCGTACCCGACGACGAGGGCGTCCAGGGGCTCGGCGATCGCGTCGGGGCGGCGGAAGCGGGGGGGCGAGGCCGTCCAGGGCGAGGCCACGCGCGGCCGCCGCCCGCACCACCTCCCGCTCGGTGCCGGGCGGGAGGGGCAGGACGGCGTGCAGGCCCGCCGCGATCCCGGTGACCCGGATCGCGGGCGCCCGTTCGGCGAGCGCCGCGACCAGCGCGTCCCGGCGCCGGCGGTACCGGGCGCGCGCCGCGCGGACATGACGGTCGTACGCGCCGGAGGCGATGAACTCGGCGAGCGTCAGCTGGTCCAGGACCCCGCAGGTGTCCACCCCGCCCTTTGCCGACGCCACCTCCTCCACCAGGCCCGGCGGCAGCACCATCCAGGCCAGGCGCAGGCCGGGCGCCAGGGACTTGCTGGCCGTGCCCAGGTACACGACGTGGTCGGGGTCCAGTCCCTGGAGGGCGCCGACGGGCCGGCGGTCGTAGCGGAACTCGCCGTCGTAGTCGTCCTCCAGGACCAGGCCCCCGGTGCGCCGCGCCCACTCCACGACGGCCGCCCGCCGGTCGTGGTGCAGCGGCACGCCCATCGGGAACTGGTGGGCGGGGGTGAGCAGCACCGCGCCCGCCCCGGCCGGCTCGCCGGGGTCCGTGCCGAGCTCGTCGAAGGGCAGCACGGTGGTGCCGATACCGGTCCGGCCCAGCAGCGCCCAGTGCTCGTCCAGTCCGTACGACTCCACGGCGACCGTCCGTGCGCCGCGCGCCCGCAGGACCCGGCCGAGGAGGGACAGGCCGTGGGCGAACCCGGCGCAGATCAGGACGCGTTCGGGGTCGGCGCGGACGCCGCGGGCCCGGGCCAGGTAGCCGGCGAGCGCGGTGCGCAGTTCGACGCGGCCGCGGGGGTCGCCGTAGCCGAGGGCGTCGTACGGGGCGGCGGTGAGGGCGCGGCGGGCGGCCCTGAGCCACTCGGTGCGCGGGAAGGCGGCCAGGTCGGGGGTGCCGCCGCGCAGGTCGTAGGCGGGGCGGTGGTGTTCGGGCCGGCGGAGGGCCGCGCCGGCCGGCGGGACCACGCTCCGCTCCGCGACCCTCGTGCCCGAGCCCTGGCGCGCGGTGAGCCAGCCCTCGGCGACGAGGTCGGCGTAGGCCTCGGCGACCGTGTTGCGGGCGACGCCGAGGTCGGCGGAGAGGGAACGGGAGGAGGGCAGCCGGGTGCCGGGCGCCAGACGGCCGCCGCGGACCGCCTCGCGCAGGGCGTCGGTCAGACCCCGGCGCAGCCCCGGGCCGACCGGTTCGAGATGCAGGTCGACACCCAGAGTGGCCCACGTTTTCGCCATGAAGATGGACCATACCCGTGGGCTGCCCCGCTCCTAGGGTCGAGGGCATGACCACCGAGAAGACGACCGGCGAACAGGTCCGCCACGCCCCCGAACCCACCCCCCGACTGCGCTGGGCCGAGCTGGCCCCCGACGTCTACCAGGCGATGCGGCGGCTCGACGCGGCCGCCCGGCAGGGCCTCGACCCCGGGCTGCTGGAGCTGGTGAAGGTCCGCGCCTCGCAGATCAACCGCTGCGCCCTGTGCGTCGACATGCACAGCAAGGACGCGCTGGCGGCGGGTGAGAGCGTCGAGCGGATCGTCCAGCTCAGCGCCTGGGAGGAGTCGGCGCACTTCTACACCGGGCAGGAGCTCGCCGCGCTGGCGCTCACCGAGGCGGTGACCGTCCTGACGGAGGGCTTCGTGCCCGACGCGGTGTACGAGAAGGCGGCCGAGCACTTCGAGGAGGCCGAACTGGCCCGTCTGATCGCCTCGATCACGGTGATCAACGCCTGGAACCGCTTCGGGGTGACCGCCCGGATGGCGCCGGGGCACCACCATCCGGGCCGGCACGGGTGAGGCGTGTCTAGGACAGCCACTTCTTCCACGTCGAGGGGTGGCTGTCCACCCACTTCTTCGCCGCCTCCTCGGGGGTCAGCTTCTGGTCGGCGATCATCAGCGAGACCTCGTTCTGGTCCTCGGTGGTCCACCTGAACTTCTTCAGGAGGGCCGCCGCCTCGCCGCCCTTCTTCGAGAAGTCCGCGTTGAGGTACTTCTGCAGGGGGGTGTGCGGGTAGGCGCAGGCCACCTTCTCGGGGTCGGCGTCGCAGCCCTCCTTGTAGGCGGGGAGCTTCACCTCCGTCATCGGCACCTTCTTGAACAGCCACTGGGGCGAGTACCAGTAGGTCAGGAAGGGCTTCTTCTCCTTGGCGAACTGCCGGATCTGGGTGATCTGCGCGGCCTCCGAGCCGGCGAAGACCACCTGGTAGTCCAGGTCCAGGTTGTCCACCAGGGCCTTGTCGTTGGTGACGTAGGACGGGGAGCCGTCCATCAGCTGGCCCTTGCCGCCGCTCTCGGCAGTGCGGAACCGGTCGGCGTACTTGTCGAGGTTCTTCCAGTTCGTGACGTCGGGGTGCTGCCTGGCGAAGTACGTCGGGACGTACCAGCCGATGTGCCCGGTGACTCCGAGGTCGCCGCCGCGCACGATCGTCTTCTTGTCGTCGACGTACCGCTGCTCCTGGTCGGGGTGGCCCCAGTCCTCCAGGATCGCGTCGACGCGGCCTTGGCTGAGCGCGTCCCAGGCGGGGATCTCGTCGACCTGGACGGTGTCGACGCGGTAGCCCAGCCTGTGTTCGAGGAGGTACTGGGCGACGGCGACATTGGCCTGCGCGCCGACCCAGGACTGGACGGACAGGGTCACGGTCCGCGCTCCCTGGGCGTTGGCGAACGGCGAGGCCTGTCTGGTCATGTCGGCGGCGCCGCAGCCGGTCAGCAGCACCAGGGCCCCGAGGGCCGGGATCGTACGAACGCGCATGTCACGCTCCCTTCCTGGCGCGGCGTTCCGTCGGCTGGGTCACCCGGTCGAGCATCAGGCCGAGGCAGACGATGGCCGCCCCGGCGACGAGACCGGTGGCCAGGTCGCCCTGGGCGAGGCCGAAGACGGCGTCGTAGCCGAGCGCGCCCCCGCCGACCAGGCCGCCGATGATGACGACGGCGAGGACGAGGACCACGCCCTGGTTGACGGCGAGCAGCAGCGCGGACCGGGCGAGCGGGAGCTGGACCTGGCGCAGCTGCTGGCCGGGGGTGGCGCCGAGCGAGCGCGCGGACTCCAGCGCGGCCGGGTCCACCTGGCGCAGACCCTGCGCGGTGATGCGGACGACGGCCGGCAGGGCGTAGACGACGGCCGCCGCGACGGCGGGCGCGCGGCCCACGCCGAACAGGGCGACGACCGGGATCAGGTACACGAACTGCGGCATGGTCTGGAAGACGTCCAGGACCGGGCGCAGCAGCGCCTCGAAGCGGTCGCTGCGGGCGGCGGCGATGCCGGTCGCGAAGCCCAGGACGAGGGTCACGGCGACGGCGGCGAGGACCTGGGAGAGGGTGTCCAGGGCCGGCGTCCACACACCCAGCACGCCGATCGCGGCCATGGCGAGGACGGCGGTGAGCGCGGTGCGCCAGGTGCCGATCGGCCAGGCGACGGCCGCGACCAGCAGCAGCACCGCCCACCAGGGCAGGCCCTGCAGACCGTCGCGGACGGGGTCCAGGACCCAGGTGGTGAAGTGGCCCGCCCAGTCGGCGGTGCCGCCGACGACCGGGACGCCCGAGTAGAGGTGCGCGGTCATCCAGTCGACGGCGCGGTTGACCGGTTCGGCGATGTTCACCGTCCAGGCGTCCGGCCAGTCGAGCCGGTCGGCCAGCCGTCCGGCCACGGCCGCGGCGACGGTGGCGGCGAGCGCGTACGCCCAGGCCGCGCGTCCGGTCCGCGGCATGCCGTCGCCGGCCGCGCCGGTCACCCGGTCCAGGACGACGGCCAGCAGCACGATCGGGATGCCGGCGGCGAGCGCCGCGCCCACGTCGACCGAGGCCAGCGCCTGGTAGACGCGGTCACCGAGGCCGCCCGCGCCGATGACGGACGCGATGACGGCCATCGACAGCGCCATCATGATCGTCTGGTTGAGGCCGAGGAGGAGTTCCCGCCGGGCCAGCGGGAGCCGGGCGGTGAGCAGACGCTGGCGGGCGGTCGCGCCCAGCGACTCGACCGCCTCCAGGACCCCCTGGTCGGCGCCGCGCAGGCCCAGCGCGGTGAGGCGGGCCATGGGCGGGGCGGCGTAGACGACGGTGGCCAGGACGGCCGCGGGGACGCCGATGCCGAACACCAGCACGACCGGCAGCAGATAGGCGAAGGCGGGCAGCACCTGCATGGTGTCCAGGACCGGGCGCAGGGCGCGGTCCAGGCGGTCGGAGAGACCGGCGGCGAGGCCGAGGAGGGCGCCGACGACGACCGAGGCGAGCACGGCGACCACCATCAGGGCCAGCGTCTGCATGGTCGGCACCCACATGCCGAGCAGACCGCAGGCGAGGAAGGCGGCCGCCGTGCCCAGGGCGAGCCTGAGCCCGGCGGTCCGCCAGGCGACGAGGGCCGCCGCCGCGGTGACCCCGGCCCAGCCCGCGGCCAGCAGGACGAGGTAGACGGCGCGTACGGAGAGCACGACCGCGTTGCTGAGATAGCCGAAGAAGTAGAGGAACAGGGGGTGGCTGTCCCGGTTGTCGATGATCCAGTCACTGACGCCGGTGAGGGGCCGGGTGAGGTCCACGGTGAGCGAGTCGGGCCAGCTTCCGCTGGACCAGCGGGCGTTGACGACGGGGACGAGGACGGCGGCGGCGAGGGCGAGCAGGGCGAGCTTGCGGAACGCCTGGTGTTTCAGGGCCGCGGGGAGGGTGAGCCGGGGGGTGGGAGCGGTGACCGTTGCCATCAGACCACCTCCGGGCCGGCGCTCGGGAGTCGGGTCGCCTGCACACCCTCGCGGGGTGCCGCGGCGCCCACCGGGGCCGCCGCCGCGGCGGGCCGGCCGCCCGCGGCCACGGTGCCCGCGACCACGCCGAGCAGCTGTTCGTGGTCCACGACCCCCACACACCGGCCGGCGTCCACCACCCGGGCCGGTGTGCCCGCGCGGGCCACCGCCTCGATGGCTTCGGAGACCGTCGCGTCCGGGGAAACCGCCGGGCCGCTCGCGGATTCGCCCGCCGCCGGGGGGCGCATGGCGCGGCGGACCGTCATGACGTGTTCGCGCGGGACGTCGCGGACGAACTCGCGGACGTAGTCGTCGGCCGGGGAGCCGACGATCTCCTCGGGGGTGCCCAGCTGGACGACCCGGCCGTCGCGCATCAGGGCGATGCGGTCGCCGAGTTTCAGGGCCTCGGCGAGGTCGTGGGTGATGAAGACCATCGTGCGGCCCTCCTCGCGGTGCAGCCGGATCACCTCCTCCTGCATGTCCCGCCGGATCAGCGGGTCGAGGGCGCTGAACGGCTCGTCGAAGAGGAGCACCTCCGGATCGACCGCCAGTGCCCGCGCGAGCCCGACCCGCTGCTGCTGGCCGCCGGACAGCTGGCCGGGCCTGCGCTGTTCCATGCCCTCGAGACCGACCTTGGCGACCGTCTCCCGGGCCCGTGCCCGGCGTTCGGCACGGCTCACGCCCTGGATCTCCAGGCCGTACGCCACGTTGTCGAGGACCGTGCGGTGCGGAAGGAGGCCAAAGTGCTGGAAGACCATCGCGGCGCGGTGGCGGCGCAGTTCGCGCAGCCGGGTCCGGTCCATGGCGCCCACGTCCTCGCCGTCGATGGCGATGGTGCCGGCCGTCGGCTCGATCAGCCGGGTCAGACAGCGCACGAGGGTGGACTTGCCGGATCCGGACAGGCCCATGACGACGAAGACCTCGCCCTTGCGCACGTCGAAGGAGACGTCCCGGACGGCGGCGGTGCAGCCGGTGCGGGAGCGGAGTTCGGCCGGGGGCAGGGCGGCCAGTCCGGGGTCGGCGGGGACGAGGTCCGCCTTCGGGCCGAAGACCTTCCACAGGTTGTTCACGGAGAAGACCGGAGTCTGCGTGGCCGTGCTCATCACACACCGCCTCCGATCAGGTCGACGGCTCGTTCCCCGACCATGAGCACCCCGATCATCGGGTTCACGGCGGTCATGGTCGGGAAGACGGACGCGTCGGCGACGCGGATGCCGTCGAGGCCGCGGATGCGCAGCTCCGGGTCCACCACGGCCAGCGGGTCGTCGACGGCGCCCATGCGGCAGGTGCCCGCCGGGTGGTAGACGGTGTGCGCGACCTTGCGGGCGTACTCGCTCAGCTCCTCGTCGCCGGTGATCTCCGGGCCGGGGCACACCTCGCGCTTGAGCCAGCCGGCCAGCGGCTCGGTGCGGGCGATCTCCCGGGCGAGCCGGATCCCGTCGACGAGGGTGCGGGCGTCGTAGTCGTCCTCGTCGGTGAAGTAGCGGAAGTCCAGGGCGGGTTTGACGGACGGGTCGGGGCTGGTCAGGTACAGGCGGCCCCGGCTGCGCGGCTTGGGGATGTTCGGGGTCATCGAGACACCGGACTCGGGCCGTTCGTAGCCGAGACGCTCCGGGTTGTCGGTGAAGGGGACCTGGTAGAAGTGGAACATCAGGTCGGGGCCCGGCTGTCCGGGGTCGCGGCGGACGAACAGGCCGGCGTCGGAGTCCATCGCGGAGTTCTCCGGGATCGGGCCGTGCGTCTCCCAGACGATCACCGACTCGGGGTGGTCGAGGAGGTTCTCGCCGACGCCCGGCAGATCGTGCGCGACCGGTATGCCGAGCGCCTCCAGGTCGGCCCTGGGGCCGATGCCGGAGTGCAGCAGGAGCCGGGGGGAGTCCACGGCGCCCGCGCACAGCACGACCTCGCGGCGGGCCCGGACCAGGAACTCCTCGCCGTCCTTCGCGCGGACGTGCACGCCCTCGGCGCGCGTGCCGTCCAGCTCCAGCCGGTACGCCCAGGTCTCCAGGAGGATGCTGAGGTTGGGCCGCTCGTCCATCACGGGGTGCAGATACGCCACGGACGCGCTCGACCGCTTGTTGTCCTCCGGGTGGTAGGCGAGGTCGAAGAAGCCCACGCCCTCGGTGAACGGCTTTCTGTTGAAGCCCTCCACGCGCGGCACGCCGAGCGCCGTCCGCGCCGCGTCGACGAAGTCGCGGGCGACGGCGTTCCGGTCCTTCTCGTCGACCGGGACGATGTTGTTCAGCAGCCGGGCGTAGTAGGCCTCCATGGGCACCGCGCCCCAGCCCTTGGCGCCGGCCTCCTCCCACTCGTCCCAGTCGGACGGGAGGGGCTTGAACGCGATGAGGGTGTTGTGGGAGGAACAGCCGCCGAGGACGCGGGCGCGGCTGTGCCGGATGTGGGAGTTGCCGCGTGGCTGCTCGGTGGTCGGGTAGTCGTAGTCGAGTTCGCCGCCGAGCAGGCCCGTCCAGCGGCGCAGGGTCAGGACGTCGTCGCGGCCGACGTCACTGGGGCCGCCCTCGATGACGGCGACGGTGACGTCGGGGTTCTCGGTGAGCCGGGAGGCGATGACGGAACCGGCGGTTCCGCCTCCGACGACGACATAGTCGTACTCGTTCGGATACGGGGACATGGAGGTACTCCTGGAGGGGCGTGAGCGAGCGGGGCGGGGTCAGCCGGCGAACCAGCGGACGGGCTTCGGCGCGAGGTTGTGGTAGACGTGCTTGGTCTCGCGGTACTCGGCGAGCCCGGCGGGCCCGAGTTCGCGGCCCACGCCGCTCTTGCCGAAGCCGCCCCACTCCGCCTGCGGGAGGTAGGGGTGGAAGTCGTTGATCCAGACGGTGCCGTGCCGCAGCCGTGCCGCGACGCGCCGCGCCCGGCCCGGGTCGGCGGTCCAGACGGCGCCGGCGAGGCCGTACTCGGTGTCGTTGGCGAGCGCGACCGCCTCGTCCTCGGTGCGGAAGGTCTCGACGGTGAGGACGGGTCCGAAGACCTCTTCGCGGACGACCCGCATCTCGCGGTGGCAGCGGTCGAGGACGGTCGGCTCGTAGAAGTAGCCGCCGGCGGGGCGGGTGTCACCCGGGTCGGGGCGCCTGCCGCCGGAACGCAGGACCGCGCCCTCCGAGAGCGCCGAGTCGACGTACGCCTCGACCTTGGCGCGCTGCTGTTCGGAGACGAGCGGGCCGCACTCGACGCCCTCCTCGGTGCCGCGGCCGAGGCGGATCAGGGCGGCGCGGCGGGCGAGTTCGGCGACGAAGCGGTCCCGGACCGACTCCTCGACGATCAGCCGGGAGCCCGCCGAGCAGACCTGGCCGCTGTGGATGAAGGCCGCGTTGAGCGCCTGGTCGACGGCGGTGTCGAAGCCCTCGGCGGTGGCGCAGGCGTCGGCGAAGACCACGTTGGGGTTCTTGCCGCCGAGTTCGAGGGCGACCTTCTTGACGGTGGGTGCGGCGGCCTGGGCGACCTTGGTGCCGCTGACCAGGCCGCCGGTGAAGGAGACGAGGTCCACGTCGGGGTGTTCGGCGAGCCGGGCGCCGACGGTGTGCCCGGGGCCGGTGACGACGTTGGCGACCCCGGCCGGCAGGCCCGCCTCGACGAGCAGTTCGACGAGCGCGACGGTCGTGAGAGGCGTGATCTCGCTCGGCTTGACGACGAAGGTGTTGCCCGCGGCGAGCGCCGGGGCGATCTTCCAACTGGCCTGGAGGAGCGGGTAGTTCCAGGGGGTGATCAGCGCGCAGACGCCGACGGGTTCATGGACGACGACGCTGTGCACGTCGGCCGAGCCCGCGTCGACCACCCGGCCGGGCGCCTCGGCCGCGACCAGGTCGGCGAAGTAGCGGAACGCGTCGGCGACACAGTCGATGTCGACGCGGCCCTCTTCGAGGGTCTTGCCCGCGTCCCGGCTCTCCAGCAGACCGAGCCGTTCGCGGTCGCGTACGAGAAGATCGGCGACGCGACGCAGCAGCGCGGCGCGTCCGGCGGCCGGGGTGCGGGGCCAGTCGCCCTGGTCGAAGGCGTGCCGGGCGGCGGCCACCGCCAGGTCGGCGTCCTTCTCGTCGCCCTCGGCGACCACCGCGAAGGGAAGTCCGTCGGCGGGGTCGAGGATCTCACGGGTGGCGCCGGAGAGGGCGGCGCGCCACTCGCCTCCCGTGTGCACGGTGTCGGGTGCCTGCTGCTGCGTTCTGTCGACCATGGTCGGTGGTTGCCTTCCGTTCCTGTTCCGTCCCCCTCTGTCACCCGCGGGTCGCTCTCGGGGACCGCGATCGCCTGCCCCCGACTTTCGGTTGCATGCGCAATCGCGGCCGAAAGTGCGGTGCGTCACGAGGGAGTCGGACATATCCGTATGGAACGGATGGAACGAGGCTCGTCGTCGGCGGCGGCCCCCAGGCGCGTGCGGCGTGCCGCGTCGCGACACGATCGGGTGACCGGTCTCGCGCCCCAACCGCGCGAACCGCCCGGGCGTCAGCTCACCTGCCGGCAAAGGGAGTCCGGCCCGGATGCCCCCACCGTCCGCTCGTCCCGCGGATGTTCGCGACGCACCTCGGGCGCGGCCGCGTCGGCGTGGTGGTCCCGGCCGCGACGGTCCTGGTGATGGCCGGCCGCGACGAGCCCCGGCGGGAAACGCCACGGGCCCCCTTCCGGGACGTACCGGAAGGGGGCCCGTGGGCCGTGTTTTCAGGGGCGGACGAGGCTCAGATGAGGCCGAGGGAGCGGACCGCGTCGCGCTCCTCCTCCAGCTCCTTCACCGACGCGTCGATGCGGGCGCGGGAGAACTCGTTGATGTCCAGGCCCTGGACGATCTCGTACTTGCCGTCCTTGGTGGTGACCGGGAAGGAGGAGATCAGGCCCTCCGGGACGCCGTAGGAGCCGTCCGACGGGATGCCCATGGAGGTCCAGTTGCCGTCGGCCGTGCCGTTGACCCACGTGTACACGTGGTCGATGGCGGCGTTGGCGGCGGAGGCGGCCGACGACGCGCCACGGGCCTCGATGATCGCGGCACCGCGCTTGGCGACGGTCGGGATGAAGTCCTCGGCCAGCCACTTCTCGTCGTTCACGACCTCGGCGGCGTTCTTGCCGCCGACCGTGGCGTGGAAGATGTCCGGGTACTGGGTGGCGGAGTGGTTGCCCCAGATGGTCAGGCGCTTGATGTCGGCGACCGTGGAGCCCGTCTTCTTCGCGAGCTGGGTCAGCGCGCGGTTGTGGTCCAGGCGGGTCATGGCGGTGAAGCGCTCCGCCGGTACGTCCGGGGCGGCGGCCTGGGCGATCAGCGCGTTGGTGTTGGCCGGGTTGCCGACCACGAGGACCTTGATGTCGTCCGCGGCGTGGTCGTTGATGGCCTTGCCCTGCGGCTTGAAGATGCCGCCGTTGGCCTCCAGGAGGTCACCGCGCTCCATGCCCTTGGTGCGCGGGCGGGCGCCGACGAGCAGGGCGACGTTGGTGCCGTCGAAGGCGACGTTCGGGTCGTCCGTGATGTCGATGCCCTGAAGGAGCGGGAAGGCGCAGTCGTCGAGCTCCATGGCGGTGCCCTCGGCGGCCTTCAGCGCCGGGGTGATCTCCAGGAGACGCAGCCTGACCGGCACGTCCGCGCCGAGCAGCTGGCCCGAGGCGATGCGGAAGAGCAGGGCGTAACCGATCTGGCCGGCCGCGCCGGTGACGGTGACGTTCACGGGAGTGCGGGTCATGGCGTTCTCCGTATGACAGCTGTCGGTGGGGCGTCCCTGCCCCGGGTGGGACGTACAAATGATCGATCTCTTGGCATCAAGAGATCCGACCAGCGGTCAGGCTATCGCGCATCCGGGATCCCGGACGGCCGGGGCTGTGTGGCCCGTCCCACAGAGTGGTCACCTCGTGCGCGGGAACCACGGAGAACGGCGGCCGCCGGTCCGGGAGAGGTGGAACCGGGCGGCCGCCGGGTGGGGGTACCGGGTCGTGCCGGACTCCCGTGGGGGTACGGTTCGCGTTCCCGGCACGGAGGCGGGTATTCCTGCGCACGCGGATTTTTACCCGTACGGAAGAGCCGCGGGTTCCGCCGGCCGGGCCGGTGCCGTGGAACTAGCGGGTACAGCCCTCCTCCCCCGAGGCCAGCACCGCGCACGCCGTCGCCCGGTCCGCGCTCCCCGCCGCGATCATCGGGGTGTACGCGATCGTCTCGGCGGAGGTGGTGACGGTCCCTTCCGCGCGGCGCGGGCCGACGGTCACCCGGACCACGTCCCCGGGCAGGGCCTGCGTGATCCTGCCCCACACCGCGCCGCACGTCCGGCTGTAGCGGACCTCGACCAGGACCCGGCCGGCCGGCGCGCTCTTCGCCGTGGTCGCGAGGCCGCCGCCGCACCCCATCTCCTCGGCGTCCTTGCCGGTGCAGCCGGATCCCTCGCACAGCACTCCGGAGGGCAGGGCGGCGCCGGCGCGGGCCGACGGCGAGGGCGTCCCGGAGGCGCCCGCGGTCCGCCGCGGCTCCCCGCCGCCGGTCAGCAGGAACGCGCCCACGACGACGATCACCACACCGAGGACGCCGGCGAGGAACAGGGCCGTCCGCCCGCCACCGGCCCGCCTCCCCGGCTCCAGGGAAGGCGGCGGCCCGAACTCCCCCTGCGGGGCCCGCGCCCGGCCGGGCGACGCGGTCCCGGCGCCGGCCCCGGCGTCCACGGTCAGGTCCCGCGGCGGCGGCTCCGTACTGCTCCAGGCGCGTTGGGCCGGCCCCCACAGCGCGGTCAGCCGGGCGGGCGGGGTGCCGGTGACCTCGGCGAGGGCGACGACCGCGCCCTTGGGGGCGAGCAGCCGCCCGTCCAGATACCGCTCCCAGGACGCCCTGCCGTACCCCGTACGGTCCGCGACCGCCCCGAGGCCCAGCCCGGCGCGGTCCACCACCTTCCGCAACTGCTCGACGAACTCCCGCACCGTCGGGTCGAGTTCGTCAGGCAGGTTCCGCCGACGAGGCATGGATCCCCCCTTACTCCGCCAGTCCCCCTGGGTCACGCTAGCGCCGATGTCCAGACGATTCGGGACACAGGCGAAAACTGTCCATGTATCGGCACGACCGGGCGCGCGGAGGGCCGGGCGGCACCGGAGCGGGCCGTCAGCCGAAGGCGACCGCTCCGCCGACCGCGGTGAGCAGCAGGGCGAGCAGCAGCAGGACCGCGCAGAGGAGCAGCCGCCCGGCGGGGCGGGCCGGCGCGGGCTCCTCCAGGCGTTCCCACCACGGGACCGTGGGGTCGTCCTCGTACCCGTCCCCGGGATCCGCCGCGGCCGGGCGGGGCCAGACCTCCAGGGCCAGTTCCCGGCGCACGACGTGCCGTTCGGTGTCCGCGTCGGTCAGGCCCGCGACCCGGCACAGCGCGGTGACGGCCTGCCGGGGCGGCGGCTGGACGGCGTTGAGGTAGCGCTGCCAGGACGACTTGCTGTACGCGGTGCGGGCGCCGAGCGCCGCCAGGCTGAGGCCCGTGCCGTCCTTGAGCTGCCGCAGCCGTTCCACGAAGTGCCGTACCTCCGGCGGCAGCCCGTCCGGCAGCGGCTGCCAGGCGCCCATCCCGCCCACCTCCTCGTCGGTCCGATGGACGGGACGACAGCCGGTGGCCACCCGGTTCCCGGGCGGGCGGGCGCGACTGCGGCACGGAACGGTCACCTCCGTGCCACAGCGCCCGGACAGCGGTTGAACAGGCGGTTCACCGTTTGGCAGCGTGGAACGCGCACGGCGGCCCGTCCTTCTCGGGGGAGAGGACGGGCCGCCGTACGCGCGGATCGCGGCCGCTCAGCTGCTGACCGTGAAGTGCAGGGTGTCCTTCAGGAACGGTATCTGCAGCCACGGGTCCGGCTGGGCCATCATGGCCAGCAGGACGATCACGGTGCCCAGCACCGCGTAGGTCACTATGTCGGTGAAGCGGGAGCGCACGGCGAGCATGCCGACGCCGGGCAGCAGCCAGCGCAGCACCGCGCCGGCCAGCAGCGCGACCCCGATCAGTATCGTGCCGGCCCGGAACTGGTCGAGCGCGGTCACCAGCAGACCGACCGCGACCAGGCCCGACACCGCGATGACGGGCCACTGGCGGGCGGCCAGGGCGTCACCCGACGCGGCCCTTCCGGCGCCCTCGGGGCGCGCGGTGTCCTTGGTGAACAGGGGGAAGCGGCGGGTGTGGCGGCGCGCCACCCCGTCGGCGTCCACCGCGCTGACGGGGTCCCGTACCTCGATGTCGTCCTCGGCCTTGCCGGAGGTGTCCTCAGTCCGCACTGCGCTCCGCCGCCTCGACCACGTTGACGAGCAGCTGCGCACGGGTCATCGGGCCGACGCCGCCCGGGTTCGGGGAGATCCAGCCGGCGACCTCGCGGACGTCCGGGTGGACGTCGCCCACGATCCTGCCCTCGGCGTTGCGCGAGACACCGACGTCGAGGACGGCGGCGCCCGGCTTGACGTCCTCGGCGCGGATCAGATGGGCGGAACCGGCGGCGGCGACGATGATGTCCGCGCGCTTGAGGTGGGCGGCCAGGTCCCGGGTGCCGGTGTGGCACTGGGTCACCGTGGCGTTCTCGCTGCGGCGGGTGAGCAGCAGCGGCATCGGCCGGCCGATGGTGACCCCGCGGCCGACGACCACCACTTCGGCGCCCTTGATCTCCACGCCGTGCCGGCGCAGCAGGGTCAGCACGCCGTTGGGCGTGCAGGGCAGCGGGGCGGGCTCGTTGAGGACGAGCCGGCCGAGGTTCATCGGGTGCAGTCCGTCGGCGTCCTTGGCCGGGTCCATCAGCTCCAGGATCCGGTTCTCGTCGATGCCCCTGGGCAGCGGCAGCTGGACGATGTAACCGGTGCAGGCCGGGTCCTCGTTGAGCTCCCGTACGACCGCCTCGATCTCCTCCTGCGTGGCCGTGGCGGGCAGTTGGCGCTGGATGGAGGCGATGCCGACCTCGGCGCAGTCGCGGTGCTTGCCGGCGACGTACTTCTGGCTGCCGGGGTCGTCCCCGACCAGGATCGTGCCGAGCCCGGGCGTCACGCCCTTCTCCTTCAGCGCCGCCACGCGGGCGGTCAGCTCGGACTTGATCTCGGCTGCGGTGGCCTTGCCATCGAGAATCTGGGCGGTCATGACCCCATCCTCCCGGATGACGGGCCCCCGGTACCAATCCGGGACCCGAATGCGGCTGGACAAGAAACCGGCCATTGCAGAACGATTGGGGCCACAGTGCCGCGGGCAGTACCGGGGGGACGCACCGCACTCTGATCTTCCTCCTCAGTGGGCCGCCCGTCGTCCCCCGCACTCGTTCACCGACGGAGGAAGTGACGCCATGAGTTTCGGCGACCCGAACAACCCCTACGGCCCGCCCCAGCAGCCCCAGCCCGGCCAGCCGCCCCAGCAGCCCCAGCAGCCCCAGCAGCCCGGCTACGGCTACCCCACCGCTCCCCAGGGCCAGCCCGGCTACCACTACCCGCAGGCGCCGCCGGTCCCCCAGGGCTACGGCTACGGCGCGCCGATGCAGATGCCGGGCATCGTCCAGACCGCCCGGGTGCTGCTGTTCGTCCTCGCGGGCTTCCAGTTCCTGGCCGCGGTGATCTTCGGCATCCTCATCGGGGCCGCGAGCTCGTCCGACGCCCTGGACGACAGCGGCGACACGGCGGCCGGCGTCGTGGCCCTGGTCGCGCTGCTGATGCTGGCGCTCGGCAGCCTGTCGGTCTTCCTGGGCGTGAAGATGAGGAACGGCCGCGGCGGCATCCGCATCACGACGATGGTCTACGCGTCCCTGATGATCCTGGGCAGCGTCGTCAACATCGTCAGGGGCGCCATGGCAACGGGTGCGGGCGCCTTCGGCGGCGTCATCTCGCTCGCCTTCGGCATCACCATCCTCTCGGCGATGATCAGCGGCGGAGCCTGGTTCAACCGGCCCCGCTACTGACCCGTCCGCACCGCGACGGGCGTCTTCTCGCCATTCCTCGCCGGGGCCGTGTCGTGTCGTGACACGGCCCCGTCCCGTCGCCCACTCTGGGGCGGTAACCGCGGGTGGGCACCGGGAGACACACCGTGTACAGCATCATCGTCGTACCACCGCCGGAACCCGGGCACGGGCCGGGCGGCCGTGAGCGCCAGCTGCGGCTCGCCTCCGGTGAACGGCTGGGCTTCGGACGCGCGGCCGGCGCCGACGGCCTGCGGATCCCGCACGAGGGCGTCTCACGGCGGGCGGGCGAGATCGCCGCGCAGGGCGCGTTCTGGACCCTGAGCAACTTCAGCCGCGGCCAGACGTACGTGGTGGAGAACCCGGAGGGAGCGGGCGAGCACATCAAGGTCGCGCCGGGCCGGCTGGACGCGCCCGTCCCCTTCGAGTTCGCCCGGATGGTGCTGCCCGCGGCGGGCGACCTGCTGGCGGTCGAGGTGTGGGCGCCGCGCCACGACTACCTGGGGACCACGTCGGGTCTGGACGGCGCCACCACGGCGCCCGCGTTCTCCCTGGACCGCACCAAGCGCTACTTCGCGGTCCTCGCCGCACTGTGCGAGCCGCGGCTGCGCGGCGCACCGCACGCCCCGCTGCCCACCGTCGACCAGGTCGTCGCCCGGCTGCGGCCCGGCTGGCCCGCCGCCTCCCGGACCTCGGTGCAGTGGAACATCGACTACCTGGCCGTCAAACTGCGCCTCAAACCCGGCCCCGAGACCGCGGACCCGGGCCCCCGCCTCAACGGCAAGAAGGAGGCGCTGGTCTCCCTGGCGCTCCGCTTCGACCTGGTACGGGAGGACGACCTCGGCGTCCTGGCCGCGCCACCGGCCCCGTCGGCCGGGCCGGCGGCCGTGCGGTGACCGAGGCCTACGCCGTCCGGGTGCCCCGGGGCTACCGGGTCGGACGCTGGGAGGTGCGGGAGCCGATCGCGTCCGGGGCGTTCGGCAGCGTGTACGCGGCCCGGCGGCGCACCGACGACAACGATGCCGGACCGCCCGGCCTGCCCGGACGCGCCGCCCTCAAGTTCCTGCCCACCGGCACCCGCACCCCCCGCCAGCTCACCCATCTGCGCGAACTCGCCGAGCGGGAGCTGGAGTTGCTGAGCCGGCTGACCAGTCCCCGGCTCATCCGTCTCTACGAGGCCCTCACCGTGGACGACCCGTCGCACCCCGAACTCGACGGCGCCACCGTCCTGGTGCTGGAGAAGGCCGAGGACTCCCTGTCGGCACTGCTGGGGCGGACGCCCGCACCGGCGGCCGGTCCCGTCCTGCTCGCCCAGGTCTGCGCGGGCCTGGCCCAGCTGCACCGGGCGGGCTGGGTGCACGGCGACCTCAAACCCGCCAACGTGCTGCTGATGGCGGACGGTTCGGCCCGCCTCGCCGACTTCAACATGGCCGCCGAACTGGAGGGCACCCACGGCTACACCCCCGCCTTCTCCACCCCCGACTACACCCCGCCCGAGCTGCTGTGGGCCGAGATCGGCGAACGCGGCCGCCGGATCCGGCCCTCGGCGGACGTCTGGGCCTTCGGCGTCCTCGCCCACCTCGTCCTCACCGGCTCCTTCCCGCTGCCCGGCAGCACCCCCACCGTCCGCCGCGACGCGGCCGTCGCCTACGCCCGCGGCACCGAGGTACTGCGGCTGTCCCCCGAACTCCCGTCCGCCTGGGCGGAGATCGTCGGGGCCTGCCTGACCCGCACGCACACCGGCCGGATCGGCACGGAGGCCCTGCTGCGCCGGGTGGAGACGGTCACCGCGACGGCCCCGGCCGGTGCGCGGTTCCGCCGCCCGTCCCGCCGTACGACCGTCCTGGGCGCCGCCCTCGCCACCGCCTCCGTGGCGGCCCTCGGGTACGGCATCGCCACCTGGGCCGGTGACGTCGTCTCCGGGGACGCGAAGGGCCGGGGCGCGCCGGCGAACGGCGCCGCGCTGTACGGCGCCGAGGACCTCCGCACCGACAGGGGCGTACCCGCCGCGTACCGTCTGCTGATCGTCGAGACGGCACACGACTGCGACCAGCCGGCCGTCACCGCCCCGCTGATCGCGGCCATGCTGAAGGTGGAGAGCGACTTCGATCCGGACCTCTCCGACCCCGCCCTGGACGAGTACGGCATCGCCCGCTGGACCCCGCGCGTGCTGCGCTGGTGGATGAACGAGGACGGCACCCCCGGGGAGACCGTCCCGTCGCCGCCCTTCCCGCCGGCCGAGTCGATCCCGGCGATGGGCCGCTACCTCTGCTGGATCGCACCGCGCCTGTCCGCCGGCCTCCCCGGCGACCGGCGGGTCCTGGTCGCCGCCGCGTACCGGACGTCCTGGAACGTCGTGAACAAGGCCGGCGGCGTGCCCGGGGAGTACCGCGCCTACGCCGCGCGGGTCGCCCACTACCTCCAGGAGTACACGCCCCCGGGCCGGAAGTGACCCTCAGAGGTCCGAGGTACCCCTCGTCCCCGGACTGCCCGATGGTGTGAGTGCCGCACCGGAGACGGGCGGCGACGGGGAACCACAGGGGGAACGGGGGAACGTCCCATGAAGCGCGCACTTGCCTCGCTGTGCGCGGTCGCGGCGCTGACGGGGGCCGCCGCGACCGGATGCGGGCACGGCTCGGGTCCCGCCCGGCAGGGCCGGCCCGAGCCGCTGACCTGGCAGCAGGAGCTGCGTGTCACCGACGCCCAGCAGCGCCTGACGGCCCGGTGCATGGCCCGCCACGGCTTCACGTACTGGGAGGACCGCACCCTCACCCTGCGGGAGAGCATGCCGGTGCGGTACGTGCAGGACGACGTGGCGTGGGCACGGGACCACGGGTACGGCGGCCGGATCGGCGCCCGCCAGGAACGGCTGCGGCTGCACCACCCGCTCGCCGGGTACCGGCAGGGGCTGTCCGCCGCCCGCCGGACCGCCTTCGACGAGGCGCTCGACGGGGGCGCCGGAGTCCGGATCCTGTCGGCCACGCTGCCCGGCAGCGGCCGCGAGGTCCGCAAACGCCTCGGCGGCTGCACCGAAGAGGCCGAGCGGGCCCTCTACGGGGACCCCGGCCGGTGGTTCCGGGTCTCCAAGACCGCCACCGGCCTGAACGCCCTGTACGCCGGCGACCTGATGCGCGACCGGCGGCTGACCACGGCGGTGGCCGCCTGGTCGCGGTGCATGGGGAAGTCGGGTCCGGCCTACGCGGACCCGCAGGCGGCCCGGGACGCGATGCGGCAGAACACCGCGCGTCTCGGCCCGGCCCGCGCCGACGAGGCGTTCGCCGCCGAGCGCGGGACCGCCGTCGCCGACGCCGAGTGCGCCCGCTCCGTCTCCCTGCGGTCCGTGGCCACGGACCGCGAGGCCCACTACGTCGACCGGCTTCCTGACCGGTACGACGAGGCGCTGGACACCTACCGGCGCCTCCAGCGGCAGGCGTACGACCGCGCGGTACGGATCGTGCCGCAGCGCGCCTGACCTGGTGCGACCGATTCAACCAAACGAGGGGAAGACACCATGCGCAAGTTCGCCATCACGGCAGCGGTCCTCGGACTGACCGCGCTCGGGCTGAGCGTGCCCGCGACGGCCGCCCAGGCGGCCGAGACCGGCACCCGGGCCACCGTCTGCAACAGCAAGTGGCCGGGCCGCAACGGAAACGTCTACGCCTGGCAGGACCTCGACTGCACCGGCACCCTGCTCGGGGCGACCGCGGGCCACGACGACGACTGGAACGCCGCGGGCGGCGGATTCCAGGGCGCCTGGGACAAGGCGACGTCCGTCATGAACGCCGGGTTCACCGGCGGCCGGGACGTGGTCAAGTTCTGGTCGCTGACGCAGTACCGGGGCGGCTACGGCTGTCTGTCCCCGAACGAGTACTTCGCGGACAACCTGACCGACAACACCCTGAGCAACGGCGTGGGCGCCAACGACCAGTTCCGCTCCCACGAGTGGGTGACCGCGAGCCAGTGCGGGGTCTGGCTGACCTGAGCGGACGGACGGAGGCGGGCGGTCCGGCGAGGTGCCGGGCCGCCCGCCTCCGGGTGGGCGCGGATCAGTGGAAGAAGTGCCGCGTGCCCGTGAAGTACATCGTGACGCCCGCCTTCTTCGCGGCCTCCACGACCAGCTCGTCACGGACCGAACCGCCCGGCTGGACCACGGCCTTCACACCGGCCTCGACAAGGATCTCCAGGCCGTCGGGGAAGGGGAAGAAGGCGTCCGACGCGGCGTACGAGCCGCGCGCCCGCTCCGCGCCGGCCCGCTCGACCGCGAGCTTGGCGGAGTCGACCCGGTTGACCTGTCCCATGCCGACGCCGACCGAGGCACCGTCCTTGGCGAGCAGGATCGCGTTGGACTTGACGGCCCGGCACGCCTTCCACGCGAAGGACAGCTCGGCGAGCTCGGCCTCGGAGAGCGCCTCGCCGGTCGCCAGCGTCCAGTTCGCCGGGTCGTCGCCCTCGGCCTGCAGCCGGTCGGTGACCTGAAGCAGGACACCGCCGTCGACGGGCTTGACCTCGACGGGGTTCGCGGGCGCGCCGGGGGCCTTCAGCACCCGGATGTTCTTCTTCCTGGCAAGGGCCTCCAGGGCCCCCTCCTCGTAGTCGGGCGCGACGATGACCTCGGTGAAGATCTCCGCGACCTGCTCGGCCATCTCCTTGCTGACCGGGCGGTTGACGGCGATCACCCCGCCGAAGGCCGACAACGGGTCGCAGGCGTGCGCCTTGCGGTGCGCCTCGGCGACATCGGCGCCGACCGCGATACCGCAGGGGTTGGCGTGCTTGATGATCGCGACGGCCGGCTCGTCGTGGTCGTACGCGGCACGGCGGGCGGCGTCCGTGTCCGTGTAGTTGTTGTACGACATCTCCTTGCCGTGCAGCTGCTCGGCCTTGGCGAGGCCGGCGCCGCTGCCGTCGACGTAGAGGGCGGCGGGCTGGTGCGGGTTCTCGCCGTAGCGCAGGGTGTTCTCCCGCTCCCAGGTGGCGCCGAGGAAGTCGGGGAACCGCGAGTCGTCGACCGGCGCGTAGGAGGAGGCGAACCAGGAGGCGACCGCCACGTCGTAGGCGGCGGTGTGCTGGAAGGCCTCGGCGGCGAGCCGCTTGCGGGCGGCGAGGTCGAAGCCCCCGTCCTTGAGCGCGGCGAGGACGTCGCCGTAGCGGGCGGGGCTGGTGACGACGGCCACCGACGGGTGGTTCTTGGCGGCGGCGCGCACCATGGACGGCCCGCCGATGTCGATCTGCTCGACGCACTCGTCGTCGGAGGCGCCCGAGGCGACGGTCTCCCGGAACGGGTAGAGGTTGACGACGACGAGGTCGAAGGGCTCCACACCCAGCTCGTCCAGCTGCTGCCGGTGGCTGTCGAGCCGCAGGTCGGCGAGGATGCCGGCGTGCACCTTGGGGTGCAGGGTCTTGACGCGGCCGTCCAGGCACTCGGGGAAGCCGGTGAGCTCCTCGACCTTGGTGACGGGAACGCCGGCGGCGGCGATGCGGGCGGCGGTGGAGCCGGTCGACACCAGCTCGACGCCGGCCTCGTGCAGCCCGCGGGCGAGCTCCTCGAGCCCGGTCTTGTCATAGACGCTGACAAGCGCACGGCGGATCGCCCGCTTGGCGTTGCTCTCGGCGGTCACTGGATAACTACCTTTCGTCCCTCGATGCGATAGCCGTTGCGGGCGAGGCGCCCCACGACCTCGACGAGCAGCCTTCGCTCGACTTCCTTGATGCGCTCGTGCAGAGCGCTCTCGTCGTCCTCGTCCCGGACCTCGACCACGCCCTGGGCGATGATCGGACCGGTGTCGACACCGTCGTCGACGAAGTGGACGGTGCAGCCGGTGACCCGGGCCCCGTAGGCGAGCGCGTCACGCACGCCGTGGGCGCCGGGGAAACTGGGCAGCAGGGCGGGATGGGTGTTGACGAACCGTCCCCCGAACCGGGCGAGGAACTCCTTGCCCACGATCTTCATGAACCCGGCGGACACCACGAGGTCGGGCTCGTGGCCGGCGACGGCCTCGGCGAGGGCGGCATCCCACTCCTCCCGGCTCCCGTAGTCCTTGACGCTCCGGACGAAGGTGGGGATCCCGGCGCGCTCGGCACGGGCGAGCCCTTCGATGCCGGACCGGTCGGCTCCGACGGCGACGATCTCGGCCCCGTAGGCCTCGGCGCCGGTGGCGTCGATCTCGTCGAGGAGCGCCTGGAGGTTCGTACCGGATCCGGAGACGAGCACGACGAGGCGCTTGGCCACGGACGGCTTGGCGGCCACGGTGGGGGCCCTTTCTCGGGGGAGCAGCTACGCACGGTCGGCGAGCACGTGCGACTCACCTGCGACTTGTACCTTCGTACGAATGCATCGGGCCCCCGGATACGGGGAAGCCTACGAAGCAGCCGACCGTCAGCAACGATACCGGCACACGAGGAGGCCCCCACGGGACGGGGGCGTGGCCGGAAGGTAGCGTCTGCGAGGAGCGGGATCGGGAACGCGGTGGCAGTGCGGCGCGTTCCCCGTGCAAGAGCTCACTTCAGACAGCCGTATCACCTAGGGGAAGACGCTCACTTGATGCCGGACCGCAGCCTGCGACTCCACACGCTCCCCCCGCAGCCCGTGCCGGGAGGGGAGCGCGGCGCCCTGCTGCGCGAGCGCCCGACGTCGCCCCCGGACGCCCCCCGGGATCCCTCGGACACCCCCTCGACCGACTCCTCGGGCGGGGACGACAACCCGTTCGCCCCTCCCCCCGAGGGCACCCCCGACCGCCCGTGGCAGCCCCGGCGCCCGGCGGGCGGCGACGGCGACACCCCCGCCGAAGGCCGCTCCCCCTGGGGCAACCAGTGGAGCGACCAGCAGCCCGGCCGCTCCCCCGGCGGCGGCTTCGGCGAGCGCCCCGGCAGCAACGGCCCCGAGGGCCCGGAGGGACCCGGCCCCACCCCCGGCCCGCGCTGGGACCCCACGGACCCGGCCCAGCGCCGCGCCCGCTACGCGCTCCTCTGCGGCATGTGGGCCTTCTTCTTCGTCCTCTTCGGCTGGCCGTACGTGGCGCTGCTCCTGGGCGCCCTCGCCCTCAACTGGGGCATCAGCGCGCTGCGCGCCAAGCCCCGCACCCCCGACCCGGACGCCCCGGCCCCCACCGAGCCTCCCGGCCGCCCCCAGAGGACCGCCGCGATCAGCGGCCTCGTCACGGCGTCCCTGGCCCTCGCCCTGGTCGCCGTCACCTTCACCGCCCAGCTGGTCTACCGCGACTACTACACCTGCACCAAGGACGCCCTCACCAACGAGGCCAAGCAGTCCTGCAACGACCTCCTCCCGAAGGAACTGAAGAGCATCCTGGGCGCCAACACCTGACCGGGACCGGCTGAAATCAGCCCGTCCTGGGTTTGAGGACAAGCCCCGTCCAGGCCGAAGAGGGGTCCGGGGGCACGGCCCCAGGGGACGGGACGGGAAGGGGCGGCGGGGGCGAGCACACCCGACGGTCACCGCCCCGCCCCCTCATCGCCCGCTCGCTCCTCGCCCGCGACCTCCCGCAACGCGGCCCACCGCTCCTCACGGGCCCCGTCCCCGTGCCACCCCGGCTCCCCGGCCTGCCCGACCTCCCCCGCATCGGCGCCACCCGTGCCACCCGCGATGTCCGCGCCACCCGCGATGTCCTCGACGTCCGCCACAGCAGCGAAGTCGTACAGCTCACTCCCGAACTCCTCACCGGCCTTCCGCTCCTGAGGAGAACCCTCCTCCCGGACCTCGCCCCCCACCCCCGTCCAGGAGAACTCCCGCACCCCCCGCCCCCGCCATCTCCGCACCCACAACCCCACCGGCACCCCCACCCCCACCGTCCACACCACCACCGCGCCCCCCACCTGCCACCACACCGGCCCGAACCGGGCCATCGCCCCCACCCCCAGCGGCCCACCCGCCAACGCCGCGAGCACCCCCACCACCACCCCGCAGCCCACGCCCGCCCCCAGCACACTCCCCACGGTCCGCCGCCGCGGCCACGCGTCCACGGGCGCCTGCGCCACCCCGCCACTGCAACCAGCCCCCGCACCCCCCACAAGCACCCCCACCACCACCCCGGCCGCGACCGGCACGACCCCGGCCGCCCAGTTCCACGCGGTCCCCGCCCCCGCCTCCGGCACGGCCGCCAGCAGCGGAAACGGCGGCAACAGCGGCGCCGGATCCGACCCCAGCGGCGTCACCACATGCCCCACCCCCAGCGCATAGCCGGGCCCGAGGGCATACGCGGCCCCCCACACCGCGGCGTTGGGCACCAGCGCCACACACAGCAACAGCACCGCGAACCGCCCCGACCACCCCTCCGTCAGCTGCAGAAACGCACCCCGGGCCGCCCCCGCGTGCCACACCGCCGAGACGGCCACCAGCAGGGCCCCGCCCCCCACGAGCACCGCGGCACCGGCTCCCGCGGCCCGCACCCCGACCCACTCCCGCCGGCTCCGCCGCTCCCGGCCCCCGGACTCCGCCACCCCACCCGGCCCTCCCTCACCGAACACGGCCTTCCCCAGCCACCCCGGCAGCACCCGCTCGAGCGGCTCGCGAGGGCGCCCGCACGCCGACCACACCCCCACCCCCGCCGCCACCACGGTCACCGCCGGCACACACACCACCGTCCACAGCCACGAGGGCCGCAACGCACCCCCGGCCGCGTAGCAGGCCGCCCCTGCGGCCACGGCGAGATAGCCCAGCACGACCCCCGCCCAGGCCGTCCGCGCACTCACCGGTGGACCCATCGAGCCGGCCCCCGGCGCCTCCACCCCGCCCGCGTCGTCCACCGCGTCCCGTGCCGCCCGGTGCACCAGCCACACCGGCACCACGAGCAGCAGCAGCGGTGTGACGCCGACCGGCGCGGGCATCCCGGACAGCGTCTCGGTGCGCAGCAGTTCGGCCCCGTGCGCCAGCAGCCACAGCGCGGCGGCGACATGCAGTGCCCCGCTCGGTCCGCTGTCGGGATACGGCGAACTGATCCACAGCATCATCACCAGCACGGCGAACGCCCCGAGCCCCAGCCCGGCGGCCAGCGCCCCGCCCACCGCGGCGGCGACGAGACCGGGCGAGCGGTCCCGCATCCGGGAGGACAGCGCGGGCAGGGGAGCCAGGAAGGACGGCAGGGACGGGAAGGCTCGACGAGCAGGCATCCGGGTCACGACCGCCATGGTCCCAACGACACGCGCTTTCCCGGCGTAACGGGCGAACCATCGCCGTGTCACTCAATATACGTTTATGTTCTTTTTCGTACGGAGATGCTCCCGGCGCCGCCGCCAGCGGGAGGCGTACGCGTGAAGAACCCGACACCCCCTCAGGCCTTCGACGCCCTCTACTCCTTCTGCGCCTCCGCCCTCGTACGGCAGACCTACCTCCTCTGCGGCCGCCGCGAACTCGCCCGCGAGTCGGTCGAACGGGCCTTCCAACTCGCCTGGCAGCGCTGGCCCGAGGTGGCCGTCGACCGCGACCCGCCGAGCTGGGTGCGGGCGGCGGCGTACGAGTACGCGCTCTCCCCCTGGCACCGGTTCCGCCCCCGCTTCCGGCATCCCGAACCACCGCCCGCCGACGCCGCGGACCGCGCCCTGCTCGCCGTGCTCCTCGCGCTCCCGCCGGCGTACCGCCGCACGCTCCTCCTCTACGACGGCGTGGGCCTCGACCTGCCGGAGACGGCGGCGGAGACCGAGGCGAGCACGCGGGCGGCGGCGAACCGCCTCCTGCACGCGCGCGAGGCCGTCGCCGCGGCCCTGCCGCAGCTGGCCGACCCCGCCGTCCTGCACCGGCGACTCGCCGAGGTGGCCTCGGCGGAGCGCCTGCGCGCGGCCCGGGCCCCGGCCGTCCGTGCGGGCAGCGAGCGCCGTGCCCGCTACTGGACCCGGGCGGCGATCGCGTTCACGGCGGCGCTCGTCGGCGCGACGGCCCTCACCCTGCGCACGGCGCCCACCCGGTACGACCCCCCGGTCCCCCCGGGCGCAACCGTCCAGGGAATCCCCCCGAAGGCGGCCCCGGGCACCCTGTCGAACAAGCAAACGACCCTGCGCAAGAAGCTGAGATCGGAACCGGCCAACGGCCCGGAACGCCTGCTCCCCTTGACCCGTTAGCCCGCCCGCCCACAGGCCCTGGCTGCGGGGAGGGCGGGCGCGGCGGCACCCCGCGAGCGCGGGCGAGCGAAAACGCCGGTGGCCCGCCCCCATACAGGGGAACGGGCCACCGGCGCTCAGCCGAGAGGGTCAGCCGGCGAGAATCTCGCGGGCGAGCTTCGCCGTCTCGGTCGGCGTCTTGCCGACCTTGACGCCGGCGGCCTCGAGGGCCTCCTTCTTCGCGGCGGCCGTGCCGGAGGAGCCGGAGACGATGGCGCCGGCGTGGCCCATGGTCTTGCCCTCGGGCGCGGTGAAGCCCGCGACGTAGCCGACGACCGGCTTCTTCACGTTGTCCTTGATGAACGCCGCGGCACGCTCCTCGGCGTCGCCACCGATCTCACCGATCATCACGATCAGGTCGGTGTCGGGGTCGGCCTCGAAGGCGGCCAGAGCGTCGATGTGGGTCGTACCGATGACGGGGTCGCCACCGATGCCCACGGCCGACGAGAAGCCGATGTCACGCAGCTCGTACATCATCTGGTACGTCAGCGTGCCGGACTTCGAGACCAGGCCGATGCGGCCCGGCTTGGTGATGTCGCCCGGGATGATGCCGGCGTTCGACTGGCCCGGCGTGATGAGGCCGGGGCAGTTCGGGCCGATGATCCGGGTCTTGTTGCCCTTGGAGCCGGCGTACGCGTAGAACGCGGCCGAGTCGTGGACGGCGATGCCCTCGGTGATGACGACCGCGAGCGGGATCTCGGCGTCGATGGCCTCGACGACGGCGGCCTTGGCGAAGGCCGGCGGCACGAAGAGGACGGAGACGTTGGCGCCCGTCTTCTCCATCGCCTCGGCGACCGTGCCGAAGACCGGGATCTCGGTGCCGTCGAAGTCGACGGACGTGCCGGCCTTGCGGGGGTTCACGCCACCGACGATGTTCGTGCCGTCGGCCAGCATGAGCTTGGTGTGCTTCATGCCCGTGGCACCGGTCATGCCCTGGACGATGACCTTGGAGTCCTTGTTGAGGAAGATAGCCATGGCTGTCTGAGTCCCTCTTCCTTACTTCGCAGCCGCGAGCTCGGCGGCCTTGTCGGCCGCGCCGTCCATGGTGTCCACGCGCTGCACCAGCGGGTGGTTGGCGTCGGAGAGGATCTTGCGACCCAGCTCGGCGTTGTTGCCGTCCAGCCGGACGACCAGCGGCTTGGTGACTTCCTCGCCACGGTCCTCGAGGAGCTTCAGCGCCTGGACGATGCCGTTGGCGACCTCGTCGCACGCCGTGATGCCACCGAAGACGTTGACGAAGACGGACTTGACGTCCGGGTCGCCGAGGATGATCTCCAGGCCGTTCGCCATGACGGCCGCGGAGGCGCCGCCGCCGATGTCGAGGAAGTTGGCGGGCTTGACGCCGCCGTGCGCCTCACCGGCGTACGCGACGACGTCCAGGGTGCTCATGACGAGACCCGCGCCGTTGCCGATGATGCCGACCTCGCCGTCGAGCTTGACGTAGTTGAGGTTCTTCTCCTTGGCAGCGGCCTCGAGCGGGTTCGCCGCGGCCTTGTCGTGGAGCTCCTCGAAGTCGGGGTGACGGAACTCGGCGTTGTCGTCCAGGGTCACCTTGCCGTCGAGGGCGATGACCTCACCGGAGGCGACCTTGGCCAGCGGGTTGACCTCGACCAGGAGGGCGTCCTCCTCGACGAAGGTCTTCCACAGGGTCACGAGGACGTTCACGACCTTGTCGGCGACCTCGGCCGGGAACTTGGCGGCCGCGACGATCTCGCGGGCCTTCTCCTCGGTGACACCCTCGTTGGCGTCGATCGGCGTCTTGGCGACGGCCTCCGGACGGGTGGCCGCCACCTCCTCGATCTCCATGCCGCCCTCGACGGACGCGATGGAGAGGAAGGTGCGGTTGGCACGGTCGAGGAGGAAGGAGACGTAGTACTCCTCGACGATCTCCGGAGCGGTCTCGGCGATCATCACCTTGTGGACCGTGTGGCCCTTGATGTCCATGCCGAGAATGTCCGTCGCGCGGGCGACGGCCTCGTCCGGGGTGGCGGCCAGCTTGACGCCACCGGCCTTGCCGCGACCACCGACCTTCACCTGCGCCTTGACGACGGACTTGCCGCCCAGACGCTCGGTGATCGCGCGCGCCGCCTCAGGCGTGTCGATGACTTCACCGGCCAGCACCGGTACATCGTGCTTGGCGAAGAGGTCCCTCGCCTGGTACTCGAACAGGTCCACGCGCTTCCGTCCCTATCAGTGATCTCGCGGTTCGTTGGATGCGTGGGCGTGCCGCGATCGGCAACGTGACGTCCGCATGTGTCACTAGGGAGGCGCACACGGTGTCCGAGCGCGCGGCATGTCCGTCTCGCAGGTTATCGCTGCTTGCGGGGGGCCCCTAAATCGCGGGTCACACCTGAGCGGTGATACCTGTCACATGATGTCGCACTCACTGGCACGGAGTGTCGCGGGTGCGGGACCTCACCGGGTTGGGGTTGACCCGGTGAGGCCCCTCGACCAGCCCCTGGAGGGGCTCCGGCCGGGCGATCCCCACCCCAATGGGGACCCCCCGGCCTCCTCCCTGAGGGGCCGGCCGGACGAACCGACGGCGTTCGGCCGTCCGGGGCCCGCCGCCTCAGGAAGTCGATCGGCCGCGTCCTCCCCGGCGCGGGCCTCGCCCGCGGCCGGAGCGGTCGCGCTCCCCGCCGACCACCGGTGGATCACTGAGGTTCACCGAGGGGACGGGGAGCGCCTCGCGGTCAGATGCTGTACGGGCTCGCCTGGGTGACGGAAGGGGCGGCGGCCGGGGCGGCGGGGGCGACCGCGTCGGCGACGCCCCACATCCCGGTGAGGGCGTGCCCGGCCAGCGGGCCCGCGCCGGCCCCGACGGTCCCGGCCACGCCCTGCGCGAAGGGCGCGGTCCGGCCGGTGACCCCGCCGACGAAGGAACCGGCCTCGCCGGCGACCCCGCCCGCGAAGGGAGCGGCCTCGCCCCCGACGCCGTACGCCAGCGCGGTGGCGCTGCCGGCGACCGGCCGGACGGTCTCGGTGACGGTGTCCACGACGGGCCGTACGGCGCCGGCGACCCCGTCGGCGAACGGCGGAACCTGCCCGGTGACGCCGTACGCCAGACCGCCCGCCTGCCCGGCCACGCCGTGCTCGAGCGGCGGTACGTCCTCGACGACCCCGTCGGCGAAGGGCCGTACGTCGCCGGCCACCCCGTACGCGAGCGCACCCGCGTCCCCGGCGGCCCGCCCGGCGACGGGCACCACGCCGTGCACGGCGGTGTTCACCACGGGCGGCAGCACGGCCTCCGCCGCGTCCGCGGTGACCTGGCCCGCGAGCCCGGTGGCGTACGGGACGGCCTGGCCGGCGACACCGGTCGCGTACGCGGGCACGGCCGCGACGACACCGGCGGCGTACCCGGGAACCTCGCCGGCGACACCGCCGACGACGGCCCGCACGTCACAGAGCGCCTCGTCGGCGACCGCCCGCACGTCCGGCCCCGCCCCGCCGGCGACCGCCCCGGCCCCGCTCACGGCGCCGCCCGCGACGGGCCGCATCCCCTGGACGGCACCGTCCACGACCGGCGGAACGTCCCCGGCGACGCGGTGCGCCAGCGCGGTCGCGGCGTCGACGGTGTGACCGGCGGTCCGCCGGACCCCGGCGACCGCTCCGGTGGCCACGGGGGTGACACCGTGGACGGTGTCCGTGGCGACGGGCAGCACACCGTCGACGGCACCGCCCGCCGTGGCCGTCACACCCCGCGCCGCGTCGGTGGCGGTGGGCGTGATGCCGTTCAGCGCGGGGGCGGCGACCGGGGCGACGCCGGTCAGGGTCCGCCCGGCGAGCGGGACGGCGTCCGCGACCGCCCGGCCGGCGACCGGCAGCACACCGTCCACGGCGGTCGCGGCCACCGGCGGGACGACCGCGTCCGCCGTCCGCGCGACGACCGGGGTGACCGTCCCGGGGACGCTCGCGACCGTGCCGACCAGCTGCTGCCGCACCCCGCCGGCCGTACCCGTGACATGGCCCGGGACGGCGGCGACGGAGGCCTCGGCGGCGGAGGTGACACCGGCGGCCTCGCCACCGACGGTGGCGGCCGCCGCAGCCGTACGGCCCTGGGCGCCGACGATCGCGTCCCGGGCGGCGCCGGTCGCCCCGGCGCCGGTACGGCCCGCGCCCGCGACCGTCTGCCGCGCCTTGGTCCGTACGACGCCGTCGACACCCCGCGTCTGGGCGCCGGCGGCCGACCGCGCGCCCTGGAGCTTCGTCCGGGCGGCGGCGAGGGCCTGCTCCAGCTCGGGGGCGAAGGCGGAGAGGGGGCCGAAGAGGTAGTCGACGGCGCTCCGGTCGTCCTCCGGGAGGTCCGGGACGGCCGGCGCCTGTGCCTGGGCGGCACCGGCCGCGGCGACCACGGCGGACCCGGTCCCGACGACGGCCTCGGAGCCGGCCCGCGCGGCCTTCTCCGCGCGTGCGGCCTGGGCGCCGCGGATGACCTGGGCGGCACCGCCCTTCACCCTGGCCGCGGCCTCGGACCCGCCGCCGGTGCCGGAGACGGTGGTGGTGACGGTCCCGGCGGTGCGGGTGGGGTCGGCGGCCGTGGCGGCGGTGCCGGTGGTGCCGGCCGCGGTGTCCGAGACCGTCGAGGTCACGTCCTCGGTGACGCCGTCGGCGGTGTCCCGCACACCGGAGACGACACCGTCCACCGCGCCGGTGAGGGCGCCGGTGACGTCGGTGTCCGGCGTGGAGACGGAGGAGGCGGGCAGTTCGTCGGCGCTGGCCGCGGCGGAACCGAGCGCCCACGCGCCGGTGACGCCGGCGGCTATGACGATGGAACGGCGGATGTTCTTGTTCATGCGTGCGTCAGATCCTTTGGGGGTTCCGAGACTTCGGAAGGCTGGGGACGTTCCGGCGCCGGAGCGGGGGGCGGCTCCGGGCGGGTGGGCAGACCTGTTCCACCCCCGCGCGGCAGGTCTGCGGCAGGGGAAGGGCTGCCTTGTCCTAGCCGGGGAAGACCGGAATGTCCCGGTGCCGGTCCCGGGTCTCGGCCGCGTCCGACCGCACGGCACTGCCGGGCACCAGCAGCAGCGGCACCCGGTGATACACCGTCACGGCGTGCGCGTCGCCGTGCCGCGCCCCACCGCCGTCGAGAACGGACGCACCGCCCAGCAGACCGCTGGGCGCACCGCCGGGCGCCCGGTGCGCGGGGGCGTGACCGCCACCGATGCGCAGCGGGCTGTGCGACGCGGCGCGCGCAACGGCCGCGTCGCCGGGCGCGGGGACCACGGGTCCGTACGACGCGGTGAGCGAAGCCGTCGCCGGGGAGACGTCGGCCGTCTTCCCGTCCGGCGACGCGGTCACCGGGGAGGCCGGCCGGGGCGTCTGGGTGACGGGTGCCGGAAGGGGCTCGACCGGCGGGGTCTGCACGGGCAGGGCCGGCACGGGCAGGGTCTGCGCCGGAAGCGAGGGCAGATCGGAGAGATCCTGCAGATCCGCCAGGTCCGTGAGATCCGTGAGGTCACGCAGATCCTGGACAGCCGACGAGACGGGCGGCACCGGCGCCGAGGCCTGGGCCAACCGGTCCGTCACCGCCGCCACGACCTCACGCACGGGCCGCACTACACGCCGGGTGTGCACCACGGACGCCGAAGCCGACGCCGAGGTCGAAGTCGAGGTCGAAGTCGAGGTCGAGGTCGAGGTCGAGGTCGAGGCCGAGGTCGAGGTCGAGGCCGAGGAAGAGGTCGAGGAAGAGGTCGAGGTCGAGGCCGAGGCCGACGACGAGACCTGGTCCGTCACCTCCGCGACCGCCGCGGGCACCGCAGCCACCGCCGACCCGCTCTCCGACCTGTCCGCCGCCTGCGCCTGCCCTCCACAGAGGAACCCGAGCGCGAGCAACCCGCCGACCAGCAGCGCCAGTTGCAGCGCACGCCGTCCGGCCGCCTCGCGCAGGACGCGCGGAGCGGCACCGGGCAGAGCGGTGGGAGAGGACAAGAAGGGAGGATCCTCCCGTGCGACGAAACGTGCCGCCGATCCTTGCACGCGAGTCCCGAGGTAGCGCAACCCCCCTGTTACCGATGGGTAGTCATGTCATCCATGTCGCTTTTGTCGTTCGCGGTGCGGAGCGTCACACGGGGTCCGGCACGGGAAGCGGGCGCTTCTCGATCGCCGCCGCCATCACCTCGGGGAACAGGTCCGGTGTGCAGGCGAACGCCGGGGCGCCCAGCGCCGCGAGCGCGGCCGCGTGCTCACGGTCGTAGGCCGGAGCCCCCTCGTCCGACAGCGCGAGCAGCGCCACGAACCGCACCCCCGACGCCTGCATCGCCGCGACCCGCTTCAGCATCTCGTCGCGTATACCGCCCTCGTACAGATCGCTGATGAGCACGACGACGGTCTCGGCGGGGCGCGTGATCCGCGACTGGCAGTACGCGAGCGCCCGGTTGATGTCCGTGCCGCCGCCGAGCCGGGTGCCGAAGAGGACGTCGACGGGATCGTCCAGCTGGTCCGTGAGGTCGACGACCGCGGTGTCGAAGACGACGAGGCGGGTGTCGAGGGACCGCATCGAGGCGAGCACCGACCCGAAGACGGACGCGTGCACTACGGACGCCGCCATCGACCCCGACTGGTCGACGCAGAGGACGACCTCCTTCTTCACGGACCGCCCGGCCCGCCCGTGTCCGACCAGCCGCTCCGGCACGACCGTCCCGTACTCGGGCAGGTAGTGCCGGAGGTTGGCGGCGATCGTGCGGTTCCAGTCGATGTCGTGGTGGCGCGGCCGGTGGACGCGGGCGCTGCGGTCGAGAGCGCCGGTGAGGGCGGTCCGGGTGCGGGTGGCGAGCCGCTTCTCCAGGTCCTCGACCACCTTGCGCACGACGGCCCGGGCCGTCTCCTTCACCGTCTCGGGCATCGCCTTGCTGAGGGAGAGCAATGTGCCGACGAGGTGCACGTCGGCCTCGACCGCCTCGAGCATCTCCGGTTCCAGCAACAGCGCGGACAGTCCGAGCCGGTCGATGGCGTCACGCTGCATCACCTGGACGACGGAGGTGGGGAAGTACGTCCGGATGTCCCCGAGCCATCGCGCCACGGACGGCGCCGAGGCCCCGAGACCCGCCGAACGGTCCCGTCCCGTCGCCGGTCCGTCGCCCTTCCCGTAGAGCGCTGTGAGCGCCCCGTCCATCGCCGCGTCCCGTCCCGAGAGGGCGTGACCGGTACCGTCCGCCGCGTCGCCGCCGAGCACGAGCCGCCAGCGCCTCAGCCGCTCCTGGAGCGCCGGGTCGTGCTGATCACCCGTCACCTGTTCATCCCCACGTAGTCGTTGTCGCCCGTGCCACCGGCGCCACGGGCGCCATCGGTGTCACCCGTGCCCGTCTCGTCGTCGTCCAGCCCCAGCAGCAGCCGCACCACCGGCAGCACCGCGTCGGCCCGGCCGGCGTCGAGATCGTGTGCGAACCCGGGCACTCCCGCCCCCGGCCCCGCCGCGTCCGCCCGCTCCCCCGGCCCGCGCCGGACCAGCTCGCCGAGTGTTCTGCGCACCCCCGGCTCATACGCCGAGAACGTCCGCCGCAGCAGCGGCAGCACGTCCGTGAACGCCTCCGCCGGCACCCTCGTGAGCCATCCGTCGACCAGCCCGAGCAGCCGCTCGTCGTGCACCAGCAGCAGCCCGCCTCCGGAGCCTCCGCCGACGAATCCCTCGATCCACGCGGCCGCGTCCCCCGGCGGCGTCCCCGGCGACAGCGCCAGCCCCATGAGCCGCGCCGCCTCCTCCTGCCCCACCTCCCCGTCGTCCAGCAGCAGCCGCACGACCCGGCCCCGGACCACCCCCGCCACCCGGTCCCGCACGGACAGCCCCCGCAGCACGCTCCGCCAGCACACACGCAGATCCCGGTCCCCCGCACCGAGTCCTCCGGCCGGACCTCGTCCCCTCGCCCCTGAGCCGGCCCCCTCCCCGTCACCCGCCGAGTCGGCCGGGCCGGCGGTGTCGTCCCGCAGGGCCGCCGTCTCCGCCAGCAGCCCCACCGCCCCGTGCACCGCGTCCACATGGCGCCGCATCTCGTCCGCCGCGTCCGCGTCCAGGCCGGTGCAGGCCGGGGGCAGACCGACGAAGATCCGTTCGGCGAGGCCCGCGGCGACGTCCGCCAGCGCGCCGGTGTCGGTGCCGCGCACATCGCCGTAGCGCAGGGAGCGGACGAGGGCGGGCAGCGCCTGCGCGAGGTGGCCGACGTCCGTGTCGAGGGCCGCCCGGTCGGCGAGGACCCGCATCACCGTGGGCAGCGCGTCCGGGAGACCGGCCGGCAGACAGCGCTCGGCGAGCGCCGTCACCTCGGCGAGTCCCCTCGCGGACACGGCGTCCGCCTCCGCCTTGGCCGTGGCCGCGGCGCGGACGGTCGTCCCCCACACCCCCGCTTCGGCGACCCGCACGGCCAGTTCCGGTTCCCAGCGCAGCCGCCACGTCTCCCGGAACGTTCCCGTGCTGCCCCGCGAGGCGACCGGTTCGCCCCACTCCACGCCCAGCAGCCTCAGCCGGTGCAGCAGCCTGCTGCGCCCGGCGTCGGTCTCCTTGCGCAGGTCGAGTTCCATGTCCCGGTCCGCCGCCTCCGGTCTGAGCCGGAGACGGCGCTGCGTCCGGTCGAGGTCGCGCTGCAAGGGCACCGCCGGCGCGCCGGGCGGCACCTCCCCCAGCACGTCCCCGACCACCAGGCGGTCGCGCACCAGGGCCAGCGGTACGTCCGACCCCTCGCACAGCACAGCCCGCACCGCGTCGGTCGTCTCGCTCAGGCCGGCCAGCGGACGGCCGCGCAGCGCGGCGAGCGCCCCCGCGAGCCGGACCGCCTCGATGACATGCGCCGGGGACACGACCCGGTCCTCCTCGCGGAGCAGCCCGGCCACCTTGGTCAGCCACCGCTCGACCGGCCGGTCCGGCACCCGGAACAGATGCGCGTACCAGCCGGGCGAGTCGATCCCCGCTCCGTATCCCCCGTCCCGCGCCAGCCTGCGATACGTCCACGGCACCCAGGTCAGGTCCGTCCTGACCTTGGCCAGTCCTTTCAGCAGCGCCCGGTCGGCGGCGACGGCGGCCTTGCGCCGCAGTGCGGGCACATGCCAGGCGCCGCACACCACGGCCACCCCGTCCGCACCGAACTCGCGCTGGGCGACGCGCAGTTGGAGCCGCATATGGGCCTCCCGCACGAGATCCCGGTCCCGTCCTGCGCCCGCGTGCGTCTCCCGCACCGCCGTCATGGCCTCCTCGACGGCGGTGAAGGGCGTGTACGGGTCGCCCTCGCCCACGCCCCGGTGTTCGACGACGTCCTCCCACCAGCGTTCGGCGTCGTCGTACCCGGCGGCTTCGGCGAGGGCGCCGAGCGGATCGACCCGCAGCCCGTCGCCCGGCGCCCCTCCCCCGTCCTCCTCGGCGTCCTCGGCGTCCGCCCCGCTGTGCCAGGCCAGGGTGTGGGCGGCCGGGAGGTCGATGAAGCGGGCGGGCACGCCGTGCTCCAGGGCCCAGCGCAGGGCCACCCACTCGGGGGAGAACTCGGCCATCGGCCAGAACGCCGAGCGGCCGGGCTCGTCGACGGCATGGGCCAGCAGCGCGACCGGCGGCCGCATCTCCCGGTCGGCGGCCAGGGGAAGCAGCGCGTCGGCCTCGGGCGGTCCCTCGATCAGCACGGTCCGCGGCCGGGCGGCCTCCAGGGCCGCCCGCACCGCCCGCGCCGACCCCGGCCCGTGATGCCGGACCCCGAGCAGCAACGGCCACCTGGAGTCGTCGGCGGGCCGGCCGGCCCGCTGGATCCCCGTCATCGCATCCCCCCGTCATCTCCTCACCTGTGCGTCCTCAGCGGCGCGGCCACCGCGAGTCCTCGTCCTCGTTCACGTACGCACCCCCCTTCGGTCCCGGTCGGAGCCTGGGCCACCTCGAGTCCTCTTCGTTCCCGTTCACGCACTCACCTCCCTGCAGGCGCGGTAGAAATCGGTCCAGCCGTCGCGTTCGCGGAGCACCGTCTCCAGGTACTCCTGCCAGACGACCCGGTCGGCGGCCGGATCACGGACGACGGCGCCGAGGATTCCGGCGGCGACGTCCCCAGGCCTGAGCACGCCGTCGCCGAAGTGCGCGGCCAGCGCAAGGCCGCTGGTGACGACGGAGATGGCTTCGGCCGTGGACAACGTGCCGCTCGGAGACTTCAGCCTGGTGCGGCCGTCGGCGGTGATCCCGTCGCGCAGTTCACGGAAGACGGTCACCACGCGGCGGATCTCGTCGACCCCGTGAGGCACGGCCGGCAGCTCGAGGGAGCGGCCGATCTGGTCGACGCGCCGCGCGACGATGTCGACCTCTGCGTCGACGCTCGCCGGCAGCGGCAGCACCACCGTGTTGAAGCGGCGGCGCAAGGCGCTGGACAGTTCGTTGACCCCGCGGTCCCGATCGTTGGCAGTGGCGATCAGGTTGAAGCCGCGAACCGCCTGAACCTCCTGCCCCAGCTCAGGTATCGGCAGCGTCTTCTCCGACAGGATGGTGATGAGTGTGTCCTGGACATCGGCCGGAACGCGAGTCAATTCCTCGACGCGGACGGTCGTCCCCTCCGCCATGGCCCGCATGACCGGGCTGGGGACGAGGGCGTCCCGGCTCGGTCCGTGCGCCAGCAGCTGCGCGTAGTTCCAGCCGTAGCGGATCGCCTCCTCCGGGGTGCCCGCCGTGCCCTGCACCAGCAGGGTCGAGTCGCCGCTGACCGCTGCGGCCAGGTGCTCGGAGACCCAGGTCTTGGCGGTGCCCGGCACGCCGAGCAGCAGCAGGGCGCGGTCGGTGGCCAGCGTGGAGACGGCCACCTCGACGATGCGGCGCGGGCCCACGTACTTCGGGGTGATCTCCGTGCCGTCGGGCAGGGTGCCGCCGAGGAGGTAGGTGGCGACGGCCCACGGTGACAGCTTCCAGCGGGCCGGGCGCGGGCGGTCGTCGTGGGCGGCGAGGGCGGCGAGTTCGCCGGCGAAGGCGTGCTCGGCATGCGGCCGCAACGCCTCCGCGGGCTGCTGCGGACCGGGTTGCGCGAACGTCGGGTCTGCGGACACGGACATGGCTGAGGTCCCCTCCAGCTCGGCCGGTTCGGATCTGGTGTCCACCGTGCACCACGCCACTGACAATGCGATCTGACCTGCGAAAGCGCCATGGTGCGGGCGCTGGTCCGATGAGCGCGGGACCGATTGTCAGTGGGAGGACCTACTGTCGGTGGCATGACTCAGCAGGGGGTGCGCTGGACCGCGGACCAGGTGCTGGCACTGGCACCTGACGCCGCGTCGCGCAAAGCGGGGAGCAAACTCGGCGTGGCCGGTCCGTGGTCCGGCACGGGCAGTTCGCGGGAGGGGACGGTGTGGGGAGTCTGCGGGGGCGGCGGCGGCGCGTCGTACCGGACGGTCGTCGACACCGCGGCCCCCCTCACCGCCTTGGGCCCGGCGTACGACTGCACCTGCCCCAGCCGCAAGTCGCCGTGCAAGCACGCGCTCGGGCTGCTGCTGCTCTGGACGGCCGGGGAGGCGTCCGTTCCGGCGGGGCGGGCGCCCGACTGGGCCGAGGAGTGGAGCGAGGGGCGGCGGGGCCGCGCCCCGGAGACAGGGCAGGCGGGCACGGCGGGTGCCGGTTCCGGATCCGCCGACCCGGAGGCGGCGCGCCGGAGAGCGGAGCGGCGCGCCGAGCGGATCACCACGGGGGCGACGGAGCTGGAGCAGCGCCTGGCCGATCTCCTGCGCGCCGGTCTCGCCACGGCGGAGCAGGCGGGTCACGGGCTGTGGGAGGAGACGGCCGCCCGCATGGTCGACGCCCAGGCGCCCGGACTGGCGGCGCGGGTGAGGGAGTTGGGGACGATCCCGGGCTCCGGCCCCGACTGGCCGGTGCGGCTGCTGGAGGAGTGCGCCCTGCTCCATCTCCTCGACCGGGGCTGGCTGTACCGTGACCGGCTCCCGCAGGCCCTCGCGGCCACGGTCCGCACCCGCGTCGGCCTGACCGCCCCACCGGCCGGCCCGCCCCTGCGCGACCACTGGCTGGTCCTCACCCAGCACGACACGCACGACCCGAAACTGACCACCCGCCGCATCTGGCTCCACGGCACCGCCTCCGGCCGCACGGCCCTCGTCCTGTCCTACGGCGCCGCCGGCCGCGCCCCCGGCCTCACCCTGCCGGTCGGTCTGGCGCTGGACGCCGAACTGTCCGCCTACGCGGGCGGCGGGCGCCGACGGGGCGCCCTGGGAGAGCGGTTCGGGTCCCCCGTGGCGACCACGGCCCGCCCGCCGGGCATGACGACGACCGAGGCGGCCGCCCGCTACGGCGAGGCGCTGCGCGAGGACCCCTGGCAGGAGTCCGTCCCGGTGACGCTGGACGACGTCGTACCGACGCCGGACGGCACCTCCTGGCAACTCGCCGACGCCGACGGCGACACGGCACTGCCGCTCACCCCCGCCGCTGCCGCCCGCCCCGGCCTGTGGCGCCTGGTCGCCCTGTCGGGCGGCGCCCCCGTCAAGGTGTTCGGCGAGTGCGGCCACCGGGGTTTCACTCCCCTGACCGCCTGGCCGGCCGGCGAGGGAGGGGCGGTCCGCCTGTGACCACGACCGAGGGGACACGCATGGACACCACCCCGGCGCCCACCGCTCCCGCCACCACCTGGGACGACCTGGTCGCCGCGGCCCTTCTGGGCACGGACCGCCGTACACCCCCGGGAGCCGTCCCCGGGCGGTCGGCGCCGGCCGCCCTGCTGGACGCCGCGGCCGCCGAGACCGTACGCCGTCGGGCCGGGCTGCGTCCGGGCCGTGCCGCGCCCCGTCCGGAACCGGCCCCCGCCGACCCGCGCCCCGCACTGCCGGCGGCGGCCGCCCGCCGGCTCGCGCTGCTGCTCGCCGACCGCCCCGGCGCTGGCGGAGCCGGCCGCAGAGGCACCGCACCGGACCTGATGGAGCTGCTGCCCCAGTGGCTGGCGGCGGCGAACGCCCACGGGTACGCCCCGCCCGCCGAGGCCCTGCCCGCGCTGCTCGACGCGGCACGCGGGCGTACGGATCTGCGCCCGGCGGCGCTGCGGTTCGCGGGCCCGCGGGCCCTGTGGCTGGCCGGGCTGAACCGGGACTGGCGGTTCGCGCGCCGCGCGGCACCGGGCGGCGACGCCTCGCTGCCGCGCCCGGAGGAGACCGGCCGCATCGAGAAGCTCTGGCAGGAGGGGCTGTTCGCCGAGCGCGTCGCCCTCCTCGCGTCGCTGCGGTCCCGGGTCCCCGACACCGCGCGTGAGCTGCTGGAATCGACCTGGCCGACGGAGCGCGCCGAGGACCGCCTGATGTTCCTGGACTCGCTGCGCTCCGGCCTCGGCGCACGCGACGAGCCCTTCCTGGAAACGGCGTTGGCCGACCGCAGCCGCAACGTACGGGCGACGGCGGCCGAGTTGCTGTCGGCGCTGCCGGGTTCGGCGCTCGCGGCACGGATGGCGGTGCGGGCCGGCGCGTGCGTGGCCGTCGACCACACGCGGGACACCCCGACGCTTGTCGTGGAGGCGCCCCACGAGTGCGACGCGGCCATGGAACGCGACGGCGTCTCCCCCAAGGCGCCGTCCGGCCGGGGCGAACGGTCCTGGTGGTTCGGCCAGTTGGTGGAGGCGGCCCCGCTGGCCGCCTGGCCGGCGCGACTGGGCGGCCGTACTCCGGAGCAGATCGTCGCGCTCCCGGTGGCCGACGACTGGCTGAGCGAGCTGCACGGGGCCTGGTGCCGGGCCGCCGTACGCCAGCGGGACGCGGCCTGGTCGCGGGCGCTGCTGGGGCCGCCGTCGGCGCCCGGGGCGGGCGGACCGGGCGCGGTCTCCCTCGCCGAGCGGGCCAAGCTCCTGAGCACCCTGCCGGTGGGCGAACGGGCCGAGTGGGTCGCCGGGTTCATCGCGGCCCACGGCCTGTCGGAGGCGTTCCAGCTGCTCGGCGTGTGCGCGGTGCCCTGGGCGGCCCCGCTCGGCCGCGCGGTGGTCGACGCTCTCAACATCGCACGCGACGCGGGCAGTTACCCCTGGAGCTTCAGCGGGGTGATGGGCCTGGCCGAACGCTGCCTGGACCCGTCGGAGGCCTCCCGCCTGGACGCCCTGCTGGCCGTGCCCGACGAACCGGAGGACGCCTCACCCGGGGCCGGGGGCTACTGGGCGGAAGCCTTCCAGCGGCTGGGCACGACACTGCGCCTGAGGGCGGTGATGGCGCAGGAACTGAGGGGAGCGGCCGAAGTGAGCGGACCCTGGGCCCGGTCGCCGCACGGCAGACGGGAAGACGACGACAGGGTCTAGGCTCCGGCCGGTTGCCTGACGTTCTCCCGCACCCACTGCACGATCGAGGCCATGGTCGCCCCTGGGGTGAAGATCTCCGCGACCCCCTTCTCCTTCAGCGGCGCGATGTCCGCCTCGGGGATGATCCCGCCGCCGAAGACGAGGATGTCCGCCGCGTCCCGCTCCTTCAGCAGTTCGATCACCGCGGCGAAGAGCGTGTTGTGCGCCCCGGACAGGATGGACAGGCCGATCGCGTCCGCGTCCTCCTGGATCGCCGTGCCGACGATCTGCTCGGGGGTCTGGTGCAGGCCGGTGTAGATGACCTCCATGCCGGCGTCGCGCAGCGCCCGGGCGATCACCTTGGCGCCGCGGTCGTGGCCGTCGAGTCCCGGCTTGGCCACCACCACGCGGATCGGACCGCCTGCCACACCCATCACTGCCTCCCTGAAGCGACTGCGTCCATCCTCGAGGGTCCGGGCACCCCGTGCCACCCACCCGGGAAGTGAACGACCGTTATCGCCAGCATCCCGCAACCGGCCGTTTCGCGGCACGAGCCGAGGGGGAAATCACACAATGGGACAGAAACGGGAGCCGCAACGAGGTCGCCGTACCACCGCGCCGCAGGCCGCGCGGCGCGGTGGTACGGCGCATCGGCGTAGCCGCGACGGGCGCCCGGGGCCGAGAGCCCCGCCGCCGCCCGGCCGACCGCCTTCGCCGCGACTTCCACGAGGGCACACGGGGGACAGGGATGTCCTCGGTGTGCCGACAGGAGGTCGGCGATGCAGGTCAGCAGGGTGCTGCAGCCCCTTTTTCCGTTGTGCCGGCGTCTGCTGCCCGACCTGCCGAGCCTGACGGGCAGGCTGGCGGGGCTCTCCACGGCTCTGCTCAAGGCCACCGTGCTGGACCTCGCGATCCTCGCGGGACACCTCCTGCTCTACCCCTCCGGCATCGCCCAGGAGCGCTGCCGCCCCGTGCTCCCGGCGGCGCCGAACGGCGAGACCGACGAAATTGGCACCGAGTGCCCGGCACAGCTGCGCACCCCGGCCCCGCTCCCCGTCGTCCTGCTGCACGGATTCATCGACAACCGCTCCGTCTTCGTCCTGCTGCGCCGCAGCCTCGCCCAGCACGGCAGGCACCGTGTCGAGTCGCTCAACTACTCCCCTCTGACCTGCGACATCCGCACCGCGGCCGAGCTGCTCGGGCGCCACATCGAGGAGATCTGCGCACGCACCGGCAGCGTCCGGGTCGACGTGGTGGGGCACAGCCTCGGCGGTCTGATAGCCCGCTACTACGTCCAGCGGCTGGGCGGTGACGTCCGGGTCCGTACGCTGGTGACGCTCGGCACCCCGCACTCCGGCACCCGGGTGGCGCCCCTGGCGAACGCGCACCCGATCGTGCGCCAGATGCGCCCCGGCTCGCAGGTCATCGAGGAACTGTCCCGGCCCGCTCCCGGCTGCCGTACGCACTTCGTCAGCTTCTGGAGCGATCTCGACCATCTGATGGTCCCGCTGGAGACCGCCTGTATCGACCACCCCGACCTGAGCGTGCAGAACGTCCGCGTGACCGGGATCGGGCATCTCGCCCTGCCCGTCCACCCGGCGGTCGCGACCGGCATACGGGAGGCCCTCGACACGCCCGAGCCGTCGGCCGCGGCCGACGCGCACACCGGCGGGCTGACGGTGGCCTGACACAGCCGGCGAGTCGGCGGTGCCTGACACCGCCGGCGGCCCGTCACCCGTACAGCGCGCTGGTCACCACCCGCCCGGGCATCGAACACTCTTCGAACATAGAGCCAAACCCGCGCCCACAGTCCCCCGAAACACGGCCGATTGCCCGTTTCCTGCGAGCACGAAACCTGCGGAAGATTGTCGCGCCCGCGTACCGCCGGGTACAGTCGCCGCACTGCTCTGGCAGCCCCTGTTGTCGAGGCGAGAGAGAAGTTGGTGAACGACCGTCACCCGTCGGGGATCACGACCACCCCGGCTCCGGCTTCCGACGCCGACTCCACGCCCTACGCGTCGTACGGCACCCAGGAAGCCCAGTACGACGGCTTCACCTCGTACCACGGCTACGACACGGGCGCCCACGACACCGGCCACTTCACGGCCGACCCCCTCTTCGGCAGCCTTCCCGGCGACGGCTCGGGCACCACCTACGGCGACGGGCAGTGGACCATCGGCGCCCACCCGACGATGGTGGACACCGGCGGCCACCAGCTCCACGACACGGGCGGCCACCACACCCTGAACTACGACCCGTACGCGGCCCAGCACCACGCCGCCTACGACTCGGGCGCGTACGACACGACCGGCTGGCCCACCGACCACCAGCAGCAGCCGGTCGTCCCGGCGCAGGCCACCACCTCCGACACCAGCGGTCATTGGGACGCGAACACCTGGCTGCAGGCCGGGCCGGCCGGCAGTCCGGTCGAGCAGACCCAGCACTGGGAATGGGGCACTCAGGCCTTCGACACCGGCGCCTACGACGCCACGCAGTGGAACTCCGACGGGGGCGCCACCACCGACCCGGCCTCCGACGTGTACGAGGAGCCGGCCGAAGTCCCCTTCGACCAGCAGGCCACCGCCACCTTCGAGACGATCGGCTACGACGAACAGGGCCCGGACGGCGGCGAGTCGGCCTCCACCGGTGAGCTCCCCGCCGTCGAACTCCCCCTCCTGGACGACCAGGAGGAGACCGTCCCGGCGCCCCTCACCCGCGCCGCCGCCCGCAACGCGGGCCGTTCCCGCCGTCGTACGCCCGCGAAGCGCTCCGCGCTGCTGACCGTGGCCGTGCCCTCGGCCTGCGTGATGGGCGTCGCCGGGATCGCCGCCGCCTCCGTCGGCACCCTGACCGGCGGCGACGACACGAACACGACGGCGTCCGCGTCGGACGCCCAGGCCGTGAAGCCGTCCGCCGCCAACAACAAGCTGGACACCCAGCTCGAGACCCTCACCGCCGAGGCCGACGCTTTCGCCGACCGGGCCAGCCGCACCCAGGAGCGCATCGACCTCAAGGCACAGCAGGCGGCCGAGCTGAAGAAGGCGGCGGCCGAGGCGGCCCGCAAGGAGCGGCTGCGCCCGAAGTACGCCCTCCCCGTCGGCCAGCGCGGGCTCAGCGCCTACTTCGGCCAGGCCGGCGTCAACTGGATGTCCCAGCACACCGGCATCGACTTCCCGGTCTCCTACGGCACGACCGTGATGGCGGCGACCGACGGCACCGTACGGACGCAGTGGAACAGCGCCTACGGCAACATGATGATAGTGACGGCGAAGGACGGCACGGAGACCTGGTACTGCCACCTCTCCAGCTACCGCGTCGCCTCCGGTACGACGGTGAAGGCCGGCGACCCGATCGCCTACTCCGGCAACTCCGGCAACTCCACCGGCCCGCACCTGCACTTCGAGGTCCGGCCGGCGGGCGGTTCCGCGATAGACCCCCTGCCGTGGCTGCGCAGCCACGGGCTCGACCCGACGTAGTCCCCACGCCGCTGCGAGCCCCCGTCGCCACAGCGGGGGCTCACGTCACGCGGCTACAGCTTCTCCACCGGGGCGTACCGCAGCAGCAGCCGCTTGGGCTTGCTGTCGCCGAAGTCGATCGTCGCCTCCGCGTTCGCGCCCGTGCCCTTCACGCCGACCACCGTGCCCAGCCCGAACTGGTCGTGGGTGACGCGGTCGCCGACGGCCAGCGCGACCACCGGCTTCTCCGCCCCCGCCCTGCGCGTCGCGAAGCCGGAGGCGCCGGCGGCCGAGGAACGCGAGCGGGAGGACGAGGCCAGCGACGACGCCACCCCGGAGACCGGACCGGAGGACACGGGCGCGGTGGCTCCCGTCCGCTTCCAGTCCACGTGCGTGGCCGGGATCTCCTCCAGGAACCGGGACGGCGGGTTGTACGACGGCTGCCCCCAGGCGCTGCGCATCGCGGACCGCGTGAGGTAGAGCCGCTCGCGCGCGCGGGTGATGCCGACGTAGGCCAGGCGCCGCTCCTCCTCCAGCTCCTTGTTCTGGCCGAGGGCGCGCATGTGCGGGAAGACGCCGTCCTCCATGCCGGTGAGGAAGACGACCGGGAACTCCAGGCCCTTGGCGGTGTGCAGGGTCATCAGGGTGATGACGCCGGAGCCGTCCTCGTCCTCGTCGGGGATCTGGTCGGAGTCGGCGACGAGCGCGACCCGCTCCAGGAATTCGGCGAGGGAGCCGGAGGTCTCGCCCTCGCCGGACTCCTGCTCGAACTCCAGTGCCACGGCGGCGAGTTCCTGGAGGTTCTCGATGCGGGTCTCGTCCTGCGGGTCGGTGGAGGCCTGCAACTCGGCGAGGTAGCCGGTGCGTTCCAGCACCGCCTCCAGGACGGTCGCGGGGCCCGCGCCGGACTCGACGATCGTCCGCAGCTCCTCCATCAGGGCGTTGAACCGCTTCACCGCCTTCGTCGACCGCGCGGCCATGCCGTACGCCTCGTCGACCCGCTTCAGTGCCTGCGGGAAGCTGATCTTCTCCCGCTGGGAGAGGGCGTCGATCATCGCCTCCGCGCGGTCGCCGATGCCGCGCTTGGGGACGTTGAGGATGCGGCGCAGCGGGACGGAGTCCTCCGGGTTGGCGAGAACCCGCAGGTAGGCCAGGACGTCCCGGACCTCCTTGCGCTCGTAGAAGCGGACCCCGCCGACGACCTTGTACGGCAGGCCGACGCGGATGAAGACCTCTTCGAAGACACGGGACTGGGCGTTGGTGCGGTAGAAGACGGCGACGTCGCCGGCCTTCGCGTCGCCCGCGTCCGTCAGCCGGTCTATCTCGTCGGCGACGAACTGCGCCTCGTCGTGCTCGGTGTCGGCGACATAGCCGGTGATGCGCGCGCCCGCGCCCGCGTTGGTCCACAGGTTCTTGGGGCGGCGGGACTCGTTGCGCTCGATGACTGCGTTGGCCGCGGAGAGGATCGTCTGCGTGGAGCGGTAGTTCTGCTCCAGGAGGATCGTCGTCGCGTCCGGGTAGTCCTCCTCGAACTGGAGGATGTTGCGGATCGTCGCGCCCCGGAAGGCATAGATCGACTGGTCGGCGTCACCCACGACGCACAGCTCGGCGGGCGGCACGTCGTACGCGCCGGGCGGTACGTCGACCGGGTGCTCAAAGGTGCCGACCAGCTCCCTGACCAGCGCGTACTGGGCGTGGTTGGTGTCCTGGTACTCGTCGACGAGGACATGCCGGAAGCGGCGGCGGTAGTGCTCGGCGACGTCCGGGAAGGCACGCAGCAGATTGACCGTCGTCATGATCAGGTCGTCGAAGTCGAGGGCGTTCGCCTCGCGCAGACGGGACTGGTACATCGCGTAGGCCTGGGCGAGGGTCTTCTCGAAGCCGTCGGCGGCCTGGGCGGCGAAGTCCTCCTCGTCGATCAGCTCGTTCTTCAGGTTGCTGATCTTGGCGCTGAAGGACTTCGGGGGGAAGCGCTTGGGATCGAGGTCCAGGTCGCGGCAGACCAGGGCCATCAGACGCTTGGAGTCGGCGGCATCGTAGATCGAGAACGACGACGTGAAGCCGAGCTTCTTGCTCTCGCGGCGCAGGATGCGCACGCACGCGCTGTGGAAGGTCATCACCCACATCGCGTTCGCGCGCGGGCCGACGAGCTGCTCGACCCGCTCCTTCATCTCGCCCGCGGCCTTGTTGGTGAAGGTGATCGCGAGGATCTGGCCCGGGTGGACGTCCCGCTCGGCGAGGAGGTGGGCGATGCGGTGGGTGAGCACACGGGTCTTGCCGGAGCCGGCGCCGGCGACGATGAGCAGGGGGGTGCCGGCGTGGACGACGGCCGCGCGCTGGTTGTCGTTGAGCCCCTCCAGGAGCGCCGCCGCGTCGAGCGCCGGGCGCGGGGCGCCGTCACGGTAGTAGGCGTCGCGGTCCGGGGGCACGTCGAACTTCCCGCCGAACAGATCGTCCGGAACCGGTTCCGGAGTGTGATCGTCCTCGGGCGGCGGCGGGGGTTCCTCCTCGGGGCCGCGTGGGCCCTGGAGGTCCGCCAGGAAGCTGTCGTCAAAGAGGCTGCTCATCGCTCTCCGAGTCTAGGGTGCCCCACCGACAACGCGGACCCGTCCCGGGAACATGCCCGGCGGCCCGCCCCCGGGGAACCGGAACGCGGCCTTCACTCACTCCCCGGAGCGGGGGGTGCACGGTCCGCGACCCTCGCCCGGACTTTGCCCGATGTCACGAAAATGTATCGGGCATATCACCCATCAACCTTCACAGGGACCACACGAGTTGGCTACCGTGCCGGGCAGGCCGCACGACCCCCACCGGCGAACCCCGCCGGGCCGCGCGGCCTCCGCCGAGTCCGGCGCGCCCCCTCGCGGCAGCCGGAGCCGGGGACCCACCGAGACCTTGGGGTGAATCGGCCCGACTCCCCTTCGGAGCAGGCCGTAGGGCAACCCTTCCGAACCACCCGCCCGAACCCGACAGCTAACCCGGTAGGCGGACCGTTGGAAGGAGTCGCCTCCCTTGGCGTCGCAGCACCGCAAGCCGCGTTCCGCGGGTTCGCGCGTGGCGGGCATCCGCACGCCCGCCCTCGCCACAGCCGCCCTCACCTCCGTGGCCCTGCTCTCCCAGACGGCGAACGCCGCGCCGTCCGACGACGGCAAGCCGAGCCTGGAGGAGGTCGAGAAGAAGGTCGACGACCTCTACCGCCAGGCGGAGTCGGCGACCGAGAAGTACAACGCCGCCAAGGAGAAGACGACCAAGCAGCGCAAAAGGGTCGACACCCTCCTCGACGACGTCGCCCAGCGCACCCAGAAGCTCAACGAGGCGCGGGAGGAGCTGGGCTCCTTCGCCGCGGCCCAGTACCGCACCGGCGCCTCCGCGCCCGACACGGCGACCTTCCTGCTCGCGGACTCGCCGCAGGACTACTTCGACCAGACGCAGCTGATGAGCCGGCTGACCGACCGCCAGAAGGGCGCGGTCGACGACTACTTCACCGAGCAGTCGGCGACGATGAGGAAGCGCCAGGAGGCCACCGAGAGCCTCGCGACGCTCACCGACACACAGGGCGACCTGAAGACCGCCAAGGCCACGGTCCAGAAGAAGCTCGGCGACGCGCGCGAGCTGCTGTCGCAGCTGACGGCCCAGGAGAAGGCGCGGCTGGCGGCGATCGAGAAGCAGAAGCAGGAGGAGGCCGCGCGCAAGGCGGCGGAGCTCGCCCGGCAGCAGGCCGCCGAACAGGCCGCCCAGCAGCAGAGCGCCGACACCACCGGGACGGCCGGCTCCTCGACGTCCACCACGGACTCGTCGTACGCCACCAAGGCCGAGAAGGCGCTCGCCTTCGCCCGTGCGCAGATAGGCAAGCCGTACGTGTGGGGTGCCACCGGCCCCGACTCCTACGACTGCTCCGGCCTCACCCAGGCCGCCTGGAAGGCCGCGGGCGTCACCCTCCCCCGCACCACCTACGACCAGGTGAACGCCGGCACCACCGTCTCCCTCGCCGACGCCCAGCCCGGCGACCTGGTCTTCTTCTACGACGACATCAGCCACGTCGGCCTCTACATCGGCAACGGCATGATGATCCACGCCCCGAAGCCCGGCGCGTACGTCCGCGAGGAGTCGATCTACTACGACGGCGAGTCGGCCATCCACAGCGTGGTGCGCCCGGCCTGAGACACGCCCACGGGCCGCCCGGCCCGATCCACGCGCGCGTGGACCGTTTTCCGCGGCCACGCGCGCGTCCGTGTCGGGTGCGGCCACCCGCGCGTGTTTGCGGCCCCCCGCGCGTGTGCCCCCGCACAGGCCGCTCCGCACTCCCTAGCATCGGCCCCATGTCCGGCTCCTCCTCCCTGCGCGCCTGGTGGGCGCGGCGTCCGCCGGCGGCCGGGGCCGCCGTTCTGGCCACCGGCGTCCTGTCGGTCGGACTGCACCTGGCGGGATCCGAGGTGCTGTCCCGTGTCGCGCTGGCGCTGGCCGGCGCCGCGTGGGTGGCCCTGGGCGCGGACTTCGCCGTACGGCTGGTGCGGCAGCGCGAACGGTGGCGGGCGGAGGCCGGCACGCCGGACGGACTGACCGCCGTGGCCGCCACGACCGTCCTCGGCACCCGCGTCTCGGCGCTCGGCTGGCAGACCCTCGCCTGGGCGCTGCTGGCCCTGTCGGCGGTGCTGTGGCCGCTCCTGCTGGCGGGGGTCGCGCGGCACGTCCTCCGGCATGTCGCGGGGCACCGGGAACGGCGGCTGCCCGGGGACGTGTTCCTGTGCTGTGTGGCCACCCAGGGGCTCGCGGTGCTGGCCGCCACGCTCGCCAGGGCGGAGGCCACGACCTGGCCGGCGTACACCGCGCTCGCGCTGTTCTGGCTGGGGCTGGTGCTCTACGCGCCGATGCTGGCCCTGTTCGACTGGCGTCAGGTGGCCCAGGGTGCGGGGGACCAGTGGGTGGCGGGCGGGGCGCTGGCGATCTCCGCGCTGGCGGGGGCGAGGCTCATCACCGCCGACCGCGCGGAGTACCTGTGGAACGCCGACGACCGGGGCGTCCTGCGCGTGCTGACCGTCGCGCTGCTCGTGCTCTCGCTGTGCTGGTACGGCGCCCTGCTCGCCGCCGAGGTGCTCTGGCCCCGGCCGCGCTACGACACGCGGCGGTGGGCGACGGTGTTCCCGATGGGGATGACTGCGGTGGCGATGCTGTCCGTCGCCACCGCAGTCCGCGTCCCCGGTCTGAAGGGGCCCGGGGAGGTACTGCTGTGGGTCGCGGTGGGGGCGTGGCTGGTCGTGGCGGTCGCGGCCCTGGCCTTCACCGGATCCACCGGCTCCGGCCCGTCCGGGGGGTCCGGCGGGGTTGACGAGTCCGGCGGGTCCGGCGGGTCCCTCAGGTCCAGAGGACCGCGATGAAGATGTTCGCGACGGTCAGCAGGCCGACCAGCCCGAACAGGCACTTGTCCACCTTCTCGTCGTCCCGCTTCACGTAGACCAGGCCCAGGATCACGACCAGCAGCGCCAGCTTCACACCGATCTTGACGTTGTTGACGGGCTCGTCGTCCGCCTGGTTCAGGCCGACCAGGATCACGCCCGTGATCAGCATCGTCGCCGCGCCGTGCAGCATCGCGGGGACGAAGCGGGCCGTGCCCTGGCCCATCGCCTTCATCTGCGTGAGGAAGCCGCCGAGGAGCGCGGCGATGCCGATGATGTGCAGGCCGACGAAAAGATGGATGAGTACGTCCATGAGGCCGGATGCTAATCAGCCGTGCGGGCGCCGCTCACACCGGCCCTCCCCTGGTGGCCCCGGTTGCCTCCGTGCGCCCCATAGCACCCTGCCGTACCGAGGTATGCCGGAATCGCCGCATCGGTCACCGTGCCGCGCGAACCCGACACCCCTGGTCCGGCCTCCCGGGCAGAAACCGTCGTCCTGCGGTCCGCTCCCGCCTTTTCCGTACATCGCGTTACCGACCTGTCACCGTCGGGCCTAGCGTCCTCCCCCAGGTGACCGGCTCCCCACCGCCGCCCGGGCCAGGGGCGGCAGTCGGCCACCACCGCCGAGAAGGTCCGGCGGCGCGCCCCGCTCCCCCTGTGCGGGCCGCCGTCGGACAGGTCAGCCGCTTCCCTCGGTCGTCCGTCCGCTCCCCCGGACGGCCGACGGGTCGCCTGACAGCCGGGGTCCGTCCGACGACCGTCCGACGACCGCCCGGCCGAGGCGGTCGTACGAAAGGACGTGCAGTCCCACGTGGCAGCGCACCGCAAGCCCCGACAGCGCTCGCTCGGCGGCCGGACGGCCCGTACGGCGTTCACCCTCGCCCTTGCCGGCGCGGCGACGGCCACGGCCTTCGACGGGACCGGACAGGCCGAGCCGCAGCTGACCGCCGCGCAGATCAAGGCCAAGGTGGCGAAGCTGTACCAGGAGGCGGAGGCGGCCACCGAGAAGTACAACGGCGCGCGGGAGAAGGCCACCGCCGCCCAGCAGCACCTGGCGACGCTGCAGGACCAGGCCGCACGCAAGGAGGAGAAGCTCAACTCGGCGCGCGAGGCACTGGGTTCGATGGCGGCGGCGCAGTACCGCAGCGCCGGTCTCGACCCGGCCGTGCAACTGGCGCTCTCCGACGACCCCGACCAGTACCTCGACGGCGCCGCGTTCGCCGAACGGGCCGGCGACCGGCAGTCGGCCGCCGTCGCCCGCGCCCGCCACCAGCTGCGCGAGATCGAGCAGTTGCGCGGCTCCGCACGCGTCGAGCTGACCTCCCTCAAGGCCCGTCAGACCGAGCTGAGGAAACACAAGAAGACGATCACCGACAAGCTGGCCGCGGCCCGTGGTCTGCTCTCCCGGCTGACGGCGGCGGAACGCGCCCGGATCGGAGCGGACGCCGGCGGCACCGGCGTGAGCGACCGGGCCTCCCGCGCTTCCTCCGGCGCCCGCTACAGCCTCCAGGCACCCGGCACGAGCACCGCCCCCAACTCCCGTGCGGCCGCCGCCGTATCCTTCGCCTACACCAAGCTCGGCAGCCCCTACGTCTGGGGCGCCACCGGCCCCGACGCCTTCGACTGCTCGGGCCTCGTCCTGGCCGCGTACCGCTCGGCCGGAATCTCCCTGCCCCGCACGACATACGCCCAGATCGGCGCCGGCCGGCGCGTCTCCCGCTCCGAACTCCTCCCCGGCGACCTGGTGTTCTTCTACTCCGGCATCACCCACGTCGGTCTCTACATCGGCAACGGCCGGATGATCCACGCCCCGAACCCGTCGGCGCCGGTCCGCATCGCCCCGATCGACGAGATGCCGTTCGCGGGGGCGACACGGGTGGTGTGAGACGCGACTGCCGGCGGCCGCGCCGTCACACCAGCCGTCGGGCCGTCGCCCACCGCGTCAGCTCGTGCCGGTTGGACAGCTGGAGTTTGCGGAGCACCGCGGAGACATGGGACTCGACCGTCTTCACCGAGATGAACAGCTGCTTGGCGATCTCCTTGTAGGCATAGCCACGGGCGATGAGGCGCAGTACCTCGCGCTCGCGCTGGGTGAGCCGGTCGAGGTCCTCGTCGACCGGCGGGGCGTCGGTGGAGGCGAAGGCGTCCAGGACGAACCCGGCCAGGCGGGGCGAGAAGACCGCGTCGCCCTCCTGCACCCGGAAGATGGAGCCGACCAGGTCCGTGCCGGTGATCGTCTTGGTGACATAGCCACGGGCGCCTCCGCGGATCACCCCGATCACGTCCTCCGCCGCGTCCGAGACGGACAGGGCGAGGAAGCGCACCGGCTGCTCGGCGTCGGCCATCAACGGGGCACAGCGCCGCAGCACTTCGACCCCGCCGCCACCGGGCAGATGGACGTCGAGGAGAACCACCTCGGGCCGGGTCGCGGTGATGACGGTGACCGCCTGGTCGACGTCCGCGGCCTCGCCGACGACCTCGACCCCGGTCTGCTCGGTCTGGCCGATCTCGGCCTGTACACCGGTGCGGAACATACGGTGGTCGTCGACGAGGACCACCCGCACGCGGCGCCCTCCCGTGCTCTCGCCGGGGGTCCGCGCCGGCTCGGCCGCCTCCCCCGCTCCCGCCGTCGTGTTCGTCTCGGTCGGGTCGCTCATCACGTGTTCTCCGCCCTCTCCATCTCCAGCTCGACCTCCGTGCCGCCGCCCGGGACGGCCCGCAGCCGCGCCGTGCCGCCGTGGCGCTCCATGCGGCCGATGATCGATTCTCTGACGCCCATGCGGTCGGCGGGTATGGAGTCCAGGTCGAAGCCGGGGCCGCGGTCCCGGACGGACACGAAGACCGTCCTGCCCTCGACTTCGGCGTAGACCTGCACGGCTCCGCCCTCGCCACCGTACTTGGCGGCGTTCACCATCGCCTCGCGCGCGGCCTGCATCTGCGCGCCGACCCGCTCGTCGAGCGGGCAGTCCCCCACCACCACGACTTCGAGAGGGACGCCGTGCTTGTCCTCGACCTCGGCGGCGTTGCGCCGGACCGCGTCGGCGACCGTGGCCGGCTCGTCCGCCTCGTCCTTGCCCGTGCCCTCCGGCTTGTACAGCCAGGTGCGCAGGTCCCGCTCCTGCGCACGGGCGAGACGGCGCACCTCGCTCGCGTTCTCCGCGTTGCGCTGGATCAGGGTCAGGGTGTGCAGCACGGAGTCGTGGACATGGGCGGCGACCTCGGCGCGCTCCTGCGCCCGGATGCGCATCAGACGCTCCTCGGAGAGGTCCTGGGTCATCCGGACCAGGTAGGGCCCGGCGAGGAGCGTGATGCCGACGAGGACGGCGAGCGCCGCCTGCAGCACCGAGTCGAGGTGGGCGGCGGAGCCCTGCAGGACGAAGATGCCGGAGACACCGGCGGTCACGAGGAGGACGCCGGCACCGGCGCGCAGCAGCGTGAGCGTACGGCGTCTGCGGCCGACCTCGACCCAGCGGGCCCGGCGGGCGTTGTCCGCCTGGCGCCAGACGAGGGCGACACCCGCGCCGACCAGGACGGCGGGCAGGAGATACGCCTTGGCGCCGTTGCCCAGGTTCACATTGCCGACGAAGACCAGGGCGACGACGACCATGAGGAGCAGGGCGACGATCTGGCCCCGGTCCGGTCTGCGGGCGACGAGTCTGCGGCGGCCGTCGGGCGCGGTCTCGGTGCCGACGAGGGACGGGGGCTTCTGGTCGCCGACGCCCCCGACGCCGAGCGGGACGAAGAACCAGAAGGCCGCGTAGAGCAGGGCGCCGAGTCCGTCCGCCAGGAACAGACCGACGAAGACGAGCCGCACCCAGACGACGGGCAGCCCGAGATGCCCGGCGAGCCCCCGCGCCACGCCACCCAGCCAGCGACCGTCGCTGCTGCGGTAGAGCTTGCGCGGCGGCCGCGGTTCGACGAGTGGCGCTGCTGCGGCTTCCGGCATGCCAACGATGGTCACACGTCGGGCGGGGCCGGGCATCAGGGTTCGTCCCCGAGACGCCCCTGATCTTCGGCGCCCCCGCTGGTCGAACGCCTCCCCGGCTCTGGCTCAGGGCCGATATCAGGGTCCGACCAGGGTCGTTCCGACTGCCGCCGGGGCCGCCGGGCCGCCACCATGGAGTCATGGAAAATCACCAGCACGCCGCGGACGCCGTGCCCGACGGGGGCACCGCGCCCGACGCGGCCGCCCCGTCCACCGGCGCCCGGGGCGCCGCAGGTGAGAAGCCTCGCGCGCCCGGTCAGACGGGCGCGCCCGCGCACGGAGAACAGGGAGCACGCGGCATGACCGAGGGGGCGGGCCGGGCCGGGAAGGGGACCGCGAGCGAGGAGGCGGACGCGGGAGGGGCGGTGCAGGACGGACCGGACGACGACTCCCTCACCGCGGCCGAGGCGGCGGTCGCCGCGGCGATGGCTGCGGCAGCCGCGGAGGCCGCGGCCCGGGGCGCGGACGAGGGAGCCGAGGCGGCCGCGCGGCCCGCCGGGTTCCGTCGGGACCGGCGGCACAAGATGCTCGCCGGGGTGTGCGCGGGGCTGGGCCGGCAGTGCGACATGGACCCGGTGATCTTCCGGATCACGCTCGCCGTGCTCTCCGCGACCGGCGGCATCGGCCTCATCTTCTACGGTTTCGCCTGGCTGTTCGTCCCGTACGCCGACGACGACCAGAACGAGGTGCGCAAGCTGCTGACGGGCCGGGTCGACGGCCAGGCCCTCGCGGCCGTGCTGTTCGCGCTGGTCGGCTGCGGCGTGTTCCTGACGATGCTGAACAACGGGAGCGTCCTGACCTTCGCCGTCGTCCTCTCCCTCCTTCTCGCGGGAGCCGGGTACTGGTCGCGGCACCGGGACTCCTCCGACCCCGATCCGCTGGCCGCACAGGCCGTCGCCGACGCCCCGCCGGAGGCCCAGGCACCGCCCGTCCCCGCCGCCTACCCCTCCTGGTGGCGCGACCCCATCGTCAAGGACGGCACCCACGACGGCGGCACCGGCTATCTGTGGGGCCCCCGGGATCCGCGCGACCGGGACATCGCGGCGGCCATCAACGTCAGTCTCATCGGCCACGCGGGCGACCGGGAGGACATACGCGTCCCGCCCGGCCGTTCCCCCGCTCCGCGCGGACCCCGCTGGACGGGCGGGTGGGTGTTCCTGCTGGCCGTGCTCGTGGGCGGCCTCGTCACCCGGCTCACCTGGGACGACCACCCGCTGGGCACCAGTCTTCAGGCTGGTCTGGCCGCCGCGCTCATCGTGTTCGGCGCGGGCATCGCGGTCAGCTCGTTCCTGGGGCGCACGGGCGCGGGATCGGTGTTCATGGCGATCGTCACCGCGGGCCTGCTGGCCGGTTCGGCGGTCCTGCCCCAGGACGTGAGCACGCACTGGGCCGACAGGACCTGGCGGCCCGCGACGGTGGCGGACGTGCGGGAGGCCTACGACCTCGGCACCGGTGACGGGACGCTGGACCTGTCCCGGCTGGATGTGGCCGCGGGGCGGACGGTGAGCACCGACGCGGAGGTGGGGGTGGGCCGGCTGCGGGTGATCGTGCCGCCGGACGTGACGGTGAGGGTGAGCATCGACGTGGGACTGGGCGACGTACAACTGCCCGGCGAGGACAAGGAGGACGTGGACGTGGAGCCGGGCAAGCACAGGACGGTGACGCTGTCGCCGGTGTCGGACGCCGAGAACGCCGGGACGATCGACCTCGACATCCAGGTCGGAGTCGGACAGGCGGAGGTGACCCGTGCTACGTCATGAGTTCCAGCCCGGCAGGCTGGTCGTCGGCGCGTTCTTCACCCTGGCGGGTGTCCTGTACGCGGGGGACGCGGGCGGGCTGTGGGAGACGCCGTGGTTCGCGGTCGTCCCGCTGGTCGTGGCCGGTCTCTGCCTGGCCGGTGCGACGGGCGTGGTGGCCCGCTCCCTCCGCAGACGGCGCCGAGCGGGCAGGGGCGCCCGGGCCGGGGCCGCCGGCACGGACAGCCCCATCTGAACGGAGTCAGTCGAAACCGCCCGCCCGGTGTCGGCGCCGGTTGCGCCAGGCCGCGTCGAGGGAGAGGTAGGGGGCGCCGGCGAGGACGAAGGGGAGCCAGGCCATGAGGTAGATGAGGTCGTTGCCGTAGTAGTACGGGTCGGAGGCCCAGCTCACCGTCAGCCAGAGAGAGAGGGAGATCAGCGCGCCGCCGAGGGCGGCGAGACGGGCGAGGAGGCCGATCAGCAGGCCGATGCCGACGGCGAGTTCGCCGAGGGCGATGGCGTAGCCGAAGCCGACCGGGTTCTTCAGGGCCAGGTCGACCAGGGCGGGGATGGCCGAGGAGTCGCGGACGGCGCGCATGGTGTCACCGATCGAGCCCGCACCGCCGTCCTTCATGAAGGCACTGTCGGTGAGTTTGTCGAGGCCGGCGTAGATGAAGGTGACGCCGAGGAAGACACGGAGTGGAAGCAGGGCGTACCGGGTGGCGGTGTCCCGCCAGCCCTGGCCGCCGCCGAGGTAAGGGGCGTGGGTGTCCGTCCGCATGCCGTGAGTCATCGTCCGCAGCCGCCTCTCGCGCCGAGTGGTAGGACCCCTCAACAGACCATACGTACGACATAGGGGGTGCGCTCAACTGTTGGCAAGGGCTGTGCGCTCCGCGGGTTCACACCGCCCGCCCGTTCACTCGGTGACGTCGATCGCGTACCGGTTGGTCTCCACACCCGCCGCGGTGACCACCTGTACCTCCACCCGGCCGGGTTCCACGTCCGCCGGGACCGGGACGGTGAGGACGGCGTCGGTGGGGTTGTCGAAGCCGCCGGTGACGGGGACGAGGGGGACGTGGACGTGGACCGGGCCGATGCGGACGACCATGCGGGAGAGGCGGTCGGCGGTCTGGGCGCCGGGCGGGACGAAGCCGGCGCCGCGGATCTCGATGTCGTCGCCGGTGCGGATGGGGGCGTCGAGGTCGCCGGCCTCGCGGGAGCGGACGACGGAGAGGATCACGGGGCGGCCGCCCTCGGCGTACTTGCCGGCGAGATAGGTGGCGGCCGAGACCAGGACCACGACCGCGAGGCCCCAGGGCAGGTCGGGGAGCTGGTCGGGGCGGCGGGCGAGGCGGACCGCGGCGAAGACCAGGGCGGCGGCGTTGATCACGACGTACTGGATGTCGGCGAAGGTGCCGCGGCCGGAGTCGTCGGTGAGGAGGTCGGCGGCCCTCGGCCGGTGCGCGCGCACCTTCTGGAGCCGCTGTCCCAGCACCCGCAGCCCGACCACGCGGCGGACCAGCACGGCGATGCCGCAGACCACGGCGAGGACGGTCACCGCCCCGGCGCCTCGGGCGAAGCCGAGCCCGGCGATGAGGGCGTCGCGTTCGGTGTGGCCGGAGGCGGCGGCGAGGCGGCCGACCAGGACGAGCACGGCGTAGGCGACGAGGAGGACCCAGGCGGCGGCGACCGCGCGGGAGGTGGAGAGGCGGTTGTCCTCGCCGACGACGGGGGCGAGGGCGCCGCCGCGGGCCCGGTGGAACCAGGAGGCGGCGGTGAGGGCGCCGGCCACGACGAGGGCGGCGAGGAGTCCGGCGGTGCGGGCCGAGGTCCAGCCGGCGCCGATCGCCGTCAGGGCCTGGACCAGCAACAGCGTCACGACCGCCGCCCAGACCGTGAGCGCGGTGCGCAGCCAGAGGCGGGACAGCCAGGCCTCTCCCTCGACGCGGCCGCGTTCGGCGACGAGGTTCGCGGACTGGGTGAGTTCCTCGGAGACCCACTGGCGGGAGGCCGAGGCGGAGTGGGCGACGGCGGCCGGCAGGCCCTGTCCGGCGGCGAACTCGTCGCGTTTGATCAGGAACGCGGCGACCGCGCGCCGGTGTCCCTCGCGGGCGCCGTGCGGGCAGTCCCCGCAGGTGCAGCCGCCGTCGTGGGGGGCCGTACCCGTGCCCGGGTTCGCACCCTGTCTAGCCTCCTGCACCGCCACGTCCTACGCCCGCCTTCCCCGTGACCCGTACGAGCGGAGGCCCTTGGGGAAACCGGTGAGGTTCCCGGCCGCCGCCCTGCTGACAACTCGCCCGTGATGACAGCGAATTGTGCCCTACGACCTACCGTGTCCACCCGGCAGGCCTGGTCCATACGGGTGAAGAAGGCGGTGGCCGTGTTGACCTGGCTGCGAGAATTTGCGTATGGCCGAGATCATCCAGCGTGACGGCAGCTGGGCCTTTGACGGCACGACGGTCCGGATCACGCCGGGGCTGCACCGTTCCGTGCCGCTGTTCCGGCAGACGTACGGGGAGATCGCCGTGCCGCTGGAGGCCGTCGCCGGGATCGTCTACGAGCCCGAGCGCCGGCGGGGACGGCTGCGGATGCGGTTGCGGGAGGGCGCGGATCCCTTGCTGCAGGCGACGGGCGGGCGGCTGCCCGAGGCGGCGGATCCGTACCGGCTGGCGGTGGACGTGGACCGTTCGGGGGTGGCCGAGTACGTCGCGGAGGAGATCCGGCACGCGCTGCTGCTCGACCAGGTTCCCAAGGAGCCCACCCGGGCGTATCTGCTGCCGGGGCCGCCGGTGCCGGTGTCGGTGCGTTCGTCCGACGGCACGGTCTCCTTCGACGGCACCCATGTGCGGATCGACTGGGCGGACACCTCGGACCGGGTGAAGCGGGCGACGGGGCCGCGCATCATCGCGGTGGGGGATCTCGTACAGGTCGAGTGGCTGCCCAACTCCGGCTACGAGGACGGTTTTCTGCGGTTCGTGACCCGCGAGACGGTGTTCTCGAAGCTGCCGGCGGAGAAGGATCCGTATGCGCTGGATCTGTGGGGCAGCGTGCGCCGGGATCTGCTGACCGCGCTGGTGGCCACCGCGGTCACGGCCCGGCTGCCGCACCCGTCGTCGCAGGCGGAGGCCGGGAACGCCGAGGTCGCGGTCCCGCCGCGGGTCCCGGCCCGCGGTGACCACCACGACGTGCTGCTGCGCCGGCTGCGCGAGTTGGGTGAGCTGCACCGGGACGGGGTGCTCACGGACGAGGAGTTCACGTCGACGAAGGCCGTGATACTGCGTGGTTTCTGAGCGCCCGCCCGATCGGCCGGCGGCTCAGCTCAGCAGGTCCGGTTCGCTGCGGCTGATGTCCTGCCACAGGGGCTGGTAGTTGATCCACGCGACCAGGTCGCCGCCGAGCTGTTCCCGGGTGGCCACCGCTGCCCGGTGGTCGATCAGGAGGGGCCGGCCGGCGGCGCGGGCGGTGAGCTGGACCTGGCTGGAGCGTTCCATGGACAGGAACCACCAGGCCGCCGCGTCGACGGAGTCGCCGACGGTCAGCAGCCCGTGGTTGCGCAGTACGAGGGCCTTGCGGGAGCCGAGCGCGGTCGCGATGCGCCGCCCCTCCTCGGCGTCGACGGCGACGCCGGTGTAGGCGTCGTAGAGGGCGTGGTCCTCGTAGAAGGCGCAGCTCTCCTGAGTGAGGGGGTCGAGGAGTTCGCCGAGGGCGGCGAGGGCGCGGCCGTGCACCGAGTGGCAGTGGGCGACGGCGACGACGTCCGGGCGGGCCGCGTGGACCTGGGAGTGGACGGTGAAGGCGGCCTGGTTGACGTGGTATCGGCCCTCGATGACCTGGCCGTCGGAGTTGGCGAGGACCAGGTCGCTGACGGTGACGTGCTTGAACGACATCCCGAAGGGGTTGACCCAGAAGCAGTCGCTGAACTCGGGGTCGCGGGCCGTGATGTGTCCGGAGACGCCGTCCTCGAAGCCGAACCGCCCGAAAAGGCGCACGGCGCCGGCCAGGCGTTCCTTGCGGTGCCGTCGCTCGTCCTCCACCGAGTCGTGCATCGGCGGCATGGCGAACTGCAGCCGGTCGGTGGGCAGCGGGGCAGGCGGCGTGGGCCCGTGCATCGGTCCTCCAGCACTGGGTGGGTGTACGGGCGGAAGTTACCGTCGGTCAGCGCAGGAGAACAGGCCTGTTATGTAAAGATGACGTGCGGCGTCAGGACGCGACAGAACTACGACAGAAGATGTCCTGTTTCGGAGTCACACTCCAGGTATGACATCGAACTGGGCGGCGTTCGCCGCGGCGGAGCCGGACCTCGCGAAGACCGTCGAGGAGCGCTTCTCCGCCTTCACCCACCACGTTCTGGCGACCCTGCGCAAGGACGGCTCCCCGCGGACGACCGGGCTCGAGGTCCGCTTCTGGGACGGCGAGCTGTGGCTCGGCATGATGCCGGGCTCGGTCAAGGCGCTCGATCTGCGCCGCGACCCCCGCTTCGCCCTCCAGGCCAACCCGGGCGAGGGCACCGGGATGGGCGGCGGGGACGTAAGGGTCGCCGGGCGGGCGGTCGAGGTCGACGACCCGCGGATCAAGGGCGGGTACGTGAAAGAGGTGGAACCGCCGGAGCCGTTCCACCTCTTCCGCACCGAGCTGACGGAGGTCGTGAGGACCCGTGTCGAGGACGACACGTATCTCGTCGTCCAGGTCTGGAAGCCCGGTCAGGCCCTGCGCGTCGTCAGGCGCCGGTAGTCCCTACTCCCACTCGATGGTGCCCGGCGGCTTGGAGGTGACGTCGACGACCACGCGGTTGACGTCGCGCACCTCGTTGGTGATGCGGGTGGAGATCTTCGCCAGGACGTCGTACGGCAGCCGCGACCAGTCGGCGGTCATGGCGTCCTCGGAGGAGACCGGGCGCAGCACGATCGGGTGGCCGTAGGTGCGGCCGTCGCCCTGGACGCCGACGCTGCGGACGTCGGCGAGCAGGACCACCGGGCACTGCCAGATCTCGCGGTCGAGACCGGCGGCCGTGAGCTCCTCGCGGGCGATCGCGTCGGCGTCGCGGAGCAGGTCCAGCCGGTCCTTGGTGACCTCGCCGACGATACGGATGCCCAGACCCGGGCCCGGGAACGGCTGGCGCTGGACGATCTCCTCCGGCAGGCCGAGCTCCTGGCCGACCATGCGGACCTCGTCCTTGAAGAGCTTGCGCAGCGGCTCGATCAGCTTGAACTCGAGGTCCTCGGGCAGGCCGCCCACGTTGTGGTGGGACTTGATGTTGGCCGTGCCGGTGCCGCCGCCGGACTCGACGACGTCCGGGTAGAGCGTGCCCTGGACCAGGAACTCCACCGCCGGGCCCTCGTCCGCGATGATCTCGGCCTGGGCCTGCTCGAAGACGCGGATGAACTCGCGGCCGATGATCTTCCGCTTCTCCTCGGGGTCGGAGACCCCGGCGAGCGCCTTGAGGAACCGCTCCTCGGCGTCGACGACCTTCAGCTGCACGCCGGTCGCGGCCACGAAGTCCTTCTCGACCTGCTCGGTCTCACCCTTGCGCATCAGGCCGTGGTCGACGTAGACGCAGGTGAGCTGGGAGCCGATGGCCTTCTGGACGAGGGCGGCGGCCACGGCGGAGTCGACGCCGCCGGACAGACCGCAGATGGCGCGCTTGTCGCCGACCAGCTCGCGGATCGCGGTGACCTGCTCCTCGATGACGTTGCCGGTCGTCCAGGACGGGGTCAGGCCCGCGCCGCGGTAGAGGAAGTGCTCCAGGACCTGCTGGCCGTGCGTGGAGTGCATGACCTCGGGGTGGTACTGGACGCCGTAGAGCTTCTTCTCGTCGTTCTCGAAGGCGGCGACCGGGACGACGTCCGTGGACGCGGTGACCAAGAAGCCCTCGGGGGCGGCGGAGCAGGCGTCGCCGTGCGACATCCACACGTGCTGCTCGGCGGGGGTGCCCTCGAAGAGGGTGGAGGACGCCCGGGAGACGTGCAGGTCGGTGCGGCCGTACTCGCGGGCGCCGGTGTTGTCGACCGTGCCGCCGAGGGTCTGCGCCATCAGCTGGAAGCCGTAGCACATGCCGAAGACGGGGACGCCCGCCTCGAAGATCGCGCGGTCCAGGCGCGGGGCACCCTCCTCGTACACGGACGAGGGGCCGCCGGACAGGATGATCGCCGCGGGGTTCCTGGCGAGCATCTCCGCGACCGGCATGGTGCTCGGCACGATCTCGCTGTAGACCCGGGCCTCGCGGACCCGACGGGCGATGAGCTGGGCGTACTGCGCGCCGAAGTCGACGACCAGGACGGTGTCGGGGGCGGCGGGGGTCGCTGATGACACGGGGTGCCTTCCGGCGGTTGGGCGAGGGGCTGTGGTACCGAGTCTAACGGGGTGGTCGCGGGTGACCTCGCCGTCGTCCCGGGATGGCATACTGGCCCCATGCTCACGCACTCGGCCTTCCTCTTTACCTATGGCACCCGGCCCACCGGCTGCCATGGTCGTGCTGCTTGAGCAACTGACAAGCGACTTCCCCAGGCGCCCCGGGCCGACAAGGTCCGGGGCGCCTGGCGTTTCTGCGGACCCTGCCGCTCCGGGGCACCTCACTCACCGATGAGGAGCCCCCATGACCGCCCTCGATGTGACCGGCGCCCGTACCCCCGAGGCCGCCGACGTGATCAGCGGTGCCCGTGAGCGCATCGACGCCCTCGACGACCGGATCATCGGGCTGATCCAGGAGCGGATGGCCGTGTCCGCCGTCATCCAGGAGGCCCGGATGACCTCCGGCGGCCGGCGCGTGAACCTCTCGCGCGAGATGGAGGTCCTCGGTCACTACCGGGACGCCCTGGGCAAGCCGGGCACCGCGCTCGCGATGACGCTGCTGGAGCTGTGCCGGGGTCGCATCTGAGTTCGGACTCCCTCTCACCCGTACGGCGCGTGACCGCCCTCGGCGCGTCTCGTTGGTCCCGGTGTCCGTTCCAGCCAGGGGCGGGCCCGGAAGAACCACGCGTGGCTCACTGGAGCGATGAGACGGACGGATCGTGCCGTGCGTCGTGGGACCTCGCTCCGGGAAAGTGACCGGACGGCAGGGGACAGCAGCCCGGTCACCCAAGAGAACGGCCGGCCCCGGGGACGCCCGGGGCCGGCCGGCGGACATGGCAAAAACGCACAAGAGCCGGCTCAGACGGTTGCGGGCGCCGTGTTCATCCAGCACGATGCGCAGAAAGCCCCCACAGCTCCAAGTCCCGTCCAGGACAACCGTATTGCGTGCATTGTCCTGGGTGACCGCCAGAGGTCCAGACCAACCAGCGGCGCAACCCCCCGGCGCCGCTCCCCCGGCACCGGCGCTGCCCTGACGTCGGTGCTGACGATGAGAAGGGCCCCGCAGCTCCGCCCTGCGGGGCCCTTCGTCATGCCCGGACGACAGAGACCATGCCCCGTCGTCACGCCCGGACGGCAGAGACCACGGGCGCCGCCGAGGTGACGCGGGTCACATAAAGTTCCCGTGAGGCGGGGACAACTGTTCACAGGGTTCACGGGTCACACCTACCGACACAAGGGTCACGCCCGCGCCCCACATTCGCGGAAGACCTCCCCCGACACGATCTTTCGAGGTCTTCATGAAGCTTCGCCGGACTCTCGTCACCGCGGCCGCGACGGCCGCGCTGGTGCCGCTCGCCCTGCTCTCCGCGCCCGCCGTGTCCGCGCAGGAGAGCAGCACGCCGTCGGCAGGCGAGTCCTCGTCGGAGAGCGCGTCCGCCTCGGCCTCCGAGTCGCAGACGTCGGAGGCCTCCGCCTCCTCGTCGGACACCACGACCGCCTCGGCGTCCCAGTCGCAGACCGGCAGTGCCTCCGGCTCGCCGTCCGACGGCGCCTCGCAGTCCTCCTCAGCCTCTTCCTCCTCCTCGTCCACCGCGTCCTCCTCGGTCTCCGCGAGCTCGTCGGCGAGCGACGACGAAGAGCCGTTCGACCCGTTCACGGACTGCAAGTCCTTCTCGCTGGACGAGAATCTCACCGCCCGGATCACCGGCCTGCCGAACAAGATCGTCGCGGGCTCCGGCTGGCACGACTTCGAGTTCAAGGTCGACAACGACTCCGACCAGGACCTGACGAACGTCTACATCGACGCGTTCCTCGAGTACGGCGACGACACGGACGCCTGGCTGTCCGAGGGCCTCGCCGTCATCCAGGTGAAGGAGGACGGGAAGTGGACCGACGGCTTCCAGGACTCCTACGAGGACGAGGACGGCAAGACGGTCAACGTCACGGGCTCCTTCGTGGCGCTGCTCGACTCCCTGGAGAAGAACAGCTCCGCCACCCTCGACCTTCGGGTGAAGGTCAAGGCCTCGGCCCCGGCCGGGTCGTCGTTCGCGCTCAGCGAGGCCATCTACGCCGGCAAGGACTCCGCCTGCTACGGCAACGGTGACTTCTACGACGTGGAGATCCTCGCCGCGGGCAGCGACGCGGGCGACGTCGACGACGCCGAGCCGAACGGCCAGAAGCCCGACGCGACCGACGGCACCCGTGCCCAGGGCGAGGCCAAGGAGATCAGCGGCAGCCTCGCCTCCACCGGCGCCGACTCCGCGCTCCCGGTCATCGGTCTCGTCGGCGGCATCGCCGTCGTCGCCGGCGCCGGTGCGGTCGTCGCGGTGCGTCGGCGCAAGTCCGGCGCGCACGCGTAACGCGCCACGGACCAGCGAAGGGACCTGCGCTCGGAGGGGGGTGCAGGTCCCTTTCGCTTGCCCGCGGCGCTCACTTCTTCGGCGGCACCGCCGGCATCCCGAGGAACGGCAGCCGCAGCGCGCCGAACGCGTCCGCCGGGACCGCCGGCTCCCGCGGCTCCACCGGCTTCAGCCGCTCGTACGCCGCCCCCTGCGCCGGACGCGGGTCCGCCTCGCCCTTGTTCGGCCAGTACGACATCGCCCGCTCGGCCTGGGCCGTGATCGTCAGCGAGGGGTTGACGCCCAGGTTCGCGGAGACGGCGGCGCCGTCGACGACGGAGATGCCGGGGTGGCCGTAGAGCCGGTGGTACGGGTCGATGACGCCGCTCTCGCGGGAGTCGCCGATCGGACAGCCGCCGAGGAAGTGGGCGGTGAGGGGAGTGCCCATCAGCTCGCCCACGTTGGAGCCGGCGAAGCCGTTGATGTCGGCGGCGATCGCCGAGGCGGCCTCGGAGGCGGCCCTGATCTGCTTGGGGTTGGGCGCGCCGTGACCCTGGCGTGCCGTCAGCAGGCCCTTGCCGACGCCCGCCGGCTTCAGGTACGTGGTCAGCGAGTTGTCCAGCGACTGCATCACCAGGCCGATGATGGTCCGCTCCGACCAGCGCCGGTTGGAGAGCGAGCGCAGCACGAGGAGGGGGTGCCGGACGGCGTTGGCCAGCCAGCCGGCCACCCTCGACGAGCCCTCCGCGTAGGGGACCTGGAGGATGGACAGGCCGCCCATGGAGTTGGAGCCCTTGCCGTAGCGGACGGGTTCGATGTGGGTGTTCTCGTCCGGGTGGATCGAGGAGGTGATGGCGACTCCGCGGGTGAAGTCGGCCTTCGCCCGGCCGGTCGCCCTGCGGTAGCGGCGGTCGTTGGTCTGGGCGCCGACCAGCGCTTCGGAGTTGGTGCGGGTCAGCTCGCCCAGCCGGTCCGACAGGTAGGGCAGTTGGCCGTTCGCCTTCATGCGGTGCAGCAGGGTCTGGGTGCCGTAGGTGCCGGCGGCGAGGACGACCCGGCGGGCCTTGTAGGTCCGTCCCTTCGACGGGCGGCGGTCGTCGGTCGGCAGGGTCGCCACCGCGTAGCCGCCCTGCGAGTCGTCGGTGACCGACACGACCGTCGTCAGGGGGTGCACGACCGCGCCCGCCTTCTCGGCGAGGTAGAGGTAGTTCTCGTTGAGGGTGTTCTTCGCGCCGTGACGGCAGCCGGTCATGCACTCGCCGCACTCGGTGCACGCCTTGCGGTCCGGGCCCGCGCCGCCGAAGTAGGGGTCGGCCACCGGCTCCCCGGGCCTGGCCCGTGCCTGGCCGTCGGCGTCCTCGCCGTCGCCGAAGAACACACCGACCGGCGCCATGTGGAAGGTGTCGCCGACGCCCATCCGGTCGGCCGCCGCCTTCAGGTGCTCGTCGGAGGGGGTCATCGTCGGGTTGAGCCGGACACCGAGCATGCGGCGCGCCTGGTCGTAGTACGGCTTCAGTTCCTCCTGCCAGTCGGTGATGTCACGCCACTGGGGGTCGTCGAAGAAGGCCTTCGGCGGGACGTAGAGCGTGTTGGCGTAGTTGAGGGAGCCGCCGCCGACGCCCGCGCCGGCGAGGACCATGACGTTGCCCAGCAGATGGATGCGCTGGATGCCGTACAGGCCGAGTTTCGGCGCCCACAGATAGTTCTTCAGGTCCCAGGAGTTCCTGGGCAGGGTCTCCCGGGTGAAGCGGCGGCCGGCCTCCAGGACGCCTACCTTGTAACCCTTCTCGGTCAGGCGCAGTGCGGTCACCGAGCCGCCGAAGCCCGATCCGACGACGATGACGTCGTAGTCGTAGGCGTCCTGGGGCACGTTCTCTCCTCGTTGAGCGTTCGTGCGGGGTCGAACCCGTCGGGCGGAACCCGTCTTGCGGAACCGGTCTAGCGGAAACGGAAGGCCTTCATGAGCCGCAGGCTCCTGCTCATGAACTCCGCGTACTGCTCGTCGTTCATGCCCAGCGCCGGCGCCATCGGCAGCAGTCGCTGCTGGGCCACCGTCTGGGCCTCCGTGTACTTGAGGATGCCCTCGGAGCCGTGGCGGCGGCCGAGGCCGGAGTCCTTCATGCCGCCCATCGGGGACTGGACGCTGCCGTAGGCGGGGGCGTAGCCGTCGTTGACGTTGACCGTGCCGGTGCGCAGCCGGGCGGCGACCTCGCGGCCGCGGCGGGCGTCCTTCGTCCAGACCGAGGAGTTCAGGCCGTACGGCGTGGAGTTGGCGAGCTCGATCGCCTCGTCGTCGGTCTTGAAGCGGTAGAGGGAGACGACCGGGCCGAAGGTCTCCTCCGCGCACACCGCCATGGGCTCGGTGACGCCGTCGAGGATGGTCGGCTCGAAGAAGTAGGGGCCGATGTCCGGGCGGGCGACACCTCCGGCGACGACCGTGGCGCCCTTGGCCACCGCTTCCTCGACATGGCGGGTGACGTTCTCCAGCTGCCGCTCGCCGACCAGGGAGCCCATGTCGGCGCCGTAGGCGAGGGAGTTGCCGAGACGCATGGCCTTGGTGCGGGTGGCGAAGCGCTCGACGAAGGCGTCGGCGACCGACTCGTGGACGTAGAGCCGCTCGATGGAGACGCAGAGCTGGCCGGCGGAGGAGAAGCAGGCGCGGACCGCGCCCGCGGCCGCCTTCTCGATGTCGGCGTCGTCCAGCACCAGCATGGCGTTCTTGCCGCCGAGTTCGAGGGAGGCGCCTATCAGGCGGGCGGCGGCGCCCTGGGCGACCTCGCGGCCGGTGCGGGTGGAGCCGGTGAAGGAGACGTAGTCGGCGTGCCGGACGACCTCGGGGCCGATCACGGGGCCCTCGCCGAGGACGACCTGGAAGACGTCGGCGGGCAGGCCGGCCTCGATCAGCAGGTCCCGCGCCCACAGGGCGGTCAGGCAGGTCTCCGTGTCGGGCTTCATGACGACCGCGTTGCCCGCGACGAACGCGGGGAGCGCGTCGCCGACGGACAGCTCCAGGGGGTAGTTCCAGGGGGCGATCTGGCCGACCACACCGCGCGGGTGGCGCAGTTCGGTGACCTTCGTGAGGGTCGGCATGGCGCCGGCGTGCCGCTTCGGCTTCAGATACGCCGCCGCCCTGCGGCCGTAGTGACGGGCCGCCACGGCGACGGCCTGCACCTCCTCGTGGGCGTGCAGCCGTGCCTTGCCGGTCTCCAGCTGGATCAGGTCGAGGACCTCGGCCTGGCGCTCCAGGACCAGGTCGTGGAAGCGCAGCAGGACGGCGGCGCGCTCCCGTACGGGCGTTCGCGCCCACACCGCCTGCGCGGCGCGGGCCGCCTCGAAGGCCTTGAGCACGTCCTCGGGGGTGGACTCGGGCAGGTCGGCGAGCTTCTCGCCGGTGAACGGCGTGTGGTTCGCGGTACGGCCGGAGCCGACGACGCCCTTGGTCAGCTGGGCGACGAGCTGGGGGGTGACCACGTCGGCGGCGGTGCGGACGCCGGCGGGGGCGGGGGCGAGGGGGTTCGTAGCGGCCGTGGTCTTCGTGCCGGTCTTTTCCGGGGCCTGCGAGTCCGTCATGACGCGCAGGGTATGCCGCGCGAAGCGCTTTGGGTACCCGCCGGTAACGGGATTCACGGACCGCTCACAAGGCGCCAGTGACCACTGGCAACGAACCCGCTGATCAGGCCGTTGTGCCGGTCCTCTCGCACGTCGGGCCGGATCAGCGGCTCTCGAGCTCCAGGCGGTCGCGGGCTCCCTTGAACACCGCCGTGCCCTGTTTCTCCTGTGGCGTCCCCTTCGGCATGTCGACGCGCAGCTCGTACATGCGGCCGTCGTCGGTGCGGACGAACAGTTCCATGACCCGGGTGGGGTTCTCGTCCAGGCCGTAGGTGGTGTCGGCGAGGGCGGCCTCGTAGCCGTGGAAGGTGGTGCGGGCGGTCCGGGTGCGCGCGTCCTCGTCGTGGCCGAGCCATGCCCTGTGCGCCTCGGCCGCCCGGGCCATCGGGGCGGCGGGGGCCCGGTCCCACAGGGCGAGGCGTACGTCGACGGAGCCGGCCGAGTAGACCACCAGCCGGGGCTGCGCGTCGGCGGCGCCGCGTCGCGCGGACATCTCGTAGCCGGACGGGACCGAGAGGACGGCGTCCAGGGTGAGTACGTCGTGGGCGACCCAGACGGAGGGCGACGCATACTCCGTGGGCTGCGCCGGAGCCGTGGTGTAGGTCCCGGTCCACTCCGTGACCGCCCCGGCGTCCGACTGCCCCCCGCCCGTCCCGGCCAGCCACACCCCAGCGGCGAGCAGCACCGCGAGAAGAGCGATCGGGAGCGGGCGGAGCGCGAAGAAGCGCAGCGGGCGACGTGTTCGGGTGGGGCCGGTGGTCCGGTGTGCCTCGTCCCGGGTCTCGGGCTCGGGGGGCGCCGCGGGGTGCGGCCTTCCGCCGGCGGCAGCGGCAGAGACGGGTGCGAACGCCTCGGTCCCCTGGTCCCCGGCCGGTGCGCCCGAACCCTTCGCCGTCGCCTCCCGGCCCTCCTCCGCCGCCGTGCTCCGCTCCCCCGCCGCCGCCTTCAGTGCGGCCGCGGCCTCCTCCGCGTCCGGCCGCTGTTCCGGGTCCCGGGCGAGGAGACGGGTGACGAGGGGGCCGAGCGGACCGGCGTGGACCGGCTCGGGCGGGGCCGCGGCGAGGACGGCGGCGAGGGTGGCCTCGGGGGTCGTGCGGCGGAACGGGGAACGGCCCTCGACGGCGGCGTGGAGGAGGACGCCGAGCGACCACAGGTCGGAGGCGGGGCCGGCGCCGCGCCCGGACACGCCCTCGGGGGCGACGAACTCCGGGGAGCCGACGAACTCGCCGGTGCCGGTGAGGGATTCCTCGCCGTGGACATGGGCGATGCCGAAGTCGGTGAGGACGACCCGGCCGTGCGGTCCGAGCAGGACGTTGGCGGGCTTCACGTCGCGGTGGACGATGCCGACGGCGTGCGCCGCGCGCAGCGCGCCCAGGACGGCGAGGCCGATACGGGCGGCCTCGGCGGGGTCGAGGGGACCGCGCGCCAGCGCCTCGTGCAGGGACTCGCCGCGGATCAGCTCCATGACGATCCAGGGCAGTCCGTCCCCGCCCTCGGTCTGCCCCTCCTCCACCACCACGTCCAGGATGGAGACGGCGGACGGATGGTCGACGCGGGCGGCGGCGCGGGCCTCCCGGTAGAGGCGGTGGGCGGCCCGGCGGTAGGTCTCGTCCTCGGGTGTGCCGGGCAACCGGGGCTGCTTGACGGCGACTTCGCGGTCCACGAGCACGTCGTGGGCGCGCCAGACGGTGCCCGCGCCGCCGGAGCCGATCCGTTCGAGCAGCCGGTAACGCCCGCCCACGGTACGGTCGTTGGCGCCTACGGGGTCACCGTCGTTGCTCATGCCCCATGCCTACCACGACCTACAGCTTGTCGACGTCCAGGTTCGCGATCGCCGTCCGCGCCACCTCGCGGCCCCGATCGGTGAAGTCACCCTTGCCCGGGTACCCGATGAGCAGCTTGTACATGTCCCCGGCGCGGGACTTGTAGTAGAAGATCCTCAGCTCGCGCGGGAGCGGGTCCTGGCTGTCGTCGGTGATGTAGACCACGGTGTTCCCGGCGGCGGGGCGGCCCTGGTACTCCGCGTTGTCGTCGGTCCTGGTGCGCGGCGCCTTCGGCATGTCGAGCTCGTAGCTGCCGGACTCCTTGAAGTCCCCGTCGTCGGCGTACATCTCGGCCGCCGCGGAGGCCTTGATCGCCTTGCCCGTGTCCTCCGCCCTGCGGGCCACCTCCAGGACGACCGAGACGGCTCCGCTGGGGTCGGTGTAGCTGACCCAGTGTTCGTCGTCGGCGTCCTTCTCCGGCTCGCCGCGCACATAGGTGCCGGGCACCGCCAGCGTCGCGGTGACGTCCTTCTCGTGGTGCGTCTTCCAGCCGTCCGGCAGCGGTCCGGCGAACGGGTCGGCGAGCACCAGGTACGCCGTCACCGCCGCCGCGACGACCGCGACCCCGAGCCCGGTCCACGCCGCCCGGCGCGACCGGCGCCGGGCGGGCATGCCGGCCTGTCCCACGGCCTGCGTGGGCGGCGAGGGCTGCGGCGGTTGCGGCGCGGGCGGATGCGCGGCGGCCTCCAGCAGGGCCCGCACCCGCGCGGGGCCGGGGCGGCGGGCCGGGTCCTTGTCCAGCAGCCCGTTGACGGCCTCGGCGAGCGGGCCGCGGGCGGCGGCGGGCGGGGCGGGCACGGCGTTGAGGACGGACTGGAGGGTGGCCGGCGTGTTGCTGCGGCGGAACGGCGACACGCCCTCCGTCGCCGCGTAGAGCACCACGCCGAGGGACCACAGGTCGGACGCCGGCCCGGGACGCTGGCCGAGCACCCGCTCGGGCGCGATGTACTCGGGAGAGCCGACGAAGCCGCCGGTGTCGGTCAGACTGGTCTCGCCCTCGATCTGGGCGATGCCGAAGTCCGTGAGCACGATCCGGTCGTGGCGGCCGAGCAGGATGTTGTCCGGCTTCACGTCCCGGTGCAGGATGCCCGCCGCGTGCGCGGCCTCCAGCGCGCCCAGCACCTCCAGTCCGATCCGGGCGGCCTCGCGGGCGCTGAGTGTGCCCTCCTGGAGGGCGCTGCCGAGGGAGCGGCCGTGGACCAGCTCCATCACGATCCACGGCTGTCCGTCGACGACGGCGACATCGTGCACGTTGACCACGGCGGGGTGGTCGAGCCGGGCCGCCGCCCGCGCCTCGCGCCGCATCCGCTCGAACGCGTTGGCCCGTTCGCGTTCGGGAAGATGGTCCGGCACGCGGGGTTCCTTGACGGCCACCTCACGGTCCACGGTCTCGTCCTTGGCCCGCCACACCGTGCCCATGCCGCCGTGCCCGAGCTTGGCGAGCAGCCGGTAGCGCCCGTTGATGAGCCGCCCGACGCCCGGTTCCTGCGGCACCCCGGCCCGCGGGGGCGCCGGCGCCGGGGCGGGCACGGCGGCGTACTGCGGGTTGGGCGGTTGCAGAACAAAACTCGTCGTCTCGTCGGACTCGTGGCCCACGCCCCCGTTGTGACTCATGTGTCCATCCATATCGCGCCGCACAGGCCGGTATCCATCGGTGAAGTGCAACTACCCTGTCACGAAGGTGTCAACGGCGACGTCGAAGTACTCCCGGGCCTCGCGCACCTTCCCGACCGGCGCCGACACCCACACGTCGTACAACCGCCCGTCCTCCTCCCAGCACAGGTCGTAGGTGTGCCGGGGGCCCTCCGCCGCGCTGAAGCCGTCCCAGGTGAACTCCCAGAGGGCTGCGGGACGCGCCCCGTGCGTGGTCTCGGTGACCTTGCCGTCGTGGTAACCGGGGTTGGCGTCCGGTCCACCGGCGTGCGCGCGCCGCAGCACGGCCAGCGGGCCGCCCGGCTCCGGCTCGGCGATCCTGATGCCGAGGCGGAAGGTCTGCCCCGGGGACATGTAGAAGACGCGCTCGCCCTGCGGCACGCGCGTGAAGCCTTCCGGCACGGCGAGCGAGAACCCGGCGGGGTCGTCGGCCACGTGGTAGCCGGAGGGGGCCGTCGGGCGGTCGTCGGAGGCGCGGCTCGCGGCGTGCGAGGCCGTGGTGGAGGGGCGGCCGGTCGGCGAGGGCGAGGCGGCCGTAGGGCCGGTCGAGCCGCTGGCGGTCGGCCCCGGCGCCGCGCTCGTGGTCTCCCGGGGCGCCGAACTCGTGGGGGAACCTCCTCCCTCGCCGTCCCGGTTCACCAGCAGCGCCGCCGCCGACACGCCCGCGCCCGCCATCGCGGCGACCAGCAGCGCGGCGATCAGCACGCCGCGCGTGGAGCGCTCCTGGGCGGACTGGCCGAGACGCGACGGGGACAGTCCCTGCTGGGCCAGGCCCTGTTGGGGCAGGTCGGCCCGGGTCGGGGTGTAGCCGGACGACGCCGCCGGGGGCGTACGCCCGGTGTCGCGGAAGGCGCGCAGCAGCCGTTCCGCCTCCGCCGCGCCGAGCCGCCGCCCGGGGTCCCGCTCGAGGAGGCCCCGTACGACGGGCAGCAGCGGCGCGGCCTGCGGGGGCGTCCGGATCTCGGCGAAGACGACGGCGTGCAGGATGCCGCCCAGCGAGTCGCGCCGGAAGGGCGACTCGCCGCTCAGCGCGGTGCACAGCAGCGCGCCCAGCGACCACAGGTCGGACTCGGGTCCGGTGTGCGCGCCCGACATCCGTTCCGGCGCGGTGTACTCGGGCGAGCCGACGAAGGAACCCGTCTCGGTGAGTGTGGTGGCGCCCGCGACCTGCGCGATGCCGAAGTCGGTGAGGACGACCCGGTCGCTGTCGCGTTCGAGCAGCACGTTCGCCGGTTTGATGTCGCGGTGCAGCACCCCGGCCGCGTGTGCGGCGCGCAGGGCGCCGAGGAGGGCGAGGCCGATCCGCGCCGCCTCGTCCGGGGCGAGCGGGCCGTGCTCGGCGATCCGGTCGGCGAGCGAGCCGCCGTCGATCAGTTCCATGACGATGTACGGGCGTTCGCCGTCCTCGACGACGTCGTGCACGACGATGATGTGCGGGTGGCTCAGCTGGGCGACCGCGCGTGCCTCGCGCAGCGTCCGGTCGCGACGGCCGCGCGCCTCCTCGCTGGAGAGCGTGTCGTCCTGCGCCAGCTCCTTGACCGCGACACGCCGTCCCAACAGCTCGTCCGTGGCGCGCCACACGACGCCCATGCCGCCCCGGCCGAGCCTCGCCTCCAGCCGGTAGCGGCCCGCGATGACCCGGACGGCGTCCCCCTCGGTCCCCATGCGCCCATCATGCCCCACCGGACGTCCCGGCTCCGGGTGGCCGACCGGCCAACCCCCCGTCAGGAGGCGCTGGGTTCCCGCCAGCTCCGCAGGATCGATGTGAACTGCTCGGCCGTCGTCGCCCAGTCCTTCGCCGGGGAGGACATGAAGATCGCGTACTCCGTGCCGTCACGGGCGATGTACGTCTCCTCGATCGCCCGGCGCGGCCCGGGGAACTCGGTGTCCTTGGCCAGCGCGGTCCACGTGTAGTCCCATTCGGAGCCGTCGCGGTCGCGGTAGACGTTCTTCTCCAGTGAGACCGTCTCGTAGTCGACCAGCCGCTGGAGCTGCTGTTCGAGGTCCTTCTGGTGCGCGTACGGGTCGTCGTAGTCGGGCGACCTGTCGAGGGCGATGCGGACGAGGTGCTCGCCGCCGTCGGGCGAGTAGTCGATCTGCTGGAGGTCGCCTTCGTCCTGGTACACCGTTCGGGCCCAGGTCTTGTCGGGCAGCGCGAGCGCGAAGCCCAGCGGGTCGGTGACCTCCGTCCAGGAGTCGGGTACGGCGCCCTGGTCGCCGGTGGCCGTGGGGCTCGGCGTGCCGGAGGCGGAGGTCGTGGAACCGCCGGTCTCCTGCCGGCCCTCGTCCCACTTCTGGAAGGCGACCGCCGTGCCCCCGCCGACCAGCGCGGCGAGCACGACCACGAGCGCGAGCGTGCGCAGCCGCCGCCGGCGCGGGAGCGGGGCGGAGCCGGTGCCGAGGTGCACGGGGCCGGAGTGCGGGGTGGAGGGGTACGGGGCGCCGGCGGCGGTCGGGCCGGTGGTGCCGGGAACGGGCGTCGACGCCTCCGGGGCCGCCGGCACGCCAGGTCCGCCGGGCGGTCCGACGGGGCCCGTCGGCGCGTACGGCGAGCCCGCGCCGCTCGTCGTCCGGTCGGGTGCGCCGTACCCGCCCGGCCCGCCGTACTGCGTGGGCACGAACGCCTGCGCCCCGCTCGGGCGGCGTCCCTCGGCCGCCTCGGCGAGGAGCTGTTCGGCCTCGGCGGTACCGGGGCGGGTGGCCGGATCCTTGCGGAGCAGGGCGGTGATGACGGGGCCGAGCGGGCCGGCGTGCCGCGGTTCGGCGGCCTCCTCCTCGACGACGGCCTGCAGGGTGGTCAGCGGCGAGGTGCGCCGGAACGGCGAGCGCCCCTCCACCGCCGTGTAGAGCGTCGCGCCGAGTGCCCACAGGTCGGAGGACGGGCCGGGGTCGTGGCCGCGCACCCGCTCGGGGGCGAGGTAGTCGACGGAGCCGACGACCTCTCCGGTGCGGGTGATCGTCGTGTCGCCGTCGATCTGGGCGATGCCGAAGTCGGTGAGGAGGACCCGGCCGTCGTGCGAGAGGAGCACGTTGCCGGGCTTGACGTCACGGTGCAGGACTCCGGCGGAGTGCGCGGCACGCAGGGCGCGCAGCACCCACAGGCCGATCCGGGCCGCCTCGGCGGGCTCGACCCGGCCGTCCTCCTTGACCGCGTCGGCCAGCGAACGGCCCTCGACCAGCTCCATCACGATCCACGGCCGGCCGTCGTGTTCGAGCACGTCGTGCACGGTGACGACGGCGGAGTGGTTGATCCGCGCGGCCGCGCGCGCCTCCGCCCGGGTGCGCGCGAGGAGGACCGCCTGGTCGCTCTCGGCGACGTAGAGCGCGGCGGTCAGTTCCTTGATGGCGACGGCCCGGTGCAGCAGCTCGTCGTGGGCGCGCCACACCCGGCCCATGCCGCCGCTGCCGATGGAGTCGGCAAGCCGGTAGCGGCCCGCGAGGAGCAGGCCCTGCATCTGATTCACGTTGCCCCGCAATGGTCTTGACAGGGTCAGCGTAAAGACCGGGCCGCGTCCGGGGAACCAGCGGGGCGGCAAGGAGACAGCACTGTGACGGTTGTCGCTTCGGGGGCTGTACGGGAACCGGAGCGCCGGATGGGACCGGCCGGCGCGCCGGCGTGCGTACTAACCGGTGTACTGGTAGGTGGCCGCCGCCTGTCCGTACAGCCGCGTGACCTCGTCCCGCTCCGCCTCCGGCCCCCTGACCTGAACGATGTGGTACCGGCCGTCGATGAGGACCGCCATGTTGCGGACGTACAGCTCGCGCCCGCCGTCGGACCAGGTGAACTGGCCCTCGGCCATGGTCCGCGCCCCGACCGTCGTCGTGCGCAGCCCGGAGGCCGTCGCCCAGCTGGAGTCGCGGTACGGCTGCAGCTCGGCCTCCTTCTCCCGCTGGTAGACCATCGGGTCGCTGCCGTTGGCGGACGCGCTGTCCCGTCCCGGTACGACGATCAGCTCGAAGTCTCCGTGGGAGTAGACGACCTGACCGCGTCCGTTCTTCCCGGTGCGGTCCCAGCCGTTGGCGACGGCCACCCGGAAACCGGCGGCGTCCTCGCGGACGGTGAATCCGTCGGCGGCGTCCGCGCCGGAGCCGGTCTGGGTCCCGGTGGTCTCCGCTCCGGTGGTGGCGCCCGGCGAGGTCTGGTCGGGCCGGGGCTCACTGCTCGCCTCGGGCGCCTGTCCGGCCGGTGCGGTGGCGGAGGCGGTCGCGCCGGGCTGCCGGTCGCCGCCGGTGCCGGCGGCCGCGTCCTGCTCGCCGGCCTTGGGCATGAACAGCATCGCGTACGCGACGGCCCCGGCCAGCAACAGCAGGATCAGCACCAGCAGGACGCGGCCCAGGCTGCGCGGGGAACGGCCCGTGTCCTGCCGGGCCCGCTTGTGCCGGCCGTGGGTCGCGGGCAGCCCGGCGCGCCGTCTGCGCACCAGTTCGCCCTTGCGGCGCACGATCGGCAGGCGGTGCGGGTCGACGGGCGGCGCGGCGACGACGTACGTGCCCGCCTCCGGCTCCGGCGCGGACCGCACCAGCGAGCGCAGCCAGCCGCGCAGTTCCTCGAAGCCGAGGCGCTCGGTGGGGTCCTGGCGCAGCAGCGACTCGACCACCGGCCTGAGCGGCCCGCACTCCTCGGCGAAGGCGGGCGGCTCGGCGCACACCATCTGCACCAGCTCCGCCGTCGACTCCTCCGGGTAGGGCGCATGTCCCTGTACGGCCCGGAAGAGCAGCGCGCCGAGCGCCCACAGGTCGGTCGCGGGACCGATCGGCGCGGCCAGCTGCCAGTTCTCGTGCACCGGTCCGGCCTGCTCGGGCGCCCACCGCTCGGTGACGGGCCCGACGACCGCCATCCGCGCCTGCCGTGCCCGCTCGGCGGCCGGCGCGGTCGCGGGACCCCGCCGGACGGGTGCGCCGGGCACCCCGGCGGCCACGAGGTCGTCCCAACGCGCCGGGGCACGCCCGTCGCCGGGATCCGCGCCCGCCTGCACGGGCAGCGGCACGGGCGGGTGCGGGACACCGCCGGACGGCAGGGGGACGGAGCCCGCTGCCGGACTCGGCGCGGGGGCGCCCCGTACCCCGTACGGGTCGGCGATCCGGCCCGCCGCTGCGGACGGCGGGTCGACCGCACCGCTCCCGGGCGCGCCGTACGGCGAGGCCGTCACGGCTCCGTTGGCGTTCTCGGCCGGGGTGCGGGTGCCCGGAAGCGCCGCGCGGCCGTTCTGCTGGGCCTCCTGGACCCGGGCCGCCGCCCGCGCGCCCGCACGGTAAGCGGCGATCGCCCCGGCGCGCGCGGCACGGATGTCCCCGCCGGTCTCCACGGCCGCCCCGTCGGCCCCCGCGCCCGACGCGCCGCCTGCGCCCACCGGCTCACCCGGCAGCCCACCGGCCGCCCGTGCCTCGATGGCGGCCCGCCGAGCAGCCTCGGGATCGACACCCCCGGAACCCCCGACACCACCGCCCCCCGCACCGTGCCCACCGGCACCCGGCCCGTGCCCACCGGCACCCGGCCCATGGCCACCGGCACCCGGCCCGGCCCCGACAACACCTCGCCCCTGGCCGCCCTGTCCCGGGCCATGCCCACCGGCCCCCGGCCCGTGACCGCCGGCACCCGGCCCATCGCCGACAACACCCACCCCTTGGCCAACGGCCCCCGAGCCAGGCCCGACCGCACCGGGCCCATATCCGCCAACACCCGGCCCAGGCCCACCGGCAGCCGGTCCCTGCCCGCCAACACCCGGCCCGCGGCCGGCAACGCCCGAGTCGTACCCACCGGCACCCGGCCCGTGAGCGCTGCCTCCGGAACCCGGCACGAGACCGCCGGTGCCGGAGCCGAGAACGCCTGCATCCGATCCGCGGCCGGCGGCACCCGGCCCCGGGCCGCGGCCGGCGGCGCCCGGCGCCGGGCCGAGCGCCCGGCCACCAGCGGCCGGGCCGGGGCCCGGTCCGGGGACGGCGCCGGGGGCCGTCGGACGGTGAGGGTCGGGAGGCGCGCCCGGCGTCCCGGGTTCCGTGTCCTGCGGCGGCACCGGGTCGTAGCCGCACAGCGCCTCTTCCGCCGCTCCGACGGCCAGCCCGGTCAGCATGACCCGCCCGTCGTCGCAGACGAGGACGGTGCGCGCGGTGATGTTGCGGTGCACCCAGCCGTGCGCGTGCAGCACCCGCAGGGCCATGAGCACGTCGGAGGCGACCTCGGCCGCCCGGTACGGCGTCAGCGGCTGTTCGGCGAGCAGCGCGGCGAGCGGCCGCGCGGCCACCAGTTCACTCACTATCCACAGCGAGCCGCCCTCGGCGAACACGTCGAAGACCTGGTCGAGCCGTGGATGGTCGGGAATGCTCGCCGCCGCCTGCGCCGCCTCCACCGCGCGCCGTACGACGGGATCGGCGGGCCGCCGTGTACTCGCGGCCGCCCGCGCACCGGAAACCCGCCCGGCGCCCCTGCGCTCACGCGCCGTGAACCCCTCGGGCAGCCCGTCCGCGTCGAGCACCTCCGCCTCGACGACCTCGGGCAACGGCACCTGCCGGACCAGGACTTCCTGCCCGCTGTAGGTGTCGAAGGCCCGGGTCTCGGTGAGTTCGTACTCGTCGGAGGGCGGCAGCGGCAGGCGGTAGCGGTCGGCGAGTACCCGTCCCGCATAGTCGTCCACGGTGCCTCCCCCGGCCGCCCGGTCGGTCAATTCCGTTCGTCTCGCGGGCCGTTCCCGCCGTATCCGGCCATGGAGCTGGATGCGTACGGTCCGCAAGCACTCACGATACGTGCCGGAGGCAACCTGCAAAGAGGGGATCCCATATCTCGGGCCCCGAACACGCTCCGAACACGGTGCGTGACCCCCCTGTGCGCCGGGTCGCTACTTCTTGGGGGTGAAGGTGTCCGTCAGTGTCTGCCAGGTGCTCTTGCGCAGTCCGGTGGACCACTTGGCGGCCTTCGCCGTGTACATCAGCGCGTATCCCTGGCTGTCGCTCACGACGAACCCGCGGTCTATGACGCGGTACTTGGTGCCGCCCTCCGCGTAGGTGAACTCCCAGTCGGCCGTGTTCCAGCCGCGGTATTCCACCGCCGCTATGCGGATTTTCTTGTACTGAGAGCGCGTCATGTAGCGCTCCTGGTTCTTCCAGTCGGCGACGGGGTCGTCCTTGGGCGTACTCGTCCAGGCGACCAGCAGCCGCTGTCCGTCGGGCCCGGTGAACCGGTCGCCCGCGGAGCTCGCCGACTGGAACTTCCACCCGGTGGGCAGTCCGATCGAGTAGCCCTGGCCGCCCTTGTAGGTCGTCGCCGCCTGGCTCTCCTCGGTGGCGGAGACGTCGGACCCGCTGCCGCCGGCCGCGGAGGTGTTGCCCGGGGTGGCACCGGAGGCGGTGGAGCCCGGGGACTGCGAGGCCGACCCGTCCGCGCGGGTGCCGCTGTCCTTGTCCTCCTTGGTGGAGGCGCTCGCGCTCCCGCTCGCGACGGTCCCGGTGCCGCCGCCGCTCTGTGCGCCGCCGGCCTTGTCGTCGTCACCGCCGCCGAGCGTGAGGGCCAGCACGGTGCCGAGCACCGCGAGCGCCACGACGACGGCGATGATCACCAGCGTCCGCTTCGGCACCACGTCGGTCAGCGGCGCCCTGGGCACCGGCCGGGGCGGCAGGTCCGGCGGAGTCATCACGGGCCACCCGGAACTCCGGCCGCCCGTACCGGCGTTCGTCCCGGAGTTCGTACCGGCGCTCGCCCCGCCGCTCGGCCCGGTGCCCGCACCGGTGGGGCCCTGCGCACCCTGGCCGCCCCGGCCGCCGCTTCCCAGGGAGCCGAAGGACGACACGGACGTGGTGCCGGCGGACGCCGGGGCCGTCGTCGCCCGGCCGGCCGGTGCGGCCGCGGTCGTCGCCGAGGTCCTGCGCGCCTCGTCCGTCCCCACGGACGCGGAAGCCGCGGTGGACGACGCGGTGGACCCGGAAGCCGCCGCACCGCTCCCCGGCCTGGTGCGGGACGCGGCCGCCGTGGTGGCCGCCCCGGCCGCGACGGCCGCCTTCTTGCGCACGGAACGCAGCGCCCCGCGCAGCTTCTCGCCCGCCTCCCCGGCCGAACTCCCCTTCCCGCCCTCGCGGTCGGGCTGGACCGGCAGCGGCACCAGCCTGGTGGCGTCCGCCGGTTCGGTCTCCTTGGGGTCGGGCGCGTGGATCACGGCGTTGAGCATGGACCGCGCACCGGCGTCGTCGAGCCGGCGCTCGGGATCCTTGGTGAGGAGCCCGTAGATGACGTCCCTCAGCGGCCCCGCGTTCTTGGGCTCCTCCAGCGGCTCGGTCATCACCGCGGTGAGCGTGGCGATGGCGGACCCCTTGTCGTACGGGGGCGAGCCCTCGACCGACGCGTACAGCAGACCGCCGAGCGACCACAGGTCGGCCGCCGGCCCCGGCTTGTGCCCGCGGGCCCGCTCCGGGGAGATGTAGGAGGGGGCGCCGACGAGCATGCCGGTGGAGGTGATGGACGGGTCGCCCTCGACCTGGGCGATGCCGAAGTCGGTGAGCACGACCCGGCCGTCCTCGGCGATCAGCACGTTGGACGGCTTCACGTCACGGTGCAGGATGCCCTCGCGGTGCGCCGAGCGGAGCACGTCGAGGATCGCGAGACCGACCTCGGCGGCACGCCTCGGCTCCAGCACGCCGTCCTCACGGATGACCTCGGCGAGCGACTTGCCCTCGACGAGCTCCATCACGATCCACGGCCGGTCGTCCTCCTCGACCACGTCGAAGACCGTCACCGCGCTGTTGTTGCGGATCCGCGCGATGGCCTTGGCCTCGCGCAGCGTCCGTGTGATCAGCCGGCGCTTCTCGTCCTCGTCGATGTTCGACGGGAACCGCAGCTCCTTGACGGCGACCGTGCGCCCGAGGGTCTCGTCCTCGGCGCGCCACACCGTCCCCATGCCGCCGCGGCCGAGTACGCCCCCCAGCCGGTACCGCCCGGCGAGGAGACGTGCGCTCTTGTCCTGACGGGGTGTGCCCGCCCGCTCCGCCTCCGACATGCGTCCCCTCATGCAACCCGCCCTGACAGAGCCTCCATTGTCCCTCACCCGACAAGTGCCCGACGCCCAGGGTGCCCCTCCCCGCCTCCGCGATGCACCCCGGGACGGGAGCTTTCCGGCCAGAAGGTGCAGCAAAGTCCGGCCAGAAACCGCAATCGCGGCTGCTGGACCCCCTCAACAGCGGGCGCGGCGGGCCGGATCCGTCTTCCACCGCGCCCCTCGGCCGGCGCGAGGAGAACGGCGCAAACACGAGGGCGTGGGCACGACGGCGCTCGCGGATCCCGGCCCCTGGACGGCCTTGCGCACGGTCGGGTTCCGCCCCGCCCTCACAGCGGCACGATGTCCGGTGCCCCGAGCCGCGCCGCGTCAGCCGTCAGGTCGTCAGGCTGCAGTTGGGACTCGCGTTCGGCCTCCACCCGCTTCTCGTAGTGCTCGACCTCGCGCTCGATCTGGTCCTTGTCCCAGCCCAGCACCGGCGCCATCAGCCCGGCCGCCTCCCGGGCGCTGCGCGAGCCGCGGTCGAAGGTCTCGATCGAGATGCGGGTACGCCGGGTCAGCGCGTCGTCCAGGTGGCGCGCTCCCTCGTGGGAGGCGGCGTACACGATCTCGGCCCGCAGATAGTCGTCGGCAGCCTGCAGCGGCTCCCCCAGCGAGGGGTCCGAGGCGATGAGGTCGAGGACTTCCTCGGCCATCGTCCCGTAGCGGTTCAGCAGATGCTCCACCCGCACCACGTGCAGCCCGCTGCGCGCGGCGATGCGCGCCCGCGCGTTCCACAACGCCCGGTAGCCCTCCGCGCCGAGCAGCGGCACGTCCTCGGTGACGCACTCGGCGACCCGCATGTCGAGCCCGTGCACGGCCTCGTCGACCGCGTCCTTGGCCATCACCCGGTAGGTCGTGTACTTGCCGCCCGCCACGACCACCAGGCCGGGCACGGGATGGGCGACGGTGTGCTCCCGCGACAGCTTGCTGGTGGCGTCCGACTCGCCGGCCAGCAGCGGACGCAGTCCCGCGTACACGCCCTCGACGTCGTCCCGGGTCAGCGGCACCCGCAGGACCGAGTTCACATGCTCCAGCACGTAGTCGATGTCCGCGCTGGAGGCGGCCGGGTGGGCCTTGTCGAGGTCCCAGTCGGTGTCGGTGGTGCCGACGATCCAGTGCCGGCCCCAGGGGATGACGAACAGCACGGACTTCTCCGTGCGCAGGATCAGGCCGCTGGAGGAGCTGATGCGGTCCCGGGGCACGACGAGGTGGACGCCCTTGGAGGCGCGGACGTGGAACTGGCCGCGCTCGCCGACCATCGCCTGGGTGTCGTCGGTCCACACCCCGGTGGCGTTGACGATCTGCCGGGCGTGGATCTCGTACTCGCCGCCGCCCTCGACGTCCTGCACCCGGGCGCCGACGACCCGCTCGCCCTCGCGCAGGAAGGCGGTCACCCGCGCACGGTTGGCCGCCTTCGCGCCGTAGGACACCGCCGTGCGCACGAGGGTGGCGACGAAGCGGGCGTCGTCCATCTGGGCGTCGTAGTACTGCAACGCGCCGACCAGCGCGTCCTTCCTCAAGGCGGGGGCGACGCGCAGGGCGTGACGGCGGCTCAGGTGACGGTGCATCGGCAGTCCGCGGCCGTGTCCGCGGGCCATGGACATCGAGTCGTAGAGCGCGACGCCCGAACCGGCGTACAGGCGCTCCCAGCCCTTGTGCTGGAGCGGGTACAGGAACGGAACGGGCTTCACCAGGTGGGGGGCGAGCCGCTCCAGCAGCAGCCCGCGTTCCTTCAGCGCCTCACGGACGAGGGCGAAGTCGAGCATCTCCAGATAGCGCAGACCGCCGTGGATCAGTTTGCTGGACCTGCTCGACGTGCCCGACGCCCAGTCACGCGCCTCGACCAGGCCCGTGGACAGACCGCGGGTCACGGCGTCGAGGGCGGTGCCCGCGCCGACCACGCCGCCTCCCACGACCAGCACGTCCAGCTCGCGCTCGGCCATGGCCGCCAGTGACTCGGCTCGCTGCGCCGGCCCCAGTGTCGCTGTCCTCACCACTGCCTCCCGCTGTCCGTCGCGCCGGCCGCGCCCTCGGGGCGGAGCCCGCTCGGTGTCCCCCTGCCCAAAATTCTGACCGGCCCGCCCGACTTCAGCCACCACGCACCCCCAGCCTGTGGACAACTCTCACGGAACCGGAGCGGGCTTCCCGGAAAACACGGCTGCCCCACCCGGCCCGCCCGCATTCCCGGCGACCGGCACGGACTCACGAAACAGCCGATCAACACAGCCGATCAATCCCACATAACGGTCATATTTACTCCTAGTCTGACATTGCGCTCGCCCGTCCTGTCCACAGGGCTTGCGCACCTGTCCCGCTTCGGTTATTGGGAAGGACGGCCCACGCCATGCCCGCAGATCTCGCCGTCATCGGACTCGGCCCGCTCGGCCTGCCCCTGGCCCAGGCCGCCGTGGCCGCAGGCATCTCCACCCTCGGCTACCGGACCGGCCCCGAGGCGGGGTCCCTCACCCCCGCCGAACTGCGCAGGATGCTCTCGGGGGGCTTCCGGCCCGCCACCGACCCCGCCGCCCTGAGCCGGGTGCGCACCGCCGTCATCTGCGCCCCGACCCCGCGCGACGCGGACGGCGGCCTGGACCTCGGCCAGGTGGAGGCGGCGGCCCGCACCCTGGCCGGGCAGTTGCGCCCGCACACCACCGTCATCCTGGAGTCGCCCGTGTACCCGGGCACGACGGAGGAATTCCTGCGGCCGCTCCTGGAGGAGATGTCCGGCCTGCGCGCGGGCCGCGACTTCCACCTCGCGTACTCCCCCAGCCGGGTCGACCCCGGCAGCCGCTCCTTCTCCCCGGCCGACACGCCGAAGGTCATCGGCGGCCTCACGCCCGCGTGCACGGAATCGGCCGCGGCCTTCTACGGCCGTCTCACCGACAAGGTGGTACGCGCGCGTGGCCTGCGGGAGGCCGAGACCGTGCAGCTCCTGGAGACCAACTTCCGGCACGTGAACATGGCCCTGGTCAACGAGATGGCGGTCCTCTGCCACGACCTGGGCGTGGACCTGTGGGACGTCGTCCGCTGCGCCGAGACCAAGCCGTTCGGCTTCCATGCCTTCCGCCCCGGCCCCGGCGTCGGCGGCCACTCCGTCCCCCTCGACCGCGCGGGCCGGCCCGGCAGCCCCCTGCGCATGGTGGAACTCGCCCAGCAGGTCAACAGCCGTATGCCGCGTTACGTCGTGCAGCGCGCCGCCGCCCTTCTCAACGAGCACGGCAAGTCCGCCCGCGGCGCCCGCGTCCTGCTCCTCGGCGTCACCTACAAACCCGACCTCGCCGACCTGCAGAACACCCCCGCACGCGAGATCGCGATCCGCCTGATGGAGCTGGGCGCCGCCGTCAGCTACCACGACCCCCACGTCCCGTCCTGGAGCGTCCTGGACCGCCCGGTCCCCCGCGCCGACTCCCTCTACGAGGCCGCCGCCGACGCCGACCTCACGATCCTCCTCCAGCAGCACCGCACCTACGACCTGCAGGGCCTGTCGGTGAAGGCCCAGCTGCTGCTGGACACCCGGGGGGCCACGCCCACGGGGGCGGCGCATCGGTTGTGAAGGGGGGCGCGCGGGGTCGCCGACCTCGGCGGTTGGTGGCACTCGCCCCTCTGCCCCAGTACGGTGGAACCAGGTGGAGCCCACCGCAGGGGGCACTGCGGCAGGCTCCTGGATGGATCACGGAGTGTCCGCCCCTACTGTGTGTGGGGGCGGCCGCTCACCATCCGAAAAGTCGCAAGATCCACCTCCTCTTGAACTGGACCATCCGAAGACGGATCCGGTCCCAGCGGCTGGGCTTGCGATGGCGTCCCACGGGCGCCCACGACGCCGCCCATTGGCCCGGTGGACGACTCGTCGGAACTCGGGCCGGGCCCCGAGGGCCGGGGACCGGAACCATGTCCTTGGAAGGGGGCACCCCACACAACTGGGGCGCCGATCAGGACGCTATCGCCTGCGACCCTCCTGACCAGCCCATATCCGCCGCGAACGCAACCGCGCGCCCCCGCCCCACTTCACACGCCCCAGGCCCGCCCGGGCATGCGGAAGGGGCCGGTCACTCACCCGAGTGAGTGACCGGCCCCTTCCCGTGTCCTGCGGCCTACCGCCGGTGCACCGAGTCCGCCACCGTCACCTCGACGCGCTGGAACTCCTTCAGCTCGCTGTAGCCGGTCGTGGCCATGGCGCGGCGGAGGGCGCCGAAGAAGTTCATCGAGCCGTCCGGGGTGTGGGACGGGCCCGTGAGGACCTCCTCGATGGTGCCGACCGTGCCCAGGTCGACCTTCTTGCCGCGCGGCAGCTCCTCGTTGACCGCCTCCATGCCCCAGTGGTGGCCCCGGCCCGGCGCGTCGGTCGCGCGGGCGAGCGGGGAGCCCATCATCACCGAGTCGGCGCCGCAGGCGATCGCCTTGGGCAGGTCGCCGGACCAGCCGACCCCGCCGTCCGCGATGACGTGCACGTACCGGCCGCCGGACTCGTCCATGTAGTCCCGGCGGGCGGCGGCGACATCGGCCACCGCGGTCGCCATGGGCACCTGGATGCCCAGCACGTTGCGCGTGGTGTGCGCCGCGCCGCCGCCGAAGCCGACCAGGACGCCCGCCGCGCCGGTGCGCATCAGGTGCAGGGCGGCCGTGTAGGTGGCGCAGCCGCCGACGATCACCGGGACGTCGAGTTCGTAGATGAACTGCTTCAGGTTCAGCGGCTCGTGCGAGCCCGAGACGTGCTCCGCCGAGACCGTCGTACCGCGGATGACGAAGATGTCCACGCCCGCGTCCACCACGGCCTTGGAGAACTGGGCCGTGCGCTGCGGGGAGAGCGCGGCGGCCGTGACCACGCCGGAGTCGCGCACCTCCTTGATGCGCGCGCCGATCAGCTCCTCCTTGATGGGGGCGGAGTAGATCTCCTGCAGCCGGCGGGTCGCGGCCTCGGCCGGCAGCTCGGCGATCTCGTCGAGCAGCGGCTGCGGGTCCTCGTACCGCGTCCACAGACCCTCGAGGTTCAGCACGCCGAGGCCGCCGAGCTCGCCGATGCGGATGGCGGTGGCCGGGGAGACGACCGAGTCCATGGGAGCGGCCAGGAAGGGCAGCTCGAAGCGGTAGGCGTCGATCTGCCAGGCGATCGAGACCTCCTTCGGGTCCCGCGTACGGCGGCTGGGGACGACGGCGATGTCGTCGAAGGCGTACGCCCGGCGGCCGCGCTTGCCGCGCCCGATCTCGATCTCAGTCACGTCTGTGGCCTTTCCCTGATGCGTTTCAGCGTCTTCCAGTATCGCCGACGGGCACGACGAGGGCGGCCCCGGAGTTTCCGGGACCGCCCTCGGGAAGCCCGTGCGCCTACTTGCTGCTGTAGTTGGGCGCCTCGACCGTCATCTGGATGTCGTGCGGGTGGCTCTCCTTGAGGCCCGCGGAGGTGATCCGGACGAAGCGGCCCTTGGTCTCCATCTCCTCGATGGTGGCGGCGCCGACATAGCCCATGGTCTGGCGGAGGCCGCCGACGAGCTGGTGCAGCACGTTGCCGAGGGGGCCGCGGTAGGGCACCTGGCCCTCGATGCCCTCCGGGACGAGCTTGTCGTCTGCGGCGACCTCGGCCTGGAAGTAGCGGTCCTTGGAGTACGACTTGCCCTGGCCGCGGGACTGCATGGCGCCGAGGGAGCCCATGCCGCGGTAGGACTTGAACTGCTTGCCGTTGATGAACTGCAGCTCGCCCGGGGACTCCTCGCAGCCCGCCAGGAGGCTGCCGAGCATCACCGAGTCGGCGCCGGCCGCGAGGGCCTTGCCGATGTCGCCGGAGTACTGCAGACCGCCGTCGCCGATCAGCGGGATGCCCGCCGGGCGGGCGGCGAGGGAGGCCTCGTAGATCGCGGTGACCTGCGGGACGCCGATGCCGGCGACGACGCGGGTGGTGCAGATCGAGCCGGGTCCGACACCGACCTTGATGCCGTCGACACCGGCGTCGATCAGGGCCTGGGCGCCGTCGCGGGTGGCGACGTTGCCGCCGATGACGTCGACGCCGACGCTGGACTTGATCTTCGACATCCAGCTGAGGGCGTTGCTGTTGTGGCCGTGCGAGGTGTCGACGACCAGGAAGTCGACCCCGGCCTCGGTCAGGGCCTGGGCACGCTCCAGCGCCTCGGGGCTGGCGCCGACGGCGGCACCGACGAGCAGCCGGCCCTCGGCGTCCTTCGCGGCCCGGGGGTACTGCTCGGCCTTGACGAAGTCCTTGACCGTGATCAGGCCCTTGAGGACGCCCGCCTCGTCGACCAGGGGAAGCTTCTCGATCTTGTGGCGGCGCAGCAGCTCCATGGCTTCCGTGCCGGAGATGCCGACATGGCCGGTGACCAGCGGCATCGGGGTCATGACCTCGCGCACCCGGCGGGAGCGGTCGCTCTCGAACGCCATGTCGCGGTTGGTGACGATGCCGAGCAGCTTCTTGTCGCCGTCGGTGACCGGGACACCGCTGATGCGGAACTTGGCGCACAGCGCGTCGGCCTCGGCCAGCGTGGCATCCGGGTGCACCGTGATGGGGTCGGTGACCATGCCCGACTCCGAGCGCTTCACCAGGTCGACCTGGTTGACCTGGTCCTCGATGGAGAGGTTGCGGTGCAGCACGCCCACGCCGCCCTGCCGGGCCATCGCGATGGCCATGCGGGACTCGGTGACCTTGTCCATCGCCGCCGAGAGCAGCGGGATGTTCACCCGGACGTTCCGGGAGATGCGGGACGAGGTGTCGACCGCGTTGGGGAGCACCTCGGATGCGCCCGGCAGCAGCAGCACGTCGTCGTAGGTGAGCCCGAGGGTCGCGAATTTGGCGGGCACTCCGTCGACGTTGGCAGTCATGACACCTTCCCCAAATGGCCTTGATCGGTGCGGATGTCCATGCTAACGGGAAGCGGAGCTCCCGAATTCCACGGTCCGACGTCACTCCGGGCTTCGTATGTTCGTACGGAATCGGTGGCCGGCCTGTTCACCCAAGGCGTCCAAGGGGCCGGTCACCGGGGGCAGTCACTGCTCGGCGAGGGCCCGCAGCCTGCTCAGCGCCCGGTGCTGGGCCACACGGACCGCCCCGGGTGACATTCCCAACATCTGGCCGGTCTCCTCCGCGGTGAGGCCCACCGCGATGCGCAGCAGGAGCAGCTCCCGCTGGTTCTCGGGCAGGTTGGCCAGCAGCTTCTTGGCCCACTCGGCATCGCTGCTGAGCAGGGCGCGCTCCTCGGGGCCGAGCGAGTCGTCCGGCCGCTCGGGCATCTCGTCGGACGGGACCGCCGTCGAGCCGGGGTGGCGCATGGCGGCCCGCTGCAGGTCGGCGACCTTGTGGGCGGCGATGGCGAAGACGAAGGCCTCGAAGGGCCTGCCCGTGTCCCGGTAGCGGGGGAGGGCGAGCAGGACCGCCACGCAGACCTCCTGGGCGAGGTCCTCCACGAAGTGGCGCGCGTCGCCTGGCAGCCGGGACAGCCGGGTGCGGCAGTAGCGCAGCGCCAGGGGGTGGACGTGGGCGAGCAGGTCGTGCGTCGCCTGCTCGTCGCCGTCGACGGCGCGGTGGACGAGTGCTCCGATCGTCCCCACGGCAGTGACCGCCTCGTCGTCGCGCATCGGTCCATGGTGCACTGCGGCCGAACGGTCCGCGGCACCGTGCCCGTCGTTGTGCACCGAAGCGTTATGAGCAGGTGCGCCGGAACTCATCCCCTGCGCCCTCCCCTTCCGCTCGACCGACTCGTCCCCGAGAGACTCCACATCTCAAGGATGCGGCATCCGCGGCGAAACGAGCAGCGGGCACCCGGCCGGGCCCCGTGCCACCCCCGCCGACCGCGCTGAGGACGGGGTGCGCGCCCGGCCGCTCGACCCCGCCTGAGCAGGGAGGTTCCCTCATGCCCGCTCCTCGTCACTGACCGGGCGCCGGACCGACCGGCACCCGGCGAAACCGGCCGCGTCCGCCGACCGGACCGGAAGCCGCACCCGGACGGACCCGGGTCACGGAACCCGGCGCAGGCCGGCGCGGGCCGACTCCGACGGGCCGACCCCGACGGGCTGCCCCCGCCGGAACCGGGGCCGGTTCCGGGGGCCTGCCCGGCGCATCGATGCCGGTGCGTTCCTTCCGGCTGACCCGCCCGGCTGACCCGCCGGACCGAACCGCCTGACCGCAGGCACCGATGTTCCTTCTTCGGCACCACGCAGGCGCGGTCCCACCGGACCGAACGGCCGGAGTGTCCCACCGGACCGGACGGCCGGAGTGTCCCACCGGGCCGAACCTCCGGACTGTCCCACCGGTACGAACCACCGGAGTGTCCTGCGGACCGAACCGCCGGACTGCCCCGCCGGTACGAACCACCGGGCTGTCCGCCAGGTGGCCCTCGGGGCCGATCCGCCTGGCGTCCTCCGGCTGGTCCTCCTGGTGGCCCTCCCGCCGGCCCTAGCGGACCAGCCCCCACCGGAAGCCGAGCGCCACCGCGTGGGCGCGGTCCGAGGCGCCGAGCTTCTTGAAGAGACGGCGGGCGTGCGTCTTGACGGTGTCCTCGGAGAGGAACAGCTCGCGCCCGATCTCCGCGTTGGAGCGGCCGTGGCTCATGCCTTCGAGGACCTGGATCTCACGCGCGGTGAGCGTGGGCGCGGCGCCCATCTCGGCGGAGCGCAGCCGGCGCGGGGCCAGCCGCCAGGTCGGGTCGGCGAGCGCCTGGGTGACGGTCGCGCGCAGCTCGGCCCGCGAGGCGTCCTTGTGCAGATAGCCGCGGGCACCGGCGGCGACCGCGAGGGCGACGCCGTCCAGGTCCTCGGCGACGGTGAGCATGATGATGCGGGCGCCCGGGTCGGCGGACAGCAGCCGCCGCACGGTCTCGACGCCGCCCAGTCCGGGCATGCGCACGTCCATCAGAATGAGGTCCGAGCGGTCGGCGCCCCAGCGGCGGAGGACTTCCTCGCCGTTGGCCGCCGTCGTCACGCGCTCGACGCCGGGCACGGTCGCGACCGCGCGGCGGAGCGCCTCTCGGGCAAGCGGGGAGTCGTCGCAGACGAGGACGGATGTCATGGCCGCCCTCCGCAGCTGATGCGCGTCACCTTGTGCCTCCAGGCTGGTACGAAATCGTCACCTGTGCGGTCGACCGCCTCGGACGCCTGCCCGAGCGTTTGTGTTTTCAACCGCCTCCGCACTCTCAACGATGGTCACTCGAAAGAGTTACGGGGCCGTGTGCAGTCTTCGGCACTCTACGTGAGGGGGCGGACACGGTGGAGGGAGCCGCGCGGACCCTCAACCTTTCATCACAACCCATGCCCCATTCAGCCCTATTTCTTCCCTTTAGCTGGTGTCTGAGGCTAGATTCGCAATGGGTCATATTTTCATCTCCTTAGATCGTAGTTGTACGGTCGTGGGCACCGTATCCGCTCAGAACGGCTACAAGGGGTCACGCAATGGCAGATTTCTCCCGCCTTCCCGGACCGAACGCGGACCTGTGGGACTGGCAGCTGCTCGCCGCCTGCCGCGGGGTGGACAGTTCGCTCTTCTTCCATCCGGAGGGTGAACGCGGGGCGGCTCGGAGCGCTCGAGAGAACTCGGCCAAGGAGGTCTGCATGAGGTGCCCGGTCCGCGCGCAGTGCGCGGCGCACGCACTGGCCGTACGCGAGCCGTACGGCGTGTGGGGCGGGTTGACCGAGGACGAGCGCGAGGAACTGATGGGCCGGGCGCGCAACCGCCTGGTGTCGGCGTCGCCGGGCGCGAGAGACGCGTCGTCGAACACATGAAGGAACGTTTTTGCACATCACGGCGGACACGCATGCGTGCCCGCCTCTCTCACGTGACCGGGGTCCTCACTTGGCCCGCGCCGCGCGTCCCAGCTGCTCCAGCGTCGCCGCCACGGCCGGCACCTGTGCCAGATCGGGCAGCGTGAGCGCGACGATCTCCCGCCGCACCGCCGGCTCCAACGTCACCGCGCGCGCCCCACGGGGCCGTACGGACTCGATCGCGAGCTGAGGCAGGACGGCCACGCCCAGACCGGCGCCGACCAGCCCGACGACCGCCGGGTAGTCGTCGGTCGCGAAGTCGATGCGGGGCGTGAAGCCCGCCCGCTCGCACACCTCCACCAGCTGGCCCCGGCAGCGCGGACAGCCCGCGATCCACGGCTCGGCGGCCAGTTCGCCGATGGCGACGGCCGACGCGTGGGCGAGCCGGTGCCGCTCCGGCACGAGGGCGACCAGCCGGTCCGTCAGCAGGGGCCGTACGACCAGGTCGCCCCACTCCTCGGTCTGATCCGCGCCCGGCACGCGCGCGTAGCGGAACGCGAGCGCGACGTCGCAGTCACCGTTGCGCAGCGCCTCCACCGACTCGGGCGGTTCGGCCTCCTCCAGGGAGACACGGGTGCCGGGGTGGTCGGCGCGCAGGGCGGCGAGGGCGGTGGGGACGAGCGCGGAGCTGCCGCTGGGGAAGGAGACCAGGCGGACCCGGCCGGCCCGCAGGCCCGCGATGGCGGCGACCTCCTCCTCGGCGGCGGTGAGGCCGGAGAGGATCCCGGCCGCGTGCCGCACGAGGGCCTCGCCCGCCTGCGTCAGGCGCATCTCCCGACCGCTGCGGACCAGCAGGGGCGTGCCCACGGACGCCTCCAGGGCCTTCATCTGCTGGCTGACCGCCGGCTGGGTGCAGCCGAGCTCGCGCCCGGCCGCCGAGAAGGAGCCGGTGGCGGCGACGGCGCGCAGCACACGGAGATGACGGGCCTCGATCACCCTCCGAGCATAAGCGCACCTTGGGTCCGGCGTCGAAAAATGCGTCGACACTTTGAGCCCGGGTCGCCTACCGTGCGTCCATGAGGCTTCTCTCCGTCAATGTGGGCCGTGCGAAGGCCGTCCCCTACTCCGACCACCCGCAGGGGCTGACCGGCATCGACAAGCGCCCGGTGGAGGGGCCGGTGCGGATCTCGGCGCCGGGACCCAAGGGCGTCGGAGGCAGCGGGCTGGCCGGGGACACGGTGTGCTCCCTGATCCACCACGGCGGCAACGACCAGGCGGTGTACGCCGTCGCACGCGAGGACCTCGACGACTGGGAGCGCGAGCTGGGGCGCACGCTGGCCGACGGCATGTTCGGCGAGAACCTCACCACCACCGGCCTCGACGTCTCGGACGCGCGGATCGGCGAGCGCTGGCGGATCGGCCTCGACGTGGTGCTGGAGGTGACCACGGGCCGGATACCCTGCCGCACCTTCCAGGGCCACGTGGGTGAGCGCAGGTGGGTCAAGCGGTTCACGGCGAAGGCGGCGACCGGCGCCTATCTGCGGGTGATCGAGCCGGGTGAGGTCCGCGCGGGGGACGCGATCGAGATCGTCCACATCCCGGAGCACGAGGTGACGGCCCGGATGGCGTTCCAGGCGAGCACCACGCACCGGGAGCTGCTGCCCCGGCTGCTCGCGGCGGGCGAGGCCCTGCACCCGGAGGCGCTGGCGGCGGCCCGCGCGTACGTGGAGCGGCACGGCGGCTGAACCGCTGTCACGGGAAGGAAGCGCACGGCGCCTTCACGTTCGGCAGGCCCCGTGCAGAGAACGGACCCCTGGACTCCGGGTCACTACGCTTCTGCCATGACAACGGCTCTCATCACGGGTTCGACCGCGGGCATCGGTGCCGCGTTCGCCCGCAGACTGGCGGCGGACGGGCATGATCTCGTCCTCGTCGCACGCGACACCAAACGGCTGCGCGAGCAGGCGACCGAACTGCACGACCGGCACGGCATCGAGGCGGAGGTGCTGACCGCCGACCTCGCCACGGACACCGGCATCGAGGCGGTGGCCGCCCGGCTCGGCGACCGCAAGAACCCCGTCGACCTGCTGATCAACAACGCGGGCTTCGGCAACAAGGGGCGCTATCTCGACGTCTCGATGGCCGACGAGCTGCGGATGCTCAAGGTGCACTGCGAGGCGGTGCTGCGGCTGACCTCGGCGGCGACGGCGACCATGCGGGAGCGGGGCCGCGGCGGGGTCGTCAACGTCGCGTCCGTGGCGGCGTTCGTGCCGCGCGGGACGTACGGGGCGTCGAAGGCGTGGGTCGTGCAGTTCACGCAGGGCGCGGCCAGGGACCTGGCGGGCAGCGGGGTGCGGCTGATGGCGCTGTGCCCGGGTTTCGTGCGGACCGAGTTCCACGAGCGGGCCGGGATGGGCACGGACAACATCCCGGGCTGGATGTGGCTGGACGCGGACAAGCTGGTCGCGGCCGCGCTGCACGACCTGGCGCGCGGGAAGTCGCTGTCGATTCCCGACCCGCGCTACAAGGCGCTGATGGGCCTGGTGAAGGTGACGCCCCGCTCGCTGCTGGGCGGGATCAGCTCCAGGACCGGACGGAAGTACGGCCCCCGGTAGGGGCGATCGGCGTACGGCCCTCAGGTGGTTGACGGACGTACGGCTTTGTGAAGGTGTGGGACGTACGGCTCGGCAGGAGGCGGACGGGGCTCGGCAGTAGGGGAACGGGCCTCGCCGGCAAGCGGGTGACGTCGCCGCTCCGGTGGGAAGATGGGCGTGTCAGAAGACCGGACCCAGGGGGGCCGGAGGCGGCGTCATGACGTTCGTACAGCTCATCGACTGCAAGACCAGTCGGTTCGACGAGATGAACCGGCTGATGGACACATGGGTCGAACAGACCAAGGGGAAGCGCACGGCGACGCACGCGGTGGTCGGCAAGGACCGCTCGGACGCGTCGCACTTCATCGAGATCGTGGAGTTCCCGTCGTACGAGGAGGCGATGCGGAACTCGAACCTGCCCGAGACCGACAAGGTCTTCCGGGATCTGGTGGCCCTGTGCGACGAGATGCCGACGTTCACGGATCTCGACGTCGTCCGGGACGAGAAGTTGTACGCGGAGACGTCGCGGCGCTTCTTCGAGACGGTGGCCCTGCACGGGGAGCTGCCTCCGCTCGACGGCCTGCTCGCCCAGGACTACCACGACCACGATCCGTCCAACGAGCAGGACACCATCGGGATGGACGCGATGCGCCGCGACGTGGAGAGGTGGCGCGGCGGCTTCGACTTCTCCTTCGACATCGAGGACCAGCTCGCCCAGGACGACCGTGTGTGCAGCAGGTGGACCTGGCGCGGCGCCCACAAGGGCGAGTTCATGGGCCTCCCGGCCACCGGCAGGCAGGTCACCATGACCGGGACGACCGTCCACCGCTTCGACCGGAGCGGCAAGATCGCCGAGGCCTGGTGGCAGTACGACCGACTGGGCCTGATGGCGCAACTGGGCGCCCTGGACGCACTGGAGACCTGACGGCGAAGCCGTCGGGGCGGGCGGGGTCCCGTCTGAGGATCACCCGCGGTGTCCGCGGACGCGCCGATGCCCGGCCCCCCGTGTCTGCGGGGGCCGGGCATCGGTGGTGCCGGGTGGTGCGGGCGCCTTGAATCAGTGGGCGTGGCCGTGGCCGTGACCCGCGGCGGCCGGCTCCTCCTCTTCCTTCTTCTCGACGACCAGGGTCTCGGTCGTCAGGAGGAGGGAGGCGATGGAGGCGGCGTTCTCCAGGGCGGAGCGGGTGACCTTGACCGGGTCGATGACGCCGGCCTTGACCAGGTCGCCGTACTCGCCGGTCGCGGCGTTGAAGCCCTGGCCCTTCTCGAGCTCGGCGACCTTGGAGGTGATGACGTAGCCCTCCAGGCCGGCGTTCTCGGCGATCCAGCGCAGCGGCTCGACGACGGCGCGGCGGACGACGGCGACACCGGTGGCCTCGTCGCCGGTCTTGCCGAGGTCGCCCTCGAGGACCTTCGCGGCGTGGACCAGAGCGGAGCCACCACCGGAGACGATGCCCTCCTCGACCGCGGCGCGGGTCGCGGAGATGGCGTCCTCCAGACGGTGCTTCTTCTCCTTCAGCTCCACCTCGGTGGCGGCGCCGACCTTGATCACGCACACGCCGCCGGCCAGCTTGGCGAGGCGCTCCTGGAGCTTCTCGCGGTCCCAGTCGGAGTCGGTGTTCTCGATCTCGGCCTTGATCTGGGCGACGCGACCGTGGACGTCCTCGGTCTTGCCGGCGCCGTCGACGATCGTGGTGTCGTCCTTGGTGACGGTGACGCGGCGGGCGGAGCCGAGCACGTCGATACCGACCTGGTCGAGCTTGAGGCCGACCTCCTCGGAGATGACGGTGGCGCCGGTGAGGGTGGCCATGTCCTGCAGCATCGCCTTGCGGCGGTCACCGAAGCCGGGAGCCTTGACGGCGACCGCGTTGAAGGTGCCGCGGATCTTGTTGACGACGAGGGTGGAGAGCGCCTCGCCCTCCAGGTCCTCGGCGATGATCAGCAGCGGCTTGGAGGAGTTGGTCTGGATGACCTTCTCCAGCAGCGGCAGCAGGTCGGCGATCGAGGAGATCTTGCCCTGGTTGATGAGGATGTAGGGGTCCTCCAGGACGGCCTCCATGCGCTCCTGGTCCGTCACGAAGTACGGCGACAGGTAGCCCTTGTCGAAGGCCATGCCCTCGGTGAAGTCCAGCTCCAGACCGAAGGTGTTGGACTCCTCGACGGTGATGACACCGTCCTTGCCGACCTTGTCCATCGCCTCGGCGATGAGCTCGCCGACCTGCTGGTCCTGGGCGGACAGCGCGGCGACGGCGGCGATGTCGGACTTCTCGTCGATCGGGCGGGCCGTGGCGAGCAGGTCGTCGGAGACGGCCTTGACCGCGGCGTCGATGCCCTTCTTCAGGGCGGCCGGGGAGGCACCGGCGGCGACGTTCTTCAGGCCCTCGCGCACCAGCGCCTGGGCGAGCACGGTGGCGGTGGTGGTGCCGTCACCCGCGATGTCGTTGGTCTTGGTCGCCACCTCCTTCACCAGCTGCGCGCCGAGGTTCTCGTACGGGTCCTCGATCTCGACCTCGCGGGCGATGGTGACGCCGTCGTTGGTGATGGTCGGGGCGCCGAACTTCTTGTCGATGACGACGTTGCGACCCTTGGGGCCGATCGTCACCTTGACCGTGTCGGCCAGCTTGTTGACGCCGCGCTCGAGGGCGCGACGGGCGTCCTCGTCGAACTTCAGGATCTTCGCCATGACAGCGGGAGCCCTCTCGGAAATCTGTGGGTGAAAAAGGCACTGCGCCCCGGGCGCCCGGCTTCTTGTGTGGTCGCGGGGGCCAGGGGCGCAGCGTCAAGCATCAAAAGTGCTCGGGTGAACTACTTCTCGATGATCGCGAGGACGTCGCGAGCCGAGAGGACGAGGTACTCCTCGCCGTTGTACTTCACCTCGGTGCCGCCGTACTTGCTGTACAGGACGACGTCGCCGACCTTGACGTCGAGCGGAAGACGCTCGCCGTTCTCGAAGCGGCCCGGGCCCACGGCGAGGACGGCGCCCTCCTGGGGCTTCTCCTTCGCGGTGTCCGGGATGACCAGGCCAGAGGCCGTGGTCTGCTCGGCGTCGAGCGGCTGGACCACGATACGGTCCTCGAGCGGCTTGATGGCAACCTTGGAGCTGGCGGTCGTCACGATCCGACCTCCCCCTTCGGAGATCTCACGGGGTTAACTGTCTGAGGTGGCGACCAGGTCGATCCGTCGTCGCGGGTGCCGGACCTGCCCGTCGCGTTGTTGGCACTCTCCAGTGGGGAGTGCCAGAGCCGAGACTATGACCGTGATTAGCACTCGGTCAAGCGGACTGCTAATGCCCGCGGCGCGTCGGTGGGGTTTTCGGCCCTGAACGGCCCTCTTCCCCGACCGCCGGACGGGCTGGAGGCCGCCGGCCGGCGCTGAGGAGTCCCAGGAGATGGTCCTCCAGCCTGCCCACCGTCAGCCCCCGCTCCCGCACCCGGCGCAGCAGGCGTGCCGTCCGTTCCCGCAGGCCCGGACCGGCCGTCTCGTCCGGGTCGACGGCGATGATGTCGCCGGGGCGGAGGTCCGGCGTGCCGTGGGTGTAGGTGAGGTCGGCCGGGCCCATGGCGGCGCGCCACAGGACGACGGCCGCGATGCCGCAGTCGGCCGCGGCGCGCAGCGTGGTGGTGTCGTAGGTGCCATAGGGCGGGCGGAAGAGGCGGGGGCGCAGGCCGAAGCGGGAGCGGAGTTTCTCCTGCTGGCCGCAGATCTCGGCGCGCTGTCCGGCGTAGGGGAGGCCGCGCAGGGCCGCGTGGTCGAGGGTGTGGTTCTGGAGCGTGGCGCCGACCGAGCGCAGGCGGGCGAAGTGGCCGTAGCCGGGCCCGACCACGCTGTCGGTGAGGAACACGCTGACGGGCAGGCGGAGTTCGCGGACCATGTCGACGAAACGGGGGTCGCGTTCGGCGCCGTCGTCGTAGGTGAGGAAGACGACCTTGTCGCGGGTGGGGATGTGGTCGACGACCGGCGGGAGGGCCGCCCGGGCGGGGCTGCCGGACAGCGGTCCCGAGGACCGGGCGGGTGCGGGGGCCGCCGCCGACGGGGCCCGGCGGCGGTGGGCCTGTCCGGTGGCCGGGGCCTGCGGGCGCACCCGTTCCGCCGCCTTCCTGCCCAGCCGTTCGATCGGGTCGACGGACTGGGCACAGCCGCCCAGTGCGGTCACCGTCAGTGCCAGCAGTACGGCCACCGGCCCCCGCGTCCTCACAGGTAGTCCTCCAGGCGTGCCACCGCGTACCCCTTCTCCGTGACCTTGTTCAGGAACCGGCGGACCATGTCGGGCATCGTGCCCTTCCAGTCGCCCCGGCCGCGGAAGTGGCTCAGGACGATGTCGCCGGGGTGGAGGTCCCGGTCCCACTCGCGGTACTCCCAGTGGTCCGCGAAGACCTCCTCGTCCCAGAGTGGGGCGTACTTCACCCCGCAGGACTTCGCGGCGACCAGCGTGTCGCGGTTGTAGTTGCCGTAGGGCGGCCGGAAGAGGGCGGGGCTCCTGCCGTACCGCTCGCGGATCACCTTCTGCATGCCGCAGATCTCCTCGCGCTGCCGCCGGTAGGACAGGCCGGGGAGGTAGGGGTGGTGGAGGGTGTGGTTGTTCAGGGTCACTCCCGCGGCCTGCATCTTCTTGAAGTACGCGTAGTCGTCGCGGATGAGGTAGTCGCTGAGGAAGGCCGTGTACGGGATCCTCAGTTCGCGCATCATCCGCAGGAACCCCGGGTCCTTCTCGGCGCCGTCGTCGATGGTGAGGAAGACGACCCTGTCCCTGGTGGGGATGGTGGTGAAGACGGGCGGGAGTCCGAGTTCCTCGTGGTCGCGCACCTCGAAGCCGTCCCGGGTGGTGATCCCGGACTTCTTCGCGGGCGGGGCGGGCGGGGTCAGCGGGACCTTCCTCAGGCCCCAGCGCCGGGCGGCGGCGACCCTGGCCGTCTGTTCGGCGCGGAGGCGGTCGGCGTAGGAGTGGAGGGCGCGGACCTGGGGCGCGGCCTCTCCGGCCTGCTGGCCGGGGGCGGGGTCGGGGTCGGTTCCGGCGCCGGCCGGGTCACCGCCCTCCGCGCAGCCCGCCACGATCGCGGTCACGGCCAGCAGCGCGATGCCACCCCGCACCCCGGCCCGCCGGCCCCCACCGCCGCGCCCGCGCACTCCGGCCCGCCGGCCCCCGTCACCCCACGCCCGCACACCGGCCCACCGGCCCCCGTCGCCCCGCCCCCGCTCCCCGGTCCGCCCGGCCCCACCGGTCGCCCCGGTCGTCCCACCGGTCGTCCCACCGGCCGTCCCGCCCGCAGCGGCCCCCTCCCTCCCGGAACCCGCCCCCTGCCCGTCAGCATCATTTTTGTCATTTTGTACGACAGATCCCATGGCGCCGGATCTTCCCAGCCCCGGCCCCGGGACCCGCCCCGACACCGCCGCCGGAGCCGCCCCGTCCACCGACCGGACCACAGGAGGAACGGCTGCCGGACAGCGGCCGCGGCGGCGTGCGGCGGCCGGCGGCCCCACGCGGGGCTCCCCTGACCGACAATGACCCCGTGAACGACCTCGCCCCGCTCCTCACCCCCGAGGGCCGCGCCCTCCTCGACGCCGTGCGGGGGACCGCCCCCGCCGACGAGCTCGCCGTCGCCACGCGGCTGCGCCGCGAGCACCCCGCCGAGCTGGTGTCGGCGGCGCTCGGACAGGCCCGGCTGCGGCAGCGGGCGGTGGCGAAGTTCGGGGCCGAGGACGCCGGGCGGATGTTCTTCACGCCCCACGGGGTCGAGCAGTCGACGCGGGCGAGCGTGGCCGCGTACCGGGCCGAGCGGATGAGGAAGCTCGGGGTGACCTCCGTCGCCGACCTGTGCTGCGGGATCGGTGGGGACGCCATCGCCCTCGCCCGGGCGGGGATCAGGGTCCTGGCCGTCGACCGCGATCCGCTGACGGCCGCGGCCGCGCGGGCCAACGCGGACGCGCTCGGGCTCGCCGGCCTGGTCGACGTACGGGAGGCGGACGTGACGGAGGTGGACACGAGCGGCTACGACGCCGTGTTCGTCGATCCCGCGCGGCGCGGGGGGCGTGGGCGGATCTTCGATCCCGAGGCCTACTCCCCGCCCCTCTCCTGGGCCGTGTCGGCCGCCCGCTCCGCTCCCCGCGCCGCTCTGAAGATCGCGCCCGGCGTTCCGCACGAGGCGGTCCCGGACGAGGCCGAGGCCGAGTGGGTCTCGGACGGCGGGGACGTGAAGGAGGCGGTGCTGTGGTTCGGCACCGAGCCGGGGGCCGTACGGGCGACACTGCTGCCGGGGCCGCGGACCCTGCTCGGGACCGGGCTGCCCGATCCGGCCGTCCGGCCGCTCGGCCGCTATCTCTACGAGCCCGACGGCGCCGTCATCCGCGCCCATCTCGTCGCCGAGGTCGCACGGGACCTGGACGGCGGGCTGATCGACGAGACCATCGCGTACGTCACCGCCGACGACCTCCGCCCCACCCCGTACGCCTCCGCCTACGAGATCACCGACCAGCTCCCCTTCAACGTGAAGAAGCTGAAGGCGCTGCTGCGCGAGCGTGAGGTCGGGATCCTGACCGTGAAGAAGCGGGGGTCGGCCGTGGAGCCGGAGGAACTGCGCAGGAAGGTGCTGCCCAAGGGGCACGGGCCGAACTCCGCGACCGTGTTCCTGACCCGCGTGGCGGGGGCCCCGACGATGCTCGTCGGGGCCCCCGCACGGACGGTCGCTACTGCCGGTGGGCCGTCCTGAGCGGCTCCAGGTTCGGGTCGGCCCCGACCGGGCCCGTCCGCTCCACCGTGGCGGCCTGGCCGTCGTTGGTGCGCAGCGCGAAGGTCGTGGCCCGGGTGCTCGCGGGGATGACGCCGTTGTAGTACGGGCGGTAGTCGAAGTAGCTGCTGCCCGCGCTGATCGAGGCGCCCACGGTGTCCAGCGACTGCGGGGTGACCGCGCCGGTGTTGCCGAAGGCGACCGTGAAGCCGGTGCTCGCGGACTCCCGCAGCAGGTAGCTCTTGACCTCGGCGGAGAGGGCGGGGCGGGTGGTCCACAGGAGCGGTCCGAAGACGTTCATGGCGCCGGCCGCGGACACCCCGTCACGCCACTGGCCGGTGAAGGCGAGCGCGGTCTGGCTCGGTGCCGACCACCAGAACTTGGCGAGGTTCACCGAGATCGCCGCGTCCGTGCTGCCCGAGACCGGGTAGTAGGAGTACGTCGACGGCCACCGGGAGAAACCGGTGTGGGTGAGCGCGTACTTCGCCGCCGAACCGACCGGGATGATCATGGTCTTGTCGGGGTTCAGGCTGTTGAGGTACGACTTCACCGACGCGGTCAGCTTCGTGCCGTTGGTGAGGACGACACCGCCGGCGCTGCTGCCGCCGTCGGAGCCGGCCGCCGCCGCGGCGGAGAGGGCCGCGCGGTACTCGGTGCCGCCGGCCAGGAAGACGTACTTCGGGGTGGTGCTGACGGCCTTCGCCACGGCGACCGAGGTCGCGTAACGGTCCGCGCCGGACACCCGCTTCGGGACGTAGCCGAGGGACTTCAGCTGCGTGGCGACCGTGCCGCTGAGGACGGACGTGCCGCCGACGAGGTACACGGTCCTCCCCGGCTTCAGCGCCCGCTTCAGCTCCTTCTTCACCGCCGACGACAGCCCGGACTTCGGGGTCATCAGCAGCGGGCCCTGCTTCTTGCCGGCCAGGGCGGGCGCGGTGACGGAGTACGCCGCGTCGTCCCGGTTGACCAGCACGGCGGACTTGGCGTTCATCAGGCCGGGCACGCTCTCGCCGAGCGTGTTCCAGGTCCAGCGGGAGGAGGCGATGTTGGTGGCGTAGGCGTCCGCGCCCCAGACCCGGCCGACCCCGTTCCTGCGCAGGGGCTGCCAGCTGGGGTTGTTGACGGAGCTGCTGCGCGAGGCGTCCGTGACGGCCGTCAGCGCACCGGTGGCGGTGTCGGCGTACTCGACGGTGTGCACGTCGTTGCTGTACGGCGAGGTGTGGGCGTCGAAGACGATCCGCGTGCCGGTCGGCGACCAGGACGGGTTGGCGTACCAGCGCGGGCCGGTGGTGAGCTGCTTGACGTCGGTGCCGTCCGCGTTCGCGGTGAACACCTGCGGGTTGCCGTCGGTGTCCTTGCGGACGAACGCCAGCTTGGTGCCGTCCGGGGAGTAGGCCGGCTGCTCGGCGTCGGCGAGGACGCGCCGGACGGTCTGCGCGGTGCCGTCGAAGACGTACACGCCGGGCGTGCCGGTGCAGTTGCCGGTGCGGCGCTCGAACGCGAGCAGGCCCGTGGAGCTCACGCTCGGCTCGCTGTCGCAGACCGTGGCCGGCTCCTGGGAGGCCGTCAGCAGCGGACGGGGTGCCCACGAGCCGTCGGAGGGGCCGTAGACGATCTGGCCGCCGGTGGCGAAGACGACGTAACGGCCGCCCCACCAGAAGGCCAGGTCCTCGTACGCGGCGCTGGAGCGCACCCCCTCCGCCCAGGGCAGGGTGATCTTCCCGGTGCCGTTGGGGCGGACGCTGGAGACCTGGCTCCAGGCGGAGATCACCCGGCTGCCGTCGGGGGCCCAGGCGGCGTAGGAGTCGACGTGGGGGATCTGGGTGCCCGAGCCGGTGGCCGGGTCGAGCAGCAGTCCGCCGTCGTTGAGGATCCCGCCCTCGGTGCCGGGCCAGGGCCCGGCGTCGTCGGCGGCGGCGCCGGGTGCGGCGGCCAGGGTGCCCACGGCGGCGAGCGCCGCCGCGGTGGCGAGCGCCGCGGCACGGCGGCGCGTGAACAGTCTCAAGTTGTCGACCCCCACGGATCACGGATCACGGATCACATAGTCAGAAAGTGCCGCGAGCAGGCCGGGTCGGCGTCTCTCCCTGAGAGGTTCCCCCGTCGACCGCACAGCCGTTCCACAGCGACTCGATCACTTTAGTGCTCAACAGCGCCTGCGGGGAACAGAGTTACGCGTCACAGGACTCGGCCCGCGCCAGCAGCAGCTGCCGCTCCCGGGCGTTGCCCGTCAGCTCAGCGGCCCGTTCGAACTCGGCCCTCGCCTCCCCCGTACGGCCCAGGCGCAGCAGCAGGTCGCCGCGCACGCTGGGCAGGAGGTGGTAGTCGCGCAGGGCCGGTGCGGCGGCCAGGGTGTCGACGATCTCCAGGGCGGGGGCCGGGCCGTCGGCCATCGAGACGGCGACCGCGCGGTTGAGCTCGACGACCGGGGACGGGGCGCGGGCGGCCAGGAGGCCGTAGAGGGTGGCGATGGCGGCCCAGTCGGTGTCCTCGTAGGTGTGGGCGTGCGCGTGGCAGGCGGCGATGGCGGCCTGGAGGGCGTACGGGCCCGGGGCGCCGCCGGCGGTGGCGCCGGCCCGGTCGAGGGCGGTGATGCCGCGGGCCACGAGCATGCGGTTCCAGCGGCGGCGGTTCTGGTCCGGCAGGAGGACGGGGGTGCCGTCGGGGGCGGTGCGGGCGGCCGTGCGGGAGGCCTGGAACTCCAGCAGGGAGACGAGGCCGTGCACCTCGGGCTCCTTGGGCATCAGCGCGGCCAGCTGCCGGGCCAGCCGCAGCGCGTCCTCGCACAGTGCCGGGCGCAGCAGGTCGTCGCCCGCGGTGGCCGCGTACCCCTCGTTGAAGATCAGGTAGATCACGTCGAGGACCGAGCCGAGCCGGGCCTCGCGGTCGGGGCCGTACGGCACCTCGAAGGCGACGTTCTTCGTGGCCAGGGTCCGCTTCGCCCGCACGACGCGCTGCGCGACCGTGGGCTCGGGGACGAGGAAGGCGCGGGCGATCTCGGCCGTGGTGAGGCCGCCGAGCAGGCGCAGGGTCAGGGCGGTGCGGGCTTCCGGGGACAGCACCGGGTGGCAGGTGGTGAAGACCAGCCTGAGCAGGTCGTCGTCGATGTCGTCGGGGCCGGGGGGCTCCTGCGCGGGAGCCGTCGTCTCCAGGGTGCGGCCGATCTCCTGGAGCTTGCGGGCGTAGTTCTCGCGGCGGCGGACCAGGTCGACGGCACGGCGGCGGGCGGTGGTGGTGAGCCAGGCGCCCGGGTTGTCGGGCACGCCGTCGCCCGGCCACTGCTCCAGGGCGGCGACCAGGGCGTCCTGCGCCAGTTCCTCGGCGATGCCGACGTCCCGGACGACCCGGGTGACGGCGGCGACGACGCGGGGGAACTCCAGACGGAAGACGGTCTCGATGGCGGCGGAGGCGCGGGGGGCGAGGGCGGGCTGCTGTTCCACAACCCACCATCGAACACCCCGTGCGCCACCCGGCCAAGCGGAACCCTCAGCCCTCCGCGATCTCCCGCACCTCGCAGGTCACGGTCCAGAAGTCCTCGTGCACCTTCAGGAACCGCTTGGTCCACTCGATCGCCTCGGCCATGTCCTTGCACTGCATGAGCGCGTAGCCGCCGACGACCTCCTTGGACTCCGTGAAGGGCCCGTCGGTGACGGAGATCTGCCCGCCCTCCCAGCGCACCCGGGTGCCCTGAGCGGACGGCGTGAGCCCGGCGGTGTCGAGCATGACGCCCGCCTTGGTGACCTCCTCGATCAGTTCGCCCATCCGCTGCATCAGCTCGGGGCTGGGGCCCTCGGCGGGGGCGGAGGCCTCGTCGATCTTCACGAGCGACAGGTAACGGGGCATGGTGACTCCCTCGGGACGGAAGACTCGTGCGGTGCACGCGTACGGTGCCGAGTCTCGCGGGCGGGGCCTCTCCCCGCCTCTCACCCCTGCGTCGAACGGGAGACGGCGGGATCGACACCCGCGCCGGAATTTTCCGGGGAGATTTTCCCGGCCGGCGTTTCCGCAGGCCGGGCACCCTCTCGGTGCATCACCCCGGCCTCCCGCGGGGGTCGGCCGTGACTCACTTCAGCGACTTCCAGAGCTTGGTCGCCGCCGGTTCCTGGGCCACCACCCGGTTGGGGTCGGAAGGGGCCGTGACCACCGGCATGGTGACCGTCTCGACGTGGTCGGCGGTCAGGCCCTCCAGGCTCCGGCCGAGTTCGGTCAGTTCGGCGAGGGAGTCCAGGCCGGTGTCGGTGGTGAGGCTGCCGGTGATCGCGTCGGCGACCTCGTAGAGCTTGCCGGGGCTGGTCAGCAGGTTCGTGGCGGCGATCTGCTCCAGCAGGGCCTTGACCAGCTTCTGCTGGAGCTTGATCCGGCCGAGGTCGCTGCCGTCGCCCATGCCGTGCCGGGTGCGGGCGAGCGCGAGGGCCCGCTTGCCGTTCAGATGATGGGTGCCGGCCGCGAGGTGGAGGTGGCTGTCGTCGTCGTCGATGTCCTCGTCGGTGGTGACGGTGACCCCGCCGAGCGCGTTCACCAGCTTGGCGAAGCCCGAGAAGTCGACCTCGACGCAGTGGTCCATACGAACGTCCGTGACCGCCTCGACGGTCTTGACCGCGCACACCGGCCCGCCCAGCGAGTAGGCGGAGTTGAACATCACGCCGTAGGCCGCCGCCGACGTGCCGCCGGAGGACAGCGGGCAGGACGGGCGGGTGACGAGGGTGTCGCGCGGGATGCTGACCACGGTGGCGCCGGTCCGGCCCGCGTCGATGTGCACGACCATCGCCGTGTCGGAGCGGGCGCCGGAGCTGTCGCCGCCGCCGAGTTCCTGGTTCTCCTCGCCGCTGCGCGAGTCCGAGCCCAGGACCAGGATGTTGACGGCCCCGGTGGGCGGCGGGGAGGCCGAGGCGGACGCCGAGCCCGAGGGGGTGGGGGTCGTGACCGACTTCGCGGGGCGGTTGTCGCCGAGCGCGCCGTCGATGTCGACGCTCTTGATGTTGTCGTTGAGGTGCCAGTAGGCCCAGCCCGCCGTCCCGGTGCCCAGCACCAGGGCGGCGGCCAGCGTGAGGCCGGCGGCCTTCAGCACTCCCGGCCGCCGGCCCGCTCTTCTGCCGTCTTCGCCGTGCTCCTCGTGTCGCGTCACGGGGAGGAACGTAGGTCCGGTTTATTAGCGGACTGTTAGGACCGGGCGCGGCGGCGGCATTTCTCGTGAAAATCTCACGATTCTCAGCGCGTCGTCACCTCGGGCCCCTTTCGCCTCAGCCCAGTGTCACCGTGGGCACCGGGTTGCTCCCGCTCCAGCTCGCGTTGAACCCGAAGCTCACCGAACCCCCGTCCGGCACCGACCCGTTGTACGAGGCGTTCACGCACGACACCGCCGCCCCGGACTGGGTGCAGGTCGCGTTCCACGCCTGCGTGATCTGCTGGCCGGCGCCGTACGTCCAGGTCACCTTCCAGGAGGACAGCGAGGCCCCCGAGCAGGAGATCGTGACGTTCCCGGTGAACCCGGTGTTCCACTGGCTGCCCACACCGTACGCCGCCGTGCACGCCCCGGTGGGCGGCGGCGTGGTCGTGCCCCCGAGCGCCTCGGCGATGCCGTAGTACGCCGGTTTCGGCGCGTAGTTCGCGTCGTACGGCGTCGCCGCCCCGTAGCCCGGGAAGGTGCCGTCCACCCAGGAGTCCGAGTCGGCGAAGCCCCAGACGGTGAGGTTCACGCAGCGCGCGACCGCGACGCAGGCGGCGGTGACCGCCTTGTAGTCGGCCTTCTGCTGGGCGAGCTTGGTGCTGTCGGCGGGCAGCGCCATCCGGATGTCCAGCTCGGTGATCGCCACGTCGACGCCGAGGTCGGCGAAGCGCTGGATGTTCTGCTGGAGCGTCGAGGGCACCTGACCGAGGATCAGATGGGCCTGGAGCCCGACCCCGTCGATCGGGACCCCGCGCTCCTTCAGCGACTTGACCAGGTTGTACAGGGCGGTGCTCTTCGCGTTGACGCCCTCGACGTTGTAGTCGTTGATGTACAGCTTGGCGGCCGGGTCGGCGGCCCGCGCCCAGGTCAGGGCGTTGGCGATGTAGTCCGCGCCGAGGCCGTTGTACCAGAGGGTGGAGCGGTAGGTGCCGTCCTCGTTGAAGGGCTCGTTGACCACGTCCCAGGCGGCGATCTTCCCCCGGTAGCGGCCGGCCTCGGTGCTGATGTGGTTCTGCAGGAGCGTGCTCAGCTGGGCGGACGTCCAGCTGCCGTTGGTCAGCCAGCTCGGGTTCTGGCTGTGCCAGACCAGGGTGTGGCCGCGCACCTGCTGGCCGTGGGCCTCGGCGAAGGCCACGATCTGGTCGGCCTCGGCCCAGTTGAAGCTCCCCTGGGTCGGCTCCACCGAGCCCCACTTCATGGCGTTGCCGGGGGTCAGGGAGCCGAACTGCGCCCCGGCGATGTCGCCGTAGGTCCCGGTCAGCTTGGAACCGGTGACCGCCGTGCCGATGACCTTGCCCTGGGCGGCGCCGAGGTCGCGCAGTGGGGTGTCGGCGGCATGGGCGGCGGGCGCGCCCGCCGTGAGCAGGGCACCGACGGTGGCCGCTCCGGCGAGCAGGGCGGCGAGACGTGCGCGGAGGGAACGGTACGACGAGCTGGAGGATCTCATTGCGGGTGCCTCCGAAAGTTTCGGTCGTGCAACCGATTGACTTCGGAGGAGTGTGGAGGCGTCCACCCCACTCGTCAATACGTCACCTTCCAGCCACGCCCGCCCCAGGAGACCTACGGGAGCGGCGGCGCCCCCGTGCTCGCCCGCACCACGAGACTCGTCGCCAGTTCGACCCGCGTCGCCGCCGGCGCCTCCCGCGCGGAGGACCGCCCCAGCTCCAGCACCAGCCGGGCCGCCGCCTCCGCCATCTCGGTCAGCGGCTGGCGCACGGTCGTCAGCGGCGGCCCCACCCAGCGCGCCACCGGCAGATCGTCGAAGCCGACCACGCTGACGTCCTCCGGGATGCGCAGCCCCAGTTCACGGGCGGCCTCGTAGCAGCCGAGGGCCTGCAGGTCGTTGCCGGCGAAGACGGCGGTGGGCCGGTCGGGCCGGTCGAGCAGCTCACGGCCGAGCCGGTAGCCCGTCTCGTGGTGGAAGTCCCCGGTCTTGATCAGGCCGGCGTCGACCGGCAGCCCCGCCGTCTCCAGCGCCGCCCGGTAGCCGTCGATCCGGGCCCGGCTGCACATCATCTGCGACGGCCCGCTGATCGCCCCGATCCGCCGGTGCCCCAGCTCGACCAGGTGCCGGGTGGCGGCCAGCCCGCCCTGCCAGTTGGTGGCCCCGATGGACGGCACGTCGGCGCCCGGGTCACCGGCCGGGTCCATCACCACGAACGGGATGGAGCGGCTGGTCAGCAGCGCGCGCTGGGACTCGTCCAGCCCGGACAGCACCAGCACGACCCCGTGCGGGCGGCGGGCGGCGACCTGGTCGGCCCAGGTCCGGCCGGGGGTGAGCCGGCCTGCGCTCTCGCTCAGCACCACGCTCAGCCCGGCGTCCCGCGCCACGTTCTCCACGCCCCGGATGACCTCCATCGCCCAGGCGCTCTCCAGTTCGTGGAAGACGAGGTCGATCAGGGGTGAGCGGGTGGCCTCGGCGCGCCGGCGCCGGTAGCCGTGGGCGCGCAGCAGGTCCTCGACGCGGGTGCGGGTCGCGGGGGCGACATCGGCGCGGCCGTTGAGGACCTTCGAAACAGTCGGCGCCGAGACGCCGGCCTCGCGGGCGATCTCCGCGAGGGTGGCGGTCTGCGCCGGCCGCGTTTCCGTCCGCGTTTCTGCGGGCTCCGAGGGTGTCATGGCGGCGATCGTATCCCCGCGCGGCCTCTTGACGAAGCTACTGCCAAGCCATAGGTTCCCGGAACATTCGGAATGCAGCTCGAAACATTCGTAATCTTGTCCACAGAACGCTCTGTCGCACTGCCCACCTGGTGGATCACCGGCGCCCTGACAGGAGTTTCATGACCACCGCCCCCTGGCGTGACCGCGCTCTGCCCGCCGCCACCCGTGTCGACGACCTGCTCTCCCGGATGACCCTGGAGGAGAGGACCGCCCAGCTGTACGGCGTGTGGGTCGGCGCCGCGACGGACGGCGAGGGAGTCGCCCCGCACCAGCACGACATGACCGCCGACGTCGCCGTCGACTTCGCCGAGCTGATCACCCGGGGGCTCGGCCAGCTGACCCGTTCCTTCGGCACGGCCCCGGTGGACCCGGCGCTCGGCGCCCGCGCCCTGGCCCGCGCCCAGCGCCAGATCACCGAGGCCGGCCGCTTCGGCATCCCGGCCGTCGCCCACGAGGAGTGCCTGGCCGGCTTCACCGCCTGGCAGGCCACCGCCTATCCGGTCCCGCTCGCCTGGGGCGCCGCCTTCGACCCGCCGCTGGTGGAGGAGATGGGCCGGGCGATCGGCCGCGACCTGCGCGCGGTCGGGGTCCACCAGGGACTGGCCCCCGTCCTGGACGTCGTCCGCGACCCGCGGTGGGGGCGGGTCGAGGAGACCATCGGCGAGGACCCGTACCTGGTCGGCACGGTCGGCACGGCCTACGTCCGCGGTCTGGAGTCCGCGGGCGTCGTCGCCACGCTCAAGCACTTCGCCGGGTACGCCTCCTCCGCGGGCGCCCGCAACCTGGCCCCGGTCCGGGCGGGCACCCGCGAGTTCGCCGACGTGACGCTTCCCCCCTTCGAGATGGCGCTGCGCGAGGGCGGCGCCCGCTCGGTGATGGCCGCCTACACGGAACGGGACGGCGTGCCCGCCTCCGCCGACCCCGAGCTGCTGACCCGGCTCCTGCGCGACGAGTGGGGCTTCACGGGCACGGTCGTCGCCGACTACTTCGGCATCGCCTTCCTGCAGACCCTGCACCGGGTGGCCGGCACCCCGGCCGAGACGGCACGCCTCGCGCTGGAGGCCGGCATCGACGTCGAGCTGCCGACGGTGAAGCACTACGGCGAGGCGCTGGTCGCGGCCGTCCGGGCGGGCGAGATCCCGGAGGAACTGGTCGACCGGGCGGCCCGCCGCGTGCTGCTCCAGAAGTGCGAGCTGGGCCTGCTGGACGAGGACTGGCAGCCGGAGACCCCCGAGCCGGTCGACCTCGACCCGCCGGCGAACCGCGCGCTGGCCCGCCGGCTGGCCGAGGAGTCGGTGGTCCTGCTGGACAACCCGGACGGCCTGCTCCCCCTCGCCCCCGACACGAGGATCGCGGTGGTGGGCCCCAGGGCGGCGGACGCGCTCGCCATGCTCGGCTGCTACTCCTTCCCGTCGCACGTCCTCACCCACCACCCCGAGGTGGACACGGGCATCGGCATCCCGACCCTGCTGGAGTCCCTGCGGACCGAACTCCCGGACGCGAAGGTGACGTTCACCGAGGGCTGCGGGGTCTCGGACCCGGACCCGTCCGGATTCACGGAGGCCATCACCCGCGCCTCGGAGGCCGACGTGTGCGTGGCCGTCCTCGGCGACCGGGCCGGCCTGTTCGGCCGGGGCACCTCGGGCGAGGGCTGCGACGTGGCCGACCTGAACCTGCCGGGCGTCCAGGGCGACCTGCTGGACGCGCTGATCGCGACGGGCGTCCCGGTGGTCCTGGTCCTCCTCACCGGCCGCCCGTACGCACTCGGCCGCTGGCACGGGCGGCTGGGCGCGGTCGTCCAGGCCTTCTTCCCCGGGGAGGAGGGCGGCCCGGCAGTGGCCGGCGTGCTGTCGGGCCGCGTCAACCCCTCCGGCCGCCTCCCGGTGAGCGTGCCGCGCGTGCCGGGCGGCCAGCCCTGGACCTACCTCCAGCCGCCGCTGGGCCTGGCGGGCCAGGTCAGCAGCCTGGACCCGACCCCGCTGTACGCCTTCGGCCACGGCCGCTCGTACACGACCTTCGTCTGGGAGGACTTCACCGGCGGCCCGGACCAGGAGATCGGTACGGACGGCTCGTACGACGTGTCGGTGACCGTCCGCAACACCGGGGACCGGGCGGGTGCGGAGGTCGTCCAGCTGTACCTGCACGACCCGGTGGCGAGCGTGACGCGTCCCGACGTACGGCTGATCGGCTACCAGCGGCTGGAGCTGGAGCCCGGCGCGTCGGCCCGCGTGACCTTCGGCTTCCACGCCGACCTGTCCGCCTTCACCGACCGCTCGGGACGCCGGGTGATCGAACCGGGGGACCTGGAACTGCGGCTCGGGACGTCCAGCGCCGAGGTGCGGAAGGTGGCCCGGGTGCGGCTGACGGGGGCGGTGCGGGAGGCCGGGGCGGGGCGGCGGCTGCGGTGCGACGTGCGGGTTTCGCGTAATTGAGGTGCGGCAGGCGGGTGTCGGCGTGGCAGAATCCGCCGACACCCACCCGCGCGACGGGAACCACCGCCCATGGACACCCCCATACCGGAGCCGCCCCCGCGGCACACCGCCCGGCCCTGGCTGCTGGGCGCCGCCCTGCTGGCCCTGAGCGGGCTCCCCGCCGCCGCCGTCGGCACGGCTCTGCTCGCCGGCGCCCTGCTGTGGGGCCCGGACTGGTCGCCCCTCGCCCCCGTGCTGCTGTTCTGGTTCGGCATCACCGGCGCCGTCGCACGCGAACGCGGACCGCTGCCCGGGCGCGCCGTGAACCCCGGCGACGAACCCGAACTGGCCGCGCTCGTCCGGGACGTGGCCGAGCGGCTCGGCTTCCGCGCACCCCTGCTCGTGCGGATCGTGCCGGGCGTCCAGGCATCCCTGGGACGGGTCCGGGTCGCCGGGGTGCGCTCCCACGTCCTGCTCCTCGGTCTGCCCCTGCTGCGCACCCTCACGGAGGCCGAGCTCGCCTCCGTGATCGCCCACGAACTGGCCCACGAACGCCACACCGGCAGCCGCGGCGACACCTTCCTGCGGTACGCCCGTTCCCGCCTCGCCCACCGCCTGGAGGGCCGCGTCCGCCCCCTCGCACCCCTGGCGGCCCCGCTGCTGCGCGCCTCCCGGCCCGTCCTCTGGCAGGCGGAGACGGCCGCCGACGCCGACGCGGCCCGCGTCGCCGGGGCCGAGGCCACGGGGGCGGCCCTGCGCCGGACCGTAGCGCTGCACGCCGTCTTCGAGGGTCTCGGCGAGACCTGGCTGGCCGGGCTGGCCGAACGGGACGCCTGGCCCGCGGACTTCTACGACGCCCTCGACACCGCTCTCGCCGACCCGCACGTGGCCCGCCGCGCCGCCCGTACCGCCGCCGACGAGGACGCGCTCGACCCGTACGACACGGCCGACCACCCGCCCGTGACGACCCGCCTGGCCGCCCTGCCCGCGCTTCCGGGCACGGGGACGTACGGCGGCGGGCCGGTCCCGCTGCGGCAGGCGGCGGAGACCGCCCGCTGGTGCGTCCACCGTCTCGCCCTCCAGGACGGCGAGGAGGAGGACGACGTGGAGCCGGTACGGCTGCTCGGCCTCGACCCCGACGAACTGCGCGGACTCGACGACGGCACAGGCACGGCCCTGCTGTTCCGGGCCACCGGCCACGACACCCCGGCGGCCGCGGTCGCGGCGGCCCTGGACTCGCTCGCCGACGGCACCTGGCAGCGGCTCGCCCGCCGGCTGGAGCCCGGGCTGCGGTGGGCACCCCCTGCGGTACACGGACAACTGGCCCGCACGGTCTATGCCGCGGCGGTGGCCGGGGCGCTGGCCGAGGTGCTGGAGACATCCGGGTGGACCCCGGCGACCCGCTGGATGACGACGGTCCTGACCGCCCCGGACGGCCGGACGGTCGACCTGCGCGAACTGCTCGGCGAGGCCGTGTCCGCCGCCGACCCGTCCGGGCCCCGCGCCCTGCTCCCCCACGCCCGCCCCGAGGAGACCCCCGCATGAGACACCCCCTACGCGCGGGGCTCCTCGGCACGGCCGTCACCGCCCTCGGCCACACCCTGCCCGCCACCCGGCCCGCCACCCCCACCCGACGCCACCCCCCACGCCCGCCCCGAGGAAACGCCCGCATGAGACACCCCCCGCGCGCGGATCTCCTCGGCGTGGCCGTCACCCCTCCTCGGCCACCACCCGCTCGCCCACCGGCTCAGCACCCACACCCGACACCAGCCCCACACCCGCCCCGAGAAGACGCCCGCATGAGACACCCCCCGGGCACGGGCCTCCTCGACACGGCCACCACCCTCCTCGGCCACCACCCGCTCGCCGCCCGCACCCACACCCGCCCCAAGGAGGCGCCCGCATGAGACACCCCCTGCGCACGGGGCTCCTCGGCGTGGCCGTCACCGTCCTCGGCTACGCCCTGTTCGCGGCCTGGCTGGGCGTGCACGCCGGACGTTACCTGGACGCCCGTGACCGGGCCACGGCCCGCACGGCCGGTGTGATCGTCGAGGACGGCATCGGCGACGAAGAGGACGTCCGTGTCCGCTGGACGGACGGCGACGGACACCTCCACGTCCAGCGTTTCGGCGTCTACGACACCGGCCGCTACGGCAAGGGCGAGGACTTCCCCGTCGCCTACGACCCCGCGGCCGACCACCCCCGGGGCTTCCCGGCCGACCCGGACGAGACGGCGGAGGAGGACGACCTCGTCGTTCCGGTCTTCCTGGGCGCCGCGGTGGCCCTCCCTCTGACCCTCGTCTGGCTCTGGCGCGGCCTGCGCTTCCGGCTGACCGCCCGCCGCCCCGGCCGCCCGATGACGGCCCGGGTCCGGGTGGGCACCCGCCGGGCGTCCTGGCGTGCCCCGACGGCGACCTGGCTGGAGCTGAGCGCACCCGAGGGCCGGCACTGGCAGCGGGTCATGTGGCATCCCGCCCTGCACGAACCGCCGGCCGAACTGCCCGTGACCGTGCACGGCGCGCCCCCCGGCAGCCGCCGCCCCGCCGTGCCCGTGCTGCCCGACGGCACCCGCCTGGTCCCCCTCGGGCGGCTGCGGGAGCGTCCCCCGGCCGCCGTGCTCTTCCACGACGACGAGACCGTGCGCGCGGACCTGCGGGACGCCTTCGTCCTCCCGCCGGGCGCCGCCGTACACCCCGTGCCTGCCTGGCACGCGGGACTGCGGACCGCCGCCGCCGGCGCCGCCCTCGGCACCGTCGTGGGACTCGTCATGACCCACGCGACCCTGACCGGCACCGTGGCCGTCGCCCTCTCCTGCACGGCCCTGGTCACCTCGGTGTGGACCCTGTCGGCCCCCCAGCCGTGACGGCCGCGGCCGTCACCGCCGGCGGACGCGGGGACCGGGCCCGTGGCCCGGCTCGGCGGTGCGCTCCGCGCCGGTGGCGAAGTACCGCGTCACGTACTCCCCCGGCGGCAGGGTGCTCTCGCGCATGAGCGAGAAGACCTCGGCGCCCTGTCCGGGCGCCCCGCCCAGTGCGTAGACCTCGGCGAAGCGGACGTACTCGACCTCGTCGAGCGCCTCGCAGTACGCGGCGGCCTCCGTCTCCGCGCGGGCGATCGCCTCGTCGGGCGAGTCGGCGGTCCACAGGGTGACGCGCTCCTCGTAGACGCCCAGCGGTCCGTGCCGGAAGACGCAGCGGACGGCGTACCAGGCACGCTCGACCGGCTCGAAGCGCCAGCGGTGGACCGGACGGGTCACCAGATCCGCCGCGGGTTCGGGGAGTTCGGGCAGGCCGGTGGCGTCGGGGTCCGCGTCCCACCACGTGATGACCAGGACGCGGTCCTGGGGGGCGCGGAAGGTCTCGCGGCGCAGGGGGCGTTCCGGGAGGGGCTGGGCCTCGGCCCAGGCGAGGAGTTCGCCGCCGCGGCCTTCCACCGCCCGGGCCTCCCACATCAGTGCGACCGTCATGAGTAGAGGTTGTCCTTGGCGACCTCGTGCACATGGTCGTGGTCCCGGCCGGGGACGTGCGGGTCCGTCACCGGGAGGGAGGAGTCCGCCGAGAGGTCCCAGCCCGACGCCGCCCGGTTGCGCGCCACCATCTCGGCGCCCAGGGCGGCCACCATCGCGCCGTTGTCCGTGCACAGCTTGGGGCGGGGTACCCGGAGCCGGATGCCCGCCGCCTCGCAGCGCTCCTGGGCCAGGGCGCGCAGCCGGGAGTTGGCGGCGACGCCACCGCCGATCATCAGGTGGTCGACGCCCTCGTCCTTGCAGGCGCGAACGGCCTTGCGGGTCAGCACGTCCACCACCGCCTCCTGGAAGGAAGCCGCCACGTCCCGCACCGGGACCTCCTCGCCGGCCGCGCGCTTCGCCTCGATCCAGCGGGCGACGGCCGTCTTCAGGCCGGAGAAGGAGAAGTCGTACGCCGGGTCGCGCGGGCCGGTCAGGCCGCGCGGGAAGCTGATGGCCGCCGGGTCGCCCTCGCGGGCGTAGCGGTCGATGACCGGCCCGCCGGGGAAGCCCAGGTTCAGCACGCGCGCGATCTTGTCGAAGGCCTCGCCCGCCGCGTCGTCGATGGTCGCGCCCATGGGGCGGACGTCCGAGGTGATGTCCGAGGACAGCAGCAGGGACGAGTGCCCGCCGCTCACCAGGAGCGCCATCGTCGGCTCGGGCAGCGGGCCGTGCTCCAGCTGGTCCACGCAGATGTGCGAGGCGAGGTGGTTGACGCCGTAGAGGGGCTTGCCGAGGGCGTAGGCGTACGTCTTCGCCGCCGAGACGCCCACCAGCAGGGCGCCGGCCAGACCGGGACCCGCCGTGACGGCGATGCCGTCGAGGTCCTTCGCGCTCACCCCCGCTTCCTTCAGCGCCCGGTCGATGGTGGGGACCATCGCCTCCAGGTGGGCGCGGGAGGCGACCTCGGGGACGACCCCGCCGAAGCGGGCGTGCTCGTCGACGCTGGAGGCGATGGCGTCGGCCAGCAGGGTGGTGCCCCGGACGATGCCGACGCCGGTCTCGTCGCAGGAGGTCTCGATGCCGAGGACGAGGGGTTCGTCAGCCATGGGAGTCGGTTCCTTGGTCTTCTTGTGCTTCTGGTCCTGCTTGGGCCGCGGATGCCGAGGGGTCGGTGAGGCGCATCACCAGCGCGTCCACGTTCCCGGGCTGGTAGTAGCCGCGCCGGAAGCCGATCGGTTCGAAGCCGTGGCGTTCGTAGAGTTTCTGCGCCCGGACGTTGTCCACCCGGCACTCGAGCATCACCTCGGCGCACTCGAAGGCGGTCGCCGCCCGCAGCAGTTCGGTCAGCAGGCGGCTGCCGAGGCCGGTGCCCCACTGCTCGCGGGCGACGGCGATGGTCTGGACGTCGGCGAGGTCTCCGGAGGAGGCGAGGCCGGCGTAGCCGACGACGCGCCCGTCGCCCTGCTCGGCGACGACATAGCGGCGGGTCGCCTCGGGCCCCCGGGAGTGCGCCAGTTCGGACCAGAACATGCCCCGGGACCAGGCGTCCTCGGGGAAGAGGTCCTTCTCCAGTTCCAGCACGGGATCGATGTCCCACCAGCGCATCTCGCGCAGACGCGGCGTCACGGCTTCGGTCACTTGGGGGTGACCACCTTGTAGTTCTTGGGGACCTGGGCGTCGGGCCGGCGCAGGTACAGCGGGCGCGGGGCGGGGAGTTCCTCGCCCGCCGCCAGCCGCTCGGCGGCCAGGGAGGCCAGCGCCGCCGCCGACACGTGCTCCGGCTCGTGCGCGCTCGGGAAGGTGTCCGGGTACAGCAGCGCGCCCGCGCCGACGGCGGGCAGTCCGGCCACCTGCTCGGCGATGTCGGCGGGCCGGTCGACGGCGGGCTCCGTGACGCGGGTGCGGGAGTCGGCGTAGCGCGCCCAGTAGACCTCCTTGCGGCGGGCGTCGGTCGCCACGACGAAAGGGCCGTCGATGTCGGAGGCGTACGCGAGGCCGTCGAGGGTGCACAGCCCGTGCACGGGGACGCCGAGCGCGAGCCCGAAGGTGTCGGCGGTCATCAGGCCGACGCGCAGTCCGGTGTAGGGGCCGGGGCCGATGCCGACGACGATCGCGGTGACGGCGTCGAGCCTGCGGCCCGCCTCGGCGAGGAGCCGGTCGACGGCGGGCAGCAGCAGCTCGCCGTGCCGGCGCGCGTCCACCTGGCTCGAGGAGGCGATGACGTCCGTGCCGTCGTGCAGCGCGACGGTGACGGCGGGAGTGGCGGTATCCAGAGCGAGCAAGAGCACGCAAACAGCCTACGGCTCCCCGGCGCCTGTGTCGGATGTCCAGGTCGGGCCCGCGACGGCTGCTAACGTCGCCGGGAAGCGCGAGATGCGCGGATTGCACCGTTTTACGACGGTGGGCGCGACGGTGGGCGCGCCGACGACGACGATGACGATGAGGTGATCGCTGGTGGCAGTCAGCAGCTCGACGTGCGTCGCCGGGCTCACGGCGGCGGCCCTCGCGACGGTCGGGGTCCTCACCTACCAGGCGTCGGCGAACGTGCCCCCCGGCCTGGCCCGGCCGCACGCGGGCGCCTCCACCGCGGCCGCGAAGGCGCCCCGCGACAGGGCCCACCCCACGGCGCTGCCGACGGGCTCCGGACGCGGCCGGCGGGTCGTGTACTCACTGGACGACAACCGGGTGTGGCTGGTCGGCATGGCCGGCAACGTCGAGCGCACGTTCCCGGTCGCCCCCGGCAGGGTGGACCCGCCCCCCGGCACCTACGCCGTCACCTCCCGCTCGGGCACGGCCACCGGCACCGACGGCACCCCCGTGGAACACGTCGTCCGCTTCGCCACCGTCAACGACGTGACCATCGGCTTCAGCGCGGCGGTGGACGGCTCCCGGCCCGCGCCGGACTCGACGGTGCCGACGGGCGGCATCCGGCAGTCGCGGGCGGACGGCGACGCGATGTGGGACTTCGCGACGATCGGCCAGCGGATCGTGGTGATCCGCTGACCCCCTCACCCGGGCAGCGGGTGCCGGTCCGCCGAACCAACGGGCAGGGGGTGCCGGTCCGCCGAAGCTTCCGACACCCGGGCAGCGGGTGCCGGCCCGCCGAACCACCGGGCAGCGGGTGCCGGCCCGCCGAACCACCGGGCAGCGGGTGCCGGCCCGCAGAACCTTCCGACACCCGGGCAGCCGGGTCGCGGTGATGCGCCGGTCCTCCTACGCCGCCCTGGGGTGGTCGACCCGCTTCCGTACCGGCGCCGGGTCGGGCAGCCGCGGCGGTCTCGACACCGCGTCGGCCGCGGCGCACGACTCCAGCAGCTCGCGCATGGACGCCCCCGCGAGGGTGAAGGGCCGCGGCGGCTGGGCCTTGGGGGCCTGGGGCTCGGTGGCCGGCATGGGCGCCTCCCGGGGGGCGGGGCGGAACCTAGTTAGGTAGACCTAACCACGGACTGGATACCATGTGACCACGCACAAGACCCCGAATGCAACATTTTGCCGACGTCCTGTCGGAAACGTTCACCCCGCGGAAGGACCCGGCCTACGCCGCCAGGACGCTCAGGTCCGCCGCCGCCCACCGCTCGCCGAGCCCGGTGACGGTCACCTGCCGCACCTCGTCGGTGGTGTCCCCGACGGCGCGGTGGATGAGGACCTGGAGCCGCTCGTCGGTCAGTTCCTCGACCTTCCCCTCGCCCCACTCCACGACGACCACGGACTCGGGCAGGGACACGTCGAGGTCGAGGTCCTCCATCTCGTCGAGCCCGCCGCCCAGGCGGTACGCGTCGACGTGGACGAGCGGCGGGCCGTCCCCGAGGGCCGGATGCACGCGGGCGATCACGAAGGTCGGCGAGGTGACGGCACCCCGGACCCCGAGCCCCTCGCCGAGCCCGCGCGTCAGCGTCGTCTTGCCCGCGCCGAGCTCCCCGCTGAGCATCACGAGGTCACCGGCGCGCAGCAGCTTGGCCAGACGGCGGCCCAGCTCACGCATCTGTTCCGGGGAGGTGACGGTCAGCTCGGTCTCAGCCGGGTCGTGCGGTGCTGCTGGTGCTTCCATAGCCCCCCACGGTAGCCCCTGCCGGGACGGCACCCGCGCGGGTGAGCAGGTCGGCGAGGCGGTCGGTGACCACTTCCGGGTGTTCGAGCATCACCAGGTGCCCGGCGTCCGGTACGAGGACCAGTTCGGCGTCCGGCAGCAGGTCGGCGATGGCCTCGCTGTGCTCGCTCGGGGTGACGAGGTCGCCGATGCCCGCCAGCACGAGCACCGGCATGTCGGCGAAGTGGGTGAGCGCCTCGGTCTTGTCGTGATCCGTGAAGGCCGGGTAGAACTCGGCGACGACGTCGATGGGCGTCCCCTCGATCATCCGCTCGGCGAACCGCGCCACGGCCGGATCCACGTCCCGGGACGCGAACGAGTACCGCTTGATGATCCCCGCGAACAGATCGGCGGTGGCCCGCCGCCCCTTCTCCACCAGCGCCGCCTGCTGCCCGAGCGCCTTCAGCACCCCGGGAAGCACCCGCCGCACCGCGTTGACGCCCGCGACCGGAAGCCCGAAGTTGACCTCGCCGAGCCGGCCGGAGGACGTTCCCACGAAGGCGGTGGCGACGACCCGATCCCGGATGAACTCCGGGTACTGCGCGGCGAGCGCCATGACCGTCATACCGCCCATGGAGTGCCCGACGAGCACGATCGGCCCCTCGGGCGCGGCCGTGTCGATCACGGCCTTCAGGTCGCGTCCCAGCTGGTCGATGGTGAGCGGCACCCCGTCGTCGAGCTGGGCCGCGCCGCGCGCGGACCGCCCGTGGCTGCGCTGGTCCCAGTGCACGGTCCGTACGACGCCCCGCAGCGCCGCCCGCTGGAAGTGCCAGGAGTCCTGGGTGAGGCAGTAGCCGTGGCTGAAGACGACGGTGACGGGGAGGGGCGCCTTGCGCCCGAAGAGCCGTCGGCGCCGCCCGGCCGGCCCGCCCTGCGGCTCCACGTCGTCGACCTCGTAGTACAGCTCGGTGCCGTCGTCGGCGACGGCCTTGCCGGGTGTGCCGCGCAGGGCGCCGTACGGCCCCGCCGCGTCGAGCGCGAGCCGGGCCTTCGCCCGCATCGCGCGCCCCACGGTCATCCGCTCCACGGCGACCCCGGCCGCGGCACCCGCGGCGATCACGCCTATCGCGGCGCCGGCGATACCGGTCGCCCGGCGCCAGCCCCCGGCCGCCCCCGTGGCGGAGGCGACGGCGACGGCCGCCGAGGCGGCCTCCGCCACTGCCTCCGCACTGCTCTCGCTCACGTACCGCTCCTCTTGTCCACCGGGTGACCGATACCGCGGTCACGGCCCGTCGGCTGACGACGATGTGTCCTACCCGCGGGTTACCCGCTTCGTCACTCGTTCACATAGACGCGGGGAACCCGCGATCCGATGCGCGTGACGATCTCGTAGCCGATGGTTCCGGCCGCCTGCGCCCAGTCCTGCGCGGTGGGCTCACCGCGGTCGCCCGGCCCGAAGAGCACGGCCTCCGCGCCGGGCCCCGGTTCGTCGCCGCCGAGGTCGACGACGAACTGGTCCATCGCGATCCGGCCCGCGACCGTACGCCACTTGCCCGCCACCAGGACCGGTCCGTTCCCGGAGGCGTGCCGGGGGATCCCGTCCGCGTAGCCCAGCGGGACGAGACCGAGGGTGGTCTCGCCGGGGGTGACGTAGTGATGGCCGTAGCTCACGCCGTGCCCGCCCGGGACCTGCTTCACCAGGGCCAGCGAGGCCGTCAGCGTCATCACCGGGCGCAGTCCGAGGTCGGCGGAGGAGCCGAGGGCGGGGGCGGGCGAGACGCCGTACATCGCGATGCCCGGGCGGACGAGGTCGAAGTGGGTCTCCGGGAGGGTGAGCGTGGCCGGCGAGTTGGCGATGTGCCGCACCTCGGGACGTACGCCCCGCTGCTCGGCGTACGCGACCATCTCGCGGAAGAGGCCGAGCTGGGCGGCGATGGAGGGATGCCCGGGCTCGTCGGCGCAGGCGAAGTGCGACCACAGCCCGGTGATCCGGACGAGCCCGGCCTCCTCGGCCTCCAGCGCGCCGGCGACGAGCCGGGCCCAGTCGTCGCCCGGCTGGCAGCCGTTGCGGCCCAGCCCGGTGTCGGCCTTGAGCTGTACGCGCGCGGGCCGGCCCAGCGCGTGCGCCGCGAGGACGACCTCCTCCAGCGCCCACAGCCCGCTGACGGACATGTCGAGGTCGGCCTCGATGGCCTCCCGCCAGGGCCCGCCCGGCGTCCACAGCCAGCACATGATCCGCACGTCCGCGGGCAGCCCGCCCGAGGCGCGCAGCGCGAGGGCCTCCTCGGGCGTGGCGGTCCCCACCCAGGTGGCTCCGGCCTCGACGGCGGCCCGGGCGCACGGCAGGGCACCGTGCCCGTATCCGTCGGCCTTGACCACGGCCATGAACGCCGCCCCGGGTGCCTTGGCGCGCAGGGTCCGCACGTTGGCCCGCAGCGCGGCCAGGTCTATCTCGGCACGGGCGCGCGACGGGGCGGCGGGCGGCATGGCAGTCTCACTCATCGCGCCCAGTGTCTCAGAGCCGCCGGACGGCCCCTCAAGTACCGGGCCGGTGCCCACCCGGGGTCCCCCCTCTGGGGGAAGCCACCTCCCGCGGGGATCGACGGCCCCCACGGGTCCGGCGCCACCCCGGCCGATGAACGACGGCCCTCGCCGGTGCGACGCCAACCCGGCCGGGGACGACAGCCCCACCGGTCCGGAGCCATCCCGGCCGGGGACGACGGCCCCCACCCGTGCGAGGCCAGCCCGGCCGGAGACGACGCCCCCACCAGCGCAATACCACCCCGCACCACGCACCACGGCCCCCACCCCTACGACGCCACCCCGGCCGGAGAACGACGCCCCCACCAGCGCAATACCACCCCGCACCACGCACCACGGCCCCCACCCATACGACGCCACCCCGGCCGGAGAACGACGCCCCCACCGGCGCAATGCCAACCCGCATCACGCACCACGGCCTCCACCCGTGCGACGCCAACCCCACGCCAGGAAAGGCGGCCCCACCGGCGCGATGCCGACCCGGCCAGGAACCGGGGGCCCCACCAGTCCCGGGCCCCCGCCAGGAACCGCGAGCGCCACCAGTCCGGGCCCCCGGCCAGGACCACGCCCCTCAGTCCCGTACGTCCCGCCACGCCGCCGGGATCGCCTCGGCCAGGTCGTGCGCGCCCACCGGTGCGCCCTGCGCCGCGAACCGGCCGGCCAGGCCGTGCAGATAGGCGCCCACGCTGCCCGCGTCCCGTGCGCTCAGGCCGGCGGCCAGCAGTGACCCGGCGAGTCCGGACAGCACGTCCCCGCTGCCGGCGGTGGCGAGCCAGGGCGTTCCGGTCGCGTTCACCCGCACCGGCCCGCCGTCGGGCCCGGCGACGAGGGTCGTCGACCCCTTCAGCAGCACGGTCGCCCCGTACCGCGCCGCCAGTTCCCGCACGCTCGCCAGCCGGGTGCTCTCGACCTCCTCGCGGGCGACTCCCAGCAGGGCCGCGGCCTCCCCGGCGTGCGGGGTCATCAGCGTCGGCGCGCCGCGCCCCCGTACGGTCTCCCGCTCGGCGAGCCGCAGCCCGTCCGCGTCCAGCAGCACCGGTACGTCCGTCGCCAGCACCTCCGCGACGGTGGCGGCGTCGTCCCCGGCCCCCGGCCCCACCACCCACGCCTGCACCCGCCCCGCCCGGTGCGGCCCCTGGTGCGACACGAGGGTCTCCGGGAAGCGGGCGAGCACGGCCTCCCCGGCGGGCCCGACGTACCGCACGGCCCCCGCCCCGCCCCGCAGCGCTCCCGCGACGGCCAGCACGGCCGCCCCCGGATACCGCGGGGACCCGGCGGCGATCCCGACCACGCCCCTCCGGTACTTGTCGCTCTCCCCCCGGGGCACCGGCAGCAGCGCGGCGACGTCCGCGTGCTGCAGCGCCTCCAGCTCGGGCTCGTCCGGCAGTACGCCGCCCAGCCCGATGTCGACGAACCGCACCACCCCCGCGTACTCCCGCGCGGGATCCACCAGCAGCCCCGGCTTGTGCACCCCGAACGTGACCGTCAGGTCGGCCCGTACGGCGGCTCCGCGCACCTCTCCGCTGTCCGCCTCCACCCCGCTCGGCAGATCCACGGCGACGACGGCGGCCCGGGACCGCTCGGCGGCGGCGGCCAGCGCCGCGGCCTCGGGCCGCAGTCCGCCCTTGCCGCCGATCCCCACGATGCCGTCGACCACGAGGTCCGCCCGTTCGACGAGGTCCTCGCCGGCGCCGGCCCCCGCGACCGCTCCCCCGGCCCGCCGTAGGGCCGCGAGACCGCCGGGGTGAGCGCGCCCGGGAGCCGGCAGAACGGCGGTGACCCCGGCCCCGCGCCGGGCCAGCCGCGCCCCGGCGTACAGGGCGTCACCCCCGTTGTCCCCGCTCCCCACCAGCAGCACGACCCGCCGCCCGTACACCCGCCCCAGCAGCTCGGCGCAGGCGGCGGCAAGCCCGGCGGCGGCCCGCTGCATGAGTGCGCCTTCCGGAAGCCGGGCCATCAGCTCCCGCTCGGCAGCCCTGACAGTGTCCACGCAATAGGCAGTACGCATGCCGCCAGTCTCACACCGACCCCCCTCACCCTTCGGCGATCACCACGGCCGAAGCCACGCCCGCGTCATGACTCAGCGACACGTGCCAGGCCTGGACGCCCAGTTCGGCCGCCCGCGCCGCGACACTCCCCCGCACCCGCAGCCGAGGCTGTCCGCTGTCCTCGACGTAGACCTCGGCGTCCGTCCAGAGCAGCCCGGGCGGGGCGCCGAGCGCCTTGGCCAGGGCCTCCTTGGCGGCGAACCGCACCGCGAGGGAGGCGACCCCGCGCCGCTCCCCGCTGGGCAGCAGCAACTCGTTCTCCACGAAAAGCCGTTGGGCCAGAGCGGGCGTGCGCTCCAGCGACGCCGCGAACCGTTCGATCTCGGCCACGTCGATACCGACCCCGATGATGCTCATGCCGAGCACCTTAAAGGCGGCCCCGCCCCTCTCATCGTTGTCACAGCCTGGTGCTAGCCTGCGGCGACTTGATCAGCACCAGGGGGCGGAGAAATGAGCGGCAGCGGCGGCAGCGTCATACCCACGAACGGGCCGACCTTCGACCTGTTCGACAACACACCGGAGCTGATCCCCCTGCGCACGGCCGCCCGGTCCGACGACTGGGATGCCGTACAGGCCTACTTCGCGGGCCTGGACTCGGTCGACCAGGTCTCCTCCGCCGTCGCCGCCCTCGCCGGCATCGACGGCACCGAAGTGCTGCTGCAGCGGGCGGTCGCCGACCACCCCGGCGACCCGCTGCCCCGCGCCGCCCTCGCCGAGCGGTACGTGTACATCGGCTGGGACATCCGCAGCGGCGCCCGGGCTAAGTACGTCTCCAGCGACCAGTTCGACCAGTTCCACGGCTGGCTGCGCAAGGCCGAGCAGATCCTCATCGAGGTCTGCGCCGAGCAGCCCGGATACGCCCCCGCCTGGACGGCCCGTCTGATGACCGCGCGCGGTCTGCAACTGGGGCACGCGGAGGCCCGCCGCCGCTACGACCGCCTCTCCGCCCACCACCCGCACCACTACCGCGCCCAGGTCCAGCTGCTCCAGCAGCTGTGTCCGAAGTGGAGCGGCTCCTGGGAGGCGGCGCACGGCTTCGCCCGGGAGTGCGCGACCGCAGCCCCCGACGGCTCGAACTCCGCTGCCCTGGTCGCGCTCGCCCACATCGAGCACTGGCTCGAACTGGACGGCTCCGAGGCCACCGCCTACATGCGGGGCGTCCCGGTCCGCGACGACCTCCGCAACGCCGCCCAGGTCTCCGTGCTGCACCCGGCCCACCGCCCCGACTGGAACTCGATCGGCGCGCACAACGCGTTCGCGTTCGCCTTCTCGCTCGGCGGCCACTTCGCCGACGCGGCCCCGCACTTCGCCTTCCTGGGCGACCGCGCCACCGAGTCACCGTGGTGGTACGCGAACGACCAGAAGGCCGCGTTCCTGAAGTACCGCAAGTCCGCACTGGGGGCCTGACCACCGATGACGACCGAACTGCACGTGCTCGACGGCCTGGTCTCCCACACGACGACCGGCGGCATCCCCACCCTGTACGCGCCGTCCTCCGCCAACGAGGTGACGGCCGGCCTGTTCTTCCGCGTGGGACGCGCCGACGAGACCCTGGCCACCGCGGGGATCACCCATCTCGTCGAGCACCTCGCCCTGCACCGCCTCGGCCTGTCCGACCTGCACTACAACGGCGCGACGGCGAACGCGTACACCCTCTTCCACGTCACCGGCAGCGAGGAGGAGGTCGTCAGGTATCTCAACACCGTGTGCGCGGCGCTCCGCGACCTGCCGATGGACCGGCTGGAGACGGAGAAGGAGATCCTCCGCACGGAGGCGGCGGGCCGGGGCAGCGGCCCGAACCACCAGATGCCGCTGTGGCGTTACGGCGCCCAGAGCTACGGGCTGTCCAGCTACAGCGAACTGGGCACCTGGAGCCTGACGGCGGACCAGGTCCGCGACTGGGCGGCGACCCGCTTCACCCGCGACAACGCGGTGCTGTGGATCACCAGCGACCATGTCCCGGACGGCCTGGACCTGACGCTCCCGCGGGGCTCCCGCCTCCCGGCGCCCGCCCCGACGAGCGCCCTGCCGGTCACCCCCGCCTACATCCACGGCGACGACGGCCATGTCGTCCTGACCTCCGTGGTCCGCCGCTCCACGGCCGCCTCCGTCTTCGCGGACGTCCTCGGCCGGGCCCTCTTCCAGGACCTGCGCCAGGAGGGCGGCTACTCCTACTCGGCGGAGGCCGACTACTCGCCGCGCGACGCCGAGTACGCCACGCTGACCGCGTACGCCGACGCGCTCCCGCAGAAGCAGGACGCGGTCGTCGGCGGCTTCGTCGACACGCTGGCGCGCCTGCGGGCGGGCCGCATCGAGCAGTCCGAACTGGACTCCGTGCGCGGCAAGCTGCTCAAGATGTACGACGCCCCCGACCTCGCCGCCGCCTCGCTCCCCTCGTACGCGCTGAGCCTGCTCCTCGGCCACCGCATCCTCAGCCCCGCCCAGCACCGGGCCGAGCTGAACGCGGTCACCCTCGCGGACCTGCGCGAGGTCGCCCGGGAGGCCTGGAACGGCGCGCTGCTGCAGGTGCCGGGCCGGGGCGTGGACTGGGCGGGCTTCACCCTGGCCCCGCAGTTCTCCCAGACGTCGGTCAGCGGTACGCGTCACCAGTCGCTGGAGGACGACAAGGTCACCCTCGTCATCGGCACGGAAGGGGTCAGCCTGCTCACCCCGCGCGGACCGGTGACCGTGCGCTACGACGCGACGGCAGCCATGACCACCCGCCCGGACGGCGCCCGCTGCCTCACCGGCCACGACGGCTTCTCGGTGAGTGTCGAACCGACCCTCTACCGGGGCCTGACCCCGGAGCGCGTGGCCGCCGTGGACGCGGCGGTTCCGCCGCGGGCGGTGGTCCGCATGCCGGCCCGTGAGCCCGACCGCATCCCGCAGCCGCGCAAGCGGGAGGCCTCCGGCGGCCGGGCCGGGGGCGGCACCGGCCGGTCCACCTGGGCCTGGACGCTCGCCCTGTGGACGGTCGGCCTGCTGGCCGCCTGCTGGGGCCTGCTGTGCGCCGTCATCACGGCCGACGAGGCGGGCGCGAAGAACCCGGAATGGGACGCCGTGACGGGTGTCTGGATCATGTGGCTGCCGCTGGTGGCGGTGACGGTGGGCCTGTACCGGGCCCGCCGGCGCAGACGCGGTTAGGGACTGCCCTTCGGATCACGTCGCGGACGCGGGGGCCGGCACGCGCTCCCCCGGAGGAGGTGCCCCAGCGGCGTGGTCGTCGGTTGCCGACTCCCCCACGCTCGGCCGCACTCGCGCGGGGGACCCCCATCGCGTCGACGCCCTTCTCCGCCTTGCGACCTGCCACCGCGCCCACAGAGAGCGCTGCTTCCGCGGCTGCCCCTCGATCGGCGACGACACCCTCTGGGGCGTCAGCCGCCGCAAAGAGGGCGCCGCGCCCTTGATCGCGCGGCACTTCGGGCCGGCCGGCACCGGACCTGCGGACACCGCGACGCCGCCCGAGACCGCCTGACGGGCCTGCCGAACGTCGGCCGACCAGCAACGCTTGAGTTCCTGGAGCACGACGAGCGGGAACGCGCGGAACGCCACAGCCCGCATGTTCAGTCCCCGGCAGGGTGCCAGCGGTGGCTCTCCTTCGCCGCGGTGCGCCAGCCCCACAGGGTGGCGGCCGCGGCGAGAGAGGTCAGGACGGCGGCCGCGGCCCACACCATGGCGTAGGGAATGTCCCCGCTGCCCCACTTGGGCTGGGTCAGCGGGAATCCGAGCAGGGTGGTCACCAGAGTGGCGAGCGCCACGGCCAGCAGGGCAGGGCCAAGGACCAGCCAGCCCGCGACGCCGCCGAGGAAACGGCGGCGGCCGGTCAGCACGCCGAGTGGGGCGAGGGCGCGGCCGGCCGCACGGACCTCGGCGATTCCGGCGAGGAGCAGGCCGATTGCGGTGACGGCGACGCCGGTGACTCCGTACAAGGGGATCCAGGCGCGCTGGCTCTCCATCCGGGCGATGCCGCCGGCGTACTGGAATCCGAAGGATTCCACCTGCTTGCGGCCCGGGAGTTCGGCATGGGCTGTCTGTTTCAGGATGACGAGGTCCAGTGGGCTTCGGTCCGCGGTGAAGACGAGGAGAGAGCCGGCGGCATCCGGGGTGACGCGGCCCTCCACGGCTTCGACCCGGATTCCCGCCATCGGCGTGGTGAGCTGGGTGAGAAGGTCTGTGCCGCCGGCCTCCACCGCGGCCTCACCGGTACCCGGGCACTGGGTGTCCGCGGCCGACAGTGCGGCGCAGTCACCCGTCACCAGCTGGGTCGGTGTGTTGCCTTCGACCTTGATGTCGCCCACAGCGAGGAACCGCAGCGAGGGGTCCTTCTGGCGTGCCGACGCGAGGAAGGCGTCGAGCCGGTCCTGGGTGGTGCCGCGGTCGAACTCGATCGTGGCGCTGATCCTGCCGAGTCGTTCGTGCGCGGCCAGGGCGGCGCGTACCGAATCGTCCACGCGGAACACCCACATGTCGCTGACCCCGGCCACGCCGATGGCCAGCACGATGCCGGTGATCAGGCGCACCGCGCCGGCGGGATGGGCCTCGACACGGCGTCCGGACACCAGGAGTGCGGAGCGGCCCAGGCGGGCGCCCAGGGTGCCGACCAGGCCGCCGGCCCGGGCGAGAACCACGCCGAGGACGGCGGGCAGACTCGCCAAGGTGCCGAGGGAGCCGAGGAAGAAGGGGACGAGCAGGGCGTACGGCCCGTCCCCGAGGAGCAGCGGGCCCCAGACCGCCGTCGCCAGGAACACGGGGAAGGCGAGAGCAGCGCGGTGCATCAGGACGGATTCGCCGGCGACGGTGGAGGGACGGGTGCCGCCGGAGCGGCGGGCGACTGCCTGGTCGAACAGGACGGCGGCGGCGGTCACGGTGAGGGCCGCGCCGGCCGCGCATCCTGCGAGGGCGCCCTGGACACCACCGGTCAGCAGGGGGCTGAGCTGGTAGTCGACGTGGGGCAGGACCAGACCCGACCAGCCGAGGGTGAGGAAGAGGCCTTCGGCCAGGAGCGCTCCGCAGACCACGGGGACCAGGCACTCCCCCACCGACATCACGAGACGGGGACCAGGACCCGCGCCGAGCGCGTCGAGGAGGGCCTGGCGGCGGTCGCGTCCGGCGGCGGCGGTCCGGACGGCGATCACCATCAGTCCGCAGGCCGGAAGGAGCAGGAAGAACACCGAGAGCCCCAGGAACCGGTCGGCCGGCTGGGCCGTGGCCGCCTCACCGATGAGGTGCGTCGCACCGGCCGGGCCGAAACCACTGGCCTTCACCACACCGGGGTTGGCGGCGAGGGCGTGCCTCGGGCGGACGTAGACCAGATCCTCGGAGGCCGAGGCCAGACCGGTGGAGGCGATATCGCCGGCGTCCTTGCCGTAACGCGTCGTGACGCCCTCAGCGGCCCCGGATGCGCGCAGGTGCGGGGAGAGGAACGCCTCACCCGGTTCCGGCCAGACCACCAGGCCGGGCGGGAGCGGGGCGTCCTTCTTGAGCGGTTCGAGGACGACGACCGAGACCTGCAGATCGGATACCGAGTCACCGGCGGTCGCCCACAACAGCACGGGCTCCGCCGGGCCGGTGGCGGGGATCGGGTTCCGTGCCTCGGAGACCGCCTGCCGGTGGTCGTAGACCGCGTCGGTCAGGACCAGGGAGGCGGCGCCGACCGCGAGGCAGACCACGGCGAGGCAGAGCGTGAGGGCACGGGTCGCGCCGCCCGCGGTGCGCGCACCGGCGGCACGACCGACCCTCAGCAGGTGGCGAACCAGGACGAGGTGCCTCACCGTACGGCCTCCATCCGCTCGTCGGGCAGCAGACCGCCGTCGCGCATCAGCAGCCGGCGGTCTGCGCGACGGGCGACCTGACGGTCATGGGTGACCACGACGAGCGCGCAGTCGTACTCGGCGGGCAGGGAGAACAGCAGGTCGGCGACGCTCTCACGGTTGTGTTCGTCGAGGGCGCCGGTGGGTTCGTCGGCGAGCAGCACCGCGGGGCGGTTGACGATGCCGCGGGCGACCGCGGTGCGCTGGCGTTCACCGCCGGAGAGCTGGGCAGTGGTGCGGGCGGCGAGGGGGACGCCGAGGCGGCCCAGGAGGTCGCGGGCGCGCTCGGTGGCCTGCTTGCGGGAGAGCCCGGCGAGGAGTCCGGCCAGGGCCACGTTCTCCAAGGGCGAGAGTTCAGGCAGCAGTTCACCGAACTGGAAGACCATCCCCATGTGGTCCCGGCGGTGGCGGGCCCTGCGGCTCGGGCTCATCCCGGTGATCTCGGCGCCCGCGATCTCCACGGTACCGGCGTCCGGCGGGGTCAGGCCGAGCAGCACCGAGAGCAGGGTGCTCTTGCCGCACCCTGAGGGTCCGAGGATCGCCAGCGACCTGCCGCGTTCCACCTCCAGCGCCAGGCCGTCGAAGAGCAGCCTGTCGTCGATGCGGTGGGTCAGGCCGTGCAACCGGACGGCGGGCGAGGCGGTGGGAGGCGTCACGAGGTGGGGTCCTTCGGGAAGTCGGTGCGAAGCGGCAGCGTGCGAGGGCAGAGAGAAGGGGCGGAGCCCCAGGTCTCCGCCCCTTCTGGCGCGGAACGCGCCGCGCGATCAGTTGTAGTCGTAGTACCAGGAGCTGTAGTAGTCCGTGCTGGCGACGTACTGCTCGCGCAAACGCATCTGGAAGATCCAGCTGCCTTCGCCGCTCATGTTGCTGCTGCTGCAACCCGACCCGTTCCACAACGTGCGCAGGGTGTCGGGGCTTGCGTCGCGGTAGTACTGGGCGGCGACGTCCTGACCGTCACAGCTGCTGTCGTGCGTGGCCGCGTAGGCGTTGTTGCTGCCGGCCGTGTAGACCCAACCCCGGTCCGCACGCTCGATGTAGATGCCGGCCACCGCGGGGGCGGCTGTGGCGAGAGTGGCGGCCAGGGTGACACCGGCTATTACGCCGGACTTGGTGAATCTCACTTCACGTTCCTTGTGCATGGGCATACCGAACGGCACGCCGGCCGTGGCAGGTGGTGGCTCCCCCTGCCCGAACGCGATGATCTTGTACTGGTTCTCATGGCCTCGTCTATGGCCTGTATGCAGTTGTGATCAAGGTGTGGTTCGCGTGCGGTAGTTGATCCGGATCACGCAGGCGCGGAGATGCAGGCCGGTGAAGTGGCTCTGGGGTGTCCTGTCCTGGCGGGTGGCGATGCCCGCCAGGCTTCGACCGGGCCTTCCCCTCCTCAGCGGCGGCCTTCTCGAGGGCGACGAGCACGTCTTCACCAAGCGGCATCCCGGCGGCGTGGGCGCGGGCGGTGCCGAAACCCCCACTGACCGGCGACGAGTCCCCCTCGCCGCGCTTGGCGGCCTCGGCTGTCAACCCCTCGAGCACCGCCTCGAAGACACCGGCGTCGCGCCACTGCCGGAAGCGACCGTTGACGGTGGACCAGGCGCCGAACTCGGTCGGCATCTCCCTCCACCGGCCGCCCGTCGTGAACCGCCAGATCACGCCCTCGAACTGCTGCCGCAGCCGCTCGGGATACGGACCGTATCTGCCGATCGGCAGATACGGCTCGATTAACTCCCATGCCTCATCCGTCAGTTGCACTCGCGTCATGCACGACGATCTACCAGATCGCACCACAGGGCGCAGGAAACCCGGCGCACCTTCCGGTTCAGAGCACGAGAGCGGTTCCCGTCGGTCACCCGCGGCTCCCCTCTCCGGCCCCTCCACGACCGCGGACAGGGTGCGCGGGTGTCACAGCCGGTCCCCGTGAGTGCCGTCCCCGTGAGAGCCGTACCCGTGCGCGCCGTCGGCGATGTGCAGGACCGCGTCGGCGGCGTCCAGGGTGGCCGGGTCGAGGGGGAAGTAGCCCTGGGGCGGGGTGGTGTCGGTGCGGGTGCGGGCGGCGGGGATCGTGTCCGGCGCGGTCAGCCCCCAGGTGGTGATCCGGCGTTGGAGGACGCCCTCGTACGTGTCCGGCCCGGGCTCCCGCAGCCCCAGCGCCTCGCTTCGGCCCAGGCTGCCGGCGACGAAGGTGTACGGCACGCCCAGCGCCCCCAGGACGGCTCCGGCACCGAACCAGTCGAGGTCGGCCTCCCCCACGGGGATGGTGCTCAGGCTTCGCTGGAGGTGACGGTTGTGGGCGAAGACCAGGGTCGCGCCCCGCCGTGCTTCGAGGCTGCGGATGTCGAGGAGGTTCTGGGCCATGAGGGCGTCCCGGGTGGCGCCCAGGAGGGTGATCCGGGCGTCCTGCTCGATCCGCCGGGCCGACTGCCGGTGGTAGCGCAGCAGTCCGAGACCGGCGGTGAGGTGGATCCTGGCCCGGTGCCACTCGGCGCGCGAGGTCGCCGCGATCAGCTGCGGTGCGCGCGCGTGGAGCGTGGTGAGCATGTCGTCCGCGATCACCCGCAGGCGGTCGGCCTCGGGCGTCGCGCCGGGCGACATGGCCGGGTCCATGACCGCCTCGGTACGGCTCCACCGTTCGTCGTCGCCGGCGAGGCTCGCGAGGTCGAGGTCGAGGCCCAGGTAGGCGCGGGCGTGTTCGAGGTGGGGCCGGGGGCTGGGGGCGCTCATGGTCTCCATCGGGGCGTCGAAGCCGTGGAAGGCCAGCCGTTCCTCCACGGGGCGGCCCTCGTTGAACTCGCGCATCCAGGCGACCAGCCGGCGGTTGGGGTCCAGTTCCCCGAAGCCGTGCGAGAAGCCTTCGGCCATCGCCGCGTCGAGGGTGCCGCCCCCTTCCTGGACGAAGTCGTTCACGGTGAGCGCGGCCACCCGGTCGCTCTCCAGGGCGATCGACCGGAAGCCGTGGTCGACGAGTTGTGCGAACAGTCGGTTGCGGACGGCGGCGAAGGCCGGTTCCTGGTGGGTCGGTTCACCCAGCGCCAGCAGTTCGCACGACGGGGTCACGAAGTCTCGGATGTCCTGACTCATGAGCCTCCAGCGTAACTTTGAAAAGCCGGTGGAAACTTGTGCAGCCGTCCGAAGCCGTGACCTGCCCGTCCCGGCCGGGAAGTCTCAAACCGGAGTGAGCCACCATGCGCCCTGCCGACCTCGCGTGCGAGCACGGCATCTCGACCCAGGCGGTCCGCAACTACGAGCGGGACGGGTTCATCCCGCCCGCCGGGCGGACCGACAGCGGCTACCGGATCTACACCGAGGCGCACGCGGCCGCGCTCCGCGCGTTCCTCGCCCTCGTCCCGGCCTACGGCCATTCGGCCGCCGGCGAGATCATGAACGCGGTCCACCGGGGCGCCCTCGACGACGCCCTGACGGTCGTCGACCGCGGCCACCACCAGTTGCTCCGCGACCGGGCCACCCTCGACGCGGTGAGGAGGGCGGTGGATCATCTGACGGCGGAGCCCGGGGCCGCCCCGGCCCCGTCGGCCGACGGCACACGGACCATCGGTGAACTCGCCCACCGGCTCGGTGTCACCCCGGCGACCCTGCGCAACTGGGAAGCCGCCGGGATCCTCACCCCGGCACGGGACCCGGCCACCGGTCACCGGCTGTACCACCCGGCGGACATCCGTGACGCCGAACTCGCCCATCTGCTCCGACGCGGCGGCTATCCGCTGGACCACATCGCCACCGTGGTGCGGCGGATCCGCACGGCCGGCGGCACGGGGCCACTGGCCGAGGCACTGGACGAGTGGCAGCGACGGCTGACCTCGCGGGGCCTCGCCATGCTCACCGCGGCGACCCACCTCAGCGCCTGCGTGAACGGCGGCCCACCCGACCCCACCCCCAACGCTCTTCACAACATGGACACATGATGAACACGCCGTCATCACCTCAGATATGCTCCAGGCGCTCCAATCGCACCACTGAGGGGGGATTCCTCATGCGCATATCCATGCGTCGCGCCCTGTCCGCGGCCACCGCGTCCGCCGCCGCCGGCCTGCTCGCCGTGTCGGCCGCCGGTCCGGCCCAGGCCACCGAGTACACGTCCGCGCTGAAGGTCAAGGGCGTCCAGTACGACGCCCCGGGCAGCGACTCCAACCGGTGTTCGGGCGGCAACACCAAGGACGAGTACCTGACGATCAAGAACTACTCCCGCACCACGACGGTGAACCTCAAGGGCTACGTCGTGAAGGACGCCGCGGGCAACAGGTTCACGTTCCCCACCAACCACAAGCTCGAGCCCGGCGACTACGTCAAGCTGCGCGGCGGACGCGGCACCGACTCCGACGCGGGCAACGTCGTCTACCGCCAGAACTGCAACTTCATCTGGAACAACGACAAGGACACCATCTACCTGGTCAAGCCGACCGGGGCGCGCGCCGACGTCCACTCCTACACCAAGCGCGCGAACGACGCGGACGGCAACGGCTACATCAACTACCACGGCTGACCGAGGGTCCGACGGGCATGGGGGCCGCGTCCCGCGACCCCCGCGCTCACTCCGGGTCGGACCTCTCGCCGTCCTCGCCGGTGAAGAGTTCCTCCACGTGCTCGACCGTGCCGGCCCGAACGAGCCAGTCGTCGAGGAGGGCGAGGTCGGAACAGGTGGCGATACGCTCGCGCACCTCGCCGGAGACGGGAAGCCCGCGCACCTCCAGGATCCGCAGGACACCCTCGGCTAGACCCTTGGCTCGCCCCTCGGCTAGACCCTTGGCCTGACCGTCCAGGTAGGCCTCCTCGAAGACAGTGCCCCTGCCCGGGAAGAACGTGACGACCATCTTCTCCAGTTCCCTCCACGTTTCGCGGGCCGGAGTGTTCTCCAGACCGACTTCCAGCAGTTCCGACCAGTACGTCGCCGTGGCTTTGTCGAACGTCCGCATTCCGCGGGCCAGCAGTCCAGTATGGCCGCGATGTCCTGGCTTTCGCTGTGCACGATGGCACTGAGCGTCGCCAGCGCCGGCTGACGCGCGACCTCCGACTCGTCGGTGATCCGCGCGACGGTGTCCGGCCCCAGTACGAAGGGACTGGTCACCTGGGTCTTCCAGGGGCCGACGCGGCACTCGAAGGGCCCGGCGGCCCAGGCGGCGGTGGGGCGGTTGCGGCAGATGACGACGAGCAGTACCGGCAGGTCGAACTTCGCGTGCAGATAGCTCACGTAGTTAGGCCCAGTTGACGCCCTTGTCGGGAGCCTTCCTGGTCTGGGCCTCGATGGCGAGCAGGAAGCCCTGTCCGTCGGACGGCTCGACCCTCAGCACCGTGTCGACACGGCGTTCCAGGGGTTTGATCTCCGTCGCGTCAGGAGTGATCGCTTCGATGTCCGCCTTCACGGGCGGCGGAAGACCCAACACCTCGAAGACGGGGCCGAGGACCTCCGGATGGTCCTGGAAGATCCGGTGGGACCCCTCATGGGTGGATGTGACCATGTGCGCAACCTAGGTGGAGCGGAGGGTCGGCTGACCGGGTGATCCGAGAGCGTTCACCCTTTCGAGTAGCGGGGAAACGTTCACGCCGTCGCACCCAGCTCGCACCAGACGTACTTTCCCCGGCTGCCGCATCTGGACATGGGCTGCCAGTGCCAGAGGTCGGAGCAGGCCTGGACGATCGCGAGCCCGCACCCACTCTCGGCCTCCTCGTCCAACTCCTCGCACCTGGCGGGTGGTTCGGGCGGCTCCGGGTCCGCGTCCCAGGCCCCGATCTGCAGCACATCGCCGGACCACCGCACCCTCAGGACAGCGAGCCCCTTCTGATGCCGTACGGCATTGGAGACCAGCTCGGCCGTGAGGAGTTCGGCGGTGTCGACGAAGGCGGTGAGGTCATGGAGGGGGAGGATCAGGCGGAGCGTGCGACGGGAAACGGTGACGGCTCGGGGGACGTTGGGGATGTGGAGGGCGTCGGCGGTGCCGTACCCAAGCTGGACACGGTCGTACGGGACACACCTCTCGGCACGGTCCTCCTCGACTCGGAAGCTCAGCTCATCACCTGCCGAACAGGCTTCCGTAGGGTAGAGGCCGCGTCACTCAGCCCCGAACAGTCGCGCGAGTTCATCCACAAGCTGGCGAAAGAGTTGTGAGGCACCCCATGGACAACTGGCGGAAGTCGTCCTACTCAGGCGGCGGCGACGGCAACGACTGCGTGGAGATCGCCACCACCCCCACCCACACCGCCGTACGCGACACGAAAGCCCCGGCCAGGGCGACGCTCACCTTCCCGGCCGAGGCTTTCGACGCCTTCCTGACGGGCCTACTCGACCGTCACGGACTTCGCTAGGTTCCGCGGCTGGTCCACCTCGTTACCGCGGGCGGTGGCCAGCTCGCAGGCGAAGACCTGCAACGGCACGGTCGCCACCAGCGGCTGCAGCAGCGTGGGCGTCGCCGGGATCCGTACGAGATGGTCGGCGTACGGGACGACCGCCTCGTCGCCCTCCTCCGCGATCACGATGGTCCGCGCACCGCGGGCCCGGATCTCCTGGATGTTGGAGACGATCTTGTCGTGGAGGACGGACCGGCCGCGCGGCGAGGGAACGACCACGACCACCGGCAGGTCCTCCTCGATCAGGGCGATCGGCCCGTGCTTGAGCTCACCGGCCGCGAAGCCCTCGGCGTGCATGTAGGCGAGCTCCTTCAGCTTCAGGGCTCCCTCCAGCGCGACCGGATACCCGACGTGCCTGCCGAGGAACAGCACGGTGTCCTTGCCGGCGAGGGAGCGCGCCAGCTCCCGTACCGGCTCCATGGTCCCGAGCACCTCCTCGACCGCACCGGAGATCCGCGCGAGGTCGCGGATGACGGCCCGGATCTCGTCGGCCCACTTGGTGCCCCGCACCTGCCCCAGGTACAGGGCCACCAGATAGCAGGCGACCAGCTGCGTCAGGAACGCCTTGGTGGAGGCGACGGCCACCTCGGGCCCGGCATGCGTGTACAGCACCGCGTCCGACTCCCTGGGGATGGTCGACCCGTTGGTGTTGCAGATGGCCAGCACCCTGGACCCCTGCTCACGGGCGTGCCGCAGCGCCATGAGCGTGTCCATGGTCTCGCCCGACTGGGAGATGGCGATGACGAGCGAGCGCGCGTCGAGGATCGGGTCCCGGTACCGGAACTCGCTGGCCAGTTCGACCTCGCACGGGATGCGCGTCCAGTGCTCGATGGCGTACTTGGCGATGAGGCCGGCGTGGAAGGCCGTACCGCACGCGACGATGACGACCTTGTCCACCTCCCGCAGCTCGGAGTCGCTGATCCGCACCTCGTCGAGGGTCAGCGAGCCGGAGGCGTCGATCCGCCCGAGGAGCGTGTCGGCGACCGCCTTCGGCTGCTCGGCGATCTCCTTGAGCATGAAGTAGTCGTGGCCGCCCTTCTCCGCCGCCGACACGTCCCAGTCGACGTGATACGACCGGACGTCCCCCGGACGCCCGTCGAAACCCGTCACCGTCACGCCGTCCCGCCGCAGCTCGACGACCTGGTCCTGCCCCAGCTCGATCGCCGACCGGGTGTGGGCGATGAACGCGGCGACGTCCGAGGCGAGAAAGGCCTCGCCCTCCCCGACGCCCACCACGAGCGGCGAGTTCCGCCGCGCCCCGACGACGACGTCCGGCTCGTCGGCATGCACCGCGACCAGCGTGAACGCGCCCTCCAGCCGCCGGCACACCAGCCGCATGGCCTCGGCGAGGTCGGCGGTGGCGGAGAACTCCTCGGCGAGCAGATGGGCCACGACCTCGGTGTCGGTCTCGGAGGCCAGCTCATGGCCCCGCTCCTCCAACTCGGCCCGCAGCGCGGCGAAGTTCTCGATGATCCCGTTGTGCACGACGGCGACCCGCCCCGCGTTGTCGAGATGCGGATGCGCATTGGCGTCCGTCGGCCCGCCGTGCGTGGCCCACCGCGTGTGCCCGATCCCCGTCGTCCCGGTCGGCAGCGGCCGCGCCCCGAGCTCCTTCTCCAGGTTGACGAGCTTGCCGGCCCTCTTGGCGGCGGCCAGCCCGCCGTCGGCGAGCACGGCGACACCGGCCGAGTCGTATCCCCGGTACTCCAGCCGCTTCAGCCCGGCCATCACGACCTCGAGCGCCGACTGAGACCCCACGTATCCCACGATTCCGCACATGCGCGGCAGCCTAGGCGCGAAAAGCCGCCCGAACACGCCTCCACGTGCCCGAATTCGGAAATTCCCAGCGGGTGCGCGTACGGGGATGGGCAGCCAGGCGGGACCGTCGAAAATCGGCCATCTTTGGTCGGCACCGATCACCACACTTACACGATTCACACACAGTCACCTCACAGATTTGCCCACCATGTGAGGGAATCGCGCGCTCCGGAACCTGCGGTCGGTAGGACGTTTCATGCCAACCCCGTCCGACCCGGTAGCCGCCCCTTGTCCCGACCTGTCGGCGTATGCCTATGGTTGCGCCCGCGCATGACCGGATCATGACCAATCCGTCCATCGCGCGCGTCATTCAGCGACCGGGGGAACGGTGTCGCTACGGGGGAGGGACCTTCTGTGCCGCAGTACCTGCAATCCGCGCGTCCCACGCCGACCTGCTCCTGGTGTTCCTGACACCGAGCACGGCCAACTCGCCAGTTCACGACGCCGCCTGAGCCTCCATCCGCAGGCTCCCGGTCGGTTCCTTGCGATGAAAGGGACACGCTCTTGCGTTCCAGACCACGGGGCTTCCTGACCAGAAGGCCGGGAAGACATGGGCTCTTCGCCCGCATCATTCTTCAGTCGAGCGCGGTCGCCATGCTGGCCACGCTCGCCGTACAGCCCGATCTCGCGGCGCAGCTCGCGGGTGACGCCACGGCCCGGTCCAGCGACCAGCCGGACGACTGGTTCGAGACCACGGCGGACGAACAGCTGCGGTTCGACCAGTGCCTGATGGCCGACGCCGTACGCCTTGGTGCCCCGCGCATGTACGGCTTCGCCCAGGACGCCCTCAACCAGACACCGCAGAAGCTGCGCGAGCTGGCCACCCTGGACGGCTCGTTCGACGGACCACTGCGTCGCGAGCACGAAAAGGACAGGGCCGACTGGAAGGCCACCTGGGAGCGCCTGCACGCCCGTAGGGATGCGTGGGAGAAGCCCCTCGACGGGCTGGAGACCCCGGGAGGATTCAACGAGACCACCTTCCACTGGGTCCCCGGCGTGCACAACGGCGAGGACTTCTACGACCAGACCGGTCTGGGCAAGTGGGCCGGCGGCCTTCCCGACTGGAACCAGAAGTTCAACTTCTACGACCCGACTCCTGAGGCCGACGACAAGACCGTCAAGGCCGTCAAGGATCTCGGCACTCCGCTCTACGGCGACAAGCCCTACGACCCGTCCCTCACGTCCGAGGAACGGCAGCGGCAGTACCAAGAGGCGCGGGCTTTCGAGGCGTTGTTCGACAGCTTCCACGGCAAGGGTGCGGATGACGACCGCATCTTCCTGGCCTCCGGTGGCTTCCCCCGCACCGCCCCCGAGCCGGGCACGCCCGAGTACCGCATCGCCGTCGAGGACATGAAGACCCGCTTCGCGTCCTGCGCCTGGCGGGACCCGATCGACCCGGACAAGGCCCTGCGTGGTGTGGAGGACATCGCCGCGCAGGAGTGGCAGCAGGAAATCACCTCACAGGCCGCCCAGCGCAACCAGATCCTCAGCGCCAACCGGGACGCCACGGCAGCGCTGGCCAAGGGCGCGGAGTCGATGGCCGATCTGCTCGGCCAGTCGTGGATCGCCGATCACCTGGCGCGCTGGCAGGACCACTGGTCTCCCGGCGGCCTTGGCTGGATCGGTGATTCACCGATGGTGATCCAGATCGAAGCGGCCCAGGGCAAGTGTCTCGACGTCGCCGGCGGCAAGAAGACCAACGGCACCCCTGTGCAGCTCTACACCTGCAACAACAGCGCGGCGCAGCAGTGGCAGCTCTACGGCACCAGCAACGGCTATGCCCTCTCCAACCTCGGTTCCAACAAGTGCCTGGACGTGCAGAACGGCAACTCTGCCAACGGCACGAAGATCCAGATCTGGTCGTGCGACGACGCCAAGGCCTCGGCGTGGGAGTTCGACGTGCGGGCGTCGGGCGAGCTGCGCAACGTGGTCACGGGCAAGTGTCTTGATCTGCACACCTTCGACAACGGCCAGGACTCGTGGCTGTGGACGTGCAACGGCACCAACCCGCAGAAGTTCCGCATCGTCCCCAAGGGCCACCAGGGCGCTGACAGCCTGAGCTATCCGGACAAGGCCCAGTTCGACAAGGCCAAGGCGGGTGCCGCGGCCGCTCGGACGCAGGCGGCGAAGCAGTTGGCGGCCGTGAAGGCGCAGTTGGCGGTCGCCCAGAAGGCCGCCGCCGCGAGCGACACCGCTGAGCAGGCCGCCTACAGGATCGCGGACGCCAACGGTGCCCCGCGTGGCCGGGGTCTGCTGGTCGGCCAGCAGAAGGCCCAGGTCACCAAGGGTGCTGTGGCCGGTCTGCAGGCTCTGGTGAAGGCGGCTGAAACCGCCGAGGCCGCCACCCGCGCCTCCGGCGGGGACAGCGCGACGATCACACAGCGGGCGCTGGCCCAGGCCGCGCAGTCGAAAGCCGAGTTCCGCAAGGAGGCCGCGCACCAGGCCGAGCTGCAGGCGAAGGCCGCGGCGGACGCGGCCAGGCTGCACCGGGACAACGCCAAGAAGGACAAGGAGACCGCCGAGGCCAAGCTGGCCGTCGCGGTGAAGGCGGAAGCCGACGCGAAGGCGGCTGCCGCCGACGCTCACGCCAAGCGGCTCGCGGCCGAGGCCGAGGAGAAGACGGCCCAGGCGGAGAAGCAGAACGCCGCCGCCAAGCAGGCCGAGGCCAATCAGCACAAGCAGAACGCCCAAGCCGAGGCGGCGAACGCCAAGGACGCCAAGGAAAAAGCCGAAGCGGCCGAGAAGACCGCCGAGAGCAGGCGCGATGACGCGGTCAAGGCCCGCGACGACGCCAAGGCCAAACGCGACGACGCCTGGGACGCCGAACAGAAGGCCGACGCCGCCCGCGCCAAGGCGGATGCCAAGGAGGCCTACGCCGACTCTCTGGAATCAGGCGACGCGGCCCAGGCCGCCCGTGCCGCCGCCGGGGAGGCGGACAAGCACGCGGACGACGCCGAAGCGGCCGCCGGCCGGGCCCGTTCCGAGGCCGACGCCGCCACGAAGGCGGCCGAAGCGGCGGACGCCGCGGCCACCCGGGCCGAAGCGGCCGCCAAGCGCGCCCGCTCCGACGCCGATGCCGCCCAGGCCGCGAAGCTGAAGGCCGACGCCGCGGTGAGGACCGCGACCAGTGCCGTGGCGGATGCCATCAAGGCGTCCGAGCACGCCTCGTCCGAGGCCAAGACCGCGGTCGAGCTGGCCGATGCGGCGAAGGCGCACGCCAAGACCGCCAGATCCGAGGCGGACGGCGCGAAGGCGGAGGCCGCCAAGGCCACGGCGGCGGCAGCGAAGGCCGCCGGCTTCGCCCACGTCACCGCCCAGGCCGCCGTCGACGCCGGGAAGGCGGCGGCGCAGGTCGCCAAGCCGGCCAACGACGCGATTCAGCTCGGCTCGCCGTACGTCGACACCGACTCGGCTGCGAGTTTGGTGGTGCTGACGGGCCAGGCGTCGAAGTCGATCGCCGACCAGCAGAAGGCCGTAGCGGACGCCCACGCCAAGAACGCGCAGGCGGAGGCCGACGCGGCCAAGAACCTCGCCGAACAGGCGAAGGGCGACGCGAAGATCGCGTACCAGTACGCCGCGGACGCCGCCGCACACGCTGCCGAGGCCCGCGGCTACGCCAAGGAGGCCCTCGGCTACGCGGCCGGGGCCGCGGCAGCGGCGTCGAAGGCGTCAGCCTCCCTTGCCCGCACGGTCGAGTACGACCGCCAGGCCACCGAGGACGCAGCCGCCGCCGACAAGGCTGCGGGCCGCGCCGAGGGATACGCCAAGGAGGCCCGCGCCAGCGCCGACCAGGCAGCCCTGGACGCCGAAGCCGCCCACGCGGCCGCCGCGGAAGCCGAACAGGCCGCAAAGGACGCCCGCGCAGCAGCCGAACGCGCCGACGCCGCAGCCACCGAAGCCGAACAAGCGGCCAAGGACGCAGTGAAGTATGCCAAGGAGGCAGAGCAGGCAGCTGAGGAAGCAGCGCGTAACGCAGCGAACAAGCAGGTCTCGACCGGCGCGGGAACCGGAGTCGGCGGCACGTGGTACGTGGTCGACGAGGACAGCATCGAGATCACTGACGCCAAGCAGCACGAACCCTGTGAGATCACGGTCGGCTTCGAAGGCTGCACCACCACGTTCACGGTCACCTTCACCGCGACGGTCGACTTCTTCCTCTGTATTAATCCCGACACCGCGGCCAGCGCCGACGGCTGCCCGTCGCAGGACACGCTGCTCATCGAGAGCAAGCGCATCCCAGGGCTGAAGAAGGACGTCACCCGCTACTTCTCCAAGCTGGAACTCATCCAGCAGACCCTCACCTACCAGCTCATCAAGGCAGTCCTGGTCCAGGACTTCGTCGACTGCTGGCACGGCAGCGCCAGCGGCTGCGCCTGGGCACTGAGCAACTTCATCCCGGGTAAGGCGTTGGGAAAGGTCTTCGAAGGGATCCGGGCTCTCGACGCCGCCATGAAGACCGGCGTCGGGGTCCGTGATGCGTTCAAGGCCCTCAAGGCCCTCAACCTGGACCCCGGGACCCTCGCCAAGCTCAACAACACCATCAACGCCTACGAAGACCTGTACACCGCCTGCCGGGCGAACAGCTTCCCCGGGACCACCCAGGTGCTGATGGCGGACGGCTCACGCCGGCCCGTCAGCCAGGTGGGCGTGGGGGACCTCGTCAAGGCCACGGATCCGGCTACCGGCCAGATGCGGACCCGGCAGGTCATCGGCACCTTCAAGCACGACACCCGACGGCTGGTGGACATCACCGTCGCCGACGGGGAGAGGCTTGCCAGCACCGTCGGCCACAAGTTCTACGTGGTGGACCGCGGATGGACGCTGGTCTCCGACCTGCGCGTCGGCGACCGCCTGCGCACCCCGGACGGCTCCGTCCGCTCGGTGACCGCGCTGCACGACCGCTCGGGCCTGACCCCGCGTACGGTCTACGACCTCACCGTCGACGACCTGCACACGTACTATGTGCTGGCTGGACAGACTCCAGTACTCGTTCACAATTGCAACGTTGCGCTGGGCCAGAAGGCTGAAGGCACTTACGAGTGGGCCGAAAAACTGGGCTACAAGCATTTCGGGAAACTGGAAGGCTGGCAAGGGCCGGTAGAGGCGGCGATCAGGGATACCAGAAACATCCTTCACGTAAACATGAAGGGAGTTGGGTCTTTCGTTGACGCTGCGAGGGACGGGCTTACCCCGGGGCACCCATATGCCACAGATGTCGAGATGGGCATGATTGCAAGGTCTGTGGTTCATGGTGGACGTTCGTGGGACAGTATAAAGTTCTACCGGCCGGGCAAGGGCGGTTCTCTCGTTGAATTCTCAGTGCCGGAGCCTGACTGGGGTTCGTTCGGCAGAATTCGCCCCTACATAGATTGAGCTTGTGGACGGTGTAGCACTGATGGGAATGATCAACTTCGATCTCTATCCGGAGATTCAAAATGCTGGCTCGCTATCTTCGGCCATGGCCGAAGCGGCAGATGAGGTCGGCCTCGATTTGGCCGGAGTGCGCAGTCAATCCGAGGTTGGGTCGGGCGTGATCTCCACCGCGCAGGTGGATTCAAGTCGTGGAAAGGTCTTGGTGTGGCTCGGCGAGTCCACAAGAACATTCTTCGTCGGTATCCAAGAGGGCCGGTTCGTCTGGGCGGAAGGTGCCACCGATGATCTCGCTGATCTGGTTGCCGGGTCGGTGGCGTGGCGTGATGGGATGTCGGTAGGCGAGTTCGCAGAGAACTTTCCTTTCATGACGCTGACGCGACTCGCCAAGGCGCGGGAGGCGGGTGATCCGGTCCCGGCCCAGTGGGACTGGCTCCTGAACTCGAAGATATTCGAAGAGGAGCGACCTCTTGTAGAGGCCGCTCACGGCGAGTATCGCTTCCGTCGACTGTTCCCGAATCTGAGTCATGGGACTTTGCGGCTCAGTACGAATCTTGGAGTGCAGGGATCGCGCGAGATTCACATCAAGCCTCTGGATGCCGGCCGCTATCGCGTCGAAGATACTTCAGTATCTGGTTCGTCTTTCGACGCTGGCACGTTGACGGAGGCGGTCGTAGCCGCCGCCGAATTTCTTGATAGAGGCCCAGATTTGAAATGAGGTGGCATCCTTTGTTGCAGCGATCTTTCGCGGGCATGGGCATCCGCCCGCGATTTTCCCAACGCTCCAGCAAATCGGAAGCCCAATCAGGTGCGTCCCGTCGAGGCTTCTGAGGGGCTTGACGGCAGTAGTTGACGGCAACGGCGGCGGACACTGGGGGTGTTCGCCGCCGTTGCCGTGCGTGCGTCAGGGGTTCGCCTGCGGGTGGATCTGCACAGTGACCGAGGCCCAGCACGGACCGTCGCGGCCAGCACCGCCGGACAGGGCCTCACCCCGCCGGCCGCGGCCGGACCGGGCCCAGTGACCCGAAGACCCCGAGGACAGGAAGAGCACGGAGAATGCCAGATTTCGTACGAGAGGGACGTCTGTTCCGGGTGGTCAGCTTCTCGGCGTCACACCGGCAACTGCTGCTGCGCAGCGACGCCACCGCCGTCGACAACACGGACACCCGCGTCGAGGTGTACTTCGGGCATGTGGAACTCATGCTGCTCAAGCCCATTTATGAGAAGGGGATCCACGTCCGCAGGGCGTCGGAGGCGGAGTTCGCGGTGCTGAAGGAGCGTCATGACCTCCCCGCGGACGATGCGTGCTTCACCTGGATGATCGAACCGGACGGGGACAGCTTCGTCGTCTCCGGCAACCCCTCGTGGCGCGAGGCGGACCGCGAGTTCGAGGACCCGTCCCTGTTCGACTTCTCCCAGCCCTGGCCCCCGGACTTCCCCATGGAGTACGGCGAAGTCGACTGACGGGGAGGACGCGCTGAGGGTGCCCCCTGCCACAGGGGCACCCCCGGGACCGGGGCCGCAGCACCCGGCCTGCGACACAAAAGGGACATCCGGGCTGGTCAGGCCCTCGGAGGGGCGCGGCACCGCCGCCCGGCGTGACGCACCCCACCCCGCCACCCCGTTCAAACTCCGTTAACAATGGACTGTGATCTCACCGGTCTCCCCGATGCCCCGGAGCGCCCACCGGCCCAGGCCGGAGGCGACTCCCTTCGTCGACCTCACCCGTCGCGAGTGGAGCGCGCTGCGCGACAAGACGCCGCTGCCGCTCACCGCCGAGGAGGTCGAGAAGCTGCGCGGCCTCGGTGACGTCATCGACCTGGACGAGGTGCGGGACATCTACCTCCCGCTGTCCCGGCTGCTCAATCTCTACGTGGGCGCCACGGACGGCCTGAGAGGTGCGCTGAACACCTTCCTCGGCGAACGGGGCTCCCAGTCCGGCACCCCGTTCGTCATAGGAGTCGCCGGTTCCGTGGCCGTGGGCAAGTCGACCGTCGCCCGTCTGCTGCAGGCCCTGCTCTCGCGCTGGCCCGAACACCCCCGGGTGGAACTGGTGACCACCGACGGCTTCCTCCTGCCCACCAGGGAGCTGGAGGCCCGCGGCCTGATGTCACGCAAGGGTTTCCCCGAGTCCTACGACCGCCGGGCCCTGACCCGCTTCGTGGCCGACATCAAGGCGGGCAAGGACGAGGTCACCGCCCCCGTCTACTCGCACCTGATCTACGACATCGTCCCCGACCGGAAGCTCACGGTCCGCCGCCCCGACATCCTCATCGTCGAGGGCCTGAACGTCCTCCAGCCGGCACTCCCCGGCAAGGACGGCCGCACCCGCGTCGGCCTCGCCGACTACTTCGACTTCAGCGTGTACGTCGACGCGAGCGTCGAGGACATCGAGCGCTGGTACCTCAGCCGCTTCAGGAAACTGCGCCAGACCGCCTTCCAGAACCCGGACTCGTACTTCAGGAAGTACACCCAGGTCTCCGAGGAGGAGGCCCTCGACTACGCCCGCACCCTCTGGCGCACCATCAACAAGCCCAACCTCGTCGAGAACATCGCCCCCACCCGCGGCCGGGCCGCCCTGGTCCTGCGCAAGGGCCCCGACCACAAGGTGCAGCGCCTGAGACTGCGCAAACTCTGACGGCTACCCTGCCCCCATGCTGCATCTGCGCCTGATCACACCGTCGGACAGGACCGACGACGTGGTCCGCCTGATCGACAAGACCGTCGGCACCACCCACCTGGTGGTGATGGAGGGCGCCGCCCGCAACCCCGCGGGGGACGTCGTCCTGTGCGACGTGGCCCGCGAGGCCGGCGACGAACTCCTCTCCGGGCTGCAGGCGCTGGGCCTGGACGAGAGCGGATCGATCGCCGTCGAGAACATCGACCTGTCCCTCTCCCGGCGCGCCGACCACGCGGAGGCGGAGGCACCGGGCGAGGGCGCGGACGCGGTCCTGTGGGAGCACCTCACCGACGCCACCCACGAGGAGTCGACGCTCTCCGTCACCTACTTGTCCTTCATCACGTTGGCCACGATGATCGCGGCCTGCGGTGTGGTCCTCGACAACGCGATCCTGATCGTGGGCGCGATGGCCGTCGGCCCGGAGTTCGGCCCCCTGGCCGGTGTCTGCACGGCGATCGTGCAGCGCGCCCCGCGGCTGGCGCTGCGTTCCCTGGTCGCCCTGCTGGTGGGCTTCGCCGTGGCGATGCTGGCGACGGCCGGGTTCAGCCTCTTCATGGACGCCGTGGGTCTGTTCACCGAGGGGCAGCTGGAGGCCGACCGCCCCAACACCGGGTTCATCTACGCCCCGGACTGGTTCTCCTTCGTCGTGGCCCTCCTGGCGGGAGCCGCCGGCACGCTCTCGCTCACGTCCTCGAAGTCGGGCGCCCTGGTCGGCGTGGCCATCTCGGTGACCACGGTCCCGGCCGCCGCCAACGCGGCCGTCGCCCTGATCTACGGGGACACCAACCAGACCCTGCGCTCCTCGGAGCAACTGCTCCTGAACCTGCTGGGCATCATGCTGGCCGGCACCCTGACACTCCTGACCCAGAAGTGGCTCTGGTCGAGGCAGCGGGGCCGTTCGAGGGCTTCCTGATCAACCGGTGCGGGCCCCGTACCGGTTCAGGACCTGGCAGGCGCGGGCGGTGCCGTTCTCGGCCCGCAGCACCCGGCCGATCCGGCGCGCGGCGTCGGCGTAGGGCGTGTGCCGGGTGAGGGCGCGCAGGCGCCGGGTGAGTTCGGGGACGGCGAGATCACGGACCGGCAGCGGTGCGGGCCCGGCGCCGAGCCCGCGCACCCGTGCGGCCCAGTAGGCCTGGTCGCCGAAGAACGGGCAGACCAGCGAGGGCTTTCCGGCCCGCAGGGCCGAGGCCGTCGTGCCGGCCCCGCCGTGGTGCACGACGGCGGCCATCCTCGGGAACAGCCAGTCGTGAGGCGTGTCGCCGACCACCAGGATGTCGTCCTCGCTGGTGGCGGGATCCCCGGCCAGCACCCCGCGCAGTTTCGCGCGCCGCAGGGCCGTCCGCAGGAGGGTGTCGGTCGCCGCGGGGTCGCCGGTGCGCATGCTGCCGAATCCGATGTAGACGGGCGGGGGCCCGTCGGCGAGGAAGTCGAGCAGGTGCCGTGGCGGCTCCCACTCGGGCTGGTCGTGGTGCCAGAAGCCGGTCACATGGACGTTCGGCCCCCAGTCGGGCGGCCTCGGCACGACCGCCGGGCTGAACGCGCAGAGCACGGGGGCCCGCCGGGCCTGCCGGAAAGGGGCCGCCAGGGACAGCTCCGGGAGGCCGAGGCTCTTGCGGCGCCACACGTTGACGTACTTCCGGCACACGAACCAGGACCCGAGGTCGACCGCGTCGAAACTGAACCGGTTGCCCAACGAGCCCAGCCTCCGGGCGGCCGGTGCGAACGGGTGCGGGAAGGCCCTGGTGGGCTGGCTCGGCTGGAAGTGGACGACGGCGTGCGGGACGTGGAGGTACTCGCTCAGGTGAACGCCGAGGAAGCTGAAGGTGGGTGCCAGCACCAGGTCGGCTCCCCGGGCGCCGGCCCGCGTCTCGTCGAGGATCGGCATCATGTGCGGACGCAGGACCCGGTCGATCCGGCGGACGAAGGCCACCGGGTTGCTGCGGCCGGCGAGGAGCTCCTGGCCCTCGGCGGACTCGATGATCTCCGCCGGGTCGGCGGGGAGGGCGTGGAAGTCCAGTCCCGCCCCGGCGACAAGCGGCCGGTAGCGCCCGCTGGCGAGGACCCTGACCGTGTCGCCCCCACGGGTCAGGGCCCGGCCCAGCGCCAGGCAGGGCTGGACGTCACCCCGGGATCCGGCGGCGAAGATCACCACGGTCCGCCCCATGCCGACGCCTCTCCTCTCCGCGCTCGTTTCCGCTCAGCCGCCGTGCCCGGCACCGGTGTGCGCGCGCTGTCCGAGCGACGTCATGACCACGGGCCAGATGCGGTGCAGTTCCTTCTGCCAGTACGGCCAGGAATGCGTCCCCGGCGCGTACAGATGCGTCGAGACGTCGACGCCCGCCGCACGGAGCGACGACGCGAATCTCACGGTCTGCTTCGGCAGGGCCGCCTCGCCCAGGACGCTCGCCAGCAGCACATCCATCGGGCGGCCCCGGTCCAGCGGTCCGGGCACGCTGTTGCCCACGGACAGATGGACGTGCGTCCCGCGGAAGGCACCCGGCATGGCGGCGGGGTTGTGGGCCTGCCAGACGCGGAAGTTCCGCACCGGGTCGCCCCAGACCTTCTTGACGTCGACGCCGTCCCGCCCGGAGCCGAGTCCGATGGCCAGACGCACACCGGGGTCGTTGAGATCCACGTAGGAACTCATCGCCGCCGCGTACCGGAACAGTCCGCGGTGGTGTGCCGAGTAATTGAGTGCGCCGAATCCGCCCATGGAAAGTCCCACGACGGCTCGTGAGGAGCCGGCCCGGTATTTCTTCTCCATGAGCCGTACGAGTTCGCTGGTGTGGAATGTCTCCCAGCGGTGCGTACCGTCGAACCAGTCGCTGTAGTAACCGGCTTTTCCGGCGTCGGGCATGACGATGAGCACGTCGGAGTTCTGCGACAGCTTTTCCACGTCCGTCTCTCGTGTCCACGACGTGTAGTCGTCGTCACCGCCGTGGAGCATGTACAGAACGGGGTAGGTGGCGTGCGGTTCCCTTCTCCAGCTCTCGGGGAGAATGACGCGGACGGGGATGGACCTCCCCATGGCCGGTGAACTGACCGTGAGGTCGCGCACGCGGTCGTCGATCTTTTTCACGGCAGTGATACGAGCGCCTGCACCAGCAGGCCCAGGCGTGCCGTCCGGCCTCAGCTCAGCCGCATTCGCCTCGGTGGAGAACAATGCGGCGACGAGCCCGAGGCACACCACGAAGAATTTCATGGGCTGCGGAACTCCTCAGGAGGGAATAAGCTCGCCAGAGCATGTCGGAAATATGCTGGTCATCACCAGCGGACACACCGTTCACCGGGCGCCGGCAGGGCAATCGCCCATACGGCACAGCCACGGTTGCGGGGCGGCAGGTCAGCGGTTCTCGTGGAACAGACGCAAGACGTCAGCGAGATTGGAGCCGAAATGACATCGCCCCTGTCCGAAGCGGTCATCGCGGGTGCGGACGCAGCGGCCCTCGAATCCCTCCCTCTCCCGGACCACTTCCCGGCGGCCTGTGTGCGCGCCGCCGACGTCAACATGTTCGAGGGCGTCGAGGACAAGGACGTACGCAAGTCCCTGAGCGTCGGGGACGTTCCCATGCCGGAACTCGCCCCGGACGAGGCTCTGATCGCCGTGATGGCGAGCGCGATCAACTACAACACGGTCTGGACGGCCATGTTCGAGCCGCTGCCCACCTTCCAGTTCCTCAAGGCCATGGGACAGGCCGGGGGATGGGAGGCGCGGCACGATCTGCCGTACCACATCGTGGGGTCCGACGCCGCGGGCGTCGTCGTCCGCACGGGATCGTCCGTACGGAAATGGAAGGTCGGTGACCACGTCTCGATCTCGCCGGCCTACGTCGACGAGCAGGATCCCGACACCCACCGCGACGGCATGCTCGGCCTCGGGCAGAAGGCCTGGGGGTTCGAGACGAACTTCGGCGGCCTGGCTCACTACGCCGTCGTCCGGGCGAGTCAGCTGATGCCGAAGCCTCCCGCGCTGACCTGGGAGGAAGCGGCCGTCAACCCGCTGTGCGCCAGTACGGCCTACCGCATGCTGGTCAGCGACCGCGGGGCGCGGATGAAGCAGGGCGACATCGTGCTCGTCTGGGGCGCGACCGGCGGGCTGGGCTCCTACGCCGTCCAACTGGTGCGCAACGGCGGCGGTATCCCGGTCGGCGTGGTGAATTCCGACGAGAAGGCGCGCCTGCTCAGGTCGCTGGGCTGCGAGGCCGTCATCAACCGCCAGGAGGTGCTCGGCGGGGACGACACGCTCCTGGAGCGGCCCGAGGGCTGGAAGCGGATGGGCAGGGCGATCCGCGAGGCGGTCGGCGACGACCCCCACATCGTGTTCGAGCACGTCGGCAGGAAGACCTTCGCGGCGTCCGTGTTCCTGGCCAGGCGCGGCGGGACGGTCGTCACCTGCGGCTCCAGCACCGGCTACGAGCACACCTACGACAACCGGTACCTGTGGATGCGGCTGAAGCGGATCATCGGCAGCCACGGCGCGAACCTGCACGAGCAGTGCGAGGTCAACCGGCTCATCGCGCTGGGCGGCGTGGTTCCCGCGCTGTCGACGACGTATCCGCTGGCGGAGGTCGGGGCGGCCACCCGGACCGTCCAGGCCAACGAGCACATCGGCAAGGTCGGGGTGCTGTGTCTGGCTCCGCGCCCGGGCCTCGGCGTCACCGACCCGCAGGCGCGGGCCCGCATCGGTGAGGAGCGCTTGCGCCTGTTCCGCAGGTGAGCCCCGCGGAACAGGCGCGGTGCGCCGATCACTCGGCCGGCCACCCCAGGGCGCGGATGAGGTGCCGCGCGATGGTCTGCACGTGGGGCGGGTCGATCACCGACAGATGGTCGCCGCCCACGGGGACGATCTCCAGGGACGGGCACAGGGGCGCCCAGCCGAGGTCGGCGTCCTGGCGCAGGTAGCGCGGATCCAGCGCGGTGGTGAGCTTCTGCGGCTGCTGGGCGCGGTAGAGCACCACATGCCCGTCGTAAGGACGCGGAGCGTACCGCTCGCCGACGCGGGCATCGACGTACGAGGTCCGCTGGTGCTCCATGATCCCCGGGCTCATGTCGAGGCCGGCGTCGGCGACGAGCCGCATGATGACGTCGATCTGCTGGTCGTCCGGGGTGGCCGCCAGCTCCTCGTAGGGCAGGTCGAGGCGGTGACCGTACGTCTTCTCGATGTACTCGGCGAAACGGCCGAAGCGTTCGAGCAGGAACTCCGGTGACTCCCGCTGCTGCAGGGCGGCGGGCAGGATGGTGTCGATCAGCCCGAGGTATCCGATGCCCTGCCCCTCCTGGGTCAGCTGGCGGGCCACCTCGTAGGCGAGACAGCCTCCGAAGGACCAGCCGAGCAGGTGGTAGGGCCCTTCCGGCTGGATGTCCCGGATGAGCGTGCGGTAGTGGGCCGCCTTCTCCTCCATCGTGCTCAGCTCGTCGATCCGCTCCATCCCGTACACCGGCTGCCCTTCCGGCAGCAGGCCCGTCAGGGGCAGATAGACCGAGGTCGGCCCGCCGGCGGGGTGGAAGGTGAACAGCGGGGGCCGCGGTGACCCCGTGCCCGCGGGGCGCAGGGTGGTGACGGCGGACGGGCCGGTCCGGTTCACCACCGGCCGGATCAGTTCGGCGATGGCCGCGACGGTGCGGTGGGCGAGGACGGCGTCGGCCGTGAGGCTCAGCTGGGTGTCGTTGCCCAGGCGCCGGTGGATGACGTCCGCCATGGCCGCGGCGGCACGCCGGTCCCCGCCGGCGGTGGTGAAGTCCTCACGGATGTCCTTGGGCCCCTCGGGCAGGACCTCCGCCCAGGCGCTCGCGACCAGCCGTTCCGCGGCGTCCCTGGCCCCCAGGGAGCTGGGCAGCGCGGGGGCGGACCGCCGGGCCGCCGGCGTGTCGTCCCTCGCGGGTGCGGAGGCAGCCGTGGGTTCCGCGGAGTCGAGTCCGAGCTGTTCCAGCACCGCCCGGCCGAGTTCGCGCAGACTGGCGCCGCGCAGCAGGCGGGGGGCGGCGAGGTCGACGCCGAAGTCCTGGCGGACCGAGTTGCGGATCCGCACCGCCATCAGGGAGTCCAGTCCCAGTTCGGTCAGCGCGGTCGTCTCGCTGAGTTCGTGGGTGCCGAACCCCATGATGGCGGCCGTCCTCCTGACCAGGCGGGCGTACACCGCGTCCGGGGCGGAGCCGCCGAGGGCCGTGATGCCGGCGGGGCCGGCCCAGTCGTCGCCGCCGACCGCGCCGTCCTCCAGCACGTCGGTGAAGAAGGGGATCGCCGACAGGCCGGGGAACGCCGCCAGCACGCGCTCCGTGTCGAGGTGGACGACGCCGACGTGGGTGCGGTTGAGGGTGACGAGAGCCTGCAGGGCGTCCATTCCCTCGCCCAGCCGGATGGGCTCCAGGGCCAGCGCCGGGTTGGCGGCCTCCGCCCCGATGTTCTCCCAGGGGCCCCAGGCGAGGGAGGTGGCGGGCAGGCCCGCGGCTCTGCGGTGGTGGGCCACGGCGTCGAGCCAGGCGTTGGCGGCCGCGTACGCGGACTGTCCCGGTGAGCCGAGGAGGGCGGCGGCGGAGCTGTAGATCACCCACCAGTCCAGGTCGTGCCCGGCGATGGCCGCCTCCAGGTGGCGGGCCCCGACGGTCTTCGGCCGCAGCACCGTGTCGACGTCCGCCGGTTCGAGGTCCGTGATCATGCGGTCGTGCAGGACACCGGCGCAGTGCGCGACGCCGCGCAGGGTGTGGCCCTCGGCGAGGGCGGCCCGCACCAGGCTCGGGGCGACCTCCGGTTCCGCGATGTCCCCCTGGACCACCTCGACGGAGGTTCCCCGGGCCCGCAACTCGTCCAGCACGGCCAGGGCCTCGGCCCCGGGGGCCCGGCGGCCGTTGAGCACGATGCGGCCGGCGCCCTGTTCGGCGAGCCGGCCCGCTGTCGCCAGGCCGAGTCCGGTCAGGCCACCGGTGATGACGTAGGCGCCGTCGGGACGGGCGAACGCCACCTGCTCGTCGCGCTGTGAGGTGAGGTCGGCGCGGGCGAGGCGGGCGGTGAGCCGGGTTCCGGTCCGCCAGGCGATCTCGTCGGCGTCGCCGCTCGCGAGCAGTTCCTGGACGAGGTCGTCGAGCGCGCCGGGCTGTTTGTCGACGTCCACCAGCGAGGCCCGCAGCTGGGGGTGTTCGAGGGCCAGGACCCGGACCAGTCCCCGCAGGCAGGCCAGGTGCGGCGTGCCGGGTTCGCCGGGTGCCGTGGCCTGCGCCAGCACGGTGGCCATCCACAGGCGCGGTGGTTGCCGGCCGGTGGCGTCGGCCAGGCGGCGGGCCAGCCGTGCCGCCGTGCGCAGGGGCCGCATGTCGTCGTCGCGGTCCTGCTGCGGGAGGAACAGGACGACGGCGCTGGGGCCGTCCCGCGGGGTGTCCAGCCAGGCGTCGAGCGCGGCGTCGCAGGCGTCCTCCCCGGCACCGGCGGGCGTGACCTCGACACCGCAGGCTTCCAGTGCCGACGCGAGTGCGGCCGTGGTGCCGTCGGCGGGGTCCGGCTCGTCGCTGACGAGGAGGGCACGGTGCAGGCGGCCCGGCGGCAGCGGGGCGGTGGACTTCTCCCACCGGATGTCGTAGGCGCACGACTCCAGCGGCCGGGGCACTTCGTGCCGCTCGATGGGACGCATCTGCACGAACCGGGCCACGATGCCGCTCGTGGCGCCCTGGGCGCTGACATGCCACCGCCCGCCTTCGGCGTCCGCCGCGTCGGCCCCGTCGGCGGGCGCGCAGTGGATGTCGTAGCCGGTGTCGAAGATGCCCGGCCCCTTGATGTGCAGGGAGCGCACGGCGACCGGGACGGTGTGCTCCGTGGCCCGGCCCGCGCGGTCGGCGCCCGGCGGCGTGTGGGCGGCGCCGGGTGCTTCCAGCAGGGCGGTCAGCAGGTGGGCGTAGGACGGCCGGTGCGGGCGCTGGAGTTCCTCGGGCGCGAAGTGCCGGACGAGGGCCGGTGCCGGCTCCGCGTCGGGGTGGTGCCCGCCCAGGGGGTCGGGATCGCTGGTGATACGGGCCGAGGCGTAGCAGCGCCAGGCCGCGCCGGTGTCGCGGGCGTGCAGGGACAGGGAGCCGTGGGTGCGGGAGGCCGGTTCCCACACCACGGTCAGGGGGGTGCTGCTGGAGAGGGCGAGCCACTGGTGAATCCGCAGGTCCTCGATGCCGAGGTGGGTGATGCCCTCGCGGGCCCACAGGTCCAGGCCGGCCTCGATCATCAGTTCCGCGGCCTCGGCCAGGGTCAGCACCGCTCGGTCGTGGACCGTGCCCCGGGGGCCGTGCCGGCGGATGCCGACGTCGCCCTGCCACAGCGCGGCGCCGGTCCTCGGGTCGTCGGTGCGCACGCCCAGCAGGGGGTGGCCCGCGGCGTCGGCCGAGGGGGCGGGCCGGGGGAACCAGAACCGTTCGTGCCGCCAGGCGGGGGTGGGCAGCGGGGTCCGCGCACCGGCGGGCCACAGGTCGCCGGTCATCGTGACACCGGCGAAGTGCAGCCTGGCCAGGGCGGCGCGTACGTCGACGGTGTCGTCGGCGTTCTTGTGCAGGGTCGGGACGACCAGGGCCTGGTCGCCGCCAGGGGTCGCGTCGAGGGTCTCGGTGAGCGGGACGACGGCGATGGGGTGGGGCGAGATCTCCAGGAACAGGGTGTGCCCGTCCTCGACGGCCGCGGCCACCGCGTGCTGCAGGCGCACCGGGCGGCGGACGTTGGCGCACCAGTAGTCCGCGTCCGCGCCCGGTTCCGTGCGGGCGTCGTCGAGGGCCGTGCTGTACCAGGGCGTGGTGGGGATGCGCGGGCGCAGGCCGGCGAGGTCGTCGCGCAGGGGCGTGAGGATGGGATCGACGGCGGCCGAGTGACCGGCTCCGCCGACCTCCAGGAGCCGGGCGAGATGTCCCTGCTCGGTCAGCTCGTCCACCAGATCGCGCACCGCCTGGGCGGGCCCGGCCACCGTGCAGCGCTGGGGCGAGGAGTGGACGGCGACCTCGACCCCGGGGTAGCGGCCGAGGACGTCCGTGCGGGACTCCGCGGGCAGCTCGATCGCGGCCATCGCCCCGGCCTGTTCGGCGTCGATGGTGGCGAGGCGGGCCGAGCGGCGGACGATGACACGGACTGCGTCGTCGGCGTCGAGAGCGCCGGCGACCACGGCGGCCGTGACCTCGCCCATCGAGTGACCGATGACGGCGGCGGGTTCCACGCCGTACGCCTGCACGGTCCGCGCCAGGGCCAGCTGGAGTCCGAAGAGCAGCGGCTGGGCCCGGTCCACGGTCCGGCCGGAACCGGAGGTGAGCAGGTCGGTCAGCGAGGAGCCGGTCTCCGCGCGGAAGGCCGGGTCGAGCGCGGACACCTGGGCGGCGAAGAGGGCGTCCTCGGTCAGCAGGCGACGCCCCATGCCCTCCCACTGCGAGCCGTATCCGGAGAAGACGAAGACCGGCCGGCGCGCCGTGGACGGCTGCTCCGCCCGGGCGTCGGCGCACGGGGGGACCACGCCGGGCACGGTCTCACCCCGGGCCAGCGCGGCGAGCTTGGCGACCGCCTCGGGGCGGGTCCGCGCGACGACCGCGGCGCAGGACGGGCCACGGCGGTGCGCGGCGAGCGTGTGGGCGGCGTCGGTGAGGGCGGGAGCGCCGTCGGCGGCCAGCCACCGCGACAGGCTCACGGCCACGTCGGGCAGCCGGTCCGGGGAACGGGCGGACACCACCAGGATGTGCGGGGGCACTCCCGCTTCGTCGTCGTCCCGCGCGTCCCGCGCGGGCCCGGGAACGGTGGGCGGCGCCTGCTCCAGGACGGCGTGGGCGTTCGTACCGCCGAACCCGAAGGCGGACACACCGGCGCGGCCGGGGCGGTCGTCGGGGGCGGGCCACGCGGTCGGTTCGGTGACCACGCGCAGGCCCAGCTCGGTGAAGTCGATGTGCGGATTGGGGGTGTGGAAGTGCAGGCTGGGCGGGATACGGCCGTGGTGCAGGGCCAGCGCGGTCTTGATCAGGCCGATGATGCCGGCCGCGCCCTCCAGGTGGCCCAGGTTGCTCTTGACCGATCCGATCAGCAGCGGCCGGTCGGGCCGTCTGTCACGTCCGACGACCGCGCCGAGGGCCGACGCCTCGATGGGGTCGCCCAGCAGGGTGCCCGTGCCGTGCGCCTCGACGTAGTCGACGTCGGCGGCGTCGATCCGCGCGTCCCGCAGCGCCGCGCGCAACAGCGCCTCCTGCGCCGTCGGGTTGGGAGCCATCAGGCCCGCCGACCGGCCGTCCTGGTTCACGGCTGTGCCCCGGATGACGGCGATGATCCGGTCGCCGTCGCGCCGGGCGTCGGCGAGCCGCTTGAGCACGACGACGCCGCAGCCCTCACCGCGGGTGATGCCGTCCGCGGCGGCGTCGAACGGCTTGCACCTGCCGTCCGCGGCCAGCGCCCCGGCCTGTTCGAACGAGGCGGTGACCGCCGGGGACAGCAGCACGTTCACCCCCGCGGCCAGCGCCGTGTCGCACTCCCGGCTGCGCAGGCTGCGGCAGGCCAGGTGCACGGCCACGAGGGACGACGAGCAGGCCGAGTCGGTGGTGATGCTGGGGCCGCGGAGGTCGAGCAGGTAGGACACGCGGTTGGCGACGATGCTGCCGGCGGCGCCGGTGCTCGTCCACGGTGTCAGGCGGGTGGGGTCCGAGGTGGTCAGATGCCCGTACTCGAGGGCGCTCAGGCCCACGAACACGCCGGTGGAGGTGGCCTGGAGGGCGTGGGCGGGTACTCCCGCGTGGTCCAGCGCCTCGCAGCCGACTTCGAGCACCAGCCGCTGCTGGGGATCCATGACCTCGGCCTCGTGGGGCGTGACGCCGAAGAACCTCGCGTCGAATCCCTCGATGTCGTCGAGGAAGGCGCCCCACCGCGTGGTGGACTCCATCAGCGCGGTGACGTCGGGCGCCGTGCCGGCGAAGTTCGTCCAGCGCGCTTCGGGCACCTGGCCGACCGCGTCCGTTCCCGCCAGCAGCCGCTCCCAGAACGCGTCCGGCCCGTGGACGTTGCCGGGCAGCCGGCATCCGATGCCGACGATGGCGACGGCGCCGTCGTCGTCGGGAGCGCCGGCCGCCGCTGCGCCGGCCGTACGGGGCTGCTCGTCCGCTTCCGCGGTGCCGGTGTCGTCGGCGGCCGCCAGGGTGCTGACCAGCTGGCCGATGGTGGGGTGCTCCCACAGCAACGTGGCGGACAGCGACCGGTCGAGCATCTTCTCCAGCTCACCGGTCAGTCCGACGGCGTCGCGGGAGGTGAGGCCGTACTCCGCCAGCGGGCGGGCGTCGTCGAGTTGTTCCGGGGAGATGCCACTGATGTCCGAGACCAGCCGCACCAGCGCGTTCCGCAGTTCGGTGACGCCCGATCCGGAATCCCTGTCCCTGGTGGAGCCGGTGGTCCGGGCGTCCTCGGCCGGCTCCTGGTGTCCGCCTGGTCGCTTCATGCGGTGCCGGCCTCCGTCTGTGCTCGCGTGTCGGAACTCCAGGCGCCCTGGAGGTAGCGCTCACGGCAGGCGCCACGGGCGACCTTGCCACTGGTGGTGTGCGGTACGGTGCCGGGCCCGGCCAGGACGAAGTCGTGGACGGCGACGGCGTGAGCGGTGGAGACCGCGGCGCGGACGGCCCGGGTCGCCTCCTCCAGGACGCTGTGCGGCGCCGCGAGATCACGGGCGTGCTCGGCGACGACGACCAGGCGTTCCCCGTCGTCGGTGAGGACGGAGAACGCCGCGGTGTGATGGCGCCGGACGGCCGGGTGGGCGCTCTCGACGGTCTGCTCGATGTCCTGCGGATAGTGGTTGGTGCCGTCGATGATCACGAGGTCCTTGATGCGGCCGGTGATGTAGAGCTGGCCGTCGTGACGCAGTCCCAGATCGCCGGTGCGCAGCCAGTGCCCGGTGGCGTCGGCCGGATCGTCGCCGTGGAGGGTGGCGCGGAAGGTGGCGTCGCTCTGTTCGGGGCGTCCCCAGTACCCGCGCCCGATGTTGGGGCCGCGAAGCCAGATCTCGCCGACGTGCCCGTCCTCCAGACGGACGTGGGTGGCCGGGTCGACGATGGCGGCCTCCTGGCGGGTGGGCCGTCCGCAGCCGACCAGGCGGGTCACCGCCCGCCCGTCGGGGGCGTCTGCCACCCGGGCGGTGCCGGCCGCCAGCGCGTCACGGTCGAAGCAGGTGACGGTCGGTTCCTCCCCCGCCGGTGAGGCGGAGACGAAGACGGTCGCCTCGGCCAGCCCGTAGGACGGGCGCATGGCGGTGGGGACCGCGCCGGCCGGGGCGAACGCCTGCTGGAACCGGCGGAGCGTCTGCTCGGCGATGGGTTCGCTGCCGTTGACCATGGCGGCGACCGGTCCCAGCGCCAGTTCGCCGCGCTCCTCCTCGGTGACGCGGCGCACGCAGTAGTCGTAGGCGAAGTTGGGGGCGGCGGTGAGCGCTCCCGGATGCCGGGTCAGCAACCTCAGCCATCTGACGGGCTGTTGGACGAAGGCCAGTGGATCCATCAGCACGGAGTGGACGTGGCCCACCACGGGCAGCACGATCGCCAGAACGAGCCCCATGTCGTGGTAGAGCGGCAGCCAGCCGACAGTGCAGTTGCGCCCGGCGCGGATGTCGTAGGCCTCCAGCGCCTGGCGCGCGTTGGCGCAGACGTTGGCGTGGGTGATCTCCACACCGGAGGGCACACGGGTGGAGCCCGAGGTGTACTGCAGATAGGCGCAGTCCTCGGGTCGGGGATGAAACGTCCCCGCACCGGTCGGTACGTCCCCGGGCGCGGGCCCCGAGACCAGGTCCTGCTCGGTGACCACGCGCAGACGCAGGCCGTCCTGGTTGGCGCAGAACTTCTCCGCGGCCTGCTGCGCGTCGGCGCTGGTGAGGGCGAGCACCGGATCGGCGTCGGCGAGGACGGCGGCGAGCTTCTCCGCGTGGCCGGGCAGGTCCGGGGGGAAGAGGGGCACGGCGAGCGCGCCGGCGCACGTGGCCGCGAGGAAGCCGACGACGTAGTCCAGGTTCTGCGGTCCCACGACGGCCACGCGCTCGCCTGCCGCGCCCTGGTGGCGCAGCGCCGCCGCGAGGGTGCGTACCCGCGTCTCCAGCCGGCGCCATGTCAGACGGGACGGGACGCCGTCGCGGTCGCTGCCGAAGTCCACGAAAGTGAACGCTGTTTCGTCGGGTGTTCGTGCTGCGGCCCGAGCGAGATGGTGGCTGATCGTGTCTCTCACGGTTTCCAGCACTGAGTCACCGAACCTTCGTTCTGGGCAAGGAATGGACTCCGCGGCCGTCAGGTTATGGGGCGGAACTGATGACAGCCGTCGCCACCCATCACCGCTTTCCGCTCATAGTCATAGTGGCGAGCGATCAGCCAAACACGGATATATGCCGGGCTTCCAGTGACACGCCGAGGCGGCTGTCCGGCCGCCGTCCGTCGTCAGGACCCCCGCGAGTCGCGCTCGATATCACCGGAGTGCGGCGTATGCAGGAGGGGCCCGAAGAACGTGACTGCCCCTCCGACCTCTCCCCCGCTGCCCGAGGCAGGTTCCGTGACTCGACCGCGTGTCATCGCCCTTTTTGTGGCAGTCCTTTTGCCGTCGTTCATGACGGCCCTGGACAACACCATCGTCAATGTGGCACTGCCTCAAATCCAAGCCGAACTCGCATTGAGCGAGGCCGACTTGAAGTGGGTGGCGGCCATTTATCAGCTCGTCCTCGCCAGCTTTCTCCTGCTGGGCGGACATCTGGCCGACACGGCCGGGCGGCGGGCGACGCTGCTGCTCGGCGTCGCCGTCTTCACCCTCGCCTCGGCCGGGTGCGGCACGGCGGTCTCCGGGGTGGTCCTGATCGCCTGCCGGGGGCTTCAGGGAGCGGGCGCGGCACTGATCCTGCCGGCCTCACTGGCGGTGCTGTCGCACGATCTGCCGCCCCGCGTGCGCAACGCGGCCTTCAGCGCGATGACCGCCACGCTGGCCTCGGCGCTGGCCCTGGGACCCGTGGTCTCCGGTGTCATGACGCAGCACCTGGGCTGGGAGTCCGTGTTCGCCATGAACGTGCCCTTCGGATGCGTGAGTCTGCTCGTCGGCTGCGTCGTCCCCCGGCGCGCCCCCGCGGCCCGCTCCTCGGCCGCGCCGCCGGCCCCCCTTTCCCTTCGCGTGGTCGCCCTGGCCTGTTGCGCGCTGGCGGCCCTCGCGCACTGTCTGATCGAAGGGCCCGAAAGGGGCTTCGTCAGCGTTCCCGTGGCCATGTCGGGGGTCATTTTCGTCGCCTCGGCCGTCGGCCTGTCGTACGAGGTGACGCTGGGCCGGAACACCGCGCTGCGGCTTCTCTTTCGGCAACGGCCCTTCGTCGGCGGAATCATCACGCAGTTGCTGTGGGGGCTGAGCGTGAGCGGGGTCTATTTCTTCACGTCCCAATTCCTGCAGAACGGTCTCGGTCTGGCCCCGACGTCGGCCGGACTGGCGTTTGTCCCCGTCGCTTTTTCGCTGCTCGTCGCCGCCCCCTTCATTGCCAGGACGGCACGCCGCTGGGGAGACGGACGAATCTCCGCCGTGGGCCTGCTCATGGTGGGCCTCGGGCTGCTGATGGTCGCCCTCGGCAGCTCCCGGGGAAGCCTCATCCCTATTCTTCCGGGACTTTCGACCATCGGCCTCGGCTCAGCGCTGGCCGTTCCACTGACCACCCGCGCGCTGGAATCCTCGCCCGATCACCTTTCCGGTATCGCCGCCGGATTGTTCAGCGCCATCCGCGAGGCGTCCGGAGTCGTCGGGATCGCCTTCGTGGGCGCGATGGTGTCGTTCGTCGAGCACGCCGCGACCGCCGCGGGCTCCGGCACCGCGGACGCCTTCCTCTCCGGCTACCAGGCCGGCCTGTGCCTGGCCTCCGCGATGGTCGGGGCGGCAGCCCCCGTCGCGTTGTGGGCGCTGCGACGCCACGGCGGCGCGGGACACCGCGCCACCGGTCACGGCGGACCCGGCAGTCCGCATCAGGCGGATCCCGCCGCGCCGAAGGGGTCGTAGGCCGTGTCCGACGCTTCGGAGACCACGACCGAGGGTGCGGACGACGCGACACGTCCCCGGAGCGCCCGGCCGTCCCTCGGCAGGCGAGCCGCGGGAAACGGTCTTACGGTCGAGTGGTAGGCGCTGCACCGAGTGGAGAGCCTTTGTGTGCTGCCGCCGGATGATCTCCCCCCTCGCGACACCAACAGGAGGCGCTTCACCATGGCCACAGCATCCGAAACCCCCGTGCTGGACACCCTCGCCGCGATGACGGTCGACTCGATCGAGCGGTGCGGGCTGACCCAGGACACGTTCATGCTCACCCGGATCGCGGCCCTCGCCGCTTCGGACGCCCCGCCGATCTCCTACGTCGCCAACCTCGACCCGGCCGTCCAGGCCGGCCTCACCGCCGAGAAACTGCAGGATGTCCTGGTCGCCATCGCCCCCATCGTGGGCACGGCCCGCGTCATGACGGCAGCGGGCAACATCGCCAGAGCACTCGGCATCACGATCGCGGTCGCAGAGGCCGAGGCGCAGGCTCAGGGCTGAACGCGCAGACGTCACCCGAGCCGTGAGCGACCGGCGCCGCCAGGACGCCGGTCCCCCACGCGGATCCGCGTTCAGCCGCGTACTCAGCCCAGCGCGGACTTCACCGCGTCGGCCAGTCGGGCGGCGACCGAGCGGGCCTGGTCGATGTCCGCGGCCTCGACCATGACGCGTACGAGCGGCTCGGTACCCGACGGCCGCAGCAGCACCCGCCCGGTGGAGCCGAGCTCCCCTTCCGCGTCGGCGACGGCCGCGGCGAGCTCCGTGGAGGAGGACACCCGGGACTTGTCGACGTCGGGCACGTTGATCAGCACCTGGGGCAGCCGCTCCATCACGGAGGCCAGGTCCCGCAGCGACCGCCCGGTCTCCGCGACCCGGGCGGCGAGCATGAGCCCGGTCAGCGTCCCGTCCCCGGTGGTCGCGTGATCGAGGATGATCACGTGCCCGGACTGCTCGCCGCCCAGCGCGTACCCGTGCTCCTTCATCTCCTCCAGCACATACCGGTCCCCGACCGCCGCCTGGACGAGGTGGATGCCCTCCCGCTCCATGGCGAGCTTGAAGCCGAGGTTGGACATGACGGTGGCGACGACGGTGTCCGACCGCAGCGCCCCCCGCTCCCGCATGGCCAGCGCCAGCACGGAGAGGATCTGGTCGCCGTCGATCTCCGCGCCGGTGTGGTCCACGGCGAGGCACCGGTCCGCGTCCCCGTCGTGGGCGACGCCGAAGTCCGCGCCGTGCTCGACGACGGCGGCCTTCAGCTTCTCCAGATGCGTCGATCCGCACCCGTCGTTGATGTTGAGCCCGTCCGGCGCGGCACCTATCGTCACGATCTCCGCGCCCGCCCGCGTGAACGCCTCGGGCGACACCCGGGCGGCAGCGCCGTGCGCCTCGTCGAGCACGATCTTCAGCCCGTCGAGCCGGTTCGGCAGTACGGCGACCAGGTGGGCGACGTACCGGTCGAACCCCTCGTCGTACGTCCGCACCCGGCCGACCCCGGCGCCGGTCGGCCGCTCCCACGGCTCACCGCGCCGGTGCTCCTCGTACACGTTCTCGATCTTGTCCTCGAGCTCGTCGGCGAGCTTGTGGCCGCCGCGCGCGAAGAACTTGACGCCGTTGTCGGGCATGGCGTTGTGGCTGGCGGAGAGCATCACGCCGAGGTCGGCGCCGAGCACCCCGGTGAGATAGGCCACGGCGGGCGTCGGCAGCACGCCGACCTTCAGCACGTCCACGCCGGCGCTGGCGAGGCCGGCCACGACGGCGGCCTCCAGGAACTCCCCGGACGCGCGCGGGTCCCGTCCCACGACAGCCACCGGCCGGTGACCCTCGAAGGTGCCCGCCTCGGCCAGCACGTGCGCGGCCGCGACGGACAGACCGAGCGCCATCTCGGCCGTCAGATCCGCGTTGGCGACACCGCGCACGCCGTCCGTGCCGAAGAGTCGTCCCACTTGTCCTCCTGAGGAAGCATCAGTTTCAAAAGCCGTGCGGGGGCGTCGAATGAGCTGCGGCGGCTCCCGCATTCAGGCATTTGATGCCTTGAACATCCGATCACACAAGCCTTTGAGCACCTTGTGCCGTTATACGCCCACGATGGTGAGAAAACGAACGCCCCGACGGCACTGTGGCGTGCCGCCGGGGCGTTCGGAGTACGCAGGGAGCGAGCCGGAGCTCGCTCCGTACACGTACGAGCAGGCAGCGAAGCTTAGCGCTTGCTGTACTGCGGAGCCTTGCGGGCCTTCTTCAGACCGGCCTTCTTCCGCTCGACCGCGCGGTCGTCGCGGCGGAGGAAGCCGGCCTTCTTCAGCGCGCCGCGGTTGTTGTCGACGTCCGCCTCGTTCAGCGCACGGGCGACACCGAGACGGAGCGCACCGGCCTGACCGGAGACACCGCCACCGGCGATGCGGGCGACGACGTCGTAGCGGCCCTCGAGCTCGAGAACCTTGAACGGCTCGTTGACTTCCTGCTGGTGCACCTTGTTCGGGAAGTAGTCCTCGAGGGTGCGACCGTTGATCTTCCACTTGCCGGTGCCCGGAACGATCCGGACGCGGGCGATGGCGTTCTTGCGACGGCCCAGGCCGGCGGCCGGCTGCGGGTCGCCGAAGCGGGAGGCCAGCGACTCCGAGGTGTACTCGCCCTCGACGGGGACCTCGGACTCGGTGGTGTAGCTGTCGATGTCAAGCTCTTCGAGCGGCTGCTCGGCAGTGGTCTCGGCCACGGTGATTCCTCAGATTCTCTTGGCTCGGTTTGGTCTGGCCGGTGTTACTGCGCGACCTGGGTGATCTCGAACGGCTGCGGCTGCTGCGCGCCGTGCGGGTGCTGGTCACCCTTGTAGACCTTCAGCTTCGAGAGCATCTGACGGCCCAGCGAGTTCTTCGGGAGCATGCCCTTGACGGCCTTCTCGATGGCCTTCTCCGGGTTCTTGTCCAGCAGCTCGTCGTAGCGGACGGAGCGCAGACCACCCGGGTAGCCGGAGTGGCGGTACGCCATCTTCTGGGTCCGCTTGTTGCCGGACAGGTGCACCTTGTCGGCGTTGATGATGATGACGAAGTCACCGGTGTCGACGTGGGGGGCGTAGATCGGCTTGTGCTTGCCGCGCAGAATGGAGGCGGCGGTGCTGGCGAGACGGCCCAGGACAACGTCCTGAGCGTCGATGACGTGCCACTGGCGCGTCACATCGCCGGGCTTGGGGCTGTACGTACGCACGGTTCGTAGCCTTCGCTTCGAGTGAGTGGTCCTGACAAGGTCACCGAAGACGATCACGACAGCCCTGACCGCACTGCGGTGACGCAAACCGCGTGCTGGTCGCTGGTCATCGGCCCGGTGGACCGGTGTAAGGGCCCGTCCCGTGAGAATGAGCAAGCCAATACACAACGAAGATGCAGGATACCCGGGTTTCCACGACCGGGTCAAAACGAGCCCGCCCCACCGCCCGGACGACCGAGTTGTGCGCCCGTGCCGGAAAGGTCCCGGGCGGCCGGGCCGCGGACACACCGGCACCCCTCGCCTCCCGTCTAAGATGCGCCCCATGAGCTATGGGCAGGGGGGACCTCAGTCCCAGTGGGATCCGTGGAAACCGAACTCCCAGCAGCCGTGGAGCGGCAGCGACGGAGCGAGCCCGGACTGGGCCGCACTGGCCGAGGCGTCCGAGACGCGGAACAAGCGCCGCCGGCTGCTCTTCATCGGCGGGGGCGCGCTGGCCACGATCGGCATAGGCGCCGCCGTCGCCATGGGCGTGGTGAACGCGGACGGCGGTGACGAGGCCAACCGGCCGACGTCCTCGCTGCCCCCGACCGCCGACCTGCCCAGCGCGTCCGGCACCCCGTCCTTCGCCCCGACCAGCGCCCCGCCGCCGCTGGACCCGAAGGAGTTCGTCTCCAGCAAGGCCAAGGACAAGGCGGCCAACAGCCCGGACCTGATGTTCCCCGGCACCCAGCTGACCATGGGGTCGAACGTCTACAAGAAGGGCCCGACCGCCGACGCCAAGACCTGCACCACGGCGGTCCAGGGCACCCTGCCGAAGGTCCTCACCGCCAACGGCTGCACGCGCCTGATGCGCGTCACGTACACCAAGGGCAACCTGGCGGTGACGGTCGGGGTGGCCGTCTTCGACACCGAGGCGCAGGCCCTGAAGGTCAAGAGCCAGGCCGACAGCAAGAGCATCGTCAAGGCCCTCACCGGCGGCGGCGTGAAGGCCTTCTGCAACGGCGCGATCTGCCGCTCGACGACCAACTCCTACGGCCGCTACGCCTACTTCACGATCACCGGCTTCACCGGCGGCAAGGACGTCACCACGAAGGACACGGCGGCCTTCACCATGGGTGACGACCTCGCCGAGTTCACCTTCCAGCAGATCAACCGCCGCGGCCAGGCCCAGGCGTCGGCGGCCGCGAACAGCTGACCCCGACGCGGCCGGGCAGGGCCTACCCGCAGCAGCCCGCGGCCGTGCCCGGCAGCGTCCGCCTGTTCCTGGCCTCCTTGTTACGGGCGGCCAGGAGCTCGTCGGCCGGGTAGCCGACCTCCTCCAGCGTCAGCCCGTGCGGCCGTACGACATGCACGGCCGAGTCGCGTACGCCGGCGGCCAGCACCTTCCCCGGCCACTCCGGCCCCCGGTGCCCGTCCCCCACGAACAGCAGCGCCCCGATCAGCGAGCGCACCATGTTGTGGCAGAAGGCGTCGGCGCGCACGGTCGCGGTGATGATCCCGTCCTCGCCCTTGACCAGGCTCAGCTCCTGCAGCGTACGGATCGTGGTGGCGCCCTCCCGCCGCTTGCAGTAGGCGGCGAAGTCGTGTTCCCCGAGGAGCCGCCGGGCGGCCTCGTTCATGGCGTCGACGTCGAGCGGCCAGTCGTGCCACAGGACGTGGTTGCGCAGCAGCGGATCGACCCCGCCGGGATTGTCGGTGACCCGGTAGGCATAGCGCCGCCAGACCGCCGAGAAACGGGCGTTGAAGCCGCTGGGGGCCTCCCGCAGGGCCCACACCCGTACGTCCCGGGGCAGCCGCCCGGCGAGCCGCTTCAGCAGCTTCTCGTGATGCTCACGCCAGACGTGTTCCGGCAGGTCGACATGGGCGACCTGGCCCCGCGCGTGCACCCCCGCGTCGGTCCGCCCGGCCACCGTCAGCTCGTACGTGGTCCCCCCCGACCGCGTGACGGTCCGCAGGGCGTCCTCGATCTCCCCCTGCACCGTCCGCCGGCCCCCGGCCTGCTTGGCCCACCCGGAGAAGTCGGTCCCGTCGTAGGACAGGTCGAGGCGGACACGGACATGACCGGGCTGAACTTCGTCACTCACACAGAGATCCTCTCAAGAACACAAAGGCGGGCCCGCTCCTGATAAGGAACGGGCCCGCCAACGCCCTGAAGGGGCGCGGGGAACTGCGCGACCGGCCGCGACGGCGCCGCAGCCGACGACGGACAGCCCCCGGCAGAACGCTTACGCGTCCTTGGCCTCCTCGGCCGGAGCCTCCGCGGCCTCGTCCGCGGCCGGAGCCGCGTCCTCGACCTTGGTCTCCTCGGCCTTGGTCTCCTCGGCCTCCTTGACCGCGCGCTTGGTCGCGGCCTCGGCCTCACCGGTCGCCTGCTGCGCCACCGTCAGCGCCTCGACCAGCTCGATGACAGCCATGGGCGCGTTGTCGCCACGGCGGTTACCGATCTTGGTGATGCGGGTGTAGCCACCCGGACGGTTCTCGTAGCGCGGGCCGATCTCGGTGAAGAGCGTGTGGACGACGCCCTTGTCCGTGATGACCTGGAGCACCTGACGGCGGTTGTGAAGGTCGCCCTTCTTCGCCTTGGTGATCAGACGCTCGGCGTACGGCCGCAGACGGCGGGCCTTCGCCTCGGTGGTGGTGATGCGGCCGTGCTCGAACAGCGACTTCGCGAGGTTCGCGAGGAGCAGCTTCTCGTGCGCGGCACTGCCGCCCAGACGGGCACCCTTGGTGGGCTTCGGCATGGTTCTTCTCCTGTGTGTCTGCCCCGGCCGTATCAGGTACCGGGGTCAGGAACCCGATGAGCGGATGCTCACCGGCAACGACCGATCAGTACTGCTCGGTCTCCACGAAACCCGCGTCCGCGTCGTCGTCGGCGCCGAAGGCGTCGGCGGCGGCCGTGGGGTCGAATCCGGGCGGGCTGTCCTTCAGGGCCAGGCCCATGCCGGCCAGCTTCGCCTTGACCTCGTCGATGGACTTCGCACCGAAGTTGCGGATGTCCAGGAGGTCGGCCTCGGAACGGGCGACGAGCTCACCCACGGAGTGGATGCCCTCGCGCTTGAGGCAGTTGTACGACCGAACGGTGAGCTCCAGCTCCTCGATCGGCAGCGCCAGGTCGGCGGCCAGGGCGGCGTCCGTGGGGGACGGGCCCATGTCGATGCCCTCGGCGTCGATGTTGAGCTCGCGGGCGAGACCGAACAGCTCGACCAGCGTCTTGCCGGCCGACGCCATGGCGTCACGCGGACGCATCGCCTGCTTGGTCTCGACGTCGACGATCAGCTTGTCGAAGTCGGTGCGCTGCTCGACACGGGTGGCCTCGACCTTGTACGTGACCTTCAGAACCGGCGAGTAGATGGAGTCGACCGGGATACGGCCGATCTCCTGGCCCACCTGCTTGTTCTGCACGGCGGAGACGTAACCGCGGCCGCGCTCGACCGTGAGCTCCATCTCCAGCTTGCCCTTGCCGTTGAGCGTGGCGAGGACGAGGTCGGGGTTGTGCACCTCGACACCGGCCGGGGGCGCGATGTCGGCGGCGGTGACCAGACCCGGGCCCTGCTTGCGCAGGTACATCACGACCGGCTCGTCGTGCTCCGAGGAGACGACCAGCTGCTTGATGTTCAGGATCAGGTCGGTGACGTCCTCCTTGACGCCCGGCACGGTGGTGAACTCGTGCAGGACACCGTCGACGCGGATGGACGTGACCGCCGCACCCGGGATCGACGACAGGAGCGTACGGCGCAGGGAGTTGCCGAGGGTGTAGCCGAAGCCCGGCTCCAGCGGCTCGATCACGAACCGGGAGCGGAACTCGTCGACGACCTCTTCGGTCAACGAGGGACGCTGAGCGATCAGCATGAGGTGATCAGATCCTTCTTTCGTGGACGCCCGCTATTTGACGCCCGACGGAAACCGCACCCGGTGAAAAGTGCGGGTACTGCAAGGGTACGGGCGATACGGCCCTTTTACGGGGTCGTACCGCCCAGAAGCCCGAGACCTGTCGGCCGTGCGTCAGACGCGACGACGCTTCGGCGGACGGCAGCCGTTGTGCGGGGTCGGGGTGACGTCCTGGATGGAGCCGACCTCGAGGCCCGTGGCCTGCAGGGAACGGATCGCGGTCTCACGACCGGCGCCCGGGCCCTTGACGAAGACGTCGACCTTGCGCATGCCGTGCTCCTGCGCGCGACGGGCGGCCGACTCGGCGGCCATCTGCGCGGCGAACGGCGTGGACTTGCGCGAGCCCTTGAAGCCGACGTGGCCGGCGGAGGCCCAGGAGATCACGTTTCCGGCCGGGTCCGTGATGGACACGATCGTGTTGTTGAACGTGCTCTTGATGTGCGCCTGGCCGTGCGCGACGTTCTTCTTTTCCTTGCGGCGCACCTTCTTGGCAGCGCCCTGACGACCCTTGGGGGGCATCTATTACTCCTACGGGAGGTGGTCGGTCCTACAGCGAAGACCGCTGGACGGCGAGTCCGCTGCGGACTACTTCTTGCCCGGCTTCTTCTTGCCGGCGATGGCGCGACGCGGGCCCTTGCGGGTGCGGGCGTTGGTGCTGGTGCGCTGACCGCGGACGGGCAGACCGCGACGGTGACGGAGACCCTGGTAGCAGCCGATCTCGACCTTGCGGCGGATGTCGGCCTGGATCTCGCGACGGAGGTCACCCTCGGTCTTGATGTTGTTGTCGACGTACTCGCGGATCGCGACGAGCTGCTCCTCGGAGAGGTCGCGAACGCGGGTGTTCGGGTCGACGCCGGTCGCAGCCAGCGTCTCCTGCGAGAGGGTCCGGCCGATGCCGAACACGTAGGTGAGGGCGACCTCCACGCGCTTGTCGCGCGGGATGTCAACACCGGAAACGCGTGCCATTCAATGGCTCCTGGTGATCTTCGGAGGTCTTCCACAGAACCGGATCCCAGCCGCCGTACCAGGTACGAACTGGGTCCCCGGCCTCCGAACCGGGGGTGTCAGGCAAGGAAAAACCCCCGCCTGGGTCCTGCGTATGAACATTTCAGCTCGCGTCGCGCGAAGTCTCTGCGATATCGATGCAGAGGGTGTGATCCGTGTGCGATCAGCCCTGGCGCTGCTTGTGGCGCGGGTTCTCGCAAATGATCATGACCCGACCGTGACGGCGGATCACCCTGCACTTGTCGCAGATCTTCTTGACGCTCGGCTTGACCTTCATGGGATGTGAGGTTCTCCGGGTCAGTTGCCGGCAACCCCGCACGCCGGACGGCGCACGGGGCAGGGGCAAGATCTACTTGTACCGGTAGACGATCCGGCCACGCGTCAGGTCGTACGGAGACAGCTCCACCACGACCCGGTCGTCAGGGAGGATGCGGATGTAGTGCATGCGCATCTTGCCGCTGATGTGTGCCAGGACCTGGTGGCCGTTCTGGAGCTCGACCTTGAACATGGCGTTCGGAAGAGACTCGACGACAGTGCCCTCGATCTCGATGGCACCTTGCTTCTTGGCCACGCTTCGCCCTTCGAATCGACTACCTTGATCGACTCTCCGCGAGCATGCAGGCATGCGGGTGCACAAGAGCCGACGAGTCAGTCTACGTCAGCGCACCCGGAAACACGAATCGAGGCAGTCTGCCCCGAGGAGGAGATCATTACGCCAGCGGATCCGGCGCGGCCGTGACCCCGTGCTCGGCCAGCTTCGCCCTGCCGCCGTCGGGCGCCGTCAGCACCAGCGGACCCTCCTCCGTCAGGGCGACGGAGTGCTCCCAGTGCGAGGACCAGGTGCCGTCGGTGGTGATGACCGTCCAGTCGTCGTCCAGGACCTCGGTGCGGGGAGTGCCCAGGGAGACCATCGGCTCGATCGCCAGGCAGAAGCCGGGGACCAGCTTGGGGCCCTTGCCCCGCCTGCGGTCGACGTAGTTCAGCAGGTGCGGGTCCATGTGCATCTCGGTGCCGATGCCGTGGCCGCCGTAGTCCTCGATGATCCCGTACCGGCCGCCGCCGGGCTTGGGCTGGCGGCGGATGTACGTCTCGATGGCCCGGGAGACGTCCACCAGACGGTTGCCCTGCTTCATCGCGGCGATACCGGCCCACATGGACTCTTCCGTCACCCGCGAGAGCTCGATCAGCTCCGGGGCGTGACCGGAGCCCACGAACGCCGTGTACGCCGCGTCGCCGTGCCAGCCGTCCACGATCGCGCCGCAGTCGATGGAGATGATGTCGCCGTCCTTGAGGACGACCTCGTCGGACGGGATGCCGTGGACGACCACGTCGTTCACCGAGGTGCAGATCGTCGCCGGGAAGCCGCCGTAGCCCAGGAAGTTCGACTTGGCTCCGTGCTCCGCGAGGACCTTGCGCGCGACCTCGTCCAGGTCCTTGGTCGTCGCCCCGGGCACCGCCGCTTCCCGCGTCGCCGCGTGGATGGCGGCGACGACCAGCCCCGCCGCGCGCATCCTGGCGATCTGCTCGGGGCTCTTGATCTGCACCATGGGGGGCCTGCGCTCTCCGTCACTCAGGTCTGTGGGTTACGTACACAACAGTACGGCCGTGGTGTCCGGGCGGACTCCACGGCCGTACCAGGCCGACGACTACTGGTCGTCGCCCTCACGCTTCAGCGCCGCCAGCGCGCGGCCGGTGACGTCCTCCACCGGGCCCATGGCCTCGATGGTCACCACGAGGCCCTGGGCCTTGTAGTAGTCGATGATCGGCTCGGTCTGCGTGTGGTAGACCTCGAGCCGCGTCCGGACGGTCTCCTCGGAGTCGTCGTCCCGCTGGTACAGCTCGCCGCCGCAGACGTCGCAGACGCCCTCCTTGGCAGGCTTCTTGTACGTCACGTGGAAGACGTGGGCCGAGTCGTTGCGGCAGATGCGCCGGCCGGCGATCCGCTTGACGACCTCCTCCTCGGGGGCCTCCAGGTCCAGTACCGCGTCCAGCTTGATGCCCTCGGTGGTGAGGAGCTCGTCCAGCGCCTCGGCCTGCGAGACGTTGCGCGGGAAGCCGTCCAGCAGGAAGCCGCGCTCGGCGTCCGGCTGCTCCATGCGGTCCTTGGCCATGGCGATGGTCACCTCGTCGGGGACGAGGTTGCCGGCGTCCATGTAGGACTTCGCGAGTTTCCCGAGCTCGGTCTGCTGGCTGATGTTGGCGCGGAACAGGTCGCCCGTGGAGATGTGCGGAACGCGCAGTTTCTCGGCCAGGCGAGTGGCCTGCGTACCCTTTCCGGCACCCGGCGGCCCGACGAGGACGATTCGCATCAGCGGAGGAACCCTTCGTAATTGCGCTGCTGGAGCTGGCTCTCGATCTGCTTCACCGTCTCGAGACCCACACCCACGATGATCAGGATGCTGGTCCCGCCGAACGGGAAGTTCTGGCTTGCCCCGAAGCCAACCAACGCCATCGTCGGGACGAGAGCGATCAGACCCAAGTACAGCGAACCCGGCCAGGTGATCCGGTTGAGCACGTAGGAAAGGTACTCAGCGGTCGGTCGGCCAGCCCGGATGCCCGGGATGAAGCCACCATACTTCTTCATGTTGTCGGCCACTTCCTCGGGGTTGAAGGAGATGGCGACGTAGAAGAAGGCGAAGAAAACGATCAGCAGGAAGTACAGGCTGATGTAGATCGGGTGGTCACCCTTGGTCAGGTTGGCCTCGATCCAGGTCTTCCAGCTGGAGGTCCCGCTGGAGAACTGGGCCACGAGAGCCGGGATGTAGAGCAGCGACGAGGCGAAGATGACCGGGATCACACCGGCCTGGTTCACCTTGAGGGGGATGTACGTCGAGGTACCGCCGTAGGAACGGCGGCCGATCATGCGCTTCGCGTACTGCACGGGGATCCGGCGCTGGGCCTGCTCGACGAAGACCACCAGGGCCACCATGACCAGACCGACCGCGATGACCGTGCCGAACTCGATCCAGCCGTCCGCCAGGGTGCCCGACTTCTTGATGGCCCACAGCGCCGACGGGAAGGTCGCGGCGATCGAGATGAACATCAGGATCGACATGCCGTTGCCGATGCCGCGGTCGGTGATGAGCTCACCGAGCCACATGACGACGGCCGTACCGGCGGTCATGCAGATGACCATCACGATGGTGGTGAAGATCGCGCGGTCCGGGACGATCTGGCTGGCGACGGTGCAGCCGGAGAACAGGGCGCCGCTGCGGGCGGTGGCCACCAGGCCGGTGCCCTGGAGGATGGCCAGCGCCACGGTCAGGTAACGCGTGTACTGCGTGATCTTCGCCGTACCGGCCGAGCCCTCCTTCTTGAGGGCTTCCAGGCGCGGGATGACCACGGTCAGCAGCTGAAGGATGATGCTCGCCGTGATGTACGGCATGATGCCCAGCGCGAAGACCGTGATCTGCAGCAGCGCGCCGCCGCTGAACATGTTCACCAGACCGAAGAGGCCTTGGTTGCCGGACGCCTCGTCGACGCAGCGCTGAACGGACGTGTAGTCGACGCCGGGGATCGGAATGTGCGTACCGACCCGGTAGACCACGATGATCCCGAGCGTGAAGAGCAGCTTCTTGCGCAGGTCGGGCGTCCTGAACGCCCGGGCGAACGCGGTGAGCACGGTGCCTCCTGCGACCCCCGCGCATCTGCGTCAAGGGTGACGGTCTTGAAGGTCCAATAAGAACAACGACATGAGTAACGGCGGACTGCCGCTCAAGGTGCCCGCTGGGGAGAACCTTGTGAAAAGTAGGCAGTGCTGGTCACCTTACCCGCGACACAGCTCCCCTAGGAACGACCAACCGGGGATACCCCATTTGTGGGGTATCCCCGGTCGGGATCGCTCAAGTCATCGAGACGCCTGATGCGGTCAGACGAGCTCGGTGACGGTACCGCCGGCGGCGGTGATCTTCTCCTTGGCGGAGCCGGAGACGGCGTCGACCGTCACCTGCAGCGCCACGGAGATCTCGCCCTGGCCGAGAACCTTGACGAGGCTGTTCTTGCGAACGGCACCCTTGGCGACGAGCCCCTCGACGGTGACCTCGCCACCCTCCGGGTACAGCGCGGCCAGCTTGTCGAGGTTCACGACCTGGAACTCGGTCTTGAACGGGTTCTTGAAGCCCTTCAGCTTCGGAAGACGCATGTGGAGGGGCATCTGCCCACCCTCGAAGCGCTCCGGAACCTGGTAGCGGGCCTTCGTGCCCTTGGTACCACGACCGGCCGTCTTACCCTTCGACGCCTCACCACGACCCACACGGGTCTTGGCGGTCTTGGCGCCCGGGGCGGGACGGAGGTTGTGGATCTTGAGCGGGTTGTTCTCCGCCATGATCAGTCGACCTCCTCGACCGTCACGAGGTGGCGGACGGTGTGCACCATGCCGCGGAACTCGGGGCGGTCCTCCTTGACGACCACGTCACCCAGGCGCTTGAGGCCCAGGGAACGCAGGGTGTCACGGTGGTTCTGCTTGCTGCCGATGTAGGACTTCGTCTGCGTGATCTTGAGCTGCGCCATGATCACACACCCGCCCCGGCACGCGCACGCAGCAGAGCCGCGGGGGCGACGTCCTCGAGCGGCAGACCACGGCGGGCCGCGATCTCCTCGGGACGCTGCAGGCCCTTCAGGGCCTCCACGGTCGCGTGCACGATGTTGATGGCGTTGTCGGAGCCGAGCGACTTCGACAGCACGTCGTGGATACCGGCGCACTCGAGCACGGCACGCACCGGACCACCGGCGATCACGCCGGTACCCGGGGACGCGGGCTTGAGCAGCACGACGCCGGCAGCCTTCTCACCCTGGATGGGGTGCGGGATGGTGCCCTGGATACGGGGGACCTTGAAGAAGTGCTTCTTGGCCTCCTCAACGCCCTTGGCGATGGCGGCCGGCACCTCCTTGGCCTTGCCGTAACCGACACCCACGGTGCCGTCACCGTCGCCCACCACGACCAGCGCGGTGAAGCTGAAGCGACGACCACCCTTCACAACCTTGGCGACGCGGTTGATCGCGACAACGCGCTCAACGTACGCGGTCTTCTCGGCGGCAGCAGCGCCGCCGTCACGGCCCTTCCGGTCCCGCCGCTCGCCGCCACCGGCACCGCTTCCGCGGCGCTGGGGTCCAGCCATTGGATTACCTCTCTCTTTCCGCTAGCTACAAGCGGCTCAGAACTTGAGCCCGGCTTCGCGGGCGGCGTCCGCCAGGGCGGCGATGCGCCCGGCGTACTGGTTGCCACCACGGTCGAACACGACGGCCTCGACACCGGCGGCCTTGGCACGCTCGGCGACCAGGGCGCCGACCTGCTTGGCCTGCGCGGACTTGTCGCCCTCGCCACCGCGGATCGACGTGTCCAGCGTGGACGCCGAAGCCAGGGTGTGGCCCTTGAGGTCGTCGATCACCTGCGCCACGATGTGGCGGTTCGAGCGGGTCACGACGAGACGGGGGCGCTCCGCCGTACCGGAGATCCGCTTGCGGATCCGGATGTGACGGCGCTTGATCGCGGCGCGCTTGTAGGCGTCGCCCTTCAGGATCTTCTGCCCGTATGCCATGGCTTACTTACCCGCCTTTCCGACCTTGCGGCGGATGACTTCGCCCTCGTACTTGACGCCCTTGGCCTTGTACGGGTCAGGCTTGCGCAGCTTGCGGATGTTGGCCGCAACCTCGCCGACCTTCTGCTTGTCGATGCCCTCGACCTGGAACCGGGTCGGGGTCTCCACCTTGAAGGTGATGCCCTCCGGGGCCTCGACCAGGATCGGGTGGCTGTAACCGAGCGCGAACTCGAGGTTCGAACCCTTGGCGGTCACGCGGTAACCGACACCGCTGATCTCGAGCTTCTTCACGTAACCCTGGGTCACGCCGGTGATCATGTTCGCCACCAGCGTGCGGGACAGGCCGTGCAGGGCCTTGCTCTGACGCTCGTCGTTGGGGCGGGTCACCTGGAGAGTGCCGTCCTCGCCCTTGGCGATGTCGATCGGAGCAGCAACGGTGTGGGTCAGCGTGCCCTTCGGGCCCTTGACCTCGACCGTGCGGCCGTCGATGGTGACGTCCACGCCGGCGGGAACCGCGATGGGGAGCTTGCCGATGCGCGACATAGCTGTTTCCTCCGTTCCCTTCTGCTACCAGACGTAGGCGAGGACTTCCCCACCCACGCCCTTCTTGCCGGCCTGCTTGTCGGTGAGGAGCCCGTGGGACGTGGAGATGATCGCCACGCCCAGGCCGCCGAGCACCTTCGGCAGGTTGGTGGACTTCGCGTACACCCGGAGACCGGGCTTGGAGATCCGCTTGATGCCCGCGATGGAGCGCTCACGGTTCGGGCCGAACTTGAGCTCGAGGGTGAGGTTCTTGCCGACCTCGGCGTCCTCGACTCGCCAGCCCGTGATGAAGCCCTCCTGCTGGAGGATCTCCGCGATGTGCGACTTGATCTTGGACGCCGGCATCGTCACGGAGTCGTGGTACGCCGAGTTCGCGTTCCGCAGACGCGTCAGCATGTCTGCGATCGGATCAGTCATGGTCATGAATTGGCCTGTGGCCTCTCTCGCCGGGGTTTCCTGGTGCGCCATCCCTCTCCCCGATCCGAGACGGGACGGGTGCGGCGCGGTGGACCTACGGCGTAGTAAGTCGTACGGGCGCGACAGGCGCCCAACCCCACAAGCCTAAGGCATGCGGAGATGGGCCCTGCCCACCCAGATGCTTACCGAGAGCCCGGGTAACCCTGAACTAGCGGGATTACCAGGAGCTCTTGGTCACGCCCGGCAGCTCGCCACGGTGAGCCATCTCACGAAGGCACACGCGGCACAGGCCGAACTTGCGGTACACGGAGTGCGGACGACCGCAGCGCTGGCAGCGGGTGTACGCGCGCACGCCGAACTTGGGCTTGCGAGCAGCCTTCGCGATGAGAGCCTTCTTCGCCATCTCGCTCACGCCTCCTTGAACGGGAAGCCGAGGTGACGCAGAAGGGCACGGCCCTCTTCGTCGTTGGTCGCCGTGGTGACCACGGTGATGTCCATACCCCGGACGCGGTCGATCTTGTCCTGGTCGATCTCGTGGAACATGACCTGCTCCGTGAGACCGAAGGTGTAGTTGCCACGGCCGTCGAACTGCTTGGGGGACAGGCCGCGGAAGTCGCGGATGCGCGGCAGCGCGAGCGACAGGGTGCGGTCCAGGAACTCCCACATGCGGTCGCCACGGAGCGTGACGTGAGCACCGATCGGCTGACCCTCACGCAGCTTGAACTGCGCGATGGACTTGCGGGCCTTGGTGACGGCCGGCTTCTGACCGGTGATCGTGGTGAGGTCGCGGATGGCGCCCTCGATCAGCTTCGAGTCACGGGCGGCGTCGCCGACACCCATGTTGACCACGATCTTGACGAGGCCGGGGATCTGCATGACGTTCTCGTACTTGAACTCGTCACGCAGCTTGCCCGCGATCTCCTCGCGGTACTTCGTCTTGAGACGCGGAGTGGTGGTGGTAGCCATCAGATGTCCTCACCCGTCCGCTTGGCAACGCGGATCTTGTTGCCCTCGTCGTCGAAGCGGTAACCGACACGCGTGACGACCTTCTGACCGTCCTTCTCCACGACCAGCTGAACGTTGGACACGTGGATCGGGGCCTCGGTGGTCACGATGCCGCCGGCCTGGGAACCGCTGGCGGTCGGGCCGGCCTTGGTGTGCTTCTTGACCCGGTTGACACCCTCGACCAGGACGCGGTCCTCGCGGGGGAAGGCCGCGATGACCTTGCCCTGCTTGCCCTTGTCCTTACCGGTGATGACCTGGACCAGGTCGCCCTTCTTGATCTTCATGCTTACAGCACCTCCGGCGCGAGCGAGATGATCTTCATGAACTTCTTCTCGCGCAGCTCACGGCCGACCGGGCCGAAGATGCGGGTGCCGCGAGGGTCGCCGTCGTTCTTCAGAATGACGGCGGCGTTCTCGTCGAAGCGGATGTACGAGCCGTCCGGACGGCGGCGCTCCTTGACGGTGCGAACGATGACCGCCTTGACGACGTCACCCTTCTTCACGTTGCCACCGGGGATCGCGTCCTTGACGGTGGCGACGATGACGTCACCGATGCCCGCGTAGCGGCGACCGGAGCCACCGAGCACACGGATGCAAAGGATCTCCTTCGCACCAGTGTTGTCGGCGACACGCAGTCGCGACTCCTGCTGGATCACGTCTATCTCCTGTTTGTCTGCCGGTTCCCCGGGAGCCGCTCAGCGGAGCGGCTCCCGGAGCCTGGCGGAACTGTCCTGCGAGGAATGCCCCGCAGGAACGTACTTTTTGGAATTCCCTTGCGGGAATTACCTACTTGGCCTTCTCGAGGATCTCGACGACGCGCCAGCGCTTCGTCGCGGACAGCGGCCGGGTCTCCATCAGGAGGACGCGGTCGCCGACACCCGCGGCGTTCTGCTCGTCGTGCGCCTTGAGCTTGTTCGTACGGCGGATGACCTTGCCGTACAGCGCGTGCTTGACGCGGTCCTCGACGGCGACGACGACGGTCTTGTCCATCTTGTCGCTGACGACGAGACCCTCACGGGTCTTGCGGAAGCCGCGCGCCTCTGCGTTCTCAGTCACGTTGTTCTCGCTCATCAGGCGTTCTCCACCGTCTCGATGCCCAGCTCACGCTCGCGCATCAGGGTGTAGATCCGCGCGATGTCCTTGCGGACCGCCTTCAGACGGCCGTGGTTCTCAAGCTGTCCGGTCGCCGCCTGGAAGCGGAGGTTGAACAGCTCTTCCTTGGCCTCGCGGAGCTTCGCCAGAAGCTCCTCGTTGCCCAGCTCGCGCAGCTCGGACGCCTTGGTACCGGCCGACATCACGCTTCACCTGCCTCGCGCTTGACGATCCGGCACTTCATCGGCAGCTTGTGAGCGGCGCGAGTGAGGGCCTCACGGGCGATCTTCTCGTTCGGGTAGGACAGCTCGAACATGACCCGGCCCGGGTGCACGTTCGCGATCCACCACTCCGGCGAACCCTTACCGGAACCCATGCGGGTCTCGGCAGGCTTCTTGGTGAGGGGGCGGTCCGGGTAGATGTTGATCCAGACCTTGCCGCCACGCTTGATGTGGCGGGTCATCGCGATACGGGCCGCCTCGATCTGGCGGTTGGTCACGTACGCCGGCGTGAGGGCCTGGATGCCGTACTCGCCGAACGCGACCGTCGTACCGCCCTTGGCCTCACCGCGACGCTTCGGGTGGTGCTGCTTGCGGTGCTTGACCCTACGGGGGATCAGCATGTCGGTCAGGCCTCCGTTCCGGTGCTCTCAGCCGGAGCGGCGGGAGCCTCGGCCTTGGGGGCCTCGGCAGCAGCCTGCTGCGGCTTACGACCGCGACCGCCACGCTCGCCACCGCGGCCACCACGGGCCGGGCGGTCGGCGCCACCACGGGCCGGGCGGTTGCCGGCGCGGGCAGCGGCGTTCTCGGCGCGGACCTCGGCGATGTTCTTGACGTCGCCCTTGTAGATCCAGACCTTCACACCGATGCGGCCGAAGGTCGTCTTGGCCTCGAAGAAGCCGTAGTCCACGTTCGCGCGGAGCGTGTGCAGGGGCACGCGGCCCTCGCGGTAGAACTCCGAGCGGGACATCTCGGCGCCGCCGAGGCGGCCACCGCACTGGATCTTGATGCCCTTGGCGCCGGCCTTCATGGCGGACTGCATGCTCTTGCGCATGGCCCGACGGAAGGAGACGCGGGAGGAGAGCTGCTCGGCGACGGCCTGGGCCACCAGCTGAGCGTCCGTCTCCGGGTTCTTGACCTCGAGGATGTTGAGCTGGACCTGCTTCTTGGTCAGCTTCTCCAGGTCGCCGCGGATACGGTCGGCCTCGGCGCCGCGGCGGCCGATGACGATGCCCGGACGCGCGGTGTGGATGTCCACGCGGACACGGTCACGGGTGCGCTCGATCTCCACCTTGGAGATGCCGGCGCGCTCCATGCCGGACGTCATCATCCGACGGATGGCGACGTCTTCCTTGACGTAGTCCTTGTACGACTTGTCGGCGTACCAACGCGACTTGAAGTCGGTGGTGATGCCGAGCCGGAACCCATGCGGGTTAACCTTCTGGCCCATTACCGGGTTCCTTCCTTGCTGGCGACGACCACGGTGATGTGGCTGGTCCGCTTGCGGATCCGGTAGGCACGGCCCTGGGCGCGCGGACGGAACCGCTTCAGGGTCGGACCCTCGTCGACGTACGCCTCGCTGATGAACAGCGAGCTGGCGTCCGTGTGGTCGTAGTTGTGCGCGGCGTTGGCGATGGCGCTGTCGAGCACCTTGCCGACGGGCACGGAGGCTGCCTGCGGAGCGAATCGCAGAACAGCCTGGGCCTCCGTGGCGTCCATGCCACGGATGAGGTCCACCACACGGCGGGCCTTCATGGGCGTGACGCGGATGTACCGCGCCTGGGCCCTGGCTTCCATGGTTGTCCCTTCAGAGTTACTTACGTGTCTGAATGCGATCCGCTGCTAGCGGCGCTTCGACTTCCGGTCTTCCTTGACGTGACCCCGGAAGGTGCGCGTCGGCGAGAACTCGCCGAGCTTGTGACCGACCATCGACTCGGTGACGAACACCGGGATGTGGGTCTTGCCGTTGTGCACCGCGAGCGTGTGGCCGAGCATGGCCGGCACGATCATGGAGCGACGGGACCAGGTCTTGATGACGTTCTTGGTGCCGGCTTCGTTCTGGGCGTCCACCTTCTTGATCAGGTGGTCGTCGACGAAGGGCCCCTTCTTGAGACTGCGCGGCATCTAAACCCGCTCCTAGCGCTTCTTGTTCGTCTTGCGGCGGCGGACGATGTACTTGTTCGAAGCCTTCTTCGGCGAACGAGTACGACCTTCCTTCTGACCCCACGGGGAGACCGGGTGGCGACCACCGGAGGTCTTGCCCTCACCACCACCGTGCGGGTGGTCGACCGGGTTCATCGCGACACCACGGACGGTCGGGCGAACGCCCAGCCAGCGCTTGCGGCCGGCCTTGCCCCAGTTGATGTTGCTCTGCTCGGCGTTGCCGACCTCGCCGACCGTGGCGCGGCAGCGCTGGTCGACCAGGCGGATCTCACCGGAGGGCATGCGGAGGTGGGCCATCGAGCCCTCCTTCGCGAGCAGCTGCACGGAGGCACCGGCGGAGCGGGCGAACTTGGCACCGCCACCGGGACGGAGCTCGATCGCGTGGATCGTGGTACCGACCGGGATGTTGCGGAGGGCCAGGTTGTTGCCCGGCTTGATGTCGGCCCCGGGACCGTTCTCGACGCGGTCACCCTGCTGCAGGTTGCGCGGGGCGAGGATGTAGCGCTTCTCGCCGTCGGCGTAGTGCAGCAGCGCGATGCGCGCGGTGCGGTTGGGGTCGTACTCGATGTGCGCGACCTTCGCCGGCACGCCGTCCTTGTCGTGACGACGGAAGTCGATCACGCGGTAGGCGCGCTTGTGTCCGCCACCCTGGTGGCGAACGGTCACACGACCGGAATTGTTACGGCCGCCCTTGCTGTGCAGGGGGCGGACCAGCGACTTCTCCGGCGTGGACCGCGTGACCTCGACGAAGTCGGCGACGCTGGAGCCACGGCGGCCCGGCGTAGTCGGCTTGTACTTGCGGATTCCCATTTCTCAGTCCTCGTCCGATACCGGACGATCCGACCCGCTTACGCGGTCGGACCGCCGAAGATGTCGATACGGTCGCCCTCGGCGAGGGTCACGATCGCGCGCTTGGTGGCGGCGCGCTGGCCGAAGCCCGTGCGGGTCCGCTTGCGCTTGCCCTGGCGGTTGATCGTGTTGACCCCGGTGACCTTGACCGAGAAGACCGCCTGGACGGCCTGCTTGATCTGGGTCTTGTTGGCGTTCGGGTCGACGATGAACGTGTACTTGTTCTCGTCGAGGAGCGCGTAGCTCTTCTCCGAGACGACCGGCTTGAGCAGCACGTCACGGGGGTCCGTGTACGCCTTGCTCAGCGGGGTCTCGACGGTGTTCTTGCCCTCGGTGGCGTGGCGCTTCGCCTTGGCGACGCGCGCGGCCTTGGCGGCCTTGGCCGCCTTGGAGGCGATGCTCGGGTGACGCGTAGCCATCAGGCCTCGCTCCCTTCGGTGTCGTTGGCCTTCGGGCCGGCGACGAAGGACTCGAGAGCGGCCTGGGTGAAGACCACGTCGTCCGAGACGATCACGTCGTACGTGTTCAGCTGGCCCGGCTCCAGGATGTGGACCTGGGGCAGGTTGCGGGCGGACAGCCACGCGGCCTCGTCGGCGCGCTCGACGACCAGGAGCAGGTTCTTGCGCTCCGAGATCTTGCCGAACAGCGTGCGAGCGGCCTTGGTGGAGGGGGTCTCGCCCTCGATCACGCCGGTGACGACGTGGATGCGGTTGTGGCGGGCCCGGTCGGTGAGGGCGTGACGCAGGGCGGCAGCCTTCATCTTCTTCGGGGTCCGCTGCGAGTAGTCGCGCGGCACGGGACCGTGCACGACGCCACCACCGGCGAACTGCGGCGCGCGGGTCGAGCCCTGACGGGCGCGGCCGGTGCCCTTCTGGCGGTAAGGCTTCTTGCCACCACCACGGACCTCGCCACGGGTCTTGGTCTTGTGCGTGCCCTGACGGGCAGCCGCGTTCTGCGCGACGACGACCTGGTGGATCAGCGGGATGCTGACCTTCTCCACGCCGAAGATCTCCGCGGGGAGCTCGACGCTACCGGTCTTCTCGCCGGCAGGCGAAAGGATGTCAACAGTGCTCATCGGTTACCTCAGGCCCCCTTGGCCGCGGTGCGGACCAGGACGAGGCCGCCGTTCGGACCGGGAACCGCGCCCTTGATGAGCAGCAGACCCTTCTCCGCGTCAACGGCGTGGACGGTCAGGTTCTGGGTGGTGACACGCTCGTTGCCCATGCGACCCGCCATGCGGAGGCCCTTGAACACGCGGCCCGGGGTGGCGCAGCCACCGATGGAACCGGGCGAGCGGTGCTTGCGCTGGGTGCCGTGACCGGCGCCGAGGCCCTTGAAGTTGTGACGCTTCATGACACCGGCGAAGCCCTTGCCCTTGCTCTTGCCGGTCACGTCGACCTTGATGCCGGCCTCGAACACCTCGGCGGTGATCTCCTGGCCGAGGGTGTACTCGCTGGCGTCAGCGGTACGGATCTCGACGAGGTGGCGGCGGGGAGTGACGTCGGCCTTGGCGAAGTGGCCCTTGAGGGGCTTGTTCACCTTGCGCGGGTCGATCTCGCCGAACGCGATCTGGACGGACTCGTAGCCGTCGACGTCGTTCGTACGGACCTGGGTCACGACGTTGGGGCCGGCCTTGACGACGGTGACCGGAACAACGCGGTTGTTCTCGTCCCACACCTGCGTCATGCCGAGCTTCTCGCCCAGGATGCCCTTGATCTGCTTAGCCATTCTCAGATCACCGACCCTCAGAGCTTGATCTCGATGTCGACACCGGCCGGGAGGTCGAGTCGCATCAGAGAGTCAACGGTCTTGGGCGTCGGGTCGAGGATGTCGATCAGGCGCTTGTGCGTGCGCATCTCGAAGTGCTCGCGCGAGTCCTTGTACTTGTGCGGCGACTTGATGACGCAGTACACGTTCTTCTCAGTGGGCAGCGGCACCGGGCCCGCGACCGACGCACCAGTGCGGGTCACCGTCTCGACGATCTTCTTCGCCGAGGAGTCGATGACCTCGTGGTCGTAGGCCTTGAGCCGGATGCGGATCTTCTGTCCCGCCATGGCTACTCAGTAGTCCTGTCTCTCGTAACGCTCTGGAACCCGGTGTTCCTGTCTCGTTTCTCCGACCCACGCGGTCGGGCGTGTCGCGCTCCCGCTGACACAGATGCCCCTTGTTCGAACATCCCTGCAGGGAATGCACACGGCCCTTCCGGAACCGCAAGCCGGGGACGAAGGTCCACCGGGTGCCTGGCCGGTGCAGCACCGCACTTCCCGAAAGATTCCCGTACGTCCGCCCCAGCGCTGCCTCGCGGCAGTTAGGGCGACGAGTACTGTGGGACTCGCTTCCGGTCCTCCCGACGGGAGGCGCGCAGCATCAACACTCGACCGAGCAACCCCGCTAGTCTGCCATACGGGGCAGCACCTCCGCCAATCGAGCCGGAGAGAATACCCGCAGCGTGACGTAGGTCAAACGCCCCTGGGTGACACCCCCCGCATTCCGCGTCCGGACGTTCGGACGTCAGACCTCGTCGTCGCTTCACAGCCGGCCCGGGCAGGGCCGCCGCGCCTCCCGGGCCACCGCCTGTCACGCACCCCGCACCCGGGCGAACGACCTCTCCAGCCCCCGCTTCACCGCTCCGGCCGCCGGGCGCTCCACGAAGCGGTGTACCGCCCAGCTCAGGACCAGGAAGCCGGCCAGGAGCGAGGCCAGGAGGAGCCGGGCGTCCATGGTGTCGCGCAGGCGGCTGATGACGGCTGTGCCCGCCGCGTAGTGCATCAGATAGAGGGGGTACGTCAGGCTTCCCGCCGTCACCAGCCAGCGCCGGCGGACGCGGTCCGTGAGGCCGAGCGCCACGGCGAGCATGACCAGCAGGAACACCGTGAAGACGGCCAGCGCGCCCCGCCAGCTGCCCACGTGCTCGACCTCGTCGATCCGCTGGCCCAGTTCCCTCTGGCCCATGAGCCAGGCCATCGCGAGGATGCCCCACAGGAGCAGGTCCTGACCGAAGCGGTGCATCAGGTACAGGGCGAGGCCGGCGATGAAGTACCAGGCGGCCTCCGGGTCGGCGACCAGTTCCAGCAGGGGCAGCCGCGCGACCGGCGCGAGCATGGCCGCCGTGCCCCAGACGCAGCAGAACAGCACCACCCGGCGGTAGGTCAGGCCCATCCACACCACGACCAGGAACAGCAGGTAGAAGCGCAGTTCGGACCACAGGGTCCAGTAGACGCCGTCCACGTTCCGCACGCCCGAACCCGACTGCAGCATCGTCAGGTTCAGCAGAACGTCCCGCGGCCGCAGCCGCTCCCAGACCCCCGGCAGCGCCACCAGCACGCCCGTCGTGAACAGCACCGCGAACCAGTAGGCGGGGTAGAGCCTGATGACCCGCGAGACGAAGAACTGGCGCGGTGTCCGCCCCCAGCACGACATGCAGATCACGAACCCGCTGATCACGAAGAAGATCTCGACGCCGATCCAGCCGTAGGCGGCGACGTGGAAGACCGTCGGCATGATGTCCGACGTCGGGCGGTCCCAGACCGGGTTGCCCGGCCGGTTCACTCGGCGGGTGCCGGCGTAGTGGTGGACCGCGACCATGAGGGCGGCGAGGAGCCGGATGCCGTCGAGGGCGTACAGGCGGGGGCGCCGCTCGCGGCGGGCCGGCGGCGGGGGCACCGTGAGCGGTGCGCGCAGCGGCTGTGCGGTGCGTATGAGAGGCAGGCCAGACATTCCGGCCAGGCTAGGCGGGTCACAGCTGCCTCACGGGGAACGCGGGGCAACGTTCGTCAAGGGTTCACCCGCCGCACATCCGTGCGACCCGGACAGGCGAGAGGGCCCGTACGACCGGAGTCGTACGGGCCCTCTCTCAGGTGCTCAGCTCAGGCTGTGCCACCAGTCAGGCGCAGGATCACTTCGTGATCTTGGTGACCTGGCCGGCGCCGACCGTCCGGCCACCCTCACGGATGGCGAACTTCAGGCCCTCTTCCATGGCGACGGGCTGGATGAGCTCCACCTTCATCTCGGTGTTGTCACCCGGCATGACCATCTCGGTGCCCTCGGGGAGGGTCACGACGCCGGTCACGTCCGTCGTACGGAAGTAGAACTGCGGACGGTAGTTGTTGAAGAACGGGGTGTGGCGACCACCCTCGTCCTTCGACAGGATGTAGGCCTGGGCCTCGAACTCGGTGTGCGGGGTGACCGAGCCCGGCTTGATGATGACCTGGCCGCGCTCGACGTCCTCGCGCTTGATGCCGCGGAGCAGCAGACCGACGTTCTCACCGGCCTGGCCCTCGTCGAGCAGCTTGCGGAACATCTCGATGCCGGTGACCGTGGTGGTGGTCTTCTCGGTCTTGATGCCGATGATGTCGACGGTCTCGTTGACCTTGAGGACACCACGCTCGATACGGCCGGTGACGACCGTACCGCGACCGGTGATGGTGAAGACGTCCTCGATCGGCATCAGGAACGGCTTGTCGACGTCACGCTCGGGCTCCGGGATGGAGGTGTCGACAGCGTTCATGAGGTCCAGGACCGACTGGGTCCACTGGGCGTCGCCCTCGAGCGCCTTCAGCGCCGAGACGCGCACGACCGGCAGGTCGTCGCCCGGGAACTCGTACTCGGAGAGGAGCTCACGGACCTCGAGCTCGACGAGCTCCAGGATCTCCTCGTCGTCCACCATGTCGGCCTTGTTCAGGGCGACGACGATGTACGGAACGCCGACCTGGCGGGCCAGGAGCACGTGCTCCTTGGTCTGCGGCATCGGGCCGTCGGTGGCGGCGACCACCAGGATCGCGCCGTCCATCTGCGCGGCACCGGTGATCATGTTCTTGATGTAGTCCGCGTGACCCGGGCAGTCGACGTGGGCGTAGTGACGCGCCTCGGTCTGGTACTCGACGTGCGCGATGGAGATGGTGATACCGCGCTGACGCTCCTCGGGCGCCTTGTCGATGTTGTCGAACGGGGTGGCCTCGTTCAGGTCCGGGTACGCGTCGTGCAGCACCTTGGTAATGGCGGCCGTGAGGGTCGTCTTACCGTGGTCGATGTGACCGATGGTGCCGATGTTGACGTGCGGCTTAGTCCGCTCGAACTTCGCCTTCGCCACTGGGGTCCTCCTGTGGAGTGGTTCTGTACGCCTTACTTCATCGGCGCCAGGTGATCTTTGCTGTTAAGTCCCGGGCCCCGGGGCAAACCCCGCGAACGAGAACGAACGCGGATGAATGCCCCTGGAGGCTCCGGAGTCAAGCCTACGGCGTGTGAACGGAGTGTGTTACTCGCCCTTGGCCTTCGCGATGATCTCCTCGGCGACGTTCCGCGGAACCTCGGCGTAGGAGTCGAACTGCATCGAGTAGCTTGCGCGACCCGAGGTCTTGCTGCGGAGGTCTCCGACGTAGCCGAACATCTCCGACAGGGGCACAAGACCCTTGACGACGCGGGCACCGGCCCGCTCCTCCATGGCCTGGATCTGGCCACGGCGGGAGTTGATGTCGCCGATGACCTCGCCCATGTAGTCCTCGGGCGTGGTGACCTCGACGGCCATCATCGGCTCGAGCAGCACGGGGCTGGCCTTGCGCGCGGCCTCCTTGAAGGCCTGCGAGCCGGCGATCTTGAAGGCGAGCTCGGAGGAGTCGACCTCGTGGTAGGCGCCGTCGATCAGCGTCACACGCACACCGGTCATCTCGTAACCGGCGAGGATGCCGAACTGCATGGCCTCCTGCGCACCGGCGTCGACCGAGGGGATGTACTCCTTCGGCACACGGCCACCAGTGACCTTGTTGACGAACTCGTACGACGTGTCGCCGCCCTCGATCGGCTCGATGCCGATGATGACGCGCGCGAACTGGCCGGTACCACCCGTCTGCTTCTTGTGGGTGTACTCGACCTTCTCGACGGCCTTGCGGATCGTCTCGCGGTACGCGACCTGCGGCTTGCCGACGTTGGCCTCGACCTTGAACTCACGGCGCATACGGTCGACCAGCACCTCGAGGTGCAGCTCGCCCATGCCGCCGATGATGGTCTGGCCGGTCTCCTCGTCCGAGTGGACCTGGAAGGACGGGTCCTCCTCGGCCAGGCGCTGGATCGCGATGCCCAGCTTCTCCTGGTCGCCCTTCGACTTGGGCTCGATGGCGACCTGGATGACCGGGGCCGGGAAGTCCATGGACTCCAGGATCACCGGGTTCTTGTCGTCGCAGAGCGTCTCACCGGTGGTGGTCTGCTTCAGGCCCATGACGGCGACGATGTCGCCGGCGCCCACCGACTCGATCTCCTCACGCTTGTTGGCGTGCATACGGTAGATCTTGCCGATGCGCTCCTTGCGGCCCTTGACCGAGTTGAGCACGGCGGTGCCGGACTCGAGGCGGCCGGAGTACACGCGCACGAAGGTGAGCTTGCCGAGGTGCGGGTCGCTCATGATCTTGAACGCCAGCGCCGACAGCGGCTCGTCGTCGGACGGCTTGCGCTTGACGACCGTCTCCGGGTCCTTGACGTCGTGGCCCTCGATGGCCTCGATGTCGACCGGCGACGGCAGGTAGCGCACGACCGCGTCGAGCAGGGGCTGAACGCCCTTGTTCTTGAACGCGGTACCGCAGAACACGGGGGTGACGGTGGTGCCGCCGCCCTTGCCGGACGCGATGGTGATCCGACGGATCGCCGCGTAGAGCTGCTCCTCGGTGGGCTCGGTGCCCTCGAGGTACAGCTCCATGAGCTCCTCGTCGTTCTCCGCGACGGCCTCGAGCAGCTTGCCGCGCCACTCCTCGGCCGCCTCGGTGTGGGTGGCCGGGATGTCGACGACGTCGTACATCTCGCCCTTGGTCGCCTCGGCGGACCAGACCAGGGCCTTCATGCGGACCAGGTCCACGACACCCTGGAAGTCGGCCTCGGCACCGATGGGGAGCTGCATCACGATCGGCTGCGCGCCCAGGCGGTCGACGATCATGTCGACGCAGCGGTGGAACTCGGCACCGGTGCGGTCGAGCTTGTTGACGAAGCAGATGCGCGGAACGCCGTAGCGGTCCGCCTGACGCCACACCGTCTCGGACTGGGGCTCGACGCCGGCGACGCCGTCGAACACCGTCACGGCACCGTCGAGCACGCGCAGCGACCGCTCCACCTCGACGGTGAAGTCGACGTGGCCCGGCGTGTCGATGATGTTGATGGTGTGGTCGACGTCTTCCAGCGGCCAGTGACAGGTGGTGGCAGCAGAGGTGATCGTGATGCCACGCTCCTGCTCCTGCTCCATCCAGTCCATGGTGGCAGCGCCGTCGTGGACCTCACCGATCTTGTACGAAACGCCGGTGTAGAACAGGATCCGCTCGGTGGTGGTCGTCTTGCCCGCGTCGATGTGGGCCATGATGCCGATGTTGCGCACCTTGGCCAGGTCAAGCGAAGTGGTAGCCATAAGGCTTCAGTCTTCTCTCGGTCTCGATGTGGACTGCGACTACCAGCGGTAGTGCGCGAAGGCCTTGTTGGACTCGGCCATCTTGTGCGTGTCCTCGCGCTTCTTCACAGCGGCACCGAGGCCGTTGGACGCGTCGAGGAGCTCGTTCAGCAGACGCTCGGTCATGGTCTTCTCGCGACGGGCGCGGGAGTAACCGACGAGCCAGCGCAGCGCCAGGGTGTTGGCACGGCCGGGCTTGACCTCGACCGGGACCTGGTAGGTGGCGCCACCGACACGGCGGGACTTGACCTCGATGGTCGGCTTGATGTTCTCGAGAGCGCGCTTCAGCGTGATGACCGGGTCGTTGCCGGTCTTGTCGCGCAGGCCCTCCATGGCGCCGTAAACGATCCGCTCGGCAGTCGAGCGCTTGCCGTTCAGCAGCACCTTGTTGATCAGGGAGGTCACCAGAGGGGAGCCGTAAACCGGGTCGATGATGACCGGGCGCTTCGGGGCGGGGCCCTTACGAGGCATTCTTACTTCTCCTTCTTGGCGCCGTAACGGCTGCGAGCCTGCTTGCGGTTCTTGACACCCTGGGTGTCGAGCGAACCGCGGATGATCTTGTAGCGAACACCCGGCAGGTCCTTCACACGGCCGCCGCGCACGAGCACGATGGAGTGCTCCTGCAGGTTGTGTCCCTCACCCGGAATGTAAGCGGTGACCTCGATCCCGCTGGTCAGACGCACACGCGCGACCTTACGCAGGGCCGAGTTCGGCTTCTTCGGGGTGGTCGTGAACACACGCGTGCAGACGCCACGACGCTGAGGGGAACCCTCGAGTGCGGGCGTCTTGTTCTTCTCGACCTTGTCCTGCCGGCCCTTACGGACCAGCTGCTGGATCGTAGGCACTACTTCTCCGGTTTCTGTGTGCCGATGGGTACAGCTAACCTGGAACATCGCCGACCCACGCGGTCGGGTGTGTCGGATCCCGCGGACTTCCGCCGCGAGGCAGAAAGAAAGCACGGATCACGGTGGCCGCTCTTTGCCCCGGTGCGGTGTGATGGCACGCACGAGGGCCAGGGCACACCCCAGGCACAAGGTCTGAGCGTACCCAGCGCAATCACTCCGGTCAAAACAGAAGCAGTACGTCCGACATGCGGCGGTTACGTTCGCGAACCCGACCGCTGGTGTGGTACGGGGGTTTCCGCGCCCTTCGCCTCCGGGGTTCCCGGGTCCCCCGCCGCCGCCTCCTGATGCCCGGCCGCGGTGTCGTGGCCGACGAAGTACGTCGGACGGTTCTGCACGGCCGTGTAGATACGGCCGACGTATTCGCCGAGCAGGCCCACGCAGATCAGCTGGACCGCGCCGATGAACAGCACGCCGGTGAAGAGCGAGGTCCAGCCCGGGACCGTGTGGTCGAAGGCGTGGGCGCTCAGGGTGTACGCCATCAGCGCCAGACAGACCAGGAAGGCGAAACCGCCGAGCCAGGTGGCGATGCGCAGCGGGGCGGCGGAGAATCCTGTGACGCTGTCGACGGCCAGGCGGATCATGCGGCCCAGCGGGTACTTGCTCTGCCCGGCCGGACGCGGGGCGCGCTCGTACCTCACCTGCCCGCTGGGGAAGCCGAGCCAGGGCACCAGGAGCCGGTAGACGCGCTGCTGGTCGGGAAGCGCCTTGAGGGCGTCCACGGCGGCCCTGCTGAGCAACCGGAAGTCGCCGGCCTGGGCGGGCACGGACGGTCCGGCCAGCCGCCGCACGAGCCGGTAGTACAGCCCCGCCGTCCACCGCTTGAAGCCGGTGTCGCTGGCGCGGTCGGCGCGGATGCCGTAGACGATGTCGAGGTGCTCGGCGCGGGCCAGCTCCAGCATCTCGGGGATCTTCTCGGGCGGGTCCTGGAGGTCGGCGTCGATGCTGACGACGTAGGCGCCGCGGGCGCGGTCCAGGCCGGCGGTGAGGGCGGCCTGGTGGCCGGAGTTGCGGCGCAGGCCGATGATCCGCAGTTCCGGCCAGCCCAGACGGAAGGCGGCGAGCAGCTCGGCGGTGCGGTCGGTGGACCCGTCGTCGACGGCGACGACCTCGTACGCCGCGCCGAGACCGGCGAGGACCGGGCGCAGTCTGCTGACCAGCGCCGGAAGGACCTCTTCCTCGTTGTACATGGGTATGACGACCGACAGGACGGCCGCCCCGGCCACGGTGTTCGACGTCTCCGTCACGCGCCCTCCCCTCACCTGTGGCGCACATGTGCGACGCTGGTGCGATCTTATGACCACGCTTCACGATCAACCGGACAGCGGCTGCGCCCGGGGTCCGGCGATCGACCCAGGGGGGACCCCAGTCATGAGCACGGCCCGCAGCGACGCGGCGACGGACTCCGCCATACCCGAAGACCGGGACCGGCCGCAGCAGGGCCGCCGGCTCGCTCTGCCGGACGGTCTACGACCGTACCTCTCTCCGCTGCTCCTGTACGGCGTGACGAAGCTGGTCGGTCTGACCGTCTTCGCCTGGCTGCTGGAGTGGGCCGACGACTACCAGAAGAAGAACCCCCGCTTCGGCGGCGGCACCCACTGGTGGGACGTCCTCGCCACCTGGGACGGCTGGTGGTACCTCCAGGTCGCGGAGAAGGGGTACGACCCCCGGCCGCTGGAGCGGCTCGCGCCCGGCGGTCTCTTCACCGTCAAGCAGAACTCGGTGGCGTTCTTCCCCCTCTACCCCGGGCTGATCAGGGGAGTGTCCGAGGTCACCGGCCTCGGCCTGTACGGGTCCGCGATCCTGGTGTCCGTCCTGGCCTCCTTCGTGGCGGCGGCCGGGATCTACGCCGTGATCTCGACGCTCGCGGGGGTGCGGGCGGGCACGATCGCGGCCGGGCTGTGGGCCGTGGTGCCGGGCGCCGGCGTGGAGTGGGCGGTCTACTCGGAGTCGGTGTTCGTCGCGATCGCTTCCTGGTGCTGCTACTGCGTGATGAGGCGGCGGTGGGTGGCGGCCGGGATGCTCGCCTTCCTGGCGGGACTGAACCGGCCGACGTCCGCCGCGCTCATAGGGGCCGTGGGGCTCGCCGCGATCGTGACGCTGGCGCGGCGGGAGAGCAGGCGTGAGCACGGCGTCGCAGGCCCGGTGTACGCGATGCTCGCCGCACCGCTGGGGCTGCTCACCTACATCGCCTGGGTGGGGCTGAGCATGGGCGACCTCACCGCCTACTTCACGCTCCAGCGCGAGGGGTGGGCGCACTACTTCGACTTCGGCGCGTACACGCTGGACGTCCTCGGCAACACGGCGGTCGGCCACAACCAGTACCTGTTCGCCTTCGCCGTGCCCGATCTGCTGGGCGTCCAGATCGTGCTGGCACTGCCCTTCCTGGTGGCGCTGATGCTGCGCAGGAAGCCGCCGCTGGTGCTGGTCGCGTACGCGCTGGCGTCGATCGTCACCGTGCTGGGGACGCAGCAGATGTTCGGCAACACGGGGCGGTACCTGCTTCCCGTGTTCCCGCTCCTGCTGGCCCCCGCGGCGGCGATGAGCCGGCTGAAGTGGCCGAGCCTGGCCGTGTTCTTCGCCACGGCGTCGATCGCGTCCGGCTGGTACGCGCACTACGTGATCTTCGAACTGGGCATTCCGTAGCGCGGCCCGGCCGGGCATCGCGCGGCCGGGCGACGCGCGGCCGGGCGGCGCGCAGCCGGGCGACGCGCGGCCGGGCGGCGGGTGCCGGGCATCGCACGGCCGGGCGGCGGGTGCCGGGCATCGCGCGGCCGGGCATCGCGCAGCGGGGCGGCGGGTGCGGGGCGGCGCGCGGCCGGGCGGCGGGTGCCGGGCGGCGGGTGCGGGGCATCGCACGGCCGGGCATCGCGCGGCCGGGCGGCGGGTGCGGGGCGGCGCGCGGCCCGGCGGCGGGTGCGGGGCGGCGCGCGGCCCGGCGGCGGGTGCGGGGCGGCGCGCGGCCCGGCGGCGGGTGCGGGGCGGTCAGCCGGAGGAGGAGATCCCCGCCAGGACGAGGACCATCACGAAGAACGCCCAGCCCGCCACGGAGAGCCAGCCCAGGACGAGGCCCGCGATGGCGAACCCGTCGCCACCCTCGCCGGTGCGGCGGATCTCGGCGCGGGCCTTGTGGCCGAGGATCACGGCGGGCAGGCCGGTGAGCCCGGCGGTCATCGTGGTGAGCACCCCGCAGACCATGGAGCCGACCGCCTTGCCGTTCGTGGGCGGCGGCGGGGCGGGCAGGAACGTACGCGGGACGGGCGGGCCGAAACCCGGGGGCGGGCCGAGGGCCGGCTGGACGGCCATGGGCCCCTGCGGCAGATCGGACACGACGAGTTGCAGCTCGCCGACCGTACGGGCCTGGTACGCGCGCTCGACGCGCTTGGTGAACTCGTCCTGCTGCAGGCGTCCCTCACTGAAGCCGGCCCTGAGCACGTCCACGGCGCGCTCGCGGTCGGCATGGGACGCGAGCATCGAGGCTCCGCTCGGCACCTGCCCCTGCGGCTGCCATGGTGACGGATAGGACACGGGCACCTCCCCCCGGACGGCTGAATGTCTCCATCATCCATCAACGCGCCGTGGCTGCCCACGGTTCCCCGGCCGGCGCGGGTCACGGTTCTCAGCCGGACATGAGGTCATCGGTCAGACGGGCGGACGCCCGCCGGGCATGCCGAAAGGCGGTCACCCCGTGTGCAACGGGGTGACCGCCCTTTCGGTCGGTTACTGGTTGTACGGACCGTAGTCGTAGTCCTCCAGCGGGACGGCCTGGCCGGAGCCCGTGCCGAACGGCGAGTAGTCGATGTCGTCGTAGCCGACAGCCGAGTACATCGCGGCCTTCGCCTCCTCGGTCGGCTCGACCCGGATGTTGCGGTAGCGGGACAGACCCGTACCGGCCGGGATGAGCTTACCGATGATGACGTTCTCCTTGAGGCCGATCAGGGAGTCGGACTTGGCGTTGATCGCCGCGTCCGTGAGGACCCTGGTCGTCTCCTGGAAGGACGCCGCCGACAGCCAGGACTCCGTGGCCAGCGAGGCCTTGGTGATACCCATGAGCTGCGGACGACCGGAGGCCGGGTGACCGCCCTCCTGGACCACACGACGGTTCTCGGTCTCGAACTTCGAGCGCTCGACCAGCTCGCCGGGCAGCAGCTCGGCGTCGCCGGACTCGATGATCGTCACACGGCGCAGCATCTGCCGGATGATGATCTCGATGTGCTTGTCGTGGATCGACACACCCTGCGAGTTGTAGACCTTCTGGACCTCGCCGACCAGGTGGACCTGGACGGCACGCTGGCCCAGGATGCGCAGCACGTCGTGCGGGTTGGTGGCACCCACGGTGAGCTTCTGGCCCACCTCGACGTGCTCGCCCTCGCTGACCAGGAGCCGGGCACGCTTCGAGATCGGGTACGCCGTCTCGTCGCTGCCGTCGTCCGGCGTGATGACGATCTTCTTGGTCTTCTCGGTCTCCTCGATCCGCACGCGGCCGGAGGCCTCGGAGATCGGGGCGACACCCTTCGGGGTACGGGCCTCGAAGAGCTCGACGACACGCGGCAGACCCTGGGTGATGTCGTCACCGGCCACACCACCGGTGTGGAAGGTACGCATCGTCAGCTGGGTACCGGGCTCACCGATGGACTGGGCGGCGATGATGCCGACCGCCTCACCGATGTCGACCAGCTTGCCGGTGGCCAGCGAGCGGCCGTAGCACATGGCGCAGGTGCCGACGGCGGACTCGCAGGTCAGGACCGAGCGGGTCTTGACCGTCTCGACGCCGTGCTTGACGAGCTCGTCGATGAGCACGTCGCCGAGGTCGGTACCGGCCGGGGCCAGCACCTTGCCGTCGACCACGATGTCCTCGGCGAGGCAGCGCGCGTACACGGACGTCTCGACGTTGCCCGTCTTGCGCAGCACGCCGTCGTCGCCGCGCTCGGCGATCGCCAGCTTGAGGCCGCGCTCGGTGCCGCAGTCCTCCTCGCGGATGATGACGTCCTGCGAGACGTCCACCAGACGACGGGTCAGGTAACCCGAGTCGGCGGTACGCAGGGCGGTGTCCGCCAGACCCTTACGGGCACCGTGCGTGGAGATGAAGTACTCCAGCACGGAGAGGCCCTCACGGAAGGACGCCTTGATCGGACGCGGGATGGTCTCGTTCTTCGCGTTCGACACCAGACCACGCATACCGGCGATCTGCCGCATCTGCATCATGTTTCCTCGGGCACCCGAGTCAACCATCATGAAGATGGGGTTCGTCTTGGGGAAGTTCTCGTTCATCGCCTCGGCGACCTCGTTGGTCGCCTTGGTCCAGATCGCGATGAGCTCCTGCGTGCGCTCTTCCTTGGTGATCAGACCGCGCTCGTACTGCTTCTGGACCTTCTCGTCCTGCGCCTCGTAGCCGCGGACGATCTCCTTCTTCGCCTCGGGAACGACGACGTCGGAGATGGCCACGGTGACACCGGAACGGGTCGCCCAGTAGAAGCCGGCCGCCTTCAGGTTGTCGAGCGTCGCCGCCACGATGACCTTGGGGTAGCGCTCGGCCAGGTCGTTGACGATCTCGGAGAGCTGCTTCTTGCCCACCGAGTAGTCGACGAACGGGTAGTCCTCGGGCAGCAGCTCGTTGAAGAGCGCACGGCCCAGAGTGGTGCGCAGGCGGAACGTGTCCCCCTGCTGCCACTCGGGCTCGCCCTCCTCCTGCGCCGGCGGGGTCCAGCCGCGCGGCGGGATGGTGCCCACCGGGAAGCGGATGTCGATCGTCGACTGCAGCGCCAGCTCGCCGGCGTCGAACGCCATGATCGCCTCGGCCGTGGAGCCGAAGGAACGGCCCTCGCCCTTGGTGTCGCGCAGCTCGCCGTCGGTGGTGAGGAAGAACAGACCGAGGACCATGTCCTGGGTCGGCATCGTCACCGGACGGCCGTCGGCGGGCTTGAGGATGTTGTTCGAGGACAGCATCAGGATGCGGGCCTCGGCCTGCGCCTCCGCGGAGAGCGGCAGGTGCACGGCCATCTGGTCACCGTCGAAGTCCGCGTTGAACGCGGTGCAGACGAGCGGGTGGATCTGGATGGCCTTGCCCTCGACCAGCTGCGGCTCGAAGGCCTGGATGCCGAGGCGGTGCAGGGTGGGCGCACGGTTCAGCAGCACCGGGTGCTCGGCGATGACCTCTTCGAGGACGTCGTACACCACGGTGCGGCCGCGCTCGACCATGCGCTTGGCGCTCTTGATGTTCTGCGCGTGGTTCAGGTCGACCAGGCGCTTCATCACGAACGGCTTGAAGAGCTCCAGCGCCATCGCCTTCGGCAGACCGCACTGGTGCAGCTTCAGCTGCGGACCGACGACGATCACGGAACGCGCCGAGTAGTCGACACGCTTGCCGAGCAGGTTCTGACGGAAACGGCCCTGCTTGCCCTTCAGCATGTCGCTGAGGGACTTCAGCGGACGGTTGCCGGGGCCCGTCACCGGGCGGCCGCGACGACCGTTGTCGAAGAGGGCGTCAACGGCCTCCTGAAGCATGCGCTTCTCGTTGTTGACGATGATCTCGGGCGCGCCGAGGTCGAGGAGCCTCTTCAGACGGTTGTTGCGGTTGATCACACGGCGGTACAGGTCGTTCAGGTCGGAGGTCGCGAAGCGGCCACCGTCCAGCTGCACCATCGGACGCAGGTCCGGCGGGATGACCGGCACGCAGTCGAGCACCATGCCCTTGGGGCTGTTGCTGGTCTGCAGGAACGCGGAGACGACCTTCAGGCGCTTGAGCGCACGGGTCTTCTTCTGGCCCTTGCCGGTACGGATGATCTCGCGGAGCTTCTCGGCCTCCTCGTCGAGGTCGAAGGACTCCAGGCGCTTCTGCAGCGCCGCGGCACCCATCGAACCGTCGAAGTACGTGCCGAAGCGGTCGCGCAGCTCGCGGTAGAGCAGTTCGTCGCCCTCGAGGTCCTGGACCTTGAGGTTCTTGAAGCGGGTCCACACCTCGTCGAGACGGTCGATCTCGCGCTGGGAGCGGTCGCGCAGCTGCTTCATCTCGCGCTCGGCGCCTTCGCGCACCTTGCGGCGCACATCGGCCTTGGCGCCCTCGGCCTCGAGCTCGGCCAGGTCGGCCTCGAGCTTCTTGGCGCGGGCCTCCAGGTCGGCGTCCCGGCGGTTCTCGATCTGCTGCCGCTCGACGGAGACATGCGCCTCCAGGGAGGGCAGGTCACGCGTACGGCGCTCCTCGTCGACGTACGTGATCATGTACGCCGCGAAGTAGATGACCTTCTCGAGGTCCTTGGGAGCCAGGTCCAGCAGGTAGCCCAGCCGGCTCGGGACACCCTTGAAGTACCAGATGTGCGTGACGGGCGCGGCGAGCTCGATGTGGCCCATCCGCTCACGGCGCACCTTGGCACGGGTGACCTCGACGCCGCAGCGCTCGCAGATGATGCCCTTGAAGCGGACGCGCTTGTACTTGCCGCAGTAGCACTCCCAGTCCCGGGTCGGACCGAAGATCTTCTCGCAGAAGAGTCCGTCCTTCTCGGGCTTGAGGGTGCGGTAGTTGATGGTCTCGGGCTTCTTGACCTCGCCGTGGCTCCACTGACGGATGTCGTCAGCGGTGGCCAGACCGATCCGGAGCTCGTCGAAGAAGTTGACGTCGAGCACTATGCGTCAATCCCTCTCAGGGTTGTAAGTCTTGGGGTCTGAAACGGGGGTCCCGGGGCCGGCGGACCTTGGTGGGTCAAGGTCCGCCGGACTCCCGTCAGACCTCTTCGACGCTGCTCGGCTCGCGCCGGGACAGGTCGATGCCGAGCTCCTCCGCAGCGCGGAAGACGTCCTCGTCGGTGTCACGCATCTCGATGGACATACCGTCGCTGGACAGCACCTCCACGTTCAGGCAGAGCGACTGCATCTCCTTGATGAGCACCTTGAAGGACTCGGGGATGCCGGGCTCGGGGATGTTCTCGCCCTTGACGATGGCCTCGTAGACCTTCACGCGGCCGGTGACGTCGTCGGACTTGATGGTCAGCAGCTCCTGGAGGGCGTACGCGGCGCCGTAGGCCTCGAGGGCCCACACCTCCATCTCACCGAACCGCTGGCCACCGAACTGGGCCTTACCACCCAGCGGCTGCTGGGTGATCATCGAGTACGGGCCGGTCGAGCGGGCGTGCAGCTTGTCGTCGACCAGGTGGTGCAGCTTCAGGATGTACATGTAGCCGACCGAGATCGGGTCCGGGAACGGCTCACCGCTACGGCCGTCGAACAGCCGCGCCTTGCCGGACGGGAGCACCATGCGCTCGCCGTCGCGGTTCGGGATGGTGTGCTGCAGCAGACCCGCGAGCTCGTCCTCACGGGCGCCGTCGAAGACCGGGGTGGCGACGTTGGTGCCCGGGGCGACCTGGTCGGCACCGATGGCCTGGAGGCGCTGCGCCCACTCGTCGGCGAGGCCGGAGACGTCCCAGCCGCGGCTGGCGAGCCAGCCGAGGTGGATCTCCAGGACCTGTCCCGGGTTCATCCGGGACGGCACACCGAGCGGGTTGAGGATGATGTCGACCGGGGTCCCGTCCTCGAGGAACGGCATGTCCTCGATGGGCAGGATCTTGGAGATGACACCCTTGTTGCCGTGGCGGCCGGCGAGCTTGTCACCGTCGGTGATCTTGCGCTTCTGCGCAACATACACACGGACCAGCTGGTTGACGCCGGGCGGCAGCTCGTCGCCCTCCTCGCGGTCGAAGACGCGCACACCGATGACCTTGCCGGTCTCGCCGTGCGGCACCTTCAGCGAGGTGTCACGGACCTCACGGGCCTTCTCACCGAAGATCGCGCGCAGCAGGCGCTCCTCCGGCGTCAGCTCGGTCTCACCCTTCGGGGTGACCTTGCCGACGAGGATGTCACCGGCGATGACCTCGGCACCGATGCGGATGATGCCGCGCTCGTCGAGGTCGGCGAGGACCTCCTCGGAGACGTTCGGGATGTCCCGGGTGATCTCCTCGGGGCCGAGCTTGGTGTCACGGGCGTCGACCTCGTGCTCCTCGATGTGGATCGAGGAGAGGACGTCGTCCTGCACGAGGCGCTGCGACAGGATGATCGCGTCCTCGTAGTTGTGACCCTCCCACGGCATGAACGCCACGAGCAGGTTCTTGCCGAGGGCCATCTCGCCGTTCTGGGTGGCCGGACCGTCGGCGAGGACCTGGCCCTCGATGATCCGGTCGCCCTCGTTGACGATGACCTTCTGGTTGACCGAGGTGCCCTGGTTGGAGCGGGCGAACTTGGCCAGCCGGTAGGTGATGTAGGTGCCGTCGTCGTTGGCCGTGGTGATGTAGTCCGCGGAGACCTCCTGGACCACACCCGCCTTCTCGGCCTTGACCACGTCGCCGGCGTCGACGGCGGAGCGGTACTCCATGCCGGTGCCGACGAGCGGGGACTCGCTCTTGATGAGCGGCACGGCCTGGCGCATCATGTTCGCGCCCATGAGGGCACGGTTGGCGTCGTCGTGCTCGAGGAACGGGATCATGGCGGTCGCGACCGACACCATCTGGCGCGGCGAGACGTCCATGTAGTCCACGTCGTCACCGGGGACGTAGTCGACCTCGCCGCCACGGCGGCGGACCAGGACGCGGTTCTCGGTGAAGCGCAGTTCGTCGTCGAGCGTGGCGTTGGCCTGCGCGATGACGAAGCGGTCCTCTTCGTCGGCCGTCAGGTAGTCGACCTCGTCGGTGACGACGCCGTCGACGACCTTGCGGTACGGCGTCTCCACGAAACCGAACGCGTTGACGCGGCCGTAGGAGGCGAGCGAGCCGATCAGACCGATGTTCGGGCCTTCGGGCGTCTCGATCGGGCACATGCGGCCGTAGTGCGAGGGGTGCACGTCACGGACCTCGAAGCCGGCCCGCTCACGGGAGAGACCACCCGGGCCAAGAGCCGACAGACGGCGCTTGTGGGTGAGACCCGACAGCGGGTTGTTCTGGTCCATGAACTGCGACAGCTGGCTGGTGCCGAAGAACTCCTTGATGGAGGCGACGACCGGCCGGATGTTGATCAGGGTCTGCGGCGTGATCGCCTCGACGTCCTGGGTCGTCATGCGCTCACGCACGACGCGCTCCATACGAGCCAGACCGGTGCGGACCTGGTTCTGGATGAGCTCGCCGACGCTGCGCAGACGACGGTTGCCGAAGTGGTCGATGTCGTCGGTCTCGACGACGATCGTGTCACCGCTGTCGCCGACCGTCTCGGTCTCGCCGGCGTGCAGCTTCACCAGGTACTTGATCGTCGCGATGATGTCCTCGACGGTCAGGATGCCTGCGTCCAGCGGCGCGTCCGCGGCCAGCTTCTTGTTGACCTTGTAGCGGCCGACCTTGGCGAGGTCGTAGCGCTTGGGGTTGAAGTAGAGGTTCTCGAGCAGCGTCTGCGCGGCCTCACGCGTCGGGGGCTCGCCCGGACGGAGCTTGCGGTAGATGTCGAGCAGCGCGTCGTCCTGGCCCTGGGTGTGGTCCTTCTCCAGGGTGGCGCGCATGGACTCGTACTCGCCGAACTCCTCGAGGATCTGCTCGGTCGTCCAGCCGAGCGCCTTCAGGAGGACGGTCACCGACTGCTTGCGCTTGCGGTCGATGCGGACACCGACCATGTCGCGCTTGTCGATCTCCATCTCCAGCCAGGCACCCCGGGACGGGATGATCTTGGCGGAGAAGATGTCCTTGTCGGACGTCTTGTCGATCGAGGAGTCGAAGTACACACCCGGCGAACGGACCAGCTGCGACACCACGACACGCTCGGTGCCGTTGATGACGAAGGTGCCCTTGTTCGTCATGAGCGGGAAGTCACCCATGAAGACGGTCTGGGACTTGATCTCGCCGGTCTCGTTGTTGGTGAACTCGGCCGTCACGAACAGCGGAGCCGCGTACGTGAAGTCGCGTTCCTTGCACTCGTCGATGCTGTTCTTGGGCGGCTCGAAACGGTGGTCGCGGAAAGTCAGCGACATCGACCCGGAGAAGTCCTCGATCGGGGAGATCTCCTCGAAGATCTCCTCGAGGCCGGACTTGGTGGGGACGTCCTGACCGTTCTCCAGAGCCTCCTCGACCCGACTCTGCCAGGCGGTGTTGCCGAGCAGCCAGTCAAAGCTCTCGGTCTGCAGCGCGAGCAGGTTCGGAACCTCGAGAGGCTCCTTGATCTTTGCAAAGGAGATGCGCAGCGGGGCGGTGCTGGCGCCGTTGTTCGTATTCGCGGTCGAGGCGTTGCGCGAGGCGGCCAAGAGGGGGTCCTTCCGAGGGCTCGGACTCACTACGCGCGTACCGGCCCCTCTTCCACGCACGGAGACAGAAATCCCAGGTGGGGAGGTTCTGTCGTCGATGCTAGGGCGAGGGCATGCCCCTGGTGACGGGCAGGGGACAGCTAACAGGCAGCGCAAAGGGTCAGTGTAGCCACTTGGCACACTGATGTCCAGTGCGGGTTTTTCGCGACCCTCGTTGTTCTCAACGCCCTCGGTCTGCTAGCCCTCAACGCACGGTGATACTGCCCTCTTCGTCGTCGATCCATGCCTCGGAACTCGGATCGTTGTGACGACGCGTCCTGAGAATTGCGCGCTGCGTGCGGTTCGTCAAGGCCCCCCATGCCCGAACTCGGAGCCCGGAGACACGACGAAGATCACCATACCCCCCGCTTGCGCAGGTGCAAGGCAACCGCGGCCGCACCCCCGAGAACGACGAAGAGCGACCACCCGGATGGATGATCGCTCTTCGGTGCGCGGGCGTTACAGCCCCGAGGGAACTGTTTCAGCCAACGCTGCGGCCGTGGGCGGCCGCGAAGGTGTTACTTGACCTCGACGGAGGCGCCGGCGCCCTTGAGGGACTCGGCGGCCTTCTCGGCGGCGTCCTTGGCGACCTTCTCGAGAACGGGCTTCGGGGCGCCGTCCACGAGGTCCTTGGCCTCCTTCAGACCCAGGGAGGTCAGCTCACGCACGACCTTGATGACCTGGATCTTCTTGTCGCCGGCGCCGGTGAGGATGACGTCGAACTCGTCCTTCTCCTCGACAGCGTCGACCGGGGCGCCCGGGACGGCCGGACCGGCGACGGCGACGGCCGCGGCGGCGGTGACGTCGAACTTCTCCTCGAACGCCTTCACGAACTCGGAGAGCTCGATGAGGGTCATCTCCTCGAACTGCGCGAGCAGGTCTTCCTGGCTGAGCTTCGCCATGGTGGGCGATCCTTCCACTAATTCGGCTGGTGCCGGATGTACATGTCTGGCGGGCGTACGTTCGGCCCGCTACGACCTCGCCTCAGGCGGACTGCCTCAGGCTGCGGTCATTTCGCGAGCCGAGTTACTCGGCACCGCCCTGCTCGTCCTGCTTGGCGCGAAGCGCGTCCACGGTGCGGACGAGCTTCGACGGGAGCGCCTGGAAGACCTGAGCAGCCTGAGTCTGCTTGCCCTTGAAGGCGCCCGCCAGCTTGGCGAGCAGAACCTCGCGGGACTCGAGGTCCGCAAGCTTCTTGATCTCGTCGGCGGACATCGCCTTGCCGTCAAGGACACCGCCCTTGATGACGAGGTTCGGGTTGTCCTTGGCGAAGTCACGAAGACCCTTCGCCGACTCCACCGGGTCACCGGTGACGAAGGCGACCGCCGTCGGACCGTTGAACAGGTCGTCGAGCGAGGAGATCCCGGCCTCGTTGGCCGCAATCTTGGTCAGCGTGTTCTTCACCACGGCGTACTGGGCGTTCTCACCGAGCGAACGACGCAGCGTCTTGAGCTGCGCCACGGTGAGACCCCGGTACTCGGTCAGCACGGCGGCGTTCGAGCTACGGAACTGCTCCGTGAGCTCGGCCACCGCGGCAGCCTTGTCGGGCCTTGCCATAGAGCGTCGGCCTCCTTTCCGGGTGATAGAGGACCGCTCGGAAGGGGCGGGACAAACGAAACGCCCCGGCGCAGGCGCACGGGGCGTAGCTCGACCGAACGAATTCCGTGGGCGGATTCCGGTCCGGGAGCACTTCCACTGTCACCTGCGCGGGTCGTCCGCTCATCAAGCGGATCCTTCGGCCGCCGCACCCTCTCGCGAGCGCACAGCAACGACCAGCGGTCTTTGGCTTCGGTAGGAGAGTACGGGACCCCGGCGCCGTCAGGCAAATCCGCCCGTAGGGGCCGCCCGGCCCCTCAGAGGGCGGGGGCGGTCTCCAGCCCCTCCAGGTCGAGATCGCCCAGGTCGGCGAGCTCCTCGGCCGGCGCCGGGTCGCCGGTGCCGTCCTCGGCGAAGCCGCCGTCCTGGAGCTCCTTGAACATCTCGGCCATGTCGAAGGTCTCGTCGGCCGGCGGCACCTCGACCTCGGCCTCGGTGCCGTAGTCGGAGAAGCTCATGCTGATCTCGACGTCACCCTCGGGGGTCGCCATGGCGACGTCCATGCGCACCGGCAGATCGTCGTCGTTGACCCAGACGTCGGTGTCGTAGCCCTCGACGCCGGCCTTCTCGATCTCCTTCAGGACCTCGGCCCGCTCGTCGGCCTCGAGGACGTCCAGCGAGTCGCCCGAGTCCAGCATCTCCTTCACGGTCAGCGTGCCCTTGTAGTGCCGGGCCTCGACGCCGCCGATCTTCTCGCTGCCCACCTGCTTCAGGTTGGGCGAGTCGAGCAGCATGGCCAGCTGCTCGGCCGGGTCCTGGTTCATGTTCTCCAGGCCGGAGGTCATCTGCTTGCGCAGGGCCTCGTCGCCGGCGGCCTTCGCCATGGCGGCCATGTCCAGCTTCATCCAGCGCTTGCCGTCCATCTCGGCCGACGCCTCGGCGCCCATGTCCGTGTACATCACGTTGTCGCGGACGATCATCCGGACGCGCTCGGGGGCGTCGGCGTCCGACGCGAGGGCCGAGCCCTCCATCGTGACGTCCATGACGGTGGGGTCCCAGCCCATGATCCCGGACATCTTCATGTCCCCGCCGTCCTCCAGGGCGGCGGGTGCGGACATCGTCATGGTGACCCGGGCGGACCTGGCCTCGGCCGTCTTCTCGTAGGCGGCCGTGAGCACCTGGGCGGCGGACCGCCGCACGCCGTCCGACGCGCCCCTGCCCTGGCTCCCGCACGCCGCGGCGCCCGTGAGCAGCAGCCCCGTGGCGGCGGCCGCGGCGGTCTTGCGACGTCTGTTCATGTGTCCCCCTTGGACAGGGGTCCCCCCGGACCCCGTGGATGTCGGAAGGTCAGCCCGCCGACTGCTGCTGCATCAGCTCGGTGAAGTCGGCCGTGTCGCTCGCGGGAGGCTCCTCGACCGCGACCTCGGTGCCGTAGTCGCTGTAGTACGCCGTCTGGCTGTACGCGCCCGCCGTCGTGTCGCCCTTCTCGACCTTCTTGACCAGCAGGTCCTGGTCGTCGACCCAGATGTCGACGGTCTCGGTGGTGACGCCGGCCTGCTCCAGCTGCTTCTTCAGGTCGTCGAGCTGGCTCTGGCTGAGGCTGGAGTTCTTCTCCGCGAGGTCGGCCACCTCGACCGTCCCCGAGTAGTGCGTGGTCCGCTGTCCCCGCACCTTCTCCTCGCCGACCTTGCGCACGTCCCCTGAGGCCAGCAGGAGCTTCACCGACTGGTTCGGGGTGGTGTTCTGCATCTGGTCCTTCAGATACGCCCCGCTGCTGCCCCCGAGGGTCTCCAGGTCGTCGTACGCGTACTTGATCCAGTGCTTGCCGCCGGACTGCTCGGCGAAGGTGTCGCCCATCCGGGCGTAGTAGGCGTCCGGCAGATAGCGGGCCTCCATCGACGCGCTGCCCATCTGGCGCATGGTGTCGGCCATGGTGCCGCCGGTGTACGTGATGGTGAGGTTGCCGGTGAGACCGTCGCCCCAGGCGAGGGCGCCGTCGGCGGTCATCGACATCACCGAGCCCATGGTGGTGGTGGACTCGACCTTCGCGGAATCGGCGCCGTCCGTGGACTTCTCCGCGCTGCGCAGGGCGGCGATGGGGTCGAACCGGGGGCTCGAGTCCCCGCCGGAGCCACCGGAGCCGCCTGACCCGCCGGAGCTTCCCGAGCTGCAGGCCGTGACCCCCGCCAGCAGGCTCATCGCCGCGATGGAAAGGCCCGCCGTCCGCACGAACGTGCGCTTCATTTCGCCCCACCCCCATGAGAATCCTGTGAATGCACGCTAACGCACGACACTGACAGCCGTACGGGATTAATGGCGTACGACCAAAGGGACGAGCCCCGCACCTCGAAAGGTTGCGGGGCTCGTCGCCGACCGAAAGGGAACCGTCAGGTTCAGACCGCGGCCGGGTCCTCCTCGACGAGGAGGTTCCGGGTGCGGTTCGGGTCGACCAGGATGCCGGGGCCGATCGTGGTGCTGATCGCGGCCTTCTTGATGTAGCGACCCTTGGCGGCGGACGGCTTCAGACGGAGGATCTCCTCCAGGGCCGCGCCGTAGTTCTCCACCAGCTTGGAGTCGTCGAAGGACGTCTTGCCGATGATGAAGTGCAGGTTCGCGTGCTTGTCGACGCGGAACTCGATCTTGCCGCCCTTGATGTCGGTGACGGCCTTGGCCACGTCGGGGGTGACGGTGCCGGTCTTCGGGTTCGGCATCAGACCACGGGGACCGAGCACGCGGCCGAGGCGGCCGACCTTGCCCATGAGGTCCGGGGTGGCGACGACGGCGTCGAAGTCCAGACGGCCCTTCGCGACCTCGTCGATCAGTTCGTCGGAGCCGACGATGTCGGCGCCCGCGGCCTCTGCGGCCGCAGCACGGTCACCGGTCGCGAAGACCAGGACCCGGGCGGTCTTGCCGGTGCCGTGCGGCAGGTTCACGGTGCCACGGACCATCTGGTCGGCCTTGCGCGGGTCGACACCCAGGCGGAAGGCGACCTCGACGGTGCCGTCGAACTTGCTGGTGGAGGTCTCCTTGGCGAGACGGACGGCCTCGAGCGGGGCGTAGAGCTTCTCCCGGTCGACCTTGGCGTCCGCAGCGCGGAGGGACTTGCTGCGCTTGCTCACTACTGCTCCTGGTGATTCTGAGGAGTCGTGGTACGGGCCGAGCAGGCCCTTCCACACTTCTGCTGTGGTACGGGGGTGGAGGTCAGCCCTCGACCGTGATGCCCATGGAACGGGCGGTGCCGGCGATGATCTTCGACGCGGCGTCCAGGTCGTTGGCGTTGAGGTCGGGCAGCTTGGTCTGGGCGATCTCGCGGACCTGCGCCTCGGTGATCTTGGCGACCTTGGTCTTGTGCGGCTCGCCGGAGCCCTTCTCGACACCCGCGGCCTTGAGGATCATCTTGGCGGCCGGCGGGGTCTTGGTGACGAAGGTGAACGAGCGGTCCTCGTAGACCGTGATCTCCACCGGGATGACCCAGCCACGCTGCGACTCGGTCGCGGCGTTGTAGGCCTTGCAGAACTCCATGATGTTGACGCCGTGCTGGCCCAGCGCGGGGCCGACCGGCGGAGCCGGGTTCGCCGCACCGGCGTTGATCTGGAGCTTGATGAGCCCCGTGACCTTCTTCTTCTTGGGAGGCATTGCTCTCTCCGGGTCCTAGTGAGAGTTTTTTCAGCCGTCCGGTCCGGATGATCCGGATGGAGGCATACCGCACAACGATAACGGGTATCCATGCGCGGCCAAAAACCGAGCAGGTCAGACAGGCTTTGACAGCCCGCCTGACCTGGTCGGAAGCAGTGAGACCTAGTTCTTGGTGATCTGGTCGAAGCTCAGCTCGACCGGCGTCTCGCGGCCGAAGATCTCGACGAGACCCTTGACCTTCTTCGAGTCGGCGTTGATCTCGTTGATCGTGGCCTGCAGCGTGGCGAACGGACCGTCGGTGACGGTGACCGAGTCGCCGACCTCGAAGTCCAGCACCTGGACCTCGACCTTGCGCTGCGGAGCGGGCTTGCCCTCGGCCTCGGCGGCCTCGCGGGCGGCCTTCTCCTCGGCCTCCGGGGCGAGCATCTTGACGATCTCGTCCAGGGTCAGCGGGTACGGGTCGTAGGCGTTGCCCACGAAGCCGGTGACGCCGGGGGTGTTGCGGACGACGCCCCAGGACTCGTTCGTCAGGTCCATACGGACGAGGACGTAGCCGGGAAGCTTGTTCTGGCGGATCGTCTTGCGGTCGCCGTTCTTGATCTGGACGACCTCTTCCTGCGGCACCTCGGCCTGGAAGATGTAGTCCTCGACGTTCAGCGAGACGGCGCGCTGCTCCAGGTTGGTCTTCACGCGGTTCTCGTAACCGGCGTAGGTGTGGATCACGTACCACTCGCCGGGGAGGGTGCGCAGTTCCTCACGCAGGGCGGCGACGGGGTCGACGGGCTCGGCCGGCTCTTCCTCCTCGGCCTCGCCTTCGTCCTCGGCCTCCGCGGAGACGGCCTCGTCCTCGTCCTCGACGTGGAGCGCGGCTTCCTCCGCGGCCTCGCCCGCCTCGGCGTCGGCAGCCTCGAACTCGTCCACCTCGTCCGCGCCCTCGACGATGTCGAGCTCGTCGTCGACCTCGTCGGGCTCGATGGCGTCGTTCAGGTTCTGGTCAGACACGGTGGCTGCTTCTTCCTGGATACATAGGGGTGGAACATGCGAAAGGGGCGCCGGATACCTCGGCGCCCTTCGCTCTCGGATCAGCCGAAGACGTACTTGGCGGCGTGGCTGAGTCCATAGTCAATCACGGTCACAAGGCCGATCATGAGGACGACGAAGACGATCACTACGGTCGTGTACGTCGTCAGCTGGCTTCGCGTGGGCCAGACGACCTTGCGGAGCTCCGCGATGATCTGGCGGTAGAAGAGCGCGAGGCGCTTCAGCGGGCCCTTCTTGGCCCTCTTGCCGCCCTTGCGGGCCTTCTTCTTCGCCTCAGGCAGCTCGTCCTGGGCATCAGGCGTGTCGATGGAGCCCACGGCATCCGCCATTCGTCCTCACCTGTTCCCGGGTCGTGGCCGTGCCGCGCCCGGTCTGAGCCGCACGGCGGTGCATTGCTGTACGTACATGCGCACACATCCTGGCGAAGGTGTGTGTAGCAGGGCCGGAGGGACTTGAACCCCCAACCGCTGGTTTTGGAGACCAGTGCTCTACCAATTGAGCTACGACCCTTTGTGTGTCCCCAACGTACCGCATCCGCCCGAGTGCTCGGTGTGTGCACCGGGTGGGGCACGGCTGTTGAAGGCCAACGACGGATGAGTGTACGTGGTCCTGAGCGTGCCGTCGAACGGAAAGTGCTCTTGAGCGGATTCAGTCTGATGTTCTGTCGGCTGACCCGTCCGGTGCCCAGTCCGTGAAACCCGTGTGCCCGGCCGGTTTCCGGTCTGAAACCATGGGTCGTATGAGCGCTGCAACCCCTCCCACCGAGCGCCGGGTCTCCGCCCGAGTCGGCGCGATCTCCGAGTCCGCCACCCTCGCCGTGGACGCCAAGGCCAAGGCCCTGAAGGCCGCCGGGCGTCCGGTGATCGGCTTCGGCGCCGGTGAACCCGACTTCCCGACCCCGGACTACATCGTCGAGGCGGCCGTAGAGGCCTGCAAGAACCCCAAGTACCACCGGTACACGCCGGCGGGTGGTCTGCCCGAGCTGAAGGCCGCGATCGCCGCGAAGACCCTGCGCGACTCCGGCTACGAGGTCGACGCCTCGCAGATCCTGGTCACCAACGGCGGCAAGCAGGCGATCTACAACGCCTTCGCCGCGATCCTCGACCCGGGCGACGAGGTCATCGTCCCTGCGCCGTACTGGACGACGTACCCGGAGTCGATCCGTCTCGCCGGCGGTGTCCCGGTGGAGGTCGTGGCCGACGAGACGACCGGCTACCGGGTCTCCGTGGAGCAGCTGGAGGCGGCGCGCACGGAGAAGACGAAGGTCGTGCTCTTCGTCTCGCCGTCCAACCCGACCGGCGCGGTCTACAGCGCCGCCGAGGCCGAGGCGATCGGCCGCTGGGCCGTCGAGCACGGCCTGTGGGTGCTGACGGACGAGATCTACGAGCACCTGGTCTACGGCGACGCGACCTTCACCTCGCTGCCGGCGATCCTGCCCGAGCTGCGCGACAAGTGCGTCGTCGTCAACGGGGTCGCCAAGACGTACGCGATGACCGGCTGGCGGGTCGGGTGGATCATCGGCCCGAAGGACGTCGTCAAGGCCGCGACGAACCTGCAGTCGCACGCCACCTCGAACGTCTCGAACGTGGCGCAGGTCGCCGCCATCGCCGCCGTCTCCGGTGACCTGTCGGCGGTGGCGAAGATGAAGGAGGCCTTCGACCGGCGCCGCAAGACCATCGTGCGGATGCTCAACGAGATCGACGGCGTCCTGTGCCCGGAGCCCGAGGGCGCGTTCTACGCGTACCCGTCGGTGAAGGCGCTGCTCGGCAAGGAGATCCGCGGCAAGCGCCCGCAGAGCAGCGTGGAGCTGGCCGAGCTGATCCTGGAGGAGGCCGAGGTCGCGGTCGTCCCGGGTGAGGCCTTCGGCACGCCGGGCTATCTGCGGCTGTCGTACGCGCTGGGCGACGAGGACCTCGTCGAGGGCGTGAGCCGGATCCAGAAGCTGCTGGCGGAGGCCAGGGACTGACGTCCGGCTCCCTCGTACGGGGGACGCCGATCCCGAATGCGGGATCGGCGTCCCCCGTTGCTTTGTGCGAGCAAGACCACGTTCGGGGAAACGGCTACCGGGAGGACATCGACGTACGGCAGGATCGCTGAATGGAGCGTGTACGTGATGTCTCTGAGCTGCCGAAAGCCCATCTGCACCTGCACTTCACCGGGTCGATGCGGCCCGGGACCGTGCTGGAACTGGCCGACAAGTACGGGGTGCGTCTGCCCGAGGCGCTGACCGACGCGCTGACCAGCGGGGAGCCGCCGAGACTGCGGGCGACGGACGAGCGGGGCTGGTTCCGCTTCCAGCGGCTGTACGACGCGGCGCGGTCCTGCCTCAGGGAGCCGGAGGACATACAGCGGCTGGTGCGGGAGGCGGCGGAGGAGGACCTCCGGGACGGCTCCGGCTGGCTGGAGATCCAGGTCGACCCGACGTCGTACGCGCCCCGGCTGGGCGGGCTGATCCCGGCGCTGGAGATCATCCTGGACGCGGTGGAGACGGCCTCGCGGGAGACCGGGCTCGGGATGCGGGTGCTGGTCGCGGCGAACCGGATGAAGCATCCGCTGGACGCCCGGACGCTGGCCCGGCTCGCGGTGCGGTACGCGGACCGGGGCGTGGTCGGCTTCGGGCTGTCGAACGACGAGCGGCGGGGCATGGCGCGGGACTTCGACCGGGCGTTCCACATCGCGCGCGAGGGCGGCCTGCTCTCGGCACCGCACGGCGGCGAACTGACGGGCCCGTCCTCGGTGCGGGACTGTCTGGACGATCTGCACGCGACCCGGCTCGGGCACGGGGTACGGGCGGCGGAGGACCCGCGGCTGCTGAAGCAGCTGGCGGAGCGGGGCGTGACCTGCGAGGTGTGCCCGGCGTCGAACGTGGCCCTGGGGGTGTACGAGAAGCCCGAGGACGTGCCGCTGCGGACGCTGTTCGAGGCGGGCGTGCCGCTTGCGCTCGGCGCCGACGACCCCCTTCTCTTCGGCTCGCGGCTGGCCGCGCAGTACGAGATCGCGCGCCGGCACCACGGCTTCACGGACGAGGAACTGGCGGAGCTGGCCCGGCAGTCGGTACGGGGTTCGGCGGCGCCGGAGGGCGTACGGGCGAAGCTGCTGGCAGGCGTGGACGACTGGCTGACGTCCTGATCCCGCCGCGCGGGAACGACGCGGCCGGGTCGGCAGGACGGGAACGGCGGGGCCGGGACGGCAGGACAGGGACGGCGGGGCCCGGCACGCCCCTGACGGCATCGCCGGCTCGGCGGAACGGGGACGGCACGGTCCGGACGACGCGGCCGGCACGGCAACACCGGGATGGCGCGGCCGGCGCCGCCGCGACCGGGACGGCACGTCCGGCACGGCAGGACCGGCACGGCAGAACCAGGACGGCGCGGCCGACGCGGCAGGGCGGGCTGACGGAGCCGGGACGACAGGACCGGCAGAACCGGCACGGCGACGCGGCCGGAACGGCAGAGCCGGGCCTACGCGGCCGGAACGACAGGACCGGGACGACTGGCTGGCGTCCTGAACCCGCCGCACTGGGACGGCAGGGCGGAGACGGCATGACCGTCGACGCCGCGGCCGGTATGCCACAACTAGGACGGCACGGTCAGGACGGCAGAGCCGGGACGGCACGACGAGGCGGGCTGACGGAGCCGGGACGGCACGGCCGGGCGGCACGGCCGGCACGGCCGGGGCGGCACGGCCGGGGCAGCACAGCCGGCACGGCACAGCCGGGGCGGCAGGGCGGGGCGGCAGGACGGGCTGACGGAGCCGGGGCGGCAGGACGGGCGGCAGGGCGGGCCCTGGGCCTGGTTGCCGTCCCGGCTCTCGTCATCGCTGTGCCGGGAGTTCCGGCAGGAGCGGGTAGCGGGTCGACAGGCGCATCGCGCCCTCGGTGACCGCGGGGTCGCGCGAGGCCGCCTGGACGCCGTCGAGGTAGGCGTGCGCCGCTGCCTCGAAGACGTTGTCCACCGCCGTGAGTTCGGCGGCGAGGGCCTGGGCGCGCTCGGCGCGCCGGCTCTCCTGGGTGGCCTGCTCCCGCTGCGCCGCCGCGACCTCCGCCTCCGCCCGCGCCAGCACGTCCTCGGCCTTCGCCAGCCGCTTGCCGTGGAGCCGGTAGGCGGCGACGAAGGGGTGCTCCTCGGACACGGCGAGCAGGAAGGCGATGCCGCCGGAGAGCAGGAGCAGGGCGATGAAGGTGACGCTGACGGTGTGCTCGTCCAGGTGGAGCTGGTCGAGCAGGGTCGGCGCGGGCGGCAGGTCGACGCCCAGCTGCCGAGCGGTCTCCGCGAGGCCGGAGGTGTCGTTGTCCCGGAAGACGATGCGGGCGCGCAGGTCTCCCAGGTACCAGGCGGCCCAGCCCCACAGGGTGACGAGCGCGGCCGCGACCGGCAGGACCAGCCACAGGGCGGCGGTGGCGCCCCGGCGGCGCCACTGGCGGCCGGCCTGGAAGGGGCCGAGGGTCATGGCGACGCCGACGGCGGCGGTCAGCAGGAACGCGCTCACCCGGCCTTCGGGGGTGCCGTCGTGGATGGCCAGGAACACCCCCAGGTACACGGGGAGTTCGACCAGGATCAGCAGCAGGGTGAGGACCCGGCGGGGCCAGCGGGCCATGGCCGCGGTCTCGGTCAGGCCTTCCCAGGGCACCTCCGTCGCGGTCGCGGGCCGGGCGGTCCGGTGCCGTGCGAAGTCGCCTTCCCGTTCGTCGGGGGCGTACAGGCCGCCGTCCTCGCCCTCGGCGTACTCCGGGTCCTTCTCCGGGGGTTCGGTGGAGGGGTCCGTGCCGTCCGGGCGGCCCGCCCCGGAGCGGGCGACGATCCAGGGCAGCAGGCGGTCGCGCCGGTCCTCGCGGGCGGCCATCCGGGTCGCCGCGCGGTCCAGGCGGGCGGACGCCGCGTGCCGGCGGCGGGTCTCCTCCTCCTGGGCGTCCCGCGCCCGGCGGGCCTCGGCCGTCCGGGCCGCCGTGTCGGCGTACAGCCGGGCGGAGGCCCGCAGTTCGCGTTCCTCGCGCTCGTGGTGCTCGGCGACGACCCGGTTGCGGGTGTGGTCGCGCATGCCCTGGAGCCGGCCGAAGTAGGGCAGCCGGCGGCTGGAGCCGAGGACGTACGGGTTGAGCGTGCCGCCGGCCGCGGCGCGGCGGCCGGCGTTCTCGGCCTGCTCCAGCAGGCTCCGGCCCTCGCGGGTCTCGGACAGCGGGACCCGGCCGCGGGGTGCGGCGGGGGCGGTGCGGCCGAGGCCGGGGGCCCGGCCCTCGGAGCGGCGGAAGCGGAAGGGGTTGCGGAGCCGGCGGGGCTCGTCAGGCGCCGTATCCGTCGTCGACATCGACCTTCACCTCCTTCTCCAGCAGCTGCGTCCAGAACGCGCCGAGCTGCTCGACGTGTTCGGGGCTGGTCCGGCCGCCGCGCATGGCGAAGCCGACCCGGTAGACGGTGGTGTGGGGCAGGTCGGGCAGGTTGCGGCCGGCGACCATCGCGTCGACGGCGGTGTCCCGCTGCGCCTGCGTCTCGATCTTGTACTTGGACAGTTTGAAGCCGGGGTCGGCCTGCTCGAAGTCGCTGACCACGAGGATCTGGAAGGTGCCGTCGCCGTCGCGGGGCACCTTGGCCACGCGGGTGAGGCCGCCCAGCACGTCGGAGCCGGGCTGGCGGTCGCGGGCGCACTCCAGCATCTTCTCGGCGCCGGCCTCGGCCAGGACGCGGGTCTGCGTCCACAGGGGCTCGCGTTCGGAGCGTTTGTCGGAGTCCGGGTCGATGTCGATGCGCGGCACCTGGCAGGAGGAGGCCTCGGACGCGGAGGTGATGGGTGCGTAGGAGAGGTACTTGCACTTCTTGTCGGCGAGGAAGCGGGGCAGGGTCGACTTCAGCTTCTCCTTCGCCCGGAAGCCGTCGTCGCTGTCGGCGCCGGAGCCGGAGCCGTCCACGACGACCGCGCAGTCGGCCTTGAGCCGTTCGGGCCCGTCCCAAGGGCCGCACGCCGTCAGCAGCAGGGCCGCCGCGCCCAGGGCGGCGGCCACCCCCGCCGGGCGGATCGCGCCGGTGGTGGTTGTCGTCATCGGTTCCCCCGCTCTCTTCGGCCGGCCGCCGCGGCCGCCGGCCCGATCCTCTGCTCCAGAATCTGCAGCGCCCTGCGGACCACGACGCCGTCGAGCAGCCAGTCCGGCGGGCCCGTCCAGGTGTCGTCGAGGGCCGCGGTGCCCGGTGCCCCGGCGGGCGGCAGCTCCTCCAGCCGGGCGGCGCGCGCGTACGCGGCCTCGTAGTGGGCGAGTTCCTGGTCGGCGCAGGCGGCGAGGGCCAGGCCGCGCTGCTGGCAGGCCGTCACCTCCGTACGCCACTGCGACACCCAGCCGCCGAAGCGGGCCAGCGCCGCCGGCACGTCCTCGCGCCCGCGGTCGTCCTCGCGCGGAGCGTCGTACTCCGTCACGATCCGCTCGGACTCCTCGTGCACCCGGCCGACGGCGGCGGCGCGTTCCTTCAGGAACCGGGCCATCAAATCGTCCAGTGCCATGCGCGCCCCGCGTTCCAGCTGCCGGGCGTAGTGCTCGGTGCCTATGCCGGCCCTGCCGTCCCGCCGCGCCCGGCGGGTGGCCCGCCAGCGGGTGCGTGCGGTGAGGCGGGCGCGGCCGTAGTCCGCCGGGACGGACTTCACCTCGCTCATTCCATCCCCCTCGTTCGGATTCCCCGGACCACCCACGGGGATTCGCGCGCAGCCTAGGGGATAAACGAAGGCGCGCGGGAGAGATTTACGACAGCGGATTTACCGCATCCGGAAATCAGCCGGAGATCGACCGGCGAACGACCGGCACAGCGGCTTTGTTACCGGAGAGTTCCTGGAAAACTTCCGAAAAACCGGGCCGTTCCGGCGGGACTCGGAATAGGCTCCCTCCCGCTCGGGCGGGAGTGTGCCCGGAGACGGAGAAAAGATCTTCGAATACGGGTACGGGATTCTCGGCATACGGCTGCGGCATATGCCGAAGCGGGGGGAAGCATGACGGGAGTGACGGGAGAGACCGCTGCGGCGGCAGCCGCCGACGCGGCGCTGCCGGTGCGGGTCGCCGACGGGTACTTCCCGGTCGAGACGCTCGGCCCGGGGCGCCGGCTGGCCCTGTGGTTCCAGGGCTGTGCGCTGGCCTGTCCGGGGTGTATGTCCCGGCACACCTGGGATCCCGCGGGCGGCCGGGCCGCCACCGTCGGTGAGCTGCTGCGCCTGTGGGAGGCGGCGCTGGCCCGGGGCGCGGAGGGCCTGACCGTCAGCGGCGGGGAACCCCTCGCCCAGCCCGCCGCGCTGGCGGCGCTGCTGCGCGGCGCCGGCCGGCTGCGCGAGCGTGCGGGGCGGGCCGCCGACCTGCTCGTCTACACCGGTCACGAGCCGGGTGAGGTGCCGGAGGAGGTGTGGTCGGCGCTGGCGGGCGCGGACGCGGTCGTGACGGGCCGGTTCCGGGTCGCCGAGCCGACGGACCTGGTCTGGCGCGGATCCGCCAACCAGCGGCTCGTCCCGCGCACCGCCCTCGGTGCCCTCCGCTACGGCCCGCATCTCGCGCGCCTCCATCCGCCGGGACCGCGCGTGAGCCTGCGGGCGGACGCCGACGGCGGGGGCGCCCGCGTGTACGGCGTCCCGGCCCGGGGCGAGCTGCGCCGGCTGGAGCGCGAGCTGGCGGCGGGCGGCATCCGCCTCACCGGACCCAGCTGGCGCCCGTGATGGCGCGCCCCACGGGGGCACCTGCCCCGACGTGCGCCTCGCGCGCCCCTGCACGAGCCTCGCGCACCTCCGGAAGCACCGTGTGCGCCCCCGTCGGCGCCCCGCGAATCAGGGCGTCCGACCTCTTACGGTCCCGCTCATGGCTCCGGCTTCTCCGCCGCCTCCACCCCGAACACCCGGGCCGCGTCCGGATGGCGCGTCACGACGTGCACGGACCAGCCGGGGTCGGCGGTGAGGGCGTCCTCGATGGCCCAGCTCAGCCATTCCGCGCTGGTTCCGCGCTCCAGGCCGCCGCGGCCGGCGCCCAGCAGCGGGAAGCAGATCGAGCGCAGGCCGGGCAGGCCGTCCGCCCGCTCCCGGCGCGCGCGGGCGAAGCAGGCGGCGACGGCGGTGGCTATGTGCTGCGGGTCGACGCGGTAGGCGTGCCCGTCCGGCACCGCCACGGCCGCGTGATAGACGCGCCGCACCCCGCGCTCGGCGAGAGCGCCGGCGCCGGTCGGCACGACCGTGCCCGGCCGCAGCGGCAGCACCCCGGGCCGGGCCCGCACCCAGGCGGCGAGCTCGTCCGCGAGGACGTCGGCCACCGGCCCGTCCGCCGCGCAGCCCACGGCCGCCGAGCGGCGCAGCGCCCCGGAGACGGTGGGCCGGAACGACTTCGACATCTCCAGGTGGACGTTCTCGGAGGAGACCAGGATGTCGATGTCCCGCAGCAGTTCGATGGGCGAGAGATGGACGGTGACCGGCCTGCTCCCGGCCCGGCCGGCCAGCCCGGTGCGCGGTACGACGATCGGACGGGCCGCCTGGGTGCGGGCGGGCCCGGGGCCCCGCGGCGCCGGCCGCGACGGACGCCCGGCGGGCTCGCGGGCCTCGGCGAGCACGGCCCCGGCCAGCTGCTCGACCACCTGTTTCTCCTGGCTGTGCCGGAACCGCTCGCTGGTCACCCCGTACACCAGGGCGGCGGCCCGGCGCCGGTCCGCGGCCGGGTCGCCGCGGCGGCCGGGCAGCAGGCCGTAGGTGCACTGGGCGGCGCGGCCTATCAGGTCGTCGGTGCCGAGCCGCTCGGCGGCCGCGCGGATCAGGCGTTCCGCGCCGTCGGCGAGGTCCTCCTCGCCCACGGCGTACCCGGCGTACAGGGTGGCCGCGCGCAGCGCCTCGGGCACCAGAGCCTGCAGCGCGGGCAGGCCCCCGCGGCGCAGCTGCCGCAGCTCCCGTATCAGGTCGGCGCGGTCGGGCAGACCATCAGGGTTCATGGCGGTCAACATATCCACGCCGGTACCGCGGCCGCCCCGCCTTCCCGCAGTACGCCCCGGATCGGTGCACCTGCCCGGTACCCTCCGCGAATTACCCCGTTTCCCGGTGCGCGGCGCCGGGATCCCGCTACTCTTCCGGCCCGGGCGTCCTTCCGCGCCGGGGTGCCCGCCGTCGGGTCCCGCAATTCGGTGCGCGGCACGGCGGATGCGTATCCCGCGTCCCTCCCGGTCTCTTTTCCGGCACACCATTCCGCACACCTTTCCGCACGCGGTTCCCCACCTCTTCACACCGGTCCCTCCCACTCCCTTCCGTACGCCCTCTCCGGCGCCCGCCGGGCCCTTTCCGCGCGCAGGTGAATTCCATGACGTTTCCAGTCGGTCCCGATCCCCATGGCGACGACGACGGCCTGGTCCCGCCGACGCTGTACGAACCGCCGGGCGGCACCGGTGGCATGGCCGCGCCCGACCCGCGGGGCGAACCGGTCGAGCTGCCGCCCTCGCTGACCGGCCGCTTCCAGCCGCGTGAGCGGCTGCCCCGGCGCGGCGAGCAGACCGTGCACCGGGCCGCCGAGGAGGGGCGCTCCGCCGAGCTGCGGGCGGCCGTGTTCCGGGTGCGCTGCCCGGCCGACGGCACCGAACGGATCGTCAAGTGGTTCCACCCGGACGCCGCGCCCGACCCGGCGGTGACCGCGCTGCTGTCGCGGGGGCAGCTGCACGCGGGCCTGTCGTACGTCCTGGAGGCGGGCGTCGACCGGGGGGCGCCCTTCCATGTGCTGCCCTCGCACGGCAACACGGACCTCGCCACCCATCTGCGCGACCACTCCGGCCCGTTGCCCACGCCGGACGTCGAGCGGATCGTGGAACGGCTGCACGGGGCGCTGACCGCCCTGCACGCGGCGGGTGTGGTGCACCGGGACCTCAAGCCGTCCAACCTGGTCCTCGGCGACTACGACGACCCCGCGACCATGGTGCTGATCGACTTCGGCATCTCCGCCACCGGGCCCTTTCCGCGCCAGGTGGGCCGCGGTTGGGCCGGCACCCCCGGGTACGCGTCTCCGCAGGCGCAGCTCATGGCGTCGATCGTGCGGCCGGCGGACGACTGGTGGTCGCTCGGGATCGTCGTCGCGGAGGCCGCGCTCGGCCGGCATCCCGTCCGGCACCGCGAGACGGCGTCGGTCATGGACGCCGTCCAGCGCGGCGACATCGACCTGGACGGCATCCGTGATCCGCGGGTCCGGCTCCTCTGCGAGGGGCTGCTGACGTGGGACCACGAGCACCGCTGGGGCGCCGGGCAGGTCCGGCGGTGGCTCGACCACGAGTCCCCCGACGTGGTCCGCGAGGGGCCCCGGCCCCGGCCGGGCGGGCGTCCGGCCGCCGACCCCGAGGCACCCCACTTCGAACACGCGGGCCGGCGGTTCACCGACCCGGCGGAACTGGGCGAGGTGTTCGACGCGGACTGGCCGGCCATGGCCCGCCGGCTGTCCCGGGGCCGCGGCCGCGAGCAACTCGCCGACTGGCTCGCCGAGTTCCGGCCCACGGCGGACACCGACCGGGCCGGGGAACTCGACGAGCTGCTGGACCGGCTCCGGCGCGCGCGGCGCGGACCGGACGCGGCGACCCTCATCGACCTGATCGGCTGGATGGCGCCCCAGCAGGAGCCCGGCTACCGCGGCATCCCGCTGGGCATGGGCGACCTGCCGGCCTTCGCCGGGCGGGCCGCCGACGGCGACCGGCAGTGCGTGTCCGTCATGAACGAGCTCTACGGGCAGCGCCTGCTGACCCGGCTGGCCCGGCGCCGCGGCGGCGAGGAACTGACGTACGTCTCCCGGCGCTGGCACACCCACCACCGCCAGTGGGCGGAGGCCACCGCCCGGCTGTCGCAGATACCCGAGCTGCGCGACCACCGGGACGACCTGCGCGCCGCGACCGCCACCGGCCCGGCCCTCACCGCCGAGCTGCTGCGCCTGGCCGCCGATCCCGCCCCGGTCACCCGGCGGCTGCGCGCCGAACTGCGGGACGTGCTGCGCGCCCTGCCCGCGCGGGTGCCCTGGTTCACCCGGCTGGCCGAGGCGGCCGACGACCCCGTACCGCTGCTGCTGACCCTGCGGCTGCGGCCGCTGGCCGAGGCGCAGGCCCGGGAGACCCGACGGGCCCAGGAGGAACGCCGGCAGCTGGCGGCCATCGGCCGGCGGGCCGAGCACACCCGGCTGGTGCGGCGCCGGCTGGAGCTGCCGGTGGTGCTCGGCCGGGCCGCGGGCGGCGCATTGCTGCTGTTCTTCCCGCACGCCTTCCTGGTCGGCCTGGCCGACGTGTACGGGTGGGCGCCGCAGAGCACCGTGCTGATCGCCTGGATGCTGAGCGTGCCCTCGCTGGCGGCGCTGCTCGTGATCGAGTGCTGGACCGCCTGGTACATCGGCCCCTGGTACCACCCCCGGTTCTCCGTGATGGGCCTCATGACGCGGCGGGCGCTGCCGCTGACCAGCCGGATCGGGCGGCGCGGGTGGAAGCGGTACCTGTGGGCGGCCGTGGGCGCCGCGGCCCTGGCGGGCACGGTCGCGGGCACGTTCTTCCTCGCGGTGTGGATCTGGCCGGCGGGGACCGTGCTGGCGCTGCTGGTCTCGGCGGTGCTGCGGGTGCGGGCCTGGCACCGCTACCAGGCGGACGCCCGCAGCGGCAGCCTGTCGGCACCGCCCGCCGATCCGCGGAGCGAGCCACGGGGCGACGCCCGGGGCGGCAGGCGGGGCGATCCGCCGGCCGGTCCGCGCGGCGGAACCCCGGGCGGTCCGCACGCCGGTCCGCACGCCGATCCGCGCGGCGGGGTGCCGGGAGCGCGCCGGCCCACCGGGTCCCCCGCCCCCACCCCTGCCTCCCCCTCGTTTTCCCCGTCCGGTCACCCGTCGGGGCCACCGTCCGGTTCTTCCCCGTCCGGTTCTTCACCGTCCGGTCCCCTACCCGGTTCCCGTACTGGAGGAGTGGCGTGAGCAGTGCGTACGCCGGCACCGATCTGTTCGCCGTGATGCCGGACGTCTCGGCGTCCGGGGTGGACCCCACGCTGGCCCAGCCCGACGTGGTCGGCCTGCAGATGCCGGACACCGGCGTCTCCGACCTGGCCCACACGGCGACCGGCCACGTCGACGCCGTGGGGCACGCCGTCGACCACATGGTGGACGAGGCCGCCCAGCAGCTGCACGACATGATCGTGCCCGCGCTCATCGGACTCGCCGACCTCAGCGGCGCGCTGCTGGTCACCCGGCTGGCGCTGCGCGGCACCATGGCGCTCGCGGCGTTCAACAACAAGGTCGCCGCCGAGCAGGAGGCCATGGCCCGGCGGCAGATGTCCCTGGAGGACGGCAGCGCGTGCTGGCGGCGTGCGGCGGAGACCGCGGCCGGCCTCAACGCCCGGATCACCGTCCTGGGTCTCGACCCCGCCGGACCGGGCGACCCGCCGCTGCCCGCACCGGTGCAGCCCGTCGGCGTCCCCCTCGACCTGCTGTGGAAGCGACTGGCCGAGACCGAGCGGGCCCTGCGCCGGGTGGAGGCCCAGCGCGCGGCCCGCGCCACCGCGCGCCTGCCCTTCCAGCACCGTGAGAACCCGGAGCGCGCCGACTGGTACGACCGGCTGCGTGAGCAGCGCCGCCGCGCCCTCAAGACGTACGCGGCCGGCGGGGAGCTGCCCGCGCCGGCGGCGGCACGGCCGCCCCGCAGCGAACAGGAGACCGCGCTCACCGAGGAGGACGTCCTGCGCGAGGGCGCCGAGCTGCTCGCCCGGCTGCCGCTGGCGTTCACCTCCGAGAGCCGGGAGCTGGTCGACGACTGTCTGCTGGAGGCCCGGCGGGCGGTCGGGCGGCGGCCCACGGCGGTGCGGCGCTATCTCGACGAGGCCGCGCTCATCGCGCACAAGGAGTCCGAGCGGGCCGAGCGCGCCGAGACGGCCCGCCGTGACGCCGCGCTGCGGCTGCAGGTGCTCCGGGCCGACGCGCCCGAGGGCGTCGATCCGCTGCCGGAGGCACCCGCCGCGGTCGGCATCCTCGAGCGTGTGCTGCGCGACGGCGTCCCGGCGTCGAAGGAGGACGAGCGGACCGTCCAGCAGGCGCTCGCCGCCCGCTCGGCAGCCCTGCACCGGGCGTACCTGGTGGCGGCGCTGCGCCGGGCGAGCGAGCAGTGGGGGGACGGTACGGTGCACGCCCGGGCCGACGCCGAGCACTGGGACTTCGCCCCGGCGGCCTGGGGCGGCCACTACTGGCTGCGGGTCCGCCTCACCGCCACCGGCCAGGCCCGCGTCCTCACCATGCGCAGACCGCTCACCGCGCGGGAGGCCGCCGACCCGGTGACCGTCGCCCGCTGGCAGGCGCTGGACGCCGAACGCTGTACCGAGAACGCCGCGTACGTCGACGAACTGGGCCTGCTGAGCGAGGAGGAGGGGGTGCGCGCCGAGTTCACCTGGACGGAGAGCCAGGTGCTCACCGGGGAACCGGCGCCGGGCCTCACGGACTCGTTCCGCGGCGAATCCGCCGCCCGGCCCGCACGCACCCGCCGCCCACGGCAACAGCCACAGGAGCGCCGCCGCGACGACCGCCGCTGACCCGCCACCGGTCCCACCGGCCCGACGGCCCGGCTGATGCACGGCCGGGTCCCACCGGCCCGACGGCGCGCACGAGCCGCGGCCGGGTCACCGGCGCGACACCCCCGGCCACGGGCCGCCGACAACCGCCCGCCTCCACCTCCCGCCCCTCACCCTCACCGCCCACCGCCCACCGCCCACCACCGCGGCCGTCGGCTCACCGCCCGCCCCCTACCCGCCCCGTGGAGTCCCCTTGACCAGCACCCCCGTCGAGTCGTTGCGTGTGAGCCGGACGGTTCATCCGCCGTTCGCCGCCGAACTCGTCCACACCCTCAGCGTCCACTCCCAGTACGTGCTGCACGGCAACATCCGCGACGACTACGTGGTGGCCGACGACCTGAGCGACGGCCGGCGGGTCTACCGGGCGGTCTCCCTGGAGGACATGCTGTGGGAGCCGTTGCAGCGGGCCGGCTACAAGAGCCTGCTGCGCTACGACCCGGTGGCGGGCTTCCGGGTCGTACACAGCGCCGGCTCGGTGGACATGAACACGCTGCTGGCGCGCAACACCCGCCGCCTGCCGGGCCGTTCGGACGACTCCGACACCGACGAGGTGGCCCGGGTCCTGGAGTCCTTCTCGCGGGGCTGGGTCGGCGAGCGGCCCGGCCCGCCGCAGAAGGACCCCCGCTACGAGGACTACCAGCAGCCCCTGCACGCCGCCCTGATCGTCGACTACGCCTCCCGGATCCCCACCCAGGTCAACCAGCTCAGCGACGAGGAGCGCACATTCTTCCTGCGCTGTCTGAAGATCGCCGAGGAGGCGCAGCCCTTCGTCCGCGCCAAGTCGGGCCGCGCCCTGTTCAACCCGGTCATCTGGCTGGCGGACGGCGAACGGGACCTGCCGGCCTGGCTGTTGACGAGCGGTGTACGGGTGCGCAGCATCGGCGTTCCGACGCCGGACCTCGGCCAGCGCCGCCGGATGGCCGCGCTGCTCGCCCAGCAGGCCGGCGTCCCCGGTGCCCAGCAGTCCGGCGTCCCCGGCACCGCCAGGCTGGACGTGGGCCCGCTGGTGAACCGTGACGTCCGGGAGGAGCCCACGGACGAGGACGTCGAGCGGTTCGCCCGCGCGGCCAGCGGGCTCACCCTGCGCGCCATGCGGGAGAGCATGCGGCTGGCCCGCGCCTCGAAGATCACCTTCGACCGGATGGAACAGGCCGTACGGATCTACGAGCTCGGCGTCAGCCGCAACCCGTGGACCGGCGGCGCGGTGGCCGACAGCATCCGGGACGGCCAGGCCTACATCAGCGGCCGGGTGCAGGGCCAGGAGAAGGCGGTGACGCAGACCCTGGACGTGCTGAAGCGGGCCGCGCTCGGGCTGTCCGGCGCGCAGGCGTCCTCGCCGGCCGTGCACCGGCCCCGGGGTGTGCTGTTCTTCGCCGGTCCGACCGGCACCGGGAAGACGGAGCTGGCGAAGGCGGTGGCCACCACCCTGTTCGGTTCGGAGGACGCCTGTCTGCGCTTCGACATGAGCGAGTTCTCGGCGCCCCACTCGGCCGACCGCCTGGTGGGCGCGCCGCCCGGGTACGTCGGCTACGAGGCGGGCGGCGAGCTGACCCGCGCGGTGCGCGAGGACCCGTTCCGGGTGGTGCTGTTCGACGAGATCGACAAGGCGGACAAGGGGGTTCTGGACAAGTTCCTGCAGGTGCTGGAGGACGGCCGGCTGACGGACGGCCAGGGCGTGACGACGTACTTCAGCGAGTGCGTCCTCATCTTCACGTCCAACCTGGGCGTGCACGGCCCGTCGGGCGAGGACGGCCGCCCCCTGGCCTCCTTCTCCGGCGAGGAGAAGATCCCCGAGACACCCGTGGAGCGCGCGGATTTCGAGCAGCGGATCCTGGGCAACGTGCGCCACCACTTCGAGCACACCCTGAAGCGGCCGGAGCTGCTGAACCGGCTCGGCGGGAACATCGTCGTCTTCCAGTACATCGACGCGCCGACCGCACGGAACATCTTCACCGGGCAGCTCGGCAACATCGTCGACCACATGGAACGCCAGAGCGGCCTGCGCCTGCGGGTGCTGCCGGAGGCCGAGGAGGTGCTGGCCGCGCTGTGCACGGCGGACCTGCGCAACGGCGGCCGGGGCATCGGCATGAAACTGGAGACCCATCTCATCAACCCGCTGGCCCGCGAGGTGTTCGACCTCGGCACGCTGGAGCCGGGCTCGGTGGTCACCGTCTCGCGGGTCACGCCCCTCCCGGACGGCGGGGTCGACCTGACGGTGGAGGCGTCGGGCGGCGGGACGGTGCCGATGCAGAAGGCGGCACCCTGGTGACGGAGGGGCCGCGCCGCCATGTGGACAAGAGCCTCGCGGACCTCGACGACCTGCCGGTCATCGACGACATGGACGAGGACCCCGTTCCCCCGCCCTACGACGGCTCGTACTACGACGGCCTGGCGTACGACGGGCCGGGGGACGACGGGCCGGGGGACGACGGGCCGGGGGACGACGGGCCGGGGGACGGCGGGCCGGGGGACGGCGGGCCGGGGGACGGCGGGCCGGCGTACGTCGGCCCGCCCTGTGTCGGCCGGGGCCACGACGACCCGGACGACCTCGACGACGACCTCGACGACAGCGACAACGAGGGCGACGACGACGACAGCCGGCCGGACCCTCCGCCGTACCCCGGGCCGCCCCCGTCCCACCCCTGCTGGTCCTGCGGTGCGGCCGTCGCTCCCGGCTCCCCGGCCTGCCCGGAGTGCCAGGAGTCGACCCGGCATCTGCGGCTGATCGGCCCCGGGTCGTCGATCGACCTGCGGCACGGCGAGGGCCCGCCGCTGCGGCTGGGCCGGCATCCGGTGTGGGCGACCGCCGTGGCGGCCGCCCTCGCCGGGGACAAGGGCAAGGGGGTGTCGCGCCGTCACGCCGAGCTCCAGCTGGCGCCCGACGGCGCGATGTGGCTGACCGAGTACGCCGACGGCACCCTGAACGGCACCTACGTCAACGACGTGCGGATCGACCGGGGCGCCCGTGTCGCACTGAGCGACGGGGACGTCATCGGGCTCGGCCGGAACTGCGCCTTCAAGGTGCTGCTGGTCGAGCCCGACGCGTGACCCCCCGCGGACCTCACCCCGCCGGCGGCACGATCGCGGCGCGCAGCGGTGCCAGCAGCCGGTTCGCCGCGTGGGCGCCGTCGAGGGTGCCCAGGTCGTGGCTGACCAGCGGTTCGGGTGCGAACGGCGTGGCGCCGCAGCGGTCCCCGAACAGCACCAGGGCCTCCCGCGGCCGGTGCCGCCGGGACTGCCACACCAGCCCCTGCGCCTGGCCGGCCTGCCGCCGCAGCTCCTGCGCCCAGAAGCGGGTGCGCGGGTAGTCGTCGGGCTCGGAGTCCAGCAGCCAGCTGTCCTGGCAGACCGCCGCCAGGTCCTCCTCCACCCGCAGCGACACCAGGGTCAGCTCGGCCGTGGTGACGAGCTCGGCGAGCGTGTACCGGGCGGCCTGCGCCCACGGCACCAGCCGGCTGCCGAGGACCGGGTCGAAGTCCATGGACCGCAGCAGCACCTCGGCCAGCGCGGTGGCGGGCTCACGGGTGGCGTAGAGGTAGGGGTACGGGTCCTCGGCCGTGCAGTCGAAGCGGCTGCCGCCGAACAGGGTGTGCGCCGCGGCCTCCTTGAAGCCGGTCGCGGGGTAGTTGCTGCGGTGGCAGCGCCACAGCCGGGTGCCGGCCGGGAGCACGGTGGTCCGGGGCGCCATGGTGACCGAGGGAGGGATCTGCCGTGTCATCGACCGCCGTCCTCCTCCACCAGGGCCAGCGCGGCGTCGGCCAGCCGGTCGTCCGGCACCCGCCCGAGCAGCGCGGCGGGCGCCCCGCCCAGCCAGGAGTTGCCGCCCAGCCACCAGTCGGCGGCACCCCAGGGGTCGCGGTCGGCGAGCAGGATGCGGTTGATCCGTACGACGATGTCCAGCGGACGGCCGGTGTCCGGATCGAACTGGAAGTCGGGACTGCGTCGCCCCGCCTGCGGATCGGCCAGCACGATGACGTCGGCGGGCCCGGCCCCGGCGGCCGGGCTCCCGCCCGCGGCGGCCTCCCGTGAGGGCGCGGCCAGCAGCCTGCGCCGGGCGGCGGCGACGAGGTCGGCGACCGAGGGCGCCCGCGGTCGCGGTGGTGGCGCCGGGCGGTCCGCCGTCTGAGCCGACGGCGCCGCGTACAGCGCCTCCAGGGCCGCGAGGAGCGTGTCCTCGGCGGGCACGGTCGCCGTCGCGGCGGCTCCACGGCCGTAGACGTGCAGCAGCCGGGCGAGTTCGCCGGCCTCGTCCGGGACGGGCCACAGCGAGCGGACGATCGCCATCACCGCCATGGCGGCCCGATCGGCGTCGGCGCCGGCTTCGCGGAGCCGTTCCAGCATGGCCAGGAAGTGCCGGTACTGCTCGTCGTCCAGCCACTGTCTGAGCTCCTCCCGGTGACGGACGAGCAGGGCCAGCAGCTCATTGGTGTCCAACGTGTTCCCTCCGGGTCGGACCGGTGGCCGGTGCGGGATTGCCTTGGTGGATGAAGGGGGCCCAGGCCGCCACCGGCAGCGCCCCCTTGCCCCGGATCCGGGCGGCCAGCGGCCCGTGGAAGCCGGGGAACAGGGTGCGGGCCGGGTCGAGCGCCCACAGCTGGGTGAGCCGCAGCGCCTGCGCCGGGTCCGCGCCCTGGGCGAGGTGGTGGTGGACGACGTACATGAGGACGGCCGAACTGGCGTCGTCCACACCCCACTTGGAGCCGATCACATCGGCGGCCCCGCGGGCGGTGAACGCGGTGGTGAGGGTGAGCGCCTCGTCGTGGTCACGGGAGCTGAGGTCGGTCTCGCAGGCGCTGAGCACCACCAGCGGCCCGGCCGCGTCCCGTCCGGCCGCCGCGGGCGCACCGAGGAGTTGCCGTACCGTCAGCGCCCCCGGGTCGTCCCCGTCGCCCGTGCCGGGGCGGGACGGGTGCAGCAGCAGCCTCGACACGGTGGGCCGGTCCCCGACGCGGCCGTGCACACTGAGCTGCACCAGCGTGGCGGGCCGCTCGGCCGTCCCGCCCGGGAACAGCGGCAGCAGCTCCTCGGGGGTGCCGTCGACGTTCCACATGTTGCGCGCGAGGTAGCCGTAGCAGCGGGCGTGGGGGTAGAAGGACTCCCGCACTCCCTCGACCTCGTGCTCCGCGTTCGGCAGCGAGAAGCGCGGGTCCGCGACGAGTACGGGCTCGGCGGCCACGGGCAGCCGGGCCCGGGCGACGGACCGCAGGAACTCGGCCTGGGACGCGGCATGGCTGACGACGGCGAGATCGACGGCGTACACCGGCCGCTCCCCCGCGCCCGGGGCGATCCGGGCCGCGTGCCAGGGCACGGAGCCGAGGTTCCCGGCGGGCAGCAGCACCAGCCGCACCGGGTCCTCGGGCCGCGCGGGCCGCCCGGGCCGTACGACGTCCAGCACCGGTCCCATCACGGCCGGCCCCGCCCAGTCGCACAACTCCTCCAGCGCCGCCTGCCACTTCGCGTCGGCCTGCGCGCGCCCGGGTGCGTCGAGCGGCATCCCGGGCTCGGTGAACGCCGACCGGTCGCGGGCCGCGTCCAGATACCGCTCCAGCGGCCCGCGCTCCGCCCGGCCCAGCCCCCGCAGCTCCCACGGCAACGGCGCCGCCCCCGGCCGCACGACCAGCGCCCACCCGGGCCCGTCCCCCTGCCCCACCAGCAGGTGCACCACGGCGTCCACCCCGGCCCGCTGGGCCGCGTCGGCCACCTCCTGCCAGGCGGGGCCGCCCCGAAGGACCTGGGCGTCACGGCCCGGCCCGGTGGCTGCGTCGTGCCCGCCCGGCACCCCGGTGGCGCGGGCCCGCAGCGCGGCCAGGGCGCGGCGGCGCAGCGTGCTGGGGATGAGGGTGTCGGAGGTGTCGGGAAGGCCAGCAGGTGTACGGGGGCCGTCGGCGCCGTCGCCCGCGCGGGCGGCGTCCCGCCACTGGGCGGCCAGTTCGTGCTCGCCGTACGCCTCCAGCTGCTCCGGCACACCGGCGGAGGCCGCGACCGCCCTCAGCACGAGCGCGCGGCCCGCCTCCAGGACGCGCAGCGCGGTGGCCGCGTCGCCCGCCTCCGCCGCCCAGACGGCCGCGGTGACGCCCCGGTCGGCTGCGGCGCGGGCGGCGGCGAGCCCGTGCTCGGCGCCGATCTGCAGCAGCACGTCCTCGGCGACCTTCTCCAGCTGCCGCTCCGTCGCCTCCAGCGCCCGCGCGGTGTCGCCGGGAGCGCCGCGGCGGCGGTACAGCACGGCGAGTTCCCGGTACACCTCCTGGGCGGTCCCGCACCCGGTGTGGTCGTCGATCCCGGCGCGTGCCGTCTCCAGTTCCCGCAGCGCGCCGTCGAGGGAGGCCGGGTCGCCGTGGCGCTCGTGCTGGACGTCGAGGGCGAGGGCGATGCCGAGCCGGGCCCGGATGTCCTGGTCGGCGACGACCGGGGTGCCGCCGAGCGCGGCGCGGGCCCGCTCGACCTCCTCGAGAACACTGCGGGAGGACGGGTCGACGTACTGTTCCAGCGCTCCGGTGAGGGCACCCATCGAGGCCATGACCCCGCGCAGGGCCACCGGCATCGCGGGGTGTTCCTGTGCCTCGCGCAGATACATCAGCGCCCGCCGCAGCGGCGGTCCCACCGTGCCGCCCGCGTTCCCGATGGCCATGGCCCGGCGCAGTTGCAGCGTGCCGAGGTTGAACAGGACGAGGGACGCCGCGCTGTCGTCGTCGGCCAGGTCCTGGCGCATGTCCAGCAGGATCTCGGCGATGTCGTCCAGCTCGTCGAGGTCGTCGTCGGCCGCGGCGCTGATGCGCTGGTGCAGCAGCAGGGCCCGGCCGCTGGTCGACAGCTCCTTTCCGGCGGGCCCCGGCAGGCTGTCCCCTTCGGTGTCCCCGCGTCCGAACCGCTCGGTGAGCAGCCGGTGCGCGGTCGCCTCGTCGAGGAGGTTGCCACCCTGCATGGCGGCGCTCGACAGCAGCCCGGCCAGCAGGATGGGCGACAGCCCGGCGGGGGCGTCCTGGCTGCGGAAGGCCTCCAGCAGCGGCTCGCCCGCCTCGACCAGCCGCTCCGCCCGGCCGTCGCGCATGGCCAGGGTCATACGGACCAGACCGGCGGTCGTCTGCTCCTGCCAGGTGCCCAGCGGCAACGCCTCGGCCGCCCGCTCGAACTCCTCGGGCTTCAGCAGACCGGGCGACATCATCTCCATCGCGGGCAGCCACTCCTGCGCGATGCGCACCATCTCTTCGGGGGTCGGCGGGCCGTCCGCGTCCGGGTCCCGCGCCCCCGGGCCGGACTCGGCCGGCGTGTCGGGCATCACCTTGAGCAGTTCCGCGGCCGCGTTCATGAAGAGGGCGATGTGGGGCGGCATGGTCCCCAGGGTGTCGGCCTGGGCGATCACGTCGAGGAGGGAGTCGCGGTCGTTCCTCATGCCGGCGATCATCCGCATGGCCCTGATCCAGCGGTCCAGGTCCGGGCGGTCGGCCGGATCGGCCGTCTCCGCCAGTTCCTCCAGCAGCGAGGCCACTTCGGCGAAGTCCTCCAGCGAGCCCGGCCCGCCGGGCGTCATGTAGGCGGCGCCGAGCTTCATCATCTCGGTGAAGTCCTGCTCCCCCTGCCCCTCAAGCTCCGGAAGCTTCGGCACCAGCAGCCGGATCAGCAGCCGCAGCACGGCCTCATGGGAGCGCACTTCGCGCTCCGTGACGGGAACCGCCGTCCGCGCCTCCCTGAGCAGCGTGATCGCCTCGGCCCGCTCCCGCTCGGGATCCGTCCCGCCTCCGGCCAGATGGCGCACCGCGAGCAGGGCCCCCCGAGCCATCCGCAGAGCCCGCCGCTCCACCTCCCCCACGGTCCGCTCGGTCTCCACCAGCTCCCGCAGCATCCGCTCGGTGACGGCCTCGTCGGGTAACGGGTGGGAAGGGGGCTGCGGTGGAGCGGAACCGTCCCCCGCCGTCCGGGGACCGTTCCGCTCCTCGGCCGCTCGCTCCGCGGCGGCCTGTTCCCTGGCGGCCTGGTCCGCGAAGGCCCACTCCCGGCTGAGCGCGGAGGCCCGGTCGAACAGCTCCCCGCGTCCCGGGGCGGCGCCCCCGCTGCCCCCGGCGGCACCCGCACCGACCGGCCCCCGCCTCTCTCCCGCTCCGGCACTTCCCTGCGTCCCGCCGACCGCCACGCGCGCCTCCCCGGATCCCCGTCGCCCCACATACTGGCGGCGCCGGGGCGCCCGCGAGGCGCTTTCGGCCGTATTTCAGCCGACCCGACCGGGAATCAACCGCACGCGAGGGCCCGCTGCGGCACGGGAAGCGGCCACCATCGAGGAGGGGGCCGCCCGCGGCAGCCCGGGCTACGGATCGGGGGAGGCCCAGGACCCGCGGACGCCCCCTCCCGAACGGGAACAAGACGACGGGACCCACCGCTCGACGCAGCACACCGCGCCGCGCCGCACGTCGGGTAACAACTCGCCGCGCTACAACTCGACGCCGACCATCACCGGTTCGTTGACGAGGGTGATCCCGAACGCCTCCCGCACCCCGGCCACGACCTCGCGGGCCAGCGTCAGCAGATCCTCCGTGGTGGCGGCGCCTCGGTTGGTGAGGGCGAGCGTGTGCTTGGTGGAGATACGGGCGGGCCCGCTGCCGTAGCCCTTGGTGAAGCCGGCCTTGTCGATCAGCCAGGCCGCTGAGGTCTTGGTGTGTCCCGGACCCGCCGGGTAGGCGGGCGGCTCCACGCCCTCCCCCATCCGCTCCCGCACGCGCGCGCGGAACACCGCGAAGTCGGCGTCGGTGAGGATGGGGTTGGTGAAGAACGACCCGGCCGACCAGGTGTCGTGGTCCTCGGGGTCGAGCACCATGCCCTTGCCGGCGCGCAGCTTCAGCACGGTCTCGCGGGCCTCGGCGAGCGGTACCCGGTCCCCGGCCTCCACTCCGAGCGCCCGCGCGGTCTCGGCGTACTTGAGCGGCGCCGACAGTCCGCCCGCGTCCTCCAGTTCGAAGCGGACCCGCAGGACGACGTACCGCTCCGGGTCGGCCTTGAAGCGGCTGTGCCGGTAGGCGAAGGCGCACTCCTCGTTGGTCAGGGTGACCGTCTCGCCGGCCCGGCGGTCGTAGGCGATGACCTCGGTGACGGTGGAGGAGACCTCCTGCCCGTACGCCCCCACGTTCTGGATCGGGGTGGCACCGGCCGAGCCGGGGATGCCGGCGAGGCACTCGACCCCGGCCAGCCCGGCCTCCACGGTGCGGGCGACGGCGTCGGTCCACACCTCGCCGGCGGCCAGCTCCAGCCGTGTCCCGGTGAGCTCGAAGCCGCGCGTGGCGATGCGCAGGGCGGTGCCCCCGAAGCCCTTGTCGCCGATGACGAGGTTGGATCCGCCCCCGATCACCAGCAGCGGCGTGCCCTCGGCGTCGGCGGCACGCACGGCGTCGATCACCTCGGCATCGGTGGCCGCGGTCACCAGCCGAGCGGCGGACCCCCCGAGCCGAAAGGTGGTCAGCGGGGCCAGCGGCGCATCGTAGATCTCCAACACAGCCCCAAGCCTACGAGACGCACCCGGCCCCCTACGGATCCGCGGTCAGCGCCCCTGCGCAGCTGCGGGCATTCGTGCCGCTGCGGCACGGGTGGGCGCAGCGGCACCCCGCACGCACGGGCAGGCGAACCCACCCGCGCGCAGCCCCGCCCCCGCCCAGCCACGGCCCCGGCACCGGCCCGTGCACGGCCCCGTCCAGGACAGAGCCGTACACACACCCCGCCGGAAACCGATCAGTCCAGCCGCACAACCGCCCGCGACATCCCCAGCACCTTCTGCCCCCCACTGACCACCGTCAGATCAACCCGCACGGTGTTGTCCTCGAGCTTGGCCGCCACCTTGCCACTGACCTCGATCACCACACCCTGATCGTCGTTGGGGACGACAACGGGTTTTGTGAAACGGACCCCGTACTCGACGACCGCCCCCGGGTCACCGGTCCAGTCGGTGACGACGCGGATCGCCTCGGCCATGGTGAACATCCCGTGCGCGATGACGTCCGGCAGGCCCACCTCCTTGGCGAACCTCTCGTTCCAGTGGATGGGGTTGAAGTCCCCGGAGGCCCCCGCGTACTGCACGAGGGTGGCCCGGTTCACCGGGAAGGACCGGGCGGGCAGCTCGGTGCCGACCTCGACGTCGTCGTAAGCGATCTTCGCGGTCATCGGTTCCTCACTCCCCCGCGTCCGCGGCACGGGCCACGAGCTTCGTCCAGGCGGTCACCACGTGCTCGCCGGCCTCGTCGTGAACTTCCCCACGGATGTCCAGGATGTCGTTCCCGGCCATGGACTTGATCGCCTCGATGGTCGAGGTCACCGTGAGCCGGTCACCGGCGCGCACCGGCCGCTTGTAGGCGAACTTCTGGTCGCCGTGCACCACACGGCTGTAGTCGAGGCCCAGCTGGGGGTCCTGGACGACCTGTCCCGCCGCCTTGAAGGTGATCGAGAACACGAAGGTCGGCGGGGCGATCACATCGGCGTACCCGAGCGCCTTGGCGGCCTCCGGGTCGGTGTACACCGGGTTGGTGTCCCCCACCGCCTCCGCGAACTCGCGGATCTTCTCCCTGCCGACCTCGTAGGGATCGGTGGGCGGGTAGGTCCGCCCCACGAAGGACTGGTCGAGCGCCATCGGCTCGGCACCTCCTGCTCTTGGTCTGCGTCGCTCTACTGACCGGTACAGGCCGCTCAACGACGCGAGGCCGCCCCCGATCACTCGGGGACGGCCTCGCATACGAGCCTGATTTATCGCGTTTCGCGGTGCGCGGTGTGCGCGTTGCAACGCGGGCAGTGCTTCTTCATCTCAAGACGGTCCGGGTTGTTACGCCGGTTCTTCTTGGTGATGTAGTTCCGCTCCTTGCACTCCACGCAGGCCAGCGTGATCTTCGGGCGGACGTCGGTGGCAGCCACGTGAGTGCTCCTTGACGAACGGATGGGACTGATTCAACGCAAGAAAGAGTAGCCGATCGAAGGACCGACCCCGCAATCGGCTACTGTCAGTAGCGGTGACCGGACTTGAACCGGTGACACAGCGATTATGAGCCGCTTGCTCTACCGACTGAGCTACACCGCTTTGATGCGATCGGGCCCCGCCTCGCGGCGGGAACCTCTCACACCAGAGCCCCAATACGGAATCGAACCGTAGACCTTCTCCTTACCATGGAGACGCTCTGCCGACTGAGCTATTGGGGCGAGCGATGAAGACATTACACGGTCCGCAGCCGTTCACCCAAATCCGTTTCGCGGGCCCGGTGGGGGCTGCGAGGACGGGCCTGCCGGCGCACGGAGACCGCTCCCCCGGCGAAGGCCGGCACCGGTCCCGCCCAGCCGCCGGAAGGCCCGTCCGGCCCGGTCCCGGCCGTCCCGCGAGCCCCCGGAGGCACCCCCGGCACACCCGCCACCACGCAAGTACGACTATTGCGCTCCTCCCCGTCGGCGCCGGCGCTCCGCCCTAGGCTCGACTCACTCTGCGTGACCTGGTGTCCCCCTGCGCGGTCCCGGCCCTCGCCGCGCAGCCCCGAGCCCCCTGGAGCGCGATGCCCGACAGCCGGCCCCAGCCACCCCCCTCGTCGCCCTCGTCCTCGTCGCCCTCGTCGCCGACGCCGTCCGGCTCCTCGGGCGGTACGCCGGACCCGGCCGCGCTCCTGCTGTGCGGGGCACGGCTGACGGACGGCCGGACCGTGGACGTACGGCTGGGCCACGGACGCATCGAGGCGGTCGGCACGGCCGGCAGCCTGGCGCCCGGCCCGGCCCGTGGCGCCGCGCGCGTCGACCTCGGCGGCTACCTCCTGCTCCCGGCCCCCGCCGAGCCCCATGCCCACGCCGACACCGCCCTCACGGCCGACCTCGACGGGCCCGTCCCGTACGGCGGCCGAGAGGTCCAGCGCCGCGCCACCGAGGCCGCGCTGCTCCAGCTCGGACACGGCACCACCGCGCTACGGGCACACGTACGCGTGGGCGACGTCCAGGGCCTCGCCTCCCTGACCGCCGTACTGCGGGCCCGGCGCTCACTGCGGGGCCTCGCCGAACTGACGGCGGTCGCGATGCCCCGGGTCCTGACCGGGGTGGCCGGAGCGGACGGGCTCGCGATGCTGCGGGACGCGCTGAAGGCGGGCGCCTCCGTCGTGGGCGGCTGCCCTGACCTGGACCCCGATCCCACCGGGTACGTGGAGGCCGTGCTCGACGTCGCCGCCGAGCACGGCTGCCCGGTCGACCTGCACACCGACGCCTCCGACCCGGCCCGGCTGGCCCGCCTCGCCGCGATGGCGGGCGGTCTGCGCCCCGGCGTCACCCTCGGCCCCTGCGGCGGCCTGGGCCGGCTCTCCGCCGAGACGGCCGGCCGCACCGCCGACCGGCTGGCGGCCGCGGGCGTGACGGTGGTGTGCCTCCCCCAGGGTGGCTGCGGCGCCGCGGAGAGCCACGACACGGCGCCCGTACGGCTGTTGCGCGCGGCCGGGGTGCGGGTGGCGGCGGGCAGCGGGGCGTTGCGCGACGTGTCCAACCCGGTCGGCCGCGGCGACCCCCTGGAGGCGGCCTACCTCCTCGCCTCCCGCCACGGCCTGCGCCCCGAGGAGGCCTACGACACCGTGAGCGCCTCCGCGCGGGCGGCCCTGGGCCTGCCCGAGGTGCGGGTCGAGGCGGGCTTCCCGGCCGACCTGCTGGCCGTCCGCGCCGACCACCTGGCCGGCGCGCTCTCCCTGGCGTACAGCCGCATCGTCATCCACCGCGGCCGCGTGGTGGCCCGGACGAGCGCGGTACGGGAGTACTGCACCTCGACGGCGACGACAGAACTGGGCCTGCCCCGACAGGGCCGAGGGCAACTGTCGTAACCCCGGCAGGCGACGGACGGGGTGGTGCCGGGGGCGTGACGGGACACGGGGCGGTGGCGCGGACGCGGGGGGCGCTCGGCACGCACGGCGGTGGCCCGGGACACGGGACGGGGCGAGCGGCACGCACGGCGGTGGCCCGGGACGCGGGACGGGGCGAGCGGCACGCACGGCGGTGGCCCGGGACGCGGGACGGGGCGAGCGGCACGCACGGCAGTGGCCCGGGACGTGGGGCGGTGGCGCGGACGCGGGGGGCGCTCGGCACGCACGGCGGTGGCCCGGGACGCGGGGGGCGCTCGGCACGCACGGCGGTGGCCCGGGACGCGGGACTGTGGCCGGCAGCGCGGCATAGGGCGCGGGCGGTGGCACGGCCGGGTCGTACGGCGTGCGGGACACACCGCCAACAGCCGTGCGAGACGGCCGGAACCGCACCTGCGCAAGGCATCGGACGGAAACCGGTCGCCTGGGCTGAGCCGCACCACGCACGGATGCCGGGCGGCAGCCCTGCACGACGGCCGGAGCCGCTCGGCGCGCGAGGGGGGCGCCGTACGGGCAACCGCCTGCTGCGGCAGCCCGGCCCGAGACGTACGACGTACGACGCACGGGACGCCGGGCAGCACGCCGGGCAACGCCCCGTACCCCTTCACGGAACCCCGTACCCCGCACGGCACGGTGCGCGGCCCGCCCCGTGCGGTGCGGCGGACGGGGCCGGCCGGGCGTACGGTCGGAAGCATGCGCATTGTCATCGCTGGTGGTCATGGTCGGATCGCGCTGCGGCTGGAGCGGCTGCTCGCCGCGCGCGGGGACGAGGTCGCGGGGATCATCCGCACAGCCGGACAGGCCGACGATCTGCGGGCGGCCGGCGCCGAACCGCTCGTCCTGGACCTGGAGTCGGCGTCGGTCGAGGCGGTCGCGGAGCGGCTGCGGGGCGCGGACGCGGCGGTGTTCGCGGCGGGCGCGGGCCCGGGCAGCGGCGCGGGCCGCAAGGACACCGTGGACAAGGGTGCGGCGGTGCTGTTCGCGGACGCGGCGGTCCGGGCGGGCGTACGGCGCTTCCTGGTCGTGTCCTCGATGGGCGCCGACCCCCGCCACGAGGGCAGGGAGGTCTTCGACGTCTACCTGCGCGCCAAGGGCGAGGCGGACGCGCATGTGCAGCGCCTGTCCTCCCTCGACTGGACGATCCTGCGCCCCGGGATGCTCACGGACGACCCCGGCACCGGGCTGGTCCGTCTGGAGGCCCACACGGGCCGCGGCCCGATCCCGCGCGACGACGTGGCGGCCGTCCTGGCCGAACTCCTGGACACTCCGGCGACCGCCGGCCTCACCCTGGAGCTGATCGCCGGCAAGGCGCCGGTGTCGGTGGCGGTGAAGTCGGTGGCGGGGAACTGAGGGGCGCTCAGCTGAGAACCCCTCAGGAGCGCGCAGGGTACGGGTTTCAGAACAGCGGGAGCTGCCCCGGGAACTCGGGGACGACGTAACCGTCCAACGACGGCTGGGCCGCTCCCAGTTGGGCGGTCCTGCGCGACCCGGGGCAGGAGACGAGCTCCCCGCTCTCCCGGGCCCCCGGCGGGTCGTGCCGGGCGTACCGGCCGGCGACGACGGCGATCTCGCGACGGCACTCGGGGCAGGTTCTGCGACGGCTGGAGACGCTGGGCATGGGGCCAGTCTGCCCCAGTGCGTCCCGCGCACAGCCGGCCGCGCACCGGCCCCGCTCGCCGCGCGGAACCGCCGACATCTCCCTAGCATCCGTACATATGGCACATACCTTCGAGGAACTCGTGGCGATGCAGCGCCTGGCCGACGAGACCCACGCAAGGGTCGAGCAGCTACGGGACGCGTACGGCCCTCCGACGGCCACTCCGTGGTCGGAAACCCAGACCGGCACCTACGAGACCGCCTGGCGGGCCTGGCGCGACCTCGCCCGCGACGTACAGGCCGCGGTGACGGCGTACGCCAAGGACGAGGGCAGACCGCGCAGCGACGTGGAGACGGAGGTGAAACGGGCGGCGAAGTCGCCCGGCGCCTGACCGGTGGTCAGCAGACGACGTCGGTCGAGTTGGCCCAGAAGACGAGGAACGACCAGGTCTGCGCCCCGACGACACCGTCCGCGACGATGCCTGCGCACCGCTGGAACCGCAGCGTCGCCTGCTGGGTGACGGGCCCGAACCTGCCGTCGAGAGCGAGGTCGCGGCCCGACAGGGAGTGGTTCAGATAGCACTGGGCCTGCTGCACGGCCCGCCCCGACGAACCGGCCTTCAGCGTCGGCCGCCCGATGGTGAAGTCGCAGACGTCCACGGACCCATGGGTCACGGCCCTCCCGGGCCGCGCCGCGGCGGCACTCTCCTGAGGCCCCGCAAGGGCCGGCCCTCCCGCGAGGAGAAGAGCGGCGACCAGGGTCCCACTGGTGAGCATGCGTCGCATGTCCATCACCTCCACAAGAGACACCTCTCGTACCACCGTGCGCTCCCGCCCCACAGGCCGCATCTCCACCGGGCATGACGAAGGGCCCGTGACCTGCTGTAGTAGCAGGTCACGGGCCCTTGCGTTCCCGTGTGGCGGCGCCAGGATTCGAACCTGGGAAGGCTGAGCCGGCAGATTTACAGTCTGCTCCCTTTGGCCGCTCGGGCACACCGCCGGGGTTGCTGCCGTTCGAACCGCTTTTCGGCGGTGCTCCCTGGCAACGACGTAAACAATACCCGATGGGGAGGGGTGCTCCGCCACCCGATTGATCTGCGCCGCGAGGACCGCGGGTGGCTAGGCTTGTCCGGATGCGGCCCGGGATCGGACCGGGCTCGGCGGCCGCCCCCACGTACGCCGATACGCACCTCACACGCACCCCGATACAAGGAGCCACAGGACATGGCCGACTCCAGTTTCGACATCGTCTCGAAGGTCGAGCGGCAGGAGGTCGACAACGCCCTCAACCAGGCCGCCAAGGAGATCTCGCAGCGCTACGACTTCAAGGGCGTGGGCGCCTCGATCTCGTGGTCCGGTGAGAAGATCCTCATGGAGGCGAACTCCGAGGACCGGGTGAACGCTGTCCTCGACGTCTTCCAGTCGAAGCTGATCAAGCGCGGGATCTCGCTGAAGGCACTGGACGCGGGCGAGCCCCAGCTCTCCGGCAAGGAGTACAAGCTCTTCGCGGAGATCAAGGAGGGCATCTCCCAGGAGAACGCGAAGAAGGTCGCGAAGCTCATCCGCGACGAGGGCCCCAAGGGCGTGAAGGCCCAGGTGCAGGGCGACGAACTGCGCGTCAGCTCCAAGAGCCGTGACGACCTGCAGGCTGTCATCGCCCTGCTGAAGGGTCAGGACTTCGACTTCGCGCTGCAGTTCGTGAACTACCGGTAGTCGACCGCCGCCCGCGCACTTCCGGTGACCAGGGCGACGAGAGGGGCGGCCACCTCACGGTGTCCGCCGCTCCCGTCCGGTCAGGGCCGCGCTCAGTCGCGTGAGTTGCCGAACAGCAGGCGGTAGACGATCAGGAGCACGAGCGATCCGCCGATCGCCGCCGCCCAGGTGGCCCCGTCGTAGAAGTCCTTGGTGATGGGGTGGTCCAGCCAACGGGCCGATATCCAGCCGCCGACGAACGCACCCGCGATGCCGATGACGGTCGTTCCGATGAAGCCGCCCGGGTCACGGCCCGGCAGCAGGACCTTGGCGATGACTCCGGCCAACAGTCCCAGGATGATCCAGCTGATGATGCCCATGTCCTGAATCTGCCCTTCCGTGCTGTGCCCGCGCTGTCCGGGCACTGTGATCTCGCTCGCTCCGGACGGGCTGTGCTCGTCTCCCAAGCGCCCTCACCCGCGTCCTGCGTCGCACGCGGGTTCGTGTCGTGTTGATGATGACGACGTCACGGCGACACCGCCCGGTTCCGTGGATCAGTAGGGTGCGGCCCATGACTCAGTCCGGACCGCCCGCCGAACTGCGGCGGACCCTGGGCGTCGGCGACGCCGTGATCGTCGGGCTCGGCTCGATGATCGGGGCCGGTGTCTTCGCCGCCCTCGCCCCCGCCGCGCACGCCGCGGGCTCCGGGCTGCTGCTCGGACTCGCCCTCGCCGCGCTGGTCGCCTACTGCAACGCCATGGCGTCGGCCCGCCTCGCCGCCCTGTATCCGGCCTCGGGCGGCACCTACGTGTACGGACGCGAGCGTCTCGGGGAGTTCTGGGGATACCTGGCCGGCTGGTCGTTCGTGGTCGGCAAGACGGCCTCCTGTGCGGCGATGGCGCTGACGGTCGGTGCGTACGTCTGGCCGGGGCAGGCGCACGCGGTGGCGGTCGCGGCCGTGGTGGCGCTGACCGCGGTGAACTACGGCGGCATCCAGAAGTCGGCCTGGCTGACGCGCGCGATCGTGGCGGTGGTCCTGGCGGTCCTCGCTTCCGTGGTCGTGGTGTGTCTGGGCTCCGGGGCGTCCGACGCGGGGCGGCTGGACGTCGGGGCCTCGGGGGGCGTGGGCGGCGTGCTGCAGGCCGCCGGTCTGCTGTTCTTCGCGTTCGCCGGGTACGCGCGCATCGCGACCCTCGGCGAGGAGGTGCGGGATCCGGCGCGCACCATCCCCCGCGCGATCCCCACGGCGTTGGGCATCACGCTGGCCGTCTACGTGTGCGTGGCGGTGGCCGTCCTTTCCGTGCTGGGGGCGGGGGAACTCGGTCGGGCGAGCGCGCCGCTGGCCGACGCGGTGCGGGCGGCCGGCGCGCCGGGGCTGGTGCCGGTGGTACGGGTCGGGGCGGCCGTGGCCGCGCTGGGTTCGCTGCTCGCGCTGATCCTGGGCGTCTCGCGCACCACACTCGCCATGGCTCGCGACCGCCATCTGCCCGGCGCGCTGGCGGCCGTCCATCCGCGCTTCCAGGTACCCCACCGGGCCGAACTGGCCGTGGGCGCGGTGGTGGCGGTCCTGGCCGCCACGGTGGACGTACGGGGCGCGATCGGCTTCTCCTCCTTCGGTGTGCTCGCGTACTACGCGGTGGCCAACGCATCGGCCTGGACTCTCGACGCCTCGCCGGAGGCGAGGGCGCTGCCCGCGGTGGGTCTTCTGGGCTGTGTGATCCTGGCGTTCGCCCTGCCGGTGACGTCCGTGGTGGCGGGTGCGGGCGTCCTGGCGGTGGGCGCGGTCGCGTACGGGGTACGGCGGTGGGCGCGTTCACGCTGACCGGGGCGCGAGCCTGTCCGGCCGGGGTCCCCGGCTTCCTGCACCTGCTCGTTCTCGGTCATGCGTCCATGGTGCGGGCCGCCACTGACAAGCGGGCCGGCCTGTGGACAACCGGCCGCTTGTGGACAACAAGCCCACCCCGGCGAGCAGCCGCGGGCCCGCGCACGCGGTCCGGGCGGACGCCTCGTCAGCGCGCGGCGAACGGCTGGTCCGTGGGCACGATCTCGCGGCCCAGCGGGAACAGCGAGACCGGGATCAGCTTGAAGTTCGCGATGCCGAACGGAATACCGATGATGGTCACGCACAGGGCGATGCCGGTCACGATGTGGCCGAGGGCCAGCCACCAGCCGGCGAGGACCAGCCAGAGCACGTTGCCCACACAGGAGGGGGCGCCCGCGTCCCGCCGCTCGACCGTCGTGTAGCCGAAGGGCCAGAGGGCGTAGACGCCGATACGGAACGCGGCGACGCCGAATGGAATGCCGATGACCGTGATGCAGAGCAGCAGGCCCGCCAGGAGGTAGGCGAGGAACAGCCAGAAGCCGCTCAGGACGAGCCAGATGACGTTCAGGATGGTCTTCACTGGGGGCGACCTGCCATTTTCTCGAGCCGGGCGATCCGCTCCGCCATCGGCGGGTGGGTCGAGAACATCTTGGAAAGCCCCTGGCCCGGACGGAAGGGGTTCGCGATCATCATGTGGCTCGCGGTCTCGATCCGGGGCTCCGGGGGCAGCGGGAGCTGTTGGGTGCCCCTCTCCAGTTTGCGCAGGGCGCCGGCGAGCGCGAGCGGGTCGCCGGTGAGCTGGGCTCCGGAGGCGTCCGCCTCGTACTCCCGGGAGCGGCTGATGGCGAGTTGGATGAGGGCGGCGGCGAGCGGGCCCAGAATCATGATCAGGAGCATGCCCAGCAGGCCGGGACCGTCGTCGTCGTCGGAGCGCCCGATCGGGATCAGCCAGGCGAAGTTGACCAGGAACATGATCACGGAGGCGAGGGCGCCGGCGACCGAGGAGATGAGGATGTCGCGGTTGTAGACGTGGCTGAGCTCGTGGCCGATGACTCCGCGCAGTTCGCGCTCGTCGAGGAGGCGCAGGATGCCCTCCGTGCAGCACACGGCGGCGTTGCGCGGGTTGCGTCCGGTGGCGAAGGCGTTGGGGGCCTCGGTCGGGGAGATGTAGAGGCGGGGCATGGGCTGGCGGGCCTGGGTGGAGAGGTCGCGCACCATGCGGTAGAGAGCGGGGGCCTCGAACTCGCTGACCGGGCGGGCACGCATCGCGCGCAGTGCGAGCTTGTCGCTGTTCCAGTACGCGTACGCGTTCGTCCCGAGGGCGATCACGACGGCGACGACGAGCCCCGCACGGCCGAAGAAGCTGCCGATGACGATGATGAGTGCGGACAGTCCCCCGAGGAGTACTGCGGTCCTGAGCCCGTTGTGCCGGCGGTGCACGGTACGCCCTCCAAATCGTGCAGCGGGGGAACCCTTTGCCTGTGGTCGTTCCTTCTCTCCGGTGTCCACTGGCGCCGTGGTGTCACTTCCAGTGGAACCTTCCGTACTGGTCAACGCCAGGCGGGAGGCACTAGTTCCCTTGTGCGTACGGGCAGGGGTGTGGGCCGTCCGGGTGGCGGCGGGGCGTACGCCCGACGGTGGGCGCGTACGCGCGCGCGTGGGGCGCTAGAAGAGGCCGGTGTCGGTGAAGCGCAGGACCAGTTGGGGTGCTCCGGAGAGGACGATGCCGAGGGCGGCGGTGAGGACGATCGCGGCCGTGAGGGGGGCGGGGACGCGGTGCTTGACCGGTTCGCCCTCGGGGGCCCGGAACAGCAGCGCCGTCCACTGGAGGTAGTAGTACAGCGCGATCACGACGTTGAGGGCCATGACGACCGCGAGCCAGCCGAGGCCGGCGTCGACGGCCGCCGAGAAGACGGTGACTTTCGCGAAGAGGCCGATGATGCCCGGCGGCAGTCCGGCGAGGCAGAGCAGGAAGAAGGCCAGGAGGAGCGCCGAGAGGGGGTTCCTGGCGTAGAGGCCCCGGTAGTCGGTGAGGCGGTTCTGTGCGCTGGTACGGCCCACCAGGGCGGCCACCGCGAAGGCGCCAAGGTTCACGGCCGCGTACATGAGGGCGTAGGCGACGGTGGAGCCGATGGCGTGTTCGGCGTCGTCGGTGTACGCGGCGGCGGCGATCGGGACGAGGAGGTAGCCGGCCTGGCCGACGGAGGACCAGGCGAGCAGGCGTACGGCGCTGTACGCGCGCGTGGCCTGCTGACGGAGGGCTCCGACGTTGCCGACGGTCATGGTGAGGGCGGCCAGCGCGGCCAGCGCGGGGCCCCAGACGTCGGCGTAGGAGGGGAAGGCGATGACGGTGACGAGGATGAGTCCGGAGAAGCCGACCGCCTTGCCGACGACCGACAGGTAGGCGGCGATCGGCAGGGGGGCGCCGACGTAGGTGTCGGGGACCCAGAAGTGGAAGGGGACGGCGGCCGTCTTGAAGGCGAAGCCGACCAGGGTGAGGACCACGCCTGTCTGCGCGAGGGTGTCCAGCCGGCCGTCGACGTGCTGGATGCGGTCGGCGACCTGGGTGAGGTAGAGGGTGCCGGTCGTGGCGTAGACGAAGCTGATGCCCATCAGGCTGACGGCGGTCGCGGTGACGGACGACAGGAAGAACTTCAGGGCCGCCTCGGCGGACCTGCGGTCGCCGTGCCGGATGCCGACGAGGGCGAAGGCGGGCAGGGAGGCGACCTCCAGGGCGACGACGAGGGTGGCGAGGTCGCGGGAGGCGGGCAGCAGGGCGGCGCCGGCGGCGGAGGACAGCAGCAGGAACCAGAACTCCCCTTCGGGGAGTCTTCCGCGCGCGTCCTTCAGCGCGGTGACCGACAGGAGGGCGGCCAGCAGGGCTCCGCCGAGGACCAGGAACTGGATGACGAGGGTGAAGGCGTCGGCCGTGTAGCTGCACGCGCTCGGATCGCCGGTCAGGCAGAAGGTGGAGCGGTCGCCGTCGATGAGGGGGAGCAGCAGGGCCGTGGAGGCGGCGAGTCCGGCGACGGACAGCCACCCGAGGAGGGGCTTCCTGCCGTCCGGGAGGAACAGGTCGGCGACCAGGACGACGAGGGCGACCACGGCGGCCAGGGTGGGCGGGGCGATCGCGAGCCAGTCGACGGACTGGACCAGTGACTCGGCGAGGGGCTGGGCCGGGGAGCTCATCGGGTGCCTCCTGCGAGGAGCTGCTGCACGGCCGGGTCGGTCAGGCCGAGGAGGGTTCTCGGCCACAGGCCGGCGACGACGGTGAGGGCGACGAGCGGGGTCCAGGCCGCGAACTCGTAGGTCTGGACGTCGGCGAGCTTCGGCGCGTCCTGGGGCGGGGCGCCCATGCAGACGCGCCGGACCACGACGAGCAGGTACGCGGCCGTGAGCAGGGTGCCGAAGGCGGCGATCGCCGTGAAGGTGAGGAAGGCCGGGCGGCTGAGGTCGTCGGCCGGGTCGAACGCGCCGAACAGCGCGAGCATCTCGCCCCAGAACCCGGCCAGGCCGGGCAGGCCGAGCGAGGCGACGGCGGCGAAGGCGAGCAGTCCGCCGAGGCGGGGTGCCTTGCCGTAGAGCGCGGCGCCGGTCTGTTCGGCGAGGGCGTCCAGGTCGGTGGTGCCGGTGCGGTCCTTCAGCGCGCCGACCAGGAAGAAGAGGAGGCCGGTGATGAGGCCGTGGGCGATGTTGGCGAACAGGGCGCCGTTCACGCCGGTCGGGGTCGTCGACGCGATGCCAAGCAGGACGAAGCCCATGTGGCCGACGGAGGAGTAGGCGATGAGGCGCTTGAGGTCGCCCTTCGCGCCCTGCTTGGCGAGGGCCAGGCAGGCCAGGGATCCGTAGATGATCCCGACGACGGCGAAGGCGGCGAGGTAGGGCGCGAAGGTGTGGAAGCCGTCAGGTGCGACCGGGAGGAGGATCCGGACGAACCCGTACGTGCCCATCTTCAGCAGGACGCCGGCCAGCAGGACCGAGCCGACGGTCGGGGCGGCGGTGTGGGCGTCGGGCAGCCAGCTGTGCAGGGGCCACATCGGGGTCTTGACCGCGAGCCCGATCCCGATCGCCAGAACGGCGACGACCTGCACGGACGTGGTCAGGGACCGGCCGTTGTCAGTGGCGAGTGCCACCATGTCGAAGGTGCCCGCCTTGATTCCGATCAGGAGCAGGCCGAGCAGCATGACCACGGATCCGAGCAGGGTGAAGAGGATGAACTTCCAGGCCGCCTGGGTCCGTCCCGCGCCGCCCCAGCGGGCGATGAGGAAGTACATCGGGATCAGGACCGTCTCGAAGGCGAGGAAGAACAGCAGCAGGTCGAGGACGGCGAAGGTGGCGAGGGTGCCGGACTCGAGGACGAGCAGCAGCGCGACGAAGGCCTTCGGGGTCGGGCCCGCGGGCAGCTTGAAGTAGGAGTAGAGCGCGCAGAGGAAGGTCAGCAGCGCGGTCAGGACCAGCAGGGGGAGGGAGATGCCGTCGATGCCGAGGTGGATGCGCACGTCGAGTGCGGGGATCCAGCTGATGTCCGTGCTCGCCTGCATCTTCGACGGGTGGTCGTGGTCGAAGCCGAGCGCGAGGACGATCGCGGCGACGAGGATGACGCCGGTGACCGTGACGCCGTGCCGGAGGACGGCCTGTTCGGGTGACTTCCCCTTCAGTCCGGGCGGGGCGGGCAGGAGAGCGGCGGCGGCACCGATGAGCGGGCCGACGACGACGAACGCGAGAAGGAACTGCATCACGGACTCGTTGATATCGATCACGCCTGCTCACGCTCCCGAGGCGACGAGGAGGGCGGCGACCGCCAGGACGACGGTGCCGGCGAGCAGCGCGCTCACATAGGTCTGGACGTTGCCGGTCTGGGCGCGCCGTACGGCGGCGCCGAGCCAGCGGGGCAGGGCGCCCGCGCCGCGTACGTAGGTGTCGACGACCTCGCGGTCGAGGAACCGGACGAGGCTCGCGGCGCCCTGGACGGGGCGGACGAACAGCGCCCGGTAGACGGCGTCGAGGTGGAAGCCGACGGCCGCGTGGCGGTGCAGCGGGCCGAGCAGCAGCCGCCCGGGGTCCGCCGGGTCGGGGGCGGACGACAGGTCTCCGTAGGCGGGCGCGTGCGTGGCGATGGCCTCGGCCTCGACCTGGGCCGCGTCGCCCTCGGGATGGGCGGCGACCGCGCCCATCGGGGCGACCGCGGCCAGCGCGGCGAGGTGGCGCCAGGCGGCGTAGGCCACGAGTGCGCCGGTCAGGGCCACGCCGGTGCCGATCACGGAGGTGGTGAGGGCGGGGGTGAGGTCGTTGCCGTCGAACCAGTCGGGGAGCGTGCGGTAGGCGAGCGCGCCGAGGGCGAGGGACGGGACGGCCAGCACCCACAGTACGACGGTCATGGTGAGGGGCTGGCGGCCGTGGTCGGGGGCCTCGGCGCCCCGGCCGTGGAAGGCCAGCAGCCACAGACGGGTCGCGTAGGCGGCGGTGAGGAGGGCGGTGACGAGTCCGGCCACGAGGACGAGCCAGCCGGCGGCTCCGGGCGCGTGCTCGGTGTGCCCGGTGGTGACGTGCTCGGCCGCGCCGAGGACGGACTCCTTGGAGAAGAAGCCGCTGAACGGCGGGATCGCGGCGAGCGCGAGGAGCGCCACGGTCATCGTCCAGTAGGCGTCGGGGATGCGGTCGCGCAGGTTGCCCATGCGGGACATGGCGGCGAGCGAGTTGGTGCCGGCGGCGTGGATGATCACGCCGGCCGCGAGGAACAGCAGGGCCTTGAAGGCGCCGTGCGAGAGGAGGTGGAAGACGGCTGCCGAAGGGTCGCCGACGGCGAGGGCGCCGGTCATGTAGCCGAGCTGGCCGATCGTCGAGTAGGCGAGGACGCGTTTGATGTCGTCCTGCGCGAGCGCCGCGAGGCCGGAGCCGACCATCGTGACGGCGGCCATCACGGCGAGGACCACCATCGCGGCCGCGGAGGCCTCGAAGACGGGGAGGAGCCGGGCGATGAAGTAGACACCGGCGGCGACCATGGTCGCGGCGTGGATCAGCGCGGAGACGGGGGTGGGGCCCGCCATCGCGTCGGGGAGCCAGGTGTGCAGCGGGAACTGTGCCGACTTGCCGGCCACGCCCGCCAGGAGCAGCAGGGCGACGACGGTCGGGTGGTCCAGTCCGCCGTGGGCGACGGCGTCGAGGACCTTCGGGATCTCGAAGGATCCGGCGTCCGTGGCGAGGGCGAACAGGCCGATCAGGAAGGGGACGTCGCCGAGCTTGGTGACCAGGAAGGCCTTGATGGAGGCGGCGCGGGCTTCCGGGGTCTCCCAGTAGTGGCCGACGAGGAAGTAGGAGCAGATGCCCATGACTTCCCAGCCGACCAGCAGCACGATCAGGTCGCCCGAGTAGACGACCAGGAACATCGCGGAGGTGAACAGGGAGACGAGCGCGGCGTACGAGGGGTAGCGCGGGTCCTCGCGGAGGTAGCCGGTCGAGTAGATCTGCACGCAGGTGGCGACGGTGCCGACGAGGACGGCGACCAGGGCGGCGAAGCCGTCGATGTGCAGGGAGAGCTCGATCGGGATCGAGCCGGTGGGGGTGAGTTCGGTGGCCGCGTCGACGGCCGCGCCGCCGCCCTGGCGCACGGCGACGACGGCGGCCAGGACGAGGGCGGTGAGGGTCGGCAGGACCGCGAGGGGGCGGACGAAGCCGGGGGCGGTGCGGCCGAGGAGAAGTCCGGCGGCCGCGCCGAGGAACGGGAGGAGGGGGACGAGTGCGGCGAGGGTGGTCGTGGTCACGCGGTGGCCTCAGCCTTCTCGGCGCCGGGCTCGGTCTCGGGGGTGTCGGTCTCGTGGCCCTCGGCGGTCTCGCGGAGCCTGTCGATGTCCGAGGTGCCGCGGCTGCGGTGCACGGCGAGGACGATCGCCAGGCCGATGCCGATCTCGGCGGCGGCGATGGCGATGGTGAACAGGGTCAGGGCCTGCCCGGAGTGCAGGGTTTCCTCGGCGGCGCGGCTGAGCCAGACGTCGAAGGCGACCAGGTTGAGGTTGACGGCGTTGAGCATCAGCTCGACCGACATCAGGACCAGGATCGCGTTGCGGCGGGCGAGGACGCCGTACAGGCCGGTGCTGAAGAGGAGGGCGGCCAGGACGGCGGGGTAGGCGAGGTGCATCAGCGGGCACCTTCCTGCTCGGAACTCTCTGTGACGTTCCGGGAACTCCTGGTGACACCTCGGGCGTTCACGGGGGGAGAGCTCGACTCCGCCTTCGCCTTGCGGGACAGGACGATCGCGCCGACCAGGGCCGCGAGGAGGAGGACGGAGAGGGCTTCGAAGGGAAGGACCCAGTTCTGGAAGAGGCTCGCTCCGGTGACCTCGGTGGAGCCGGCGGCGGGGCCGTCCAGGTCGATCCAGGTGGTGCGGAAGGCGTCGACGACCACCCAGACCAGCGCGGCGGCCGCGGCGACGGCGACCGTGAGGGCGGCCCAGCGGTTGCCGGAGTCGGCGTCCGGTGAGCGGCCGATGGGGGCCTTGGTGAGCATCAGACCGAAGAGGAGGAGCACGACGACGGAACCGACGTAGATGAGGACCTGCACCCAGGCGATGAACTCGGCGGTGAGCAGGAGGTATTCCACGGCGAGGCCGCCGAGGGCGACCACCAGCCACAGGGCGGCGTGCACGAGCTGCCGGGTGGTGACGGTGACCAGGGCGGCGCCGAAGGTGGCCAGGCCGACGAGGACGAAGGCGATCTCGACGCCGGTCGGGGAGAGGAAGCCGTGCGGCGCTTCGGCGAGGGTCACGACTCTCCTCCCTGGGGCTCGGCGGGCTCGGCCTGGGCCGCGGCGAGCTTGTCCGCCGTCTTGCGGGCGGCGGCGATCTCCTTGGGTTCCTCGGCCGCGGGGTCGAGGGCGGGCGGGGCCGGGACGGTCCACATCCACTCGCGGAGCTTGTCCCGCTCGTGGGTGAGGTCACGGATGTCGGTCTCGGCGTACTCGAACTCCGGTGACCAGAACAGGGCGTCGAAAGGACAGACCTCGATGCAGATACCGCAGTACATGCACAGGGAGAAGTCGATGGCGAAGCGGTCGAGGACGTTGCGGCTGCGCTCGCGGCCGCCCGGGGCTGCGGGCGGGACCGTCTCCTTGTGGGAGTCGATGTAGATGCACCAGTCGGGGCACTCGCGGGCGCAGAGCATGCAGACCGTGCAGTTCTCCTCGAACAGGCCGATCACGCCTCGGGTGCGGGGCGGGAGTTCCGGCTGGGCGTCCGGGTACTGCTCGGTGACGGACTTCCTCGTCATCGTGCGGAGGGTGACGGCCAGGCCCTTGGCCAGACCGGAGCCGGGGATGGGCATGGTTACTGGATCACCACCTTCACGACGCCGGTGAGGGCGATCTGGGCGAGGGAGAGGGGGACGAGGAGGGTCCAGGAGAACTTCTGGAGCTGGTCCTCGCGCAGCCGGGGGTAGGTCACGCGCAGCCAGATGACGACGAAGGCGAGGACGGCCGTCTTCAGCAGGGTCCAGACCCAGCCGAGGCCGTCGGCGCCCCAGGGGCCGTGCCAGCCGCCCAGGAAGAGGACGGTGGTCAGGCCACACAGGACGACGATTCCGGCGTACTCGGCGAGGAGGAAGAGAGCGAAACGCAGACCGGTGTACTCGGTGTAGGCGCCGAAGATGATCTCCGAGTCGGCGACGGGCATGTCGAAGGGCGGGCGCTGGAGTTCGGCGAGGCCGGCGACGAAGAAGACGATCGCGCCGACGATCTGCCAGGGCAGCCACCACCACTCGAAGGCCTCGACGATGCCGGGCAGCGAGACCGTGCCGGCCGCCATCGCCACCGAGGCGGCGGTGAGCAGCATCGGGAGCTCGTAGGCGAGGAGCTGGGCGGCGGTGCGCAGGCCGCCGAGGAGGGAGAACTTGTTGGCGCTGGCCCAGCCGGCCATGAGGGAGCCGAGGACGCCGACGCCCATCACGGCGAGGACGAAGAACACGCCCGCGTCCAGGACCTGACCGACCGCGCCCTCGCCGGGGCCGATCGGGATGGCGAGGAGGACGAGGAGGTACGGGAGGAGGGCGACGGCGGGGGCGAGCTGGAAGATACGGCGGTCCGCGCCGGCGGGGACCACGTCCTCCTTCTGCGCGAACTTCACGCCGTCCGCGATGAGCTGGGCCCAGCCGTGGAAGCCGCCGGCGTACATCGGGCCGAGGCGGCCCTGCATATGGGCCATGACCTTGTGCTCGGTCTGCCCGACGATCAGGGGGAAGGTGAGGAAGACGACGAACACGAGCAGAAGGCGCAGGGTGACGTCGAGTGCGTCGTTCACTGCGGGCCTCCTGACGGGGTTTCGGGAGTGGGCGGTTCGGCGTCGCGGTCGGGGGCGGGGGCGGGGGCCTGCCCCGGCTTCGGGTCCGGGTTCGCGTCCCGCTTCGCGTCCGGCTGCGGGCGCGGTTCCGGCTGCGGGCGCGGTTCCGGCGGCGTGGGGGTCCGCTCCGGCTCCGGCTCCCGGCCGGTCGTCGGTTCCGGCTGGCCGGTCGTCGGTTCCGGCTGGCCGGTCGTCGGTTCCGGCTTCGGCTGGTCGGCGGTCTCCGGTTCCGCCTCAGGCTTCGGTTCCGCCTCCGGCATCGGCTTCGGCCGGGGGTCCGGCTCGGCTTCCGGCGTTGGCCGGCGTTCCGGCTCGCTTTCCGGCTTCGGCCGGCGTTCCGGCTCGCTTTCCGGCATCGGCCGGCGTTCCGGCTCTTCGAAGGCCGGGCGGGCGTGATGCCAGGGGGCGTCGGAGCTGCGGGGAGCCGGGGAGGGGCCGGTCTCGGGAGTCGGGGCCGGGGGCTGGGTGCGCTGGGAGGCCGAGCCCTGGGAGGCGCTGCGCGAGCGGCGCGGGTCGGCCGGGGGCTGGGGGGCCGAGGGAGCCGCTGCCGTTTCCGAGGGGCCGCCGGTTTCCGTGGCCGGCGTGCTCGGGGTCGGGGCCGGAGGTGCCGCAGGGGGCGTCTGGCCGGCCGAGCCCTCGGCTGCCGTGCGGGCGCGACGGACCGGGCGTTCGCCGGCCGCCGCTCGGGCCGGGCGCTCTCCCGCGGCGCGGCCCGCCGCCGCTCCACGGGCCGGGCGGGCCGGGGCGGGCGGGAGCTGCCCCTTGAGGGGGCCCCATTCGTTCGGGTCGGGGACGCCGGGGGGAAGCATCTGGCGGCGCTTGGGGCCGCCGTGCTCGGACTCCCCCGGTTCCTTGGCGCCGGGCCAGGCCTTGGCGACCCGGGCGGCGAGGACGAAGTCCTTGCGGAGGGGGTGGCCCTCGAAGTTCTCGGGCAGGAGGAGGTGGTCCAGGGAGGGATGGCCCTCGAAGCCGACGCCGAACATTTCGTGGGTCTCGCGTTCGTGCCAGGCCGCGCCCGCGTAGACGTCGACGGCGGAGGCGAGCGTCGGGGACTCGTGCGGGACCGTCGTACGCAGGAGCAGACGGCGGACCGGGCCGAGGGCCACGACGTGCGCCGAGACGCGGAAGCCGGTGCCCGGTTCGTCGACCGCGCTCAGCCAGTCGAAGTAGGTGCAGGACAGCTCGTCGCGGGCGACACGGAGGGCGGTGGTCCAGGACGCCGGCGGGACGTCGACGGTCAGGACGGCGTAGGACTCCTCGGCCGTGGCGTCCGCGCCGAAGAGGTCCTCGACGGGGGCCGGCAGCCAGCCGGTCGTGGTCATCCCGCGTCCCCCTCTGCGGTGGGCGGCTTCACCAGCGGGCTCTGCAGGGCGGCGGCCGAGGGGCGGGGCGTGCCGTAGCGCTCGTGCAGGGACTCACGGGCGATCTTCTCCTGGAGCTTGAGGATGCCCTGGAGAAGGGCCTCGGGGCGGGGCGGGCAGCCGGGGACGTAGACGTCGACGGGGATGATCTGGTCGACGCCCTTGGTCACGGAGTACGAGTCCCAGTAGGGGCCGCCGCAGTTGCTGCACGCGCCGAAGGAGATGACGTACTTCGGCTCGGGCATCTGCTCGTAGAGGCGCTTCACGGCGGGGGCCATCTTGTCCGTGACCGTGCCGGAAACGACCATCAGGTCGGCCTGGCGGGGCCCGGGGGCGAAGGGGATGACGCCGAGGCGGATGAAGTCGTGGCGGGCCATCGACGCGGCGATGAACTCGATCGCGCAGCAGGCGAGGCCGAAGTTGAAGACCCAGAGCGAGTAGCGGCGGCCCCAGTTCAGGACGACCTTCATCGGCTCGGGGGCGAGGCGGGCGAGGGCGCCCAGGCGCTTCGGCTCCGGGAGGAGAACGGGTGGGGAAGCGGTCACTTCGTCGGAGGCGGTCGCTTCGGGGGTCACGTCCATGTCAGGACGCCCTTCTTGTATGCGTACAGCAGGCCGACGGCGAGGAAGCCGAGGAAGATGAACATCTCCACGAGGGTCGTGGCGCCGTAGCCGGGGGCGGCGAAGACCGTCGCCCAGGGGAACAGAAAGATCGAGTCGACGGCGAAGATCACGTAGAGGAAGGCGTAGACGTAGTAGCGGACCTGGGTGTGGGCCCAGCCCTCGCCGACGGGGTCGACGCCGCACTCGTACGTCAGGAGTTTCTCAGGGGTCGGCACCACCGGGCGCAGCAGGCGTCCGGCGCCGAAGGCGACGGCGACGAAGAGCACGCCGATGACGGCGAGCAGTCCGACGACCGAATACGACCGGAAGTAGTCCGCCGCGATCTCGACGGTCGGTTCCCGCACGGTCCGTCCCCTCGCTCCCTGACCTCAGCCTCTTCGGCTTCTTCGGCCACTCGGGCCTCTTCGACGATCTGTACGCACGGAGTCTAGGCCCTGATAAAGGGACGGTAAGCAGGCCGTCGCACCTTGGACCGCGGGGCGGGGGTTTTCCCCAGGAGGCGGGGGCGGCGAACCTCATGGCGCGGTGGCGCGCGGGGCGGCACGCTAACCCATATGACCACTACCCACCAGCCCGGCGGCGTCCGGCCCGGCGGCGTCCGGCCCGGCGACCGCTCGGACGACGACCGCTCGGCCGGCGGCGGGCTGCCGCCGGTCCGGCCCGCTCTCGACGCGCAGACGTGGAAGGAGATCGCGCATCTCCTGGCGAATCTGCCGATGTCGCTGTTCGGCTTCGTCTATGTGATGACGGTGCTGTTCATCGGCGCCTCGCTGACCCTCACGGTGATCGGGCTGCCGCTGCTCGCGCTCGGGCTGGCGGGGGCGCGGCTCGTGGGCCGGTTCGAGCGGGAGCGGGCGCGACTGCTGCTCGGGGTGCGGATCGACGAGCCGAGCCCGCTGCCACTGCGCCGGGCGGGCGGGCCCGTCGCGCGGATGTGGCTAGCGCTGAAGGACCCGGTGGCCTGGCGCACGGTGCTCTACGACTTCATCCGGCTGCCCTGGGGCATCCTCACCTTCACCGTCGTTCTCCCCTCCCTGTTCCTGCTGTGGCCCTTCCTCCCGTACCTCACGCGGGGCCTGACCAACGCGGACCGGGCGATGGTGCGGGCGCTGCTGTCGCCGTCCGACGAGCTGGAGCGGCGGATCGCGGAACTGGAGTCGGACCGCGGGGTGGTCGTGGACACGGCGGCGGCGGATCTGCGGCGGATCGAGCGGGATCTGCACGACGGGGCGCAGGCGCGGCTGGTCAATCTGGCGATGGGGCTGGGGCTGGCGAAGGAGAAGCTCCAGGAGGGGCAGGCCGACGACGCCGTCGCGGCGATGGTGGAGGAGGCGCACGGCGAGGTGAAGCTCGCGCTGCAGGAGCTGCGGGATCTGGCGCGGGGCATTCATCCCGCGGTGCTGACCGACCGGGGGCTGGACGCGGCGCTGTCGGCGGTGGCGTCGCGGTGCACGGTGCCGGTGAAGGTGACCGCCGATCTGACGTCCAGACCGGCGCAGGCGATCGAGGGGATCGCCTACTTCACCGTCTCCGAGCTGCTGCAGAACATCAGCAAGCACAGCGGGGCGCGGGCGGCCTCGGTGGATGTGTGGCGGACGGACGACCGGCTGCTCATCCAGGTGTGGGACGACGGCCGGGGCGGGGCCCGTCCGGACGCGGGCACGGGGATGCGGGGGCTCGCGGAGCGGCTGGACGCCGTCGACGGGGTGTTCGTCGTGGAGTCGCCGGCGGGGGGTCCCACGACGGTGACGGCCGAGCTGCCCTGGCGGGACCGGGGGTAGGGAAAACCCCCCTTCCGAGAGGCCGACGGCCTCCATGGTCCGGCGGGGCGGCGCGCAGGAGGGTGGAGGCAGGACACAGCAGCTGCGCGACGAGCGGGGCGAGTGGAGACGAGCGGAACGGACGGGACGGCGCCGATGGCCACGCAGTACGGGCACTCCGGGCAGTACGGGCGACACGACGGGCAGTACGGGCGATACGACGGGGAGTACGACGAGCAGCGCTACGGCGGCTCCGGGGCGCGGCGGCGTCGGCTGCCGGCCGCCCTGGTCGAGCCGCTGAGCGGGCGGCACTGGCGTGAGCTCGCCTATGTGCTGCTCGGTTTCCCGCTGAGTGTCGCGCTGTTCGTCTTCACGGTGACCATGCTGTCGGTCGGGGCGGGGCTGCTGGTGACCTTCCTCGGCATCCCGGTGCTGGCGGCGGGGCTGGCCGCGTGCCGGGGTTTCGGGGCGGTGGAGCGAGCGCGGGCGCGGGGGCTGCTGGGGCTGGAGGTGCGTGATCCCGAGCCGTTGCGGGTGCGGGGGAAGGACGGCCGCGCCGGGGTGATGGCGTGGATGGGGGCGGTGCTGCGGAGCGGGGTGTCGTGGCGGCATGCGCTGTTCGTGCTGGTGCAGTTCCCGTGGGCGGTGTTCTCGTTCTGCGTGACGCTCACCGTGTGGGTGGTGGGCTGGACGATGCTGACGTATCCGCTGTGGTTCTGGATCTTCCCGATGTACGGCGGGCAGGGCGGGCTTCAGCTGTACGGGGACGATCAGCACCGGGTGTATCTGGACAACCCGTTCGAGATCACCGTCACGGCGTCGGTGGGGCTGCTCGTCACGCTGGCCACGCCGTGGATCGTGCGGGCGCTGACGACGGTGGACCGGCTGCTGGTGCACGGGTTGCTCGGGCCGTCGCGGCTGGCGTCGCGGGTGGTGGAGCTGGAGTCTGACCGGGGGGTCGTGGTGGACACGGCGGCCGCGGATCTGCGGCGGATCGAGCGGGACCTGCACGACGGTGCGCAGGCGCGGCTGGTGGCGCTGGCGATGGATCTGGGGCTGGCGAAGGAGAAGCTGCGGGAGGATCCGCGGGCGGCGGCGCGGATGGTGGACGAGGCGCACGGTGAGGTGAAGACGGCGCTGCAGGAACTGCGGGATCTGGCGCGCGGGATCCATCCGGCGGTGCTGACGGACCGGGGGCTGGACGCGGCGCTGTCGGCGGTGGCGTCGCGATGTGCCGTGCCGGTGCGGGTGGAGGTGGATCTCGGGTCGTCGCGGCCGGTGGCCGCGATCGAGGGGATCGCCTACTTCACGGTGTCCGAGCTGCTGCAGAACGTCAGCAAGCACAGTGGGGCCCGGTCGGCCTCGGTGGATGTGTGGCGGGTGGAGGACCGGTTGATGGTGCAGGTGGTGGACGACGGGGCGGGGGGTGCGGATGCCTCCGGCGGGTCGGGGCTCGCGGGGCTGGCCGAGCGGCTGGAGGCGGTGGACGGGATTCTGGTGGTGGATTCACCGGCGGGCGGGCCCACGAGGGTCACGGCGGAGCTGCCCTGGCGCGGCTGAAGGGCCGCATACCTCCCCCCGGGCCGGCTGCACCCCTGCGGCCCGGCGCCGCTCCCCTGCCCCCTCGGGTCAGCAACCCTCTCTCCCCCTTCCCGGGTCACCCAGTGCGCCCCACCCCCACCCCCACCCCGCCCCCGGTCCCCGGTCCCCGGCCCCGGCCCACGCCCCAAATCCCCCTAGAAGTCGTGCCCCCTTCTTCGGTGCTTGGGCGTTGGGCGGTGCGCAGGGGGGTGTTGCTGGGATGCTGGGGGTGTTCGGTCGGGCGGGTGGATGTGGGGGGACGGGAGCGTGGAGGTCAGGGTGCGGGTGGTCATCGCGGAGGATTCGGTGTTGTTGCGGGAGGGGCTGACCCGCTTGCTCACCGACCGGGGGCATGAGGTCGTCGCGGGCGTCGGGGACGCCGAGGCCCTCGTCAAGACCGTCACCGAGCTGAGTGACGAGGGGGCCCTGCCCGACGTCGTCGTCGCCGATGTGCGGATGCCGCCCACGCACACCGACGAGGGCGTGCGGGCCGCCGTACTGCTCCGCAAGGCGCATCCCGGGCTCGGGGTGCTGGTGCTGTCACAGTACGTGGAGGAGAGGTACGCCACCGAACTGCTGGCCGGGTCCAGTCACGGGGTGGGGTACCTGCTCAAGGACCGGGTCGCCGAGGTACGGGAGTTCGTGGACGCCGTGGTGCGGGTGGCCTCCGGGGGGACCGCGCTCGATCCCGAGGTCGTCGCGCAGCTCCTCGGGCGCAGCCGGAAGCAGGATGTGCTCGCCGGGCTCACCCCGCGTGAGCGGGAGGTGCTGGGGCTGATGGCGGAGGGGCGGACCAACTCCGCCATCGCCAGGCAGCTGGTGGTGAGCGACGGCGCCGTCGAGAAGCATGTGAGCAACATCTTCCTGAAGCTCGGGTTGTCGCCGAGTGACGGGGATCACCGTCGGGTTCTTGCGGTGCTCACCTATCTGAATTCGTGACGGAGTGGCACTGTGCCAGTCGTCGACCGGACCGGGTGCCGTCGTGGACCGGTCGTCGTGCGGTCTCAGGGCGCCGTCAGGGATCGTTCCCCTCGTGAACCGGTGCGGTCGGCCGGTGCGTCTTCCGGGGTGACGCCGGGGGGCGGGAAATCATGGCAAGTCGGGGTGTCCGGGTCTCGGAGCGTCTTGGGCGCGTTCCCGGGGCGGTGAGCGTCACGGTGACCGTGGCGATCGGCCGTCTTGTGGATCGTCCTGCCGATTAACCGAGGGAAGGGCACCCTTACAGACGTAGGGTTGATCCAGGGGGGCCTTCGGGAGCCCCTCCGGGACAGCCACCTCGAGGGAGGTCCAGTTCAGTGACCAGTCGGGTCAGCAGCGCAACGGGACAGGCGGGGCAGGCCGAACAGGCCGACGGTACCGTCGTGGGAGAGCAGCGCAGACCGGGCGGGACGGCGAAGGACGTACGCCGCCTCGACCGGGTGATCATCAGGTTCGCCGGGGACTCGGGTGACGGTATGCAGCTCACCGGTGACCGCTTCACCTCGGAGACGGCGTCGTTCGGCAACGACCTGTCGACTCTGCCGAACTTCCCCGCCGAGATCCGTGCGCCCGCCGGCACCCTGCCCGGGGTCTCCTCGTTCCAGTTGCACTTCGCCGACCACGACATCCTCACTCCGGGTGATGCGCCCAATGTGCTGGTCGCGATGAACCCGGCGGCCCTGAAGGCCAACATCGGCGACGTGCCGCGCGGTGCGGAGATCATCGTCAACACGGACGAGTTCACCAAGCGGGCCATGCAGAAGGTGGGGTACGCGGCCTCGCCGCTGGAGGACGGTTCCCTCGACGGTTACCAGCTCCACCCGGTCCCCCTGACCACCCTGACCGTCGAGGCTCTGAAGGAATTCGACCTCACCCGCAAGGAGGCCGAGCGCAGCAAGAACATGTTCGCGCTCGGCCTTCTGTCGTGGATGTACCACCGGCCCACCGAGGGCACCGAGAAGTTCCTGCGGTCCAAGTTCGCCAAGAAGCCCGACATCGCGGCCGCCAACATCGCCGCCTTCCGCGCCGGGTGGAACTTCGGGGAGACGACCGAGGACTTCGCCGTCAGCTACGAGGTCGCGCCGGCCGCCCAGGCCTTCCCCGTGGGGACCTACCGGAACATCTCCGGGAACCTGGCGCTCGCGTACGGGCTGATCACCGCCTCGCGGCAGGCCGATCTGCCGCTGTTCCTCGGCTCGTATCCGATCACCCCGGCCTCCGACATCCTGCACGAGCTCAGCAGGCACAAGAACTTCGGTGTGCGCACCTTCCAGGCCGAGGACGAGATCGCCGGCATCGGGGCGGCGCTGGGGGCCGCCTTCGGGGGGTCGCTCGCCGTCACCACGACGAGCGGCCCGGGTGTGGCGCTGAAGTCGGAGACGATCGGGCTCGCCGTCTCGCTGGAGCTGCCGCTGCTGGTGGTGGACATCCAGCGCGGCGGACCGTCGACCGGGCTGCCGACCAAGACCGAGCAGGCGGATCTGCTGCAGGCCATGTACGGGCGCAACGGCGAGGCGCCGGTGCCGGTCGTCGCCCCGTGCACGCCCGCCGACTGCTTCGACGCGGCCCTGGAGGCGGCGCGGATCGCCCTCACCTACCGCACCCCGGTGATGCTGCTCTCGGACGGCTATCTGGCCAACGGTTCGGAGCCGTGGCGGATCCCCGAGCTGGACGAGCTGCCGGATCTGCGGGTGCAGTTCGCGCAGGGGCCGAACCACACCCTGGAGGACGGCACCGAGGTCTTCTGGCCGTACAAGCGGGATCCGCGGACCCTCGCCCGGCCGTGGGCGATCCCGGGCACCCCGGGGCTCGAACACCGCATCGGCGGGATCGAGAAGGAGGACGGGACCGGGAACATCTCCTACGCCCCGGCCAACCACGACTTCATGGTCCGCACCCGCCAGGCCAAGATCGACGGCATCGACGTCCCGGACCTGGTGGTCGACGACCCGCACGAGGCGCGCACCCTGGTCCTGGGCTGGGGGTCCACCTACGGGCCGATCACGGCGGCCGTACGGCGGCTGCGGACGGCCGGCGAGGCGATCGCGCAGGCCCATCTGCGCCATCTGAACCCGTTCCCGCGCAATCTCGGCGCGGTGCTGAAGGCGTACGACAAGGTCGTCATCCCGGAGATGAACCTGGGCCAGCTCGCCACCCTGGTCCGGGCGAAGTACCTGGTCGACGCCCATTCGTACAACCAGGTCAACGGCATGCCGTTCAAGGCGGAGCAGCTCGCCGCGGCGCTCAAGGAGGCCATCGATGACTGAGACGTCAACGGAACGCCAGGGCGGCACGGTCGAGGCGCTCTCCCTCGTGCCCAAGGCCGAGGCCCGCCAGTCCATGAAGGACTTCAAGTCCGACCAGGAAGTGCGCTGGTGCCCGGGCTGCGGTGACTACGCGATCCTGGCGGCCGTCCAGGGCTTCATGCCGGAGCTGGGGCTGGCCAGGGAGAACGTCGTCTTCGTCTCGGGCATCGGCTGCTCCTCGCGGTTCCCGTACTACATGAACACGTACGGCATGCACTCCATCCACGGGCGTGCCCCGGCCATCGCGACGGGGCTGGCGTCCAGCAGGCGGGACCTGAGCGTGTGGGTGGTGACCGGCGACGGGGACGCGTTGTCGATCGGCGGCAACCATCTCATCCACGCCCTGCGGCGGAATGTCAATCTGAAGATCCTGCTGTTCAACAACCGGATCTACGGACTGACCAAGGGCCAGTACTCACCCACCTCCGAGGTCGGCAAGATCACCAAGTCGACGCCGATGGGCTCGCTGGACGCGCCGTTCAACCCGGTGTCGCTGGCGCTGGGCGCGGAGGCGTCCTTCGTGGCGCGGACCATCGACTCCGACCGCAAGCATCTGACGGAGGTGCTGCGGCAGGCGGCGGCCCACCCGGGCACGGCGCTGGTCGAGATCTACCAGAACTGCAACATCTTCAACGACGGCGCCTTCGACGCCCTCAAGGACAAGCAGCAGGCCGAGGACGCGGTGATCCGGCTGGAGCACGGGCAGCCGATCCGGTTCGGGGCCGGGCTGGCCAAGGGCGTCGTACGGGACGCGGCGACCGGTGATCTGCGGGTGGTCGCCGTGACCCCGCAGAACGAGGGAGAGATCCTGGTCCACGACGCGCACTCCGCGTCCCCGACCACCGCCTTCGCGCTGTCGCGGCTGGCGGACGCGGACACCCTGCACAACACCCCGATCGGCGTGTTCCGCTCGGTGCGGCGGCCGGTCTACGACACCCAGCTGGCCGAACAGCTCGACACGGCGGTCGAGCAGCAGGGCAAGGGCGATCTGGCCGCGCTGCTGGCGGGCGGGGACACCTGGACGGTCGTCGGCTGAGCCGGCCGGCCCCGGCCCGAGGGTGAGCCATGAGGCTCGGGACCGCGAGGTTCCGGGCCTCACCTCGTTACTTACCTCAACACCAGTACCTTACTTCAAAGTGGGTACTTTCGCCGAGTTAGCGCCACTCCTAGGGTTAGTGCACACCCGCTACCCCCTAGGAGTTCCTGAGCCATGAGCATCGTCGTCACCGGAGCCACCGGACACCTCGGCCGCCACGTCGTGGAGCAGCTGCTGGAGAAGGTCCCGGCGGACCGGATCACCGCGGTCGTGCGCGACGCGGCCAAGGCCTCCGGCTTCGCCGCCCGCGGTGTGAAGATCGCGACCGCCGACTACAACACCCCCGAGACCTTCGACGGCCTGTTCGCGGCCGGCGACAAGGTGCTGCTCATATCGGGCAACGAGTTCGACAAGGGCCGCCCGGCCCAGCACCAGGTCGTCATCGACGCCGCCAAGGCCGCCGGGGTCGCGCTGCTGGCGTACACCAGCGCGCCGGGCTCCCTGACCGCCGCGCTGGCCGACGACCACCGCGCCACCGAGCAGGCGCTGACCTCTTCCGGAGTGCCCTACACGCTGCTGCGCAACGGCTGGTACCACGAGAACTACACCGAGAACCTCGCCCCGGTCCTGGAGCACGATGCCGTCGTCGCGGCCGCCGGTGAGGGCCGGGTGTCCTCCGCCGCCCGCGCGGACTACGCGGCCGCCGCCGTCGCCGTGCTGACCGGCGAGGGCCACGAGAACAAGACGTACGAGCTGGGCGGCGACGAGGCGTGGAGCTTCGCGGAGTACGCGGCCGAGCTGAGCCGGCAGACCGGCAGGGAGATCGTGTACAACTCCGTGCCCACCGAGGTGCTCACCGGCATCCTGACCGGCGCGGGGCTGCCCGCACCGCTCGCCGCGATCCTGGCCGGCGTGGACGCGTCGATCGAGAAGGGCGAGCTGGTCGTCTCCAGCGGCGACCTGTCCCGGCTGGCGGGCCGCCCGACCACCCCGCTGGCGGAGGCGATCACGGCCGCGCTCAAGGGCTGACCCTCCCCTCCCCCGCCCGTCATGACCGTATGGCAATACGGGCATGACAGGCGGGGGAGCTCGGCGTTACCTTCGTCCACGCGTGCGCGTAGGCACGCGAGGACGTGCGAAGGAGGTACGCCGGTGGCCGGGGCGTCGAGGGGTGAGGGCCGGATAGGCCTGCTGAACGGCTTCGCGGCGTACGGGATGTGGGGGCTGGTCCCCCTGTTCTGGCCCCTGCTCAAGCCCGCCGGGTCGGTGGAGATCCTCGCCCACCGCATGGTGTGGTCCCTCGCCTTCGTCGCCGTCGCCCTGGCCGTCGTACGGCGCTGGGCGTGGGCCGGGGAGCTGCTGCGGCAGCCGCGCCGGCTCGGCCTGGTGGTGATCGCGGCGGCCGTCATCACGGTGAACTGGGGCGTCTACATCTGGGCCGTGAACTCCGGGCACGTCGTGGAGTCCTCGCTCGGGTACTTCATCAACCCGCTGGTGACCATCGCGATGGGCGTGCTGCTCCTGAAGGAGCGGCTGCGGCCGGTGCAGTGGACGGCGGTCGGCATCGGTCTCGCCGCGGTGCTCGTGCTGACCGTCGGATACGGCCGTCCGCCGTGGATCTCCCTCTGTCTCGCCTTCTCCTTCGCCACCTACGGCCTGGTGAAGAAGAAGGTCAACCTCGGCGGGGTCGAGTCGCTGGCCGCCGAGACCGCGATCCAGTTCCTGCCCGCGCTGGGCTATCTGCTGTGGCTGTCGGCGCACGGCGGTGCCACCTTCACCACCGAGGGCACCGGCCACGCGGCCCTGCTCGCCTCGACCGGCGTCGTCACCGCGCTGCCCCTGGTGTGCTTCGGCGCGGCGGCGATCCGGGTGCCGCTGTCCACGCTGGGCCTGCTGCAGTACCTGGCGCCGGTCTTCCAGTTCCTGCTCGGCGTCGTGTACTTCGGCGAGGAGATGCCGCCCGAGCGCTGGGCGGGCTTCGGGCTGGTGTGGCTGGCGCTGGTGCTGCTGACGGCCGACGCGTGGCGTACGGCGCGACGGCCGAGGGTGGCCGTGGAGGTGGCGCGGGTTCCCGAGGCGCCGTCCGCCGCGGTGGACGTCTGACCCGGGGCTCCGCCCCCGTCCCCCGTCCCCCGTTCGGTCTCGAGGAGCCTCGCCCCCGGACGCCGGACGGGCCGGTCGATGCCTGGCTCGGCCGGAATGTCAGTGCCGGCTGCTTAAGTGGTCCGTATGACAGAGACACCCGCACCCCTGCACTGGAAGCTCGTCATCGACGCCGCCGAGCCGCATCCGCAGGCCGACTTCTGGGCCGCGGCGCTGCACTACGAGGTGGAGGACAACAGCGCGCTCATCGAGCGGCTGCTGGAAGCCGGGGCGCTGCCGGGGGCGGCGACGGTGGAGTTCCACGGCCGTCCGGCCTTCCGGGACCTGATCGCCGTACGGCATCCGGACGACCCGTTCGACCCGGTCAGCGGGACGGGGCTGGGGCGGCGGCTGCTGTTCCAGCGGGTGCCGGAGGCGAAGACGGTGAAGAACCGGCTCCATCTCGATCTGCATCCCGGTGCGGGGCGGCGGGCCGACGAGGTCGAGCGGCTGAGGGCGCTGGGGGCGAGCCTGCTGCGCGAGGTGAAGGAGCCGTCCGGGGAGTGGGCGGTGATGACGGACCCCGAGGGCAACGAGTTCTGCGTGCACTAGGCGCGGGGAGCGGGCGGGCCGGCGGGCGGGGGCCAGGAGCCGGCCGGCGGGGAGCAGGACGGCGGGGCTCGGGAGCGGGGCGGGGGAATCAGGAGCCAACCGGCGGGATCGGGAGCCGACAAGCCGGGATCAGCAGCCGGCAGGCGGGGAGAGGGACGGCGGGGCTCGGCAGCGGGCAGGCGGGAATCAGGAGCCAACCGGCGGGATCGGGAGCCGACAAGCCGGGATCAGCAGCCGGCAGGTCGGGGTCAGGAGCCGGCAGGCGGCGAGCAGGACGGCGGGGCTCGGGAGCCAACCCGCGGGATCGGGAGCCGGCCAGCGAGGAGTGGGAGCGGGCCGGGGGGAATCGGGAGCCAACCGGCGAGGAGGATCCCGGTCGCTCACACGGCGCGCTCCATGCAGACCAGTCGCTCCCGCTCGTCCCATGACTCGGTGACGGTGAAGCCGAACCGTTCGTACAGGGCGATGGCCCCGGTCCGCCAGGCCCACACCGACAGCCGCACGGTGTGCACGCCGCTTTCCGCGGCATGCGCGAGTGCGGCGTCGAGCAGGCCGGACGCGATGCCCCGGCCCCGGAAGGCCGGGTCCGTCCAGAGTCTCTTGATCTCCGCCCGCCCGTCGGCGGGGGCGGTCACCACCAGGCAGCCCACGGCGGTGTCGCCGCTGAGGGCCACCAGCACGACATCGCCGGCGAACGCGGCCCGCGGGTCCGCGATCTCCGCGCGGTAGCGGTCCGGCAGCCCGTCCACACCGGCGACGGCCTCACCCTTCTCGGCCTCCGTCCGCAGATGGTAGGCCGCCAGCAGCGCGGCCGGCCCGTTCTCGGCGGCAGGGCTCCGGCCCGGCCAGCGGACGACGGCAAGCTCGCGTCGATCGGTCATGACGCCAGCATCACACGCGGCGGTCCGGGCCGTGCAGGAGGGTGGGGAGGCATCCCGGCGTCCGCTATGTGAACCGCGTGTCCAGATATCGCCCTTGACGCAGAGTCAGTTGCGCCTTCACCATCCTGAGACCCCATTCACTGTGGAATCCCTGTGGTTCCCCGCGGAATTCGGAGCCCCCCACATGAAGCTCTCGCTCTCCGCTTCCCGGCGTACGGCCGCCGCCGGCGCCACCTCGATTGTCATGCTCCTGACTGGAGGATCCATAGCGGGCGCGGCGCCCGCGCCCGGGTCCGCCGCGCTCGCCGCCGCTCCCGACATCCCGGTGGCGAACGTCAAGGCCCACCTCGCCCAGCTGCAGTCCATCGCCACCGCCAACGGCGGCAACCGCGCCCACGGCCGGACCGGTTACAAGGCCTCGCTCGACTACGTGAAGGCCAAGCTGGACGCCGCCGGATACACCACCGTCATCCAGCAGTTCACCTCCTCCGGCCGCACGGGCTACAACCTGGTCGCCGACTGGCCCGGCGGCGACACCAACCGGGTCGTCATGGCCGGGTCCCACCTCGACAGCGTCACGGCCGGGGCCGGCATCAACGACAACGGCAGCGGTTCGGCGGCCGTCCTGGAGACCGCGCTCGCCGTGGCCCGCGCCGGCTACCAGCCCACCAAGCACCTGCGGTTCGCCTGGTGGGGCGCGGAGGAGCTGGGCATGGTGGGATCGCGGTACTACGTCAACAACCTCTCCTCGGCGAACCGCTCCCGCATCAGCGGCTACCTCAACTTCGACATGATCGGCTCGCCGAACCCGGGCTACTTCGTCTACGACGACGACCCGGCCATCGAGAAGACCTTCAAGGACTACTTCGCCGGCCTCGGCGTCCCGACCGAGATCGAGACCGAGGGCGACGGCCGCTCCGACCACGCGCCCTTCAAGAACGCGGGGGTTCCGGTGGGCGGTCTGTTCAGCGGCGCCGACTACGTCAAGACGGCGGCGCAGGCGGCCAAGTGGGGCGGCACGGCCGGGCAGGCCTTCGACCGCTGCTACCACTCCTCCTGCGACACCACCGCCAACATCAACGACACGGCCCTCGACCGCAACGCGGACGCCACGGCGTACGCGGTGTGGACGCTGTCCTCCTGACCCACCGCCGGGGCCGCTTCCGGGGCGGTGCCGCCTCTACACGCCCGACCTGCGGGCCCGTTCGGCCAGCCGGACCATGCGGGCGCGAGCGGACTCCAACTGCTCGACGTCGTCGGCGGCCGGTCCGTCCTCGGTGGTCAGCTCCGTCCACAGGCCGAGGAGTTCCGTCCCCAGGTTCAGTCCCTGCAAGGGGTCGCGCACGGCACGCCAGGCCGCTGCCGCGCTCTGGACGTTGCCGTACGCGGCCTCGCCGTCCCGGGCGCGGCGGCGGATCCGGGCCAGATCGAGGGAGACGTGGAAGGCACGGAGCGGGTCACCCGCCAAGTAGGCGATGTACGCACCGAGTTCACGGAGCCGGAGCACCTCAGGGTGTTCCGGCCCCAGCGTTCCCGAGGCCTCCAGCACGGTCCGCTCGGCGAGTCCCGCGGCCACCTCGATCCGGCCGGCCCGCACGGCCTCGTTGATCTGCGCCATCGGTTCCCCGAGGAGCGCGGGGGCACCGCCGTCGCCGGGAAGGGTGCGCGGGTCCTCCCCGAGCACCGCTTCCGCCACGGCGTCGAAACCGCGGGCGGGGGTGGGCTTGGGATCGGGGTCGGCCTCCGCCTGCGCCTCGAGGTCGGGGGTGATGAGCGGCTTGGGACCCGGCTCGGAGGCGGGCGTGGGTCGCGGGGACGGGTGCGGCGCGGGGTCCGGGGCGGCGGTCGGTCCGGCTTCCGGGAGATGGTCCATCGCCGGGGGCGGGCCGAAGACTCCGGTGGGGGCCGCGACGGTGCCGGGGGCCTGGCCGGGGGTCCGGGGCGGGAAGGAGGGCTCGTCCTGCGGTGGGTCGTACTCCGCCTCCGGTGCGTGCACCTGGCGCAGGACATGGGTGGCCTTGTCCCGCCGGGGCTCGCAGACGTCGGGGGGCATGGGCGCGGAGGCGCCGGGTGCGGGGGCCGCCGGGGTCGCCGGAGCCGAAGACTCCAGGGGGGCAGCCGCCGGAGCCGAAGGCATCGAGGGCGCCGCCGTCGGGGCCGGAGCCGCCGGGGTCAGGAGGACCGTGGGGGCCGAGGCAGCCGGGGCGGGTGCCGGAGGCTCGGGTGCCGGGGCCGGCCGCTCCGGGTGGCGGTCCGCCGGTGAGGCCGGCGTGCGCAGGGGTTCGGCCGTGAAGTGGCTGGAGCCGTCGGGGTCGATACGGAGGGGGACGACATAGCCGATGCGTTCGTCGTGGACCGAGGCGAGGACGGGGTGTCCGGTGGCGAGGGCGATGCGGTGGAGGTGGCCCAGGACTGCGTGCTGGATCTCCTCGCCGTCGGCCGCCGTGACCGGGACACCGCCTATCGTCGCCGGTCCGCCCGCGCGGACGTGGACGTCGAGCGGAGCGACCACGGCGGCCGGCCGTCCGGCGTGGTTCTGTTCCCGCTTCTTCTCACGGCTGAGTCGAGACATCGGTTCCTCACTCGGATGCGTCGTCACGCTCCGGTCGTCCAGGTGCGCGTACGCGTACACGTACTGTTGAGTCTCTCCGTTCGCCCCCGGCCGGCGCGTCACCACGACGTCACAGCATCGTTCCAGGAACCCACGCCCGGCCTCCCGGTGGCGCTCCGGAGGGACGGCGATCAGGAGGAGGGAGTACGGCCATGCGGACGACGGGGACGGCACAGGCGCCGGAAGGACAGCGGGCGCCGGGGCAGCGGGGCCCGGAGATCTGGCTCCGCGGTCCGGTCACCGTACCGGAACCGGAAGCGGTCCCCGGACCGTACGCGTCCGCCGCCGCTCCCCGCCGCTTCTCCTGGCTGGCCACCCACGGCGGGGCCGGCGCCTCCACCCTCGCGGCGGTCTTCGGCGGCCACGACTGCGGACGCGACTGGCCCGCCCCCGGTGATCCGCCGTCCGTCCTCATCGTGGCGCATACGCATGCGGCCGGGCTGGAGTCCGCCCTGCGGGCCCTGGAGGTCTTCCGGCGCGGGGAGGCGCCGCCGGGGCTGGCCCTGGAGGCCGTGGTCCTGGTCGCGGACGCGCCGGGGCGGCTGCCGCGGCCCCTGGTGCAGCGGATGCGGGTCATCGAGTCGGTCGCCGACGTCCACCGCGTCCCGTGGGTGTCCGAGTGGCGCCTCGGTGAGCTGGGCGGGCGGCCGCCCCGGGAGACGGAGGCACTGGCCCGGCTCACCGGGGTGAGGCGCTGAGCGGCTCGCGCGGGGTGCCCTCCGCGGTGGAGACCGCCTCGGCCGTACGGAGCGGGCGGCTGCGGGCCGTGGACGTCGTGGAGGAGGCGCTGGAGCGGATCGCGCGGTTCGATCCCTCCCTGAGCGCCTTCGCCGAGGTGTGGGCGGCGGAGGCGGTCGAGCGGGCGCGGGCGGTGGACGCGCGGACCGCTGCGGGTGAGCGGCTGCCGCTGGCCGGGGTGCCGATCGGGGTCAAGGGGCGGTACGGGCTGCGCGCTGCGGGTCCGCTGCTCGCCGCGGGGTGCGTGCCCGTCGGGGCGACGGCGGTGCCCGGGCCCGGTACGTCCTGGCAGACCTGGGGCCTCGGCGCGCACGGCCGTACCGTCAATCCCTGGCGGCCCGACCGCACCCCGGGCGGCTCCTCGGCCGGGTCGGCGGTGGCGGTGGCGGCCGGGCTGGTGCCGCTGGCCACCGGCAGCGACGGCGCGGGCTCGGTACGGATCCCGGCGGCCTGGTGCGGGGTGATCGGCCTGAAGACGACGAACGGGCGGCTGCCGTCCGCGGACCGTACGGGGCTCGCCGCCCCCGGGGTGCTCGTGCGGTCCGCGGCGGACGCGGAGGCGTACTGGCGGGTGATGGCGCCGACGGCCCACCGGGATTGGGCCGGGCCGACGACCCACCGGGATTCGGCCGGGCCGGCGGCACTCCCGGTCACCGCCGTCTTCTCCCCCGATCTCGGATTCGCCTCCTCCGTCCCCGATCCCGAGCCTGTGGCCCTCGCCCGGGCCGCCGCCGAAAGGCTCGCCGAGGCCGGTGTCGTACGGCTGCTGCCGGGCGAGGCGCCGCCGCGGCTGGAGGATCCGGCAGCCGCGTGGCTCGCGCTGCGGGGGCGGCCGGCAGACGATCCCGGCGGGGCGGCCGGGCGGATCCGGGAGGTGAACGACGCCCGGCTGGCGGGTTTCTTCGCCCGGGCCGACCTCCTGCTGACGCCGGCCACGCCGACCGCGGCGCACGGTCACGAAGGCCCCGGCGAGCGGTACTCGACCGCGTTGACCTGGGCGTTCAACCTGAGCGGGCATCCGGCGGCCAGCCTTCCGGCGGGCGTCGGCGCCGACGGTTGTCCGGTGGGGGTGCAGGTCGTCGCGGCGCACGGGCGGGAGGAACTGCTGCTGGCCGTGTCGCGGGCGGCCGGGAGCGCCCTTCCCAGAATTGATTGCGTGCGCATATAATGCAGATGCGCATTATCACCGTACGCCGACTACCTGGGGGATCTTTCCATGGACCGCCGTTTTCTCTTCGTGCTGGCCAGCAGCCGTACGGACGGCAACACGGAGGCGCTCGCCCGCCGGGCCGCCGAACAGCTGGACCCCGGCGTCGAGCAGACGTGGATCAGCCTGGCCGAGCATCCGCTGCCCGAGTTCGAGGACCTGCGGCACGACAGCGACCACGTCCGCCCCACGGAGGGGAACCTCGGGCTGCTGCTCGACGCGACCCTCGCCGCGACGGACGTCGTCATCGCCTCACCGCTGTACTGGTACTCGGTCTCCACCCACGCCAAGCGCTACCTGGACCACTGGTCGGGCTGGCTGCGCATCCCCGGCCTCGACTTCAAGGCGACGATGGCCGGGCGCACGCTCTGGGGCGTGACCGTGCTCGCCGACCCGGAGGCCTCGGTCGCCGACCCGCTGGTCGGCACGCTCAACAACTCGGCCGCCTACCTGGGGATGCGCTTCGGCGGAGTCCTGCTCGGCAACGGCAGCAAGCCCGGTGACGTGCTCGGCGACACCGAGGCGCTGGCACGCGCGAAGTCGTTCTTCGCGCGGGAGACCCCGCTCGCCCGCTTCCCCCACCAGGCCGCCTGAGCGCGGCTCACGCCGTGATGTCCTTCGCCGTGAACCGCGCCCAGGCCGCCGAGCCGAACACCGCCGCGTACAGGGCCTGGAGACCGAGGTTCTTCACCAGGTCGTCCCAGTAGACGGGGTCGCGCACCAGGTCGGCGAAGGACAGCCAGTAGTGGGAGAAGAGGTACGGCTGGATCGCGTGGAGCTGGGGGATCTGGTCGAGGATCTGCACCGTGATCAGCAGGCCCACCGTGGTCGCCATCGCCGCGATGCCGCTGGCGGTGAGCGTGGAGACGAACAGCCCCAGCGCCGCCACGCCGGTCAGGGACGCGGCGACGACCAGGGCGATCAGCAGGGCCCGGCCCAGACCGTCGGCGAAGCCGATGGTCGTGCCGGAGATGGTGGTGAGGTCGCCCAGGGGGAAGAGCAACGCCCCCACGGTCAGCGCCGACACCGCCACGACGAGGGTGGCCACCAGGCAGAAGGCCAGCACGGTCGCGTATTTGACGAGGAGAAGGCGGGTGCGGCCGGCGGGGGCGACCAGCAGGTAGCGCAGGGTGCCGGCGTTGGCCTCGCCGGCGATCGCGTCGCCCGCGACGACACCGATCGCCATCGGCAGGAAGAACGGCAGCGTGGCGGCCAGCGCGGTGAAGACCAGGAACAGACCGTTGTTGGTGACCTGCGCGATGAAGGCCGGGCCGCCCTCGCCCCCTCCGCCGCCCGGTCCGGCGGGTGAGCCGTCACCCGTCTCGATCTTCACGGCGATACCGACCAGGACCGGCACGGCCGCCAGGACACCCAGCAGCGCGAGCGTGCGCCAGCGGCGGAAGGTGATGAGGAGTTCGCTGCGGAGGAGACCGAGGGACCACAGAGGGCTGGGCGCCCGCGCCTCCCGTACCGCGTCAGCCTGCGACATCGAACCCCTCCCCGGTGAGTGCCACGAACGCGTCCTCCAGGGAGGCCCGCTCGACGGCGAAGCCGCGGACGCGGACACCGGCCGTCACCAACGCGGCGTTCACCTCCGCGGGATCGCGTTCGGGGGGCTCGGCGGTGACCCGGTCCTCGGCGACGGCGACGTCCGCCGCGCCCTGCTCCTTCAGCACCCGCGCCGCCTCGGCCGTGTCGGGCGTGGTCACCACGAGCCGGCCGCGCGCGCCCGCCGCCAGCTCGGCCACCGCGCCCTGGGTGATCAGGCGGCCCTGCGCCATCACCGCGGCGTGCGTGCACACCTGCTCGATCTCGTCGAGGAGATGGGAGGACAGGAACACGGTGGTGCCGTCCGAGGCCAGCTCCCGCACCAGGGACCGGATCTCCCGCATGCCCTGCGGGTCGAGACCGTTGGTCGGCTCGTCGAGGACGAGGAGCCGGCGGGGCTGGAGGAGAGCGGCGGCCAGCCCCAGCCGCTGCTTCATGCCGAGCGAGTACGCCCTCGCCTTCTTGCCGGCCGCGGCCGTCAGCCCGACCCGCTCCAGCGCCGCGGCGACGCGGATGCGCCGGGTGCGCGGGTCGGCGGTCGGGTCGGCGGCGTCGTAGCGGAGGAGGTTGTCGCGGCCGGAGAGGAAGCCGTACAGGGCGGGTCCCTCGATCAGCGCGCCGACCTGCGGGAGCACGGTGCGCGCGGCCCGGGGCACGGGCTGCCCCAGGACGCGCGCGGCGCCGGACGTGGGCTCGATGAGGCCCATCAGCATGCGGATCGTGGTGGTCTTGCCGGAGCCGTTCGGACCGAGGAAGCCGAAGACGCTGCCCGCCGGGACGGTGAGATCCAGGTGGTCCACGGCGAGCTGGCCGCCACGGTAGCGCTTGGTGAGGGCATGGGTGTGGATGACGGGTTCGTCATCCATGGGCTCCCCCTTCGCACGCGTGCTGGGAACGGACAGGCTCCGTAGGGTACTTACTTCGCCGAGTCGGCCGCCTTCACCAGGGCGTCCTTGGTCACCGCGCCGACGTAGACCTTGCCGTCGTCCGTGACCAGGGCGTTGATCAGGCGGGTGGAGAACACGGTGCCGGAGCCGAACTTGCCGCTCACCTTGTCGCCGAACGAGCCGAGGAAGCCGCTGAGGGCACCGCCGGCGTCGGAGCCGAGTTCGGAGTTGAGCTCGGCGTCCGAGGGGACGCCCTCGCCGCCGGTCTTGAGGACGGCGACGGAGGTCCAGCCCTTGCCGAGGACGTCGAAGCCCTCGGCCTCCTCGGCGCCGGTGAGGCCGCCGAGGCCTTCGAGGTCCTCGTCGGAGGCGCCGGAGTGCCCCGGTGCCGCCTCGGCGTCGCCACCCTCGGTGACCTTCGCGCCCTTGGGCGGGGTGAAGTCGAAGGTGGAGGCGGCCGGCGCGGCGAAGGTGACCTGGGTGAAGCCCGCGTCCACGACGGCGGCGCCGCCGCTCGCCGGGGTCAGCGTGAACTTCAGCGGCATGCCGGTCTTCGCGTCCACCGCCACGCTGATCGCGCCGACCGTGGAACCGGACTGCTTCGGCTTGATCAGCAGTTTGTAGGCGTCGCGGCCCGCGACGTGCACGGTGCCGTCGACGGTGACGGACGTGGTGTCGTCGACCGCCTTGAGGGCGTCCTCGGTGAGGTCCTCGGGCGTGGCGGGTACGGGGGTCTGCGCCCCGTCCTCCGCGCTCTCGTCGGTGGTGGAGTGGTAGACCTCGTTGGAGGAGCTGTCGTAGCCCCACACGTCCTTGCCGTTGTGGACGAGGCTGTACTCGGCGGCGTTCTCCAGCAGGGAGAGCTTCTGCCGGTCGGGGCCGTCGGCGGCGACGCGCAGGGTGTGGGTGCCGGAGGCGAGTTCGGTGAGCTTGGCCGAGGGGTCGGCGGACGACCCGTCACCGCCGCCCGCGGCCCCGGAGAGCAGTCCGCTCTCCAGCCCGCCGAGGTCGGGCAGGCCCAGGTCGGTGCTGATCTTCACGGTGCCGGACAGCCGCTGCACGTCCGAGGCCGCGATCTTGTCGAGGAGCTGCTGTGCGGTGATCTTCGGCAGGTCCGGGTCACCGGAGTCGGCGAGCGCCGGGACCAGGCCGATCGTCGCCGCGGCGACGCCGATCACGGTGACCGGGACGACGTACCGCACGGCCTTGCGCCGCCCGACGCGCAAGTCGTCCGTCTCCCCGGCGGTCATGCTGTCGTCGGTTGCGTTCGGTGCCATGTGTGCCTTACCTCCGTCGTCGGCGGCGGCTGGTCATCTCACGTTGAACGTCCCACCCCGTGCCGCCATTCTCACCCGAATCGGTGAGGAGTGGTGTTTTCCGTGATGTCCATCTGACCAAATACGGCGTGATGAGGCGTCACCCCACGGACTCAACTCCGCGTACACCTGCGGTATGACACGGAGCGACGACGGAGTCCTCCGACCCGTAGGGGTCGGGGTCAGCCGGCCCGGTGGACCACCGCGTCGCACAGGCCCATGAGCGCGGCCTTCGCGTCGCACTCCACGAGCGGCGCCAGCGCGGCCCGGGCCTCCTCGGCGTAGCGCACCGTGTCGCGGCGGGCCTGTTCCAGCGCCGGGTGGGCGCGCAGCGCGGCGACCGCCTCGGCGAGCTTCGCGTCGTCGCTCAGGTCGGAGTCGAGGAGCTCGCACAGCGCGACGTCCTCGGGCAGGGCCTGCTGGGCCGCGCGCTCGCGCAGCCGCAGCACCGGAAGCGTGGGGACGCCCTCACGCAGGTCCGTGCCCGGCGTCTTGCCCGACTCGTGGGAGTCGGAGGCGATGTCGAGGACGTCGTCGGCGAGCTGGAAGGCGACGCCGAGCCGCTCCCCGTACTGGGTCAGCACGTCCACGACGGTCTCGTCGGCGCCCGACATCATCGCGCCGAACCGGCAGGAGACCGCCACCAGGGAGCCGGTCTTGCCGCCGAGGACGTCGAGGTAGTGCTCGACCGGGTCACGGCCGTCGACCGGGCCGGCCGTCTCCAGGATCTGGCCGGTGACCAGCCGCTCGAACGCCTCCGCCTGCACCCGCACCGCCTCCGGGCCGAGGTCGGCCAGGATGTGCGAGGCGCGCGCGAAGAGGAAGTCGCCGGTGAGGACGGCGAGCGAGTTGCCCCAGCGGGCGTTCGCGCTGGGCACCCCGCGCCGCACCGCGGCCTCGTCCATGACGTCGTCGTGGTAGAGGGTGGCCAGATGGGTGAGCTCCACCACGACGGCCGAGGGGACGATTCCCGGCGCGTAGGGGTCGCCGAAGCGTGCCGCGAGCATCACGAGCAGCGGGCGGAACCGCTTCCCGCCGGCCCGCAGCAGGTGCTGGGCCGCCTCGGTGATGAACGGCACCTCACTCTTGGTGGCCTCGAGCAAGCCTTCCTCGACAGCCGCCAGTCCGGCCTGGACATCGGCTTCCAGAGCCTGGTCCCGCACGCTCAGCCCAAACGGCTCGACGACGGTCACGAGGGGTCTCCTGTCTGCTGGTGTCTACTGGCGACTACGCGGTTTGTCGATAGGTCTCTGCGCTCACTCAAGTCAGCGTATCCGGTCATGTTTCGATCACCGCGAGCCCCCACGGTTACAGCCCGGCCGTATAAGGGTCCCCCCTCGGCATCGGCCCCTTAATAACCCGTTGAGGCTATTGCCCGATTAGCCCCTCTTGTGGATGCCGGTGAGTTGGCTCACTCCCCCGGGAAACAGGTTCCCCTCCGCCCCATTCCGATTCCTCTTCCCGCTCAAGCGAGTTGACGTTTGCAGCCACAAAGGATCAAGCACCCCATAGAGCGCAGACCAAGGTCAATAGGGCCGAACTGTGAATCCGCCACTTGTTCCGGACATGTGCTCTCGCATACGTTCCCGGCCTGTCGGGCGGACGCCGAATCCTGCCACCGCCCCGGCACCCACCGAGAACACCAGGGCAGGAGCGGGGGAACCAGGTAAGTCGCCGCACCGGGCGGACCCGGACATGTCTGTGGGCATGTTCAGGACATACCGGGACGGCTTGGGGTGAAGTCGTGTCCGCGAGGACCGGCCGGGCAGCTCCCGCCCGAACCCGACAGCTCACCTCGCAGGCGACGGAGAGGAACTTCGCCATGCCCGCTCAGCCCCGCCGCCTCGCCCGCGCGCTCGCCGTCGCCGCCACCGGCGTCACCGTGCTCGCCCTCCCGCTCTTCGGCGCGACCACCGCCTCCGCGGCGACCCCGACCGTGGCCACCGCCACCAGCCTCGGCTACGCCAACAACCTCGACGGCTGGATCCGCGCGTCGCTCCAGGTCATGGCGCAGCACGGGATCCCGGGCACCTACAACGGCATCTACCGCAACGTGCTGCGCGAGTCCTCGGGCAACCCGTCCGCCATCAACCTCTGGGACTCCAACGCTGCCGCCGGCACCCCGTCCAAGGGCCTGCTGCAGATCATCGACCCGACCTTCAACGCGTACCACGTGTCCGGCACCTCCTGGGACCCGTACGACCCGGTCGCGAACATCACCGCCTCCTGCAACTACGCGGCTGCGCGGTACGGCTCGATCGACAACGTGTTCGGCGCGTACTGAGCCGAGCCGCTAGGGACAGAGACGTTCGAGGACGACGGCGACGCCGTCGTCCTCGTTCGACGTCGTCACCTCGTCGGCGACCGCCTTGAGCTCCGGGTGGGCGTTGGCCATCGCGACACCGCGGGCGGCCCAGTCGAACATCGGGATGTCGTTGGGCATGTCCCCGAAGGCCAGGGTGTCCTCGGGCCGCAGGCCCAGGTGGTCCGCGGCCAGGGCCAGTCCGGTCGCCTTGGTGACCCCGCACGGCTGCAGCTCCACCGTGCCGGGCCCCGACATGGTGACGGTGGCGAGCGAGCCGGCCACCGCCCGGGCCGTCGCCGCCAACTCGTCGTCGGACAGGGTGGGGTGGCGCAGCAGCACCTTGCTGATCGGCTCGCACCACAGGTCGCGGCGCCGCTCGACACGCAGGGCGGGCAGGGTCGGGTGCGGCATCCGGTAGCCCGGCTCGATGAGCGTCAGCCCGTCGACGCCGTCCTGGTCCACGGCCGCGTACACCGGCCCGACCTCGGCCTCGATCTTCTCCAGGGCGGTCTCCGCGAGTTCCCGGTCCAGGGTGACCGACCACAGCAGGCGGTCCGCGGCGGCGTCGTACAGCTGCGCGCCCTGTCCGCACACCGCGAGCCCTGTGCCGTGCAGGCGGTCGAGCAGCGGGCGCACACGGGGCGCGGGGCGGCCGGTCACCACCAGGTGGCGCGCGCCGGCGGCCGCGACCCGCGCGAGCGCGTCGAGCGACCGGTCGGAGAACGTGTCGTCGCCGCGCAGCAGCGTTCCGTCCAGGTCCGTGGCGATGAGGGAATACGCGATGCGCTCGGCATATGCGGTGGGTGCGGCCATGATCAGAGAATACGGATCCCGCACCCGCCGGACTCGACGCGAACCGGACCAGGACGGAGTCCGGCCCTCTTGTGTCAACTCCCCTTCTTTTGTTGACCGATCGCTGTTGATGACCGGGATGGTGGGGATCGGCACGGCGGGAAACGACGGGAAAGGGCCGGGAGCGGCCGGAAACGGCGAGAAACGGGTTTCCGCCGTATCGCCGGGTAGCGACCGGTTGAAGGCCTCTGCACCGGTTGGCAACAACATGCTCCGCTCCCTACCGCGCGCCCGGTCTGGGACGGTACCGTCCATGTGTCCAGGGGGGACTTGATCGGGGGGTCAGGTTGAGCAGTGGGCGTATCCGTGTGCTGAGGCCGGCTGATCTCGGCGAGGGGGAGCGGGAGCGGTGGCGCGCACTGCGCGCCGCGTCGACAGCGCCGCGCAACCCGTTCATGGAACCGGAGTTCACCGACGCCGTGGGCCGCGTGCGGCCACACGCACGGGTGGCGGTGGTGTACGAGGGGCGCGAGCCGGTCGGCTTCCTGCCCCATGAACGGGGCCGGCTCGGCCGGGGCCAGGCCCTCGCGTACGGCGTCTCGGACGCGCAGGGTGCCGTACTGGCCCCGGGCCTCGGGCTGAACGCCGACGAACTGATGCGGGCCGCTTCCCTGTCCAGCTTCGCCTTCGACAACCTGGAGGCGGAACAGGGTCTGCTCGTACCGCACGCGGCCGCGGAGTACACGTCCTACGTGATCGACGTGGAGAAGGGCTACGAGACGTACGAGTCCGTCCTGCGGGCCCAGTCGCCGAAGTTCCTGAAGACGACCCTCGCCAAGGAGCGCAGGCTCGGCCGCCAGGTCGGCGAGCTGCGGTTCGTGTTCGACGAACGCGACCCGGCCGCGCTGCGCACGCTCATGGCCTGGAAGTCGGCGCAGTACCGCAGGACCGGCCGCCGGGACCGGTTCGCACAGGACTGGATCACCCGGCTCGTGCACACGCTCCACGAGACGCGCGCGCCGGAGTGCTCCGGCACGCTGTCCGTCCTCTACGCCGGCGGCAAGCCGGTCGCCGCCCACTTCGGGCTGCGCTCGGCGACCGTCCTGGCCTGCTGGTTCCCGTCGTACGAGACGGCCTTCTCGAAGTACTCGCCGGGTCTCGTGCTGCATCTGCGGATGGCCGAGGCGGCCGCCGCCGAGGGGATAGGCCTGCTCGACCTGGGGCGGGGCGCGGCCGAGTACAAGGACTCGCTGAGGACCGGGGAGCTTCCCGTGTACGAGGGAGCGTGGACGCGTCCGGGGGTGGGCGCCGCGCTCCACTGGCTCAGCCGTGAGCCGTCCCGTCGCGCGCACCACTTCGTGCGCGGCCGGCCGAGGCTCGCCGCGCTGGCCGCACGGGCCCTGAGGAGCGCGGGCAGGCTGCGCCGTCCCTGACGGCTGCGACGGCTGCGACGGCTCCGACGGCTCCGACGGCTCCGACGGCTCCGACGGCCATGACACAGGGGGAACAAGGGGGGGGTTCATGTTCCGTGCGACACGTGCACAGCAGGAGATCCAGGGGTTCCTCGGCATCAGACCGGTGCAGGTCGCCGAGCTGGAGCTGGAGGACGGCGGTGGGGTGAGACCCGGTCCGGGCAGCCCGCCCGTCACGCACGGCGAGGTGTTCGTGCTGGTGCGCAGGGGCGGCCGGCCGGTGGGGACGCTGCTCGGCCACGTGCCGGAGGGCGCCGACCCGCGGGCGGTCCTCGCCGGGGCGGCCGCCCACCTGGCGGCGGCGCCCGCTCCCGCGGTCCGCGGATCGGCCGTGGTACCGGCCACCGTCGTCGTCGCCACCCGCGAACGCCCCGAGCAGCTCGCCCGCGCCCTCGACTCCCTCCTCGCCCAGGACCACCCGGACTTCGGGATCGTCGTCGTCGACAACGCGCCCGTGACGGACGCGACCCGGGACCTGGTGACGCGCAAGTACGCCGAGCGCGTGCGGTACCTGACCGAGCCGGTGCCCGGTCTCGCCGTCGCGCACAACAAGGGCGTCGAGGCCGCGCGGGGCGGGGTGATCGCCTTCACCGACGACGACGTCGTGGCCGACCCGCGCTGGCTCACCGAACTCACCGCGCCCTTCGCCGCCGACCCGGGCCTCGGCTGCGTCACCGGGCTGATCCTTCCGGCCCGGCTGCGCACGCCGGCCCAGGTCCTCCTGGAGAGCCACGGCGGCTTCGCGAAAGGCTTCGCGCCGTGCACGTACGACCCCGCCGACCCGCCCGCCGACGAGCCGCTGTTCCCGTTCACCGCGGGCCGCTTCGGCTCCGGCGCCAGCATGGCCTTCCGTACGGACGTCCTGCGCGCGGTCGGCGGCTTCGACCCGGCGACCGGCGCCGGCACGCCCGCCCGGGGCGGCGACGACCTCTACGGGTTCGTCCGCGTCCTCGCCCAGGGCCACCGGCTGCACTACACCCCGTACGCCCTGGTCTGGCACCACCACCGGGAGACCTGGCGCGACCTGGAGACCCAGGCGTACGGGTACGGCGCCGGCCTCACCGCCTGCCTCACCGCCCTCCTGGTCAACCGTCCCGGCCTGCTCCCGGCGTTCCTGGCCCGGCTGCCCCGGGGGCTGGCGTACGCGCGGACCCTGACCGCGAGCCGGGAGGCCGGGCCGGCGACGGACGGCGCGCCCGGCGGACACGACGACCGCACGCACGCCTGGCCCGCCCGGCTGTCCCGCCTCCAGCGCCGGGGCATGCTGTACGGCCCGCTCGGCTATCTACGGGCCCGACGCGCACTGCGGGGGGTCACACGATGACGGCGGGGGCGCAGAGAGACGAGACGGAGCAAGGCGGCGGCGGGGCCGGCGGCGCGAGCCTCGGCGGGGGCAGCCGGGGCGGCGGGGTCGATGGCGACAGCCGGAGCGGCGGGATCGATGACAGCCGTCGGAGCGGCGGCGGCCCGGGCGGCGAGACCGGTGGCCGCCGGGGCGGCGGGGCCGGCGGGAGCGGCGAGCCCTGCGGTGGCCGGCGGAGCGGTGGAGCCGGTGGCGGCCCCGGCGGGGGCGGTCCGGTTGGGGGTGGAGGGGGGCTCGGCGGCATCCCCGTGTTCCTGTATCACGCCGTGATGGAGGAGCCGCCGGAGTGGATCGCCGAGTTCACCGTCAGCCCGAAGCAGTTCGGCGCGCACCTGGACGCCGTCGTCGGCAGCGGCCGTACGCCCGTCACGATCAGCGCGCTCGCCGACCACCTCGCCGGGCGGGCGCCGCTGCCGCCCCGGCCGGTGCTGCTCACGTTCGACGACGGGTTCGCCGACCTGGCGGGTCCGACGGCCGAGGCGCTGGCCGGGCGGGGACTGCCCGCCACCGCCTACCTCACCACCGGCGCCCTCACGGCGGGCGGGCGCAGTCTGCTGCCGCCCGCGCCGATGATGACGCTGGCGCAGGCGGCACGGCTGGAGCAGTACGGCATGGAGGTCGGCAGCCACACCGTCACCCACGCCCAGCTGGACACCCTCGCGCCGCGGGCGCTCGCGCGGGAACTGCGGGCGTCGCGCGCGGTGCTGGAGGACGCGCTCGGGCACCGCGTCCGGCATCTCGCCTACCCGCACGGCTACAACAGCGGCCGGGTGCGGCGGATGGCGGCCGCCGCCGGCTACGAGACGGCCACCGCCGTGCGCCACGCGCTCAGTTCGGACCGCGACGAGCGCTACCGCATCGCCCGGCTCATCGTGCGGCGGAGCCACACCGTCGCCGACGTCGAGGGCTGGCTGGCGGGACGCGGGGCGCGGGTCGCCCCGTACCGGGACGGGCCGAAGACGGTCGGCTGGCGGTGGTACCGCCTCGCCCGCGCCGTCGTACGCGGCCCCGTCTTCGCCGGCTGAGCCGCCGGCGGCCCGTCGAAGATCGATCTGACTGTTTTGGCATGAAAAGCAGAGGTAATTCCTATAGTTGGCCTGGGGGAGGGAGCCTCGGCATGCAGCACCATGTGTCCGTACCGAGCACGGAGAGCAGCGTGCCGCCCCCTCCCGGCCCCGCCGCCGGCGACCGGCACCCCTGGCGGATCCCGCGCCGCGTGCCCGACACCGGCCTGCTGACGCTGCTGCCGGCCGCCGCGCTGTGGCTGTACGCACTGCCCCGCACCGGCTTCCGGGAGATGGGCGACTACGGCCTGCTGGACCGCCTCCCGGCCACCTACTACCTGTCGTTGCTGGTCCTCACCGCGGGCTTCGTCCTCAGTCTGCGACGGGCGGGCACCGCGCCGTGGTGGCCCGCCGCGCACTGTGTCGCGCTGCTGTTCGCGCTCAAGGCGCCCCCGGCGATCCTGTACGACGCGGTGCGCTACCCGTGGGCGTCCAAGCACGACGCCGTCGTCGACACGCTGCTCGCCAACGGTGAGCTGCGGCCCGGCGCGGCGCTGTCGGGCAACATGTCCGCGTACGACCAGTGGCCGGGCTTCTTCACGCTCGACGCGGGTCTGGTGCGCGCCTTCGGCGTGGAGAGCGCCGCCGCGTACGCCAACTGGGCGCCGGTCGTCCTCGGTCTGCTGATGATCCCGGTGCTCGTGCTGATCTACCGCACGTTCTGCGAGGACTGGCGGCTGATCTGGACCGCCGTCTGGATCTTCCAGCTCGCCAACTGGGTGGGCCAGGACTACTTCGCCCCCCAGGCCCTCGCCTACCTGCTGCATCTGACGGTCCTCGCGGTGGTGCTGCGGCACTTCGTGCGGCCCGGCTCCGCCGGACGGCTGCGCGACCGCACCTTCCTCGACCCGGTCGCCGCCCCCGTGCCGCCGCCGACGGGCAGCAGACAGCGCGCGGTCTGCGTGGTGGTCCTCGCCCCGCTGATCGCCGCGGTCAACGCCACGCACCAGCTCACCCCGGTGATGCTCACCATCTGTCTGCTCGCGCTCAACTGCACCCGCCGCTACCGCAACTACGGGCTGCTGGTCGTCGCCGCGCTGCTGATGCTCACCTGGGACCTGACCATGGGGCGGCCGCTGTTCGTCGAGACGCTCTCCACCGTCCGCTCGTCGATCGGCGAGCTGACGCAGAACTCCCGCGCGGGCTACACGGGCCGGCTCACCGGCCCCGGACCCGAACTCGCGGGCACCGCCAACGTGGTGATGGTGCTCGCGGTCGCCGTCCTCGCCGGGGCGGCCGTGGTGCTGCGGCGCCGGCTGACCCGCGGTGCGCTGCCGCTGCTGCTGGTGTCCGTCGCCCCGGTGCCGCTGTTCGCCGTCAACGACTACGGCGGCGAGATGCTCTTCCGGGTGTATCTGTTCGCCCTGCCCGGTGCGGCCTTCTTCGCCGCCGCCGCGCTGGTGCCCGCCGTCGCGGGAAGCCGTCGCACCCGGGCGAGGGCGCTGTGGCGCAAGGGCTCGGCGTTCGTCCTGCCGGCGGTGCTGCTGGTGCTGCTGGCCGGCTTCCTGCCGTCGTACTACGGCAAGGAGAAGATGTTCTACACGCCGCCCGAGGAGACCGCGCTGGTCACCAGAGCCCTGGACCACGCCCCCGACGGCTCGCTGATCCTCGCCACCAGCGGCTCCTTCCCGCAGGCGCTCCACCGCTACGACCGGCTCGAACACTGGTTCTTCGCCGAACAGGCGCTCTCCGAGAACGAGAAGATGCTGAAGGACCCGGTCTCCTATCTCGCCGCCGGCATCCCCCGGGGGACCAGGGCGTACGTCGTCCTCACCCGCACCCAGGACGTCTACGCCGCCGGAGAGGGCCTGCTGCCGGCCGGCGGCTTCGCGGCCCTGCGGTCGAAGCTGTCCGCCTCGCCGCTCTTCAGGACCGTCGAAAGCCGTCCGTACGGCGTCGTCCTGGAGTACCGCCCGGCCGCCCGATGACCGACCACGACGCAGGACCCCGAGGTGATCGACGTGACGACCACAGACTCCGCGGACCTCGGCGACGAGGACACCGGCCGCGACGAGGACACCGGCCGCGACAAGACGGGTGAGGCGGGGACCGGTGGCACGGAGACCGGCCACGCCCGGGAGACAGGAGGTCTCCGGGGCGCTTCGACGCGGCTCAGAGTCCTCGTCGGGGTCTCGGGCTGGCTCGCGCTGGCCGCCACGACCGTCCCCGGCCCCTCTCCCCTGCGCTGGATCCCGGTGCTGCTCTTCGTCCTGTTCGGCCCCGGTTGCGCGGCGCTGTGTCCGCGGCCGGGAGCGCCGGCCGCCGGGGCGCGGCTGGAGGCGGTCGCGCTCGCCGCGCCCATCAGCCTGTCGCTCGGTGTGCTCACCGCCACCTCGCTGTTCCTGGTGGAGGGCTTCTCGATGATCGCCTTCCTCGTCTCGCTCGCCGCGTTCACCACGGTCACCGCGGCCCTGCCGGGGCTGCCGCTGCCGGCCGCGCGGCGCGGCGCGGTCGAGCCCGCCAGGCGCAGGCCGCCCGGCGGTGGCGCGCCATGACAGGACGAGGGCGCGGTACGGGAGTCGGCAGGGGCAGCTCTGCGAAGAGGGGCTTGGAGGGTGACGTGGGGGGCGTGAGGCGCGGCTACACGGCCGTCGTCCTGGTGGCGGTGGCCGCGCTGCTCGCCGGGCTCGGCCTCTGGGTGAGCCGCCCCGAGGACCAGGAGCCCGGGGACCCCCTGCCGGCCGACGCCGCCTCGGGCGAGCTGCCCACCGGCGCCTGCGCTCCCACCGACACGCTGGTCCCGCCTTGCGGCGCCTGGTGGGGAGCCGCCGTTCCGTACGCCGGGAACGGCTCGCTCAAGGACGCCGTGCTCGGCTTCGAGAAGAGGATCGGCCGCAGGCTCGACCTCGTCTACAACTACCACGACATGTCGGGCACCCGGCTCGACGGGGAACTCCTCACCCCCGACGAGCAGGAACTCGGCAAGGACAGGCTGCTCATGCTGGCCTGGGAGTCCACCGTCTGGACCGAGCCGCACCACGAGAACTGGACGGAGACCCAGCTGGGCTGGAAGAACATCGCCTCGGGGAAGTTCGACGAAAAGATCCTCGATCCGCAGATCCGGCGCATCAAGGCCTACGGCAAACGCGTCTTCCTCTCCTTCGACCAGGAGACCGACGCCCGAATCGAGGAAGGCGCCGGCACCCCGGAGGAGTTCGTCGCGGCGTACCGCCATCTGCGCGACCGCTTCCGGGAACTGGGCGCCGACAACGTCGTGTGGGTGTGGACCGTCTCCGGCTACCTCGGCAGCGCCGAGGACATGAAGGCGCTGTACCCCGGGGACGACTACGTCGACTGGATCGCCATGGACCAGTACAACTACTACGAGTGCCACGGCACCAGCGACTGGAAGGACTTCCTGCGCAGCCAGCGGCCCAGCTACGAGTGGCTGCGCGCGAACGTCACCGACGACAAGCCGGTGATGCTCGCGGAGTACGCCACCGCGCCCGACGCGGACGACCCGGTGCGCCAGCGCGACTGGTACACCCGGATCCCCGCCGCCGTGAAGAAGCTCCCCGAGGTGAAGGCGCTGGTCCACTGGAACCGGCCCACCTCCGAGGAGGCCGCCTGCGATCTGACCGTCAACGACGGTCCGGGCCTGGAGGGCTACCGGGAGGCCGGCCGGAACGGTTACTTCCACCAGCCCGTGCCGCCCCGCTGACGGTTCAGGGGTGGCGGGCCCGCACGGCTCGCCCGTGGAGCGACAGGAACAGGACGGCGAGGACGAGGCCGCCCAGCAGGGGCAGCACCACCGGCGCGAGCTCCTGCCGCCACACCCAGCCGCCCACCGCGAGGAGGTACAGCACCCCCCAGCGCCCCGGCCAGGTCAGCCGCCCGCCGAGCCGCGCGAGCAGCAGCCACAACGGTACGAGACACAGCAGGTGCACGACCGCCGGCGCCCACCGCAGCAGCGGCTCGGGCCCGTCCAGCCCCACGCCGTCCGCGAGGAAACCGGCCGTCCGCGCGGCCATCTCCCCGCCGACCGGCCGCGGTTCCCAGCCGAAGGCCGGAGGTACGGCGTGCAGGGCGAGCAGCACGGACCCCAGTGCCGCCCCCGGCAACCGCACGTCGCGCGCGGCGCGCAGCGTCACCGAGCCGACGAACCCCACCAGCAGCAGGCCGCCCGCGACCAGCGCCGCGGGGGGCAGCGCCGCCAGCATGTGACGCCCGGTCCGTACGTCGTCGTAGGGGCCGCCGGACCAGGGCAGCCCGTTCAACGCCGCCCAGAAGACCGCGGTGGCGAGGCCGAGCAGCACCCACAGGGCGCCCTCGGTCCAGCGCTCCCGGGGGCCGGCCGGCGCGGACCGCTCCCGCCCGCCCCGCGGGGCCGCCGCCGGCGCCTGGCTCCTGTCGGTGCCCTGCCCCGCTCCGGAGGGGTGCGGCCGGGTGATCAGCGCCAGGGTGTCCGCCTGCAGCGCCTCGCGTTCGTACCCGGGACGTCCGATGAACAGGGCGACCGTGTTCTCGTCGATGCCCTCCCGCTCGTAGGCCGCCCGGCGCGCCCAGGTCGTGCCGTACCCGGCGGTGGCGTTCAGCCTCGCCCAGCGGGTGCCGTGGGCCGGGTCGGCGGAGGGCGGGCCGGCGGGGAGGCGGTCGGTGGGGAGGCGGTCGGTGCGGCGCAGCGCGCTGCGCAGGCCGACGACGGACACCGCGGCGATCAGCGTCATGCCGAGCAGCACCGCCCAGCCCGCGCCCGCGATCCCGGCCGGCGCGAACAGCACGGCCGCACCGCCCAGTACCAGCGTGCACATGGCGCCCTGGAGCGCTGCGAGCACTCCGGTGCGGCCCTGCACCCGCAGCACCCCGATGTACAGCTCGACCACGACCCGGGGCAGCGCCCCGGCGGCCAGCAGCCGCAGCACGGTGGTGCCGTGCTCGGCGTAGTCCTCGTCGAACGGCGTGAGGATCTGCGGCGCGAACACCACCAGCACCAGCACCACCGGCACCAGCAGCAGGGTCATGCGGCGCAGCGCCCCGCGGACGCCCTCGGCGAGTTGGCGCGGGTCGTGCGAGGCGTGGGCGGTGAGCGAGGAGGCCATGTTGATGGCCATGAACTCCATCGTGCCGCCGACGGTGTACGCCACGTAGAAGTAGCCGTTCTCCGCCGCGCTGAAGCGGACCGCGACCATCACCGGCAGCAGGTTGATCATCGCCAGGCTGAACAGCGCGCCCAGCGAGTCCCCGGCCAGGAAACGGCCCATCTCCCGCAGCCGGGGCGGCTCCAGATCGCGGTCGGCGGCGGCCTGACGCGGGATGAGCCTGCGGAAGATCAGCCAGCCCAGCGGCAGTGTCGAGAACGCGATCGCCACGGCCCAGGACACGAAGATGCCCAGCACCGGCAGCGCGGTCGCGAAGACGACCAGCAGGACCAGCTTGCCGAGGGAGAACACCGCGTTGCCGACCGGCACCCAGCCGGATCTGCGCAGCCCGGTGAGCACCCCGTCCTGGAGGGTGAGCAGCGCCCAGGCCACGCACGCCACGACGAACGCGGCCCCCGCGGCCGGTGTGCCCAGCGGCGCGTAGGACGCCCCCCACAGGTCGAGCGTGAGCAGGAAGCCTGCGGCGGCGACGGCCACGACCACCGAACTCGCCGCGTAGGCCCGCCACACCAGCGACCCGGTCGCCCGTCCCGCGCGCGGGACGAAGCGGACGACGGCGCCGATCATCGTGGTCGCCGTGATGCTGGCGAGCAGCCGCATCGCGGCGATCGCGGCCGAGCCCTGGCCGACGGCCTCCTCCGCGTAGTAGCGGGCGGCCACCAGCCAGAACCCGAGGCCCAGCACGGCGGAGACGCCGGTGCTGAGCATCAGGAAGTAGGCGTTCTTGAACAGCGAGTCGCTGCCGTGGCTCGCGTCGGCCGGTGCCGGGCCGTTCGTCTCCCTCCCGGCGGCCGGCGCCGGGCGTCCGGGCACCTGGATCCCGGCCTGTGTCTCAGCCACGGGTGGGTCCCAGCCCTCCCGGTCCCTCCGCCGGCCGCACCTTGGCGTCGTCCAGCACCTCCACGACCTGCCGGGCCCGCAGCGGGTCCACGGGCAGCGCGTGCCGCGCGAACCAGCGGGCCCCGGCCGGGTCGGGCGACGGATCGGTGAACCGCTCCCCCGCGTAGTCGTCCAGGGGCGGGTCGTACAGGTAGCCCACGACGAGGCCCCGCCGCGCGAGCGCCGCTCTCGCGGCGTCCCGGTCGGCCACGAACAGGGGGACCCGGAAGAGGGGCTGGACGGGGACCGGGCCGGCCTTGCTGTGCGGTCTCGCCCACGGCGTGGACAGCAGCAGCTCCGTACCGGACCGGCAGGCGGCCAGCACCCCGCCCAGGCGGTCCAGCCGGCGCCCGATCCGCGCGAGCCGCGGCGGACCGGAACGCAGCCGGTAGTCGTGCATGTCGACCCGCACCCAGGAGTCGTGCGCGCTCAGGTCCGGGGCCGCCTCCACGGCCCGGGCCAGCTCCCGCGCGCGCAACGGCATCCGGATCTCCTCGCGCTCCGTCAGCCCGAGCAGCCGCATGGTGGCCCAGGCCGCCCGCCGCAGCCGCAGTCCGCGCACGGCGGCCTCCGCGTACGGCCGGACCGTGTAGGCGAGTTCCGCCGTGAGCCTGCTCGGCAGCAGCAGGTCCTCGCAGGTCTTCTCCAGCGCGTCGCGCAGTCCCGGGTCGGCGAAGGACAGGAAGCCCCCGGCCTTGGCGCCGACGTGCTTGGAAAGGCTGAAGACGGAGGCGTCCCCCCAGGCTCCGACCGGTCTCCCGCCCACCTCGCTGCCGATCGCATGCGCGCCGTCCTCGAACAGCGGGATGCCCAGGGCGTCGCACTTGTCCCGCAGGCTCGGCGCGTCGTCCGGGTTGCCGTACAGATTCGTCGTGAGCACGGCGGACAGCGAGCCCCACACCTCGTCGGGCACGGCGTCGACGTCGATCGACGCGTCCAGCGGGTTCAGCGGCGCCTGCACGGGCCTGAGTCCGGCCGCGAGCACCACGAAGAGGATGACATCGTCGTTGACCGGTGACATCAGCACTCTGCCGCCGGGCGGGCACCAGTGACGCAAGGCCACGAACAGCCCGAATCTGCACGACGGTACGTACACGCATTCCCGGCCGAGTCTGCCGCGCATGGTCTCTTCCAGCCGCTTCGGCCGTGCACCACGCCGCGCCGACCCGAGGCCGGCCTCCCCTTTGGCCATCCGCCCCCCAGGTGTGCCGCGGGAACGCCCCCTCCCCGAGGCCTTCCAGCACCCGCTCAGAGTGTCCCCTTTCGCACCGCTCCGTCAAGATTGCGGACCGTCCCTGGGCGACTTCCGGTGAGCGGGCGGAAGCGGAGAGTTTCCTCCGGGCACCCCGGCGGCCGCACCCCGTGCCTCCCGGACGAGGTCGGCCGTAACGTGTGGCGCGGCTCCCCGCACCCGCGGAGCCCACGCGAGCACGACATGGCGAGCACGAAAGAGAGGCAGTACCCGATGCCCCCCTTCGACCTTTCCGAGGATGATCCCTTCGGTCCGCACAACCTTCCGTACGGCGTCTTCTCCCTCCCCGGTGCGGCGGAGCGGACCGTCGGCGTACGGCTCGGCGACCACGTCCTGGACGCGGGCGCGGCGGCCCGCGCGCTCGGCTCGCCGCACGCCCCCCTGCTCGCCCGGCCGACCCTCAACCCCCTGCTGGCTGCGGGCCGCACCACCTGGTCGGAGGTCCGCCGCACGCTGACCGAGGCGGTCACCGGTCCCGCGCACCGCGCCGCCCTCGAACCGCTCGTCCACCCCCTGTCCTCGGTGACCCTGCACCTCCCCTTCGAGGTGGCGGACTACGTCGACTTCTACGCCTCCGAGAACCACGCCCGCAACGTCGGACAGATCTTCCGCCCCGACGCGGCCGACTCCCTCACCCCGAACTGGAAGCACCTGCCGATCGGTTACCACGGCCGGTCGGGCACGGTGGTCGTCTCCGGCACGGACGTCGTACGCCCGTCGGGGCAGCGCAAGGGCCCCGCCGATCCCGCGCCGGTGTTCGGCCCGTCCGTCCGCCTCGACATCGAGGCCGAGGTCGGCTTCGTGGTCGGCGTGCCGTCGGCGATGGGGGAGCCGGTGGACGCGGACGCCTTCCGGGACCATGTGTTCGGCCTCTGCCTGCTCAACGACTGGTCCGCGCGGGACCTCCAGGCCTGGGAGTACGTCCCCCTCGGGCCGTTCCTCGGGAAGTCCTTCGCCACCTCGGTGTCGGCCTGGATCACTCCGCTGGAGGCGCTGGAGGAGGCGCGCGTGGCCCCGCCGCGGCGCACGCACCCCCTGCTGCCCTACCTGGACGACGCGGACCGTGAACCCGGCGGCTACGACCTGCGCATCTCGATCGCGATCAACGGCCACGTCGTGTCCGAACCCCCCTTCTCGACGATGTACTGGACCGCCGCCCAGCAGCTCGCCCACATGACCGTCAACGGCGCCTCCCTGCGCACCGGCGACCTGTACGGCTCGGGCACGGTCAGCGGCCCGGCGGAGAACCAGCGCGGCTCCCTGCTGGAGCTGACGTGGAACGGCCGCGACGCCCTCGAACTCCCCGACGGCAAGCGCACCTTCCTGGAGGACGGCGACGAGGTGACCCTGACGGCGTGGGCCCCGGGGCCGGACGGCCTGCGCGTGGGCCTGGGCGAGGTGAGCGGGCGGATCGTGGCGGGCTGACCGCCTGCTTCCAGCAGGCTGACTCCGGCGGTGACCGCCGTCATACTGTCGGCGGGCACGGTCCTCGTGCCGGGCCCGCCGCACGTCCGTCGCACCACCGGCCGGACCGCCGTGCCCGGGGTGCGGCCCCGCACGTCCCCTCACGCCCTCTGTCCGTCCTCGCCGACCAGGATCCGGAGCCCATGGCATGACCGATGGCATGACCGTCTGCCTGCTCCTGCTGAGCGCCGTCGCGCTCACGGCCGCCGTGCCGGCCCCGCGCGCGCTGACCCGGGCCGAGTGGCCCGAGCGGGAGCCGGTGGTGGCGCTGTGGGTGTGGCAGTGCCTGGTCGCCACGGTCCTGCTGTGCTGCCTGACGGCGCTGGTGCTCGGCGCCGCCGCCGTCTTCCACACGGTCCGCGCCCACGTCTTCGCCCCGGCGCCGCCGGCGGTGACCGAGGCGTACGACCTGTCCGCCGCCCCGCCCTGGGCGGCCGTGCTGACCCTGCTGCTGGCCTGCGGGGCCGCCTGGACCACCGCGATGCTGGCCCGCGAACTCTTCGACGCGCGCCGCCGTCGCGGCCAGGCCCGCGCCCACCTGCGGGAACGCGCCCCCGACCTGCCCGCGGGCCTGCCGTCCGCCCGCGGCCCGCTGCTCGTGCTGGAGGACGAGTATCCCGACGCCTGGTGGATGCCGGGCAACCCGCCCCAGCTGGTCGTCACCACCGGCGCCCTGCACCGCCTGACCTCCCACCAGCTGGACGCCGTCCTCACCCACGAGCGGGGCCACGCCCGCGCCCACCACGACTGGCTGCTCCACCTCTCGACCGCCCTTGCCACCGGATTCCCCCGCATTCCGCTCTTCTCCCACTTCTGTGACCAGACCCACCGGCTGGTCGAACTCGCCGCCGACGACACCGCCTCCCGGCGCTGCGGCCACCTGACCACCGCTCTGGCGCTGATCGAGCTGAACCAGCACCGGGGTGTCCTGTCCTGCGCCTCCAGCCACCGCCTCCTCGGCGAACGCGTCGAGCGTCTGCTCGAGCCGCCGCCCCGGCTGGGCCGCAGGCACCGGGCGCTGACGACGGCCGTGGCGGGCCTGGTGCCGCTGCTCCCACTGCTGATCGCCTTCGCGCCGGGGCTGACCGCGCTCTCGTAGGGCCGGCCGGCGCGACGGTGGCAGATCCTGCCGCCGGAGCCCGCCCTGCGCGACGGCCTCGTCGCCGCGCTCGCCGAGCCCGACCCCGTCGTCCGCGCCGCCGCCCTCGACGTGCTGCGGGCACTGCGTCTGGGCGGCCCGGACCTGTTCGGCGGTGCCCTGGACGACCCGGACGTCGCCGTCCGGATCGAGGCCGTGCGCGCCCTGGTGTCGGTGGACGCGGCCGCCCCTCTGTCCCGGGCCGCGGACGATCCCTCCCGGGAGGTCCGTGTAGCGCTGGCCAAGGGCCCGGCGGGGGTCGACGCGACGCCGGAGGCCCCCGTCACCACCACGCGGGGCCGGCTCACCGAGGACGCCGACGCCCTGGTCCGGGGTGCCGCCCACGCCGTGCTGGGCAGCACCGGCAGCCCGGCCCCGCCCGCCGCCCGCGCCGCGGCCGCCCTGTCCGACCCGGCCTGGCAGGTGCGGGCCGGCGCCGCGACGGCGCTGTCCGCGGCCCTGCCCGATGTCGCGGTGGCCGCCCTCGCCAAGGCCCTCGCCAAGGCCCTCGCCGGCCCGAACGCCGATGTCCGCAAGGCCGCCGTCCTGGCCCTGACCCGCCACCGCCGCACCGGCGACGCCCCGCGCGGGGCGGCGGCAGCGGCGCGTCCAGCCCTCGCCACGGCCACCGCGGACTCGGACGCGGACGCGGACGTCAGGGCGTACGCGGCACAGGCGCTGTGAGGGTGCCTCCGCCTCCTCGCCCGTCCCGTCGCCCGGCGTCTATATCCAGTCGTCCGGCTCGGGCTCCGCGTCCATCTCGGGCCAGTGGTCGTCGTCTGCGGCGCCGGCCTGTGCCCGGGTGGCGTCCTTCTCGCCGCCCGCGCCCGGCCCGCCGCTCAGTTCCGCCAGGACCGCGACGACGCCCTCGCCGTACGTGGCCAGCTTCTTCTCGCCGACGCCGCTGATGCCGCCGAGCTGCTGCACCGAGGTCGGCCAGGCGGTGACGATCTCCCTGAGCGTCGCGTCGTGGAAGATGACGTATGCCGGGACGCCCTGCTCGCGGGCCTGTTCGGCGCGCCAGGCGCGCAGGGCCTCGAAGGCGGGGAGCAGGTCCTCCGGCAGCTCGGCGACGGCCGCCCTGGCCTTGCCCTTGCCGGAGGAGGACGAGCCGGACGCCTTGGGTGCGACCGGCTTCTTCGGCTCCTTGCGCAGCGGCACCTCGCGCTCGCGCCGCAGTACCGCTCCGCTGGCCTCGGTCAGTACCAGGGTGCCGTACTCCCCCTCGACCGCGAGCAGCCCCTGCGCCAGCAACTGGCGGACGACGCCGCGCCATTCGCCCTCGGTGAGCTCCTCGCCGATGCCGAACACGGACAGCTGGTCGTGGTCGAACTGGATGACCTTGCCCGTGCGCTTGCCGAGCAGGATGTCGACGATCTGCACCGCGCCGAACTTCTGGCCGCGCTCCCGCTGGAGCCGCACCACCGTCGACAGCACCTTCTGAGCGGCGACCGTGCCGTCCCAGGTCTCCGGCGGGGCGAGACAGGTGTCGCAGTTGCCGCAGCCCGCCGGGTCCGGCTCCTGCCCGAAGTAGGCGAGGAGCTGACCGCGACGGCACTGGGCGGTCTCGCACAGCGCCAGCATCGAGTCCAGATGGGCGGCGGCCCGCCTGCGGAACGCCTCGTCGCCCTCACCGGACTGGATCAGCTTGCGCTGCTGTATGACGTCGTTGAGGCCGTAGGCCATCCACGCGGTGGACGGGAGGCCGTCGCGGCCGGCCCGGCCCGTCTCCTGGTAATAGCCCTCGATCGACTTGGGCAGGTCGAGATGGGCGACGAAACGGACGTCCGGCTTGTCGATGCCCATGCCGAAGGCGATGGTCGCGCAGACGACCAGGCCCTCCTCCCGCAGGAACCGGGACTGGTGCGCCGCGCGCGTGCCCGCGTCCAGGCCCGCGTGGTACGGGACCGCCTCGACGCCGTTGCGGGTGAGGAACTCGGCGGTCTTCTCGACCGAGTTGCGCGAGAGGCAGTACACGATGCCCGCGTCGCCCGCGTGCTCCTCGCGCAGGAAGGCCAGCAGCTGCTTCTTGGGATCGGCCTTGGGCACGATCCGGTACTGGATGTTGGGCCGGTCGAAGCTCGCCACGAAGTGCCGGGCGGCCGGCATGTTCAGCCGCTGGGTGAGCTCCTCGTGCGTCGCGCGCGTGGCCGTCGCCGTGAGCGCGATACGGGGGACCTCCGGCCAGCGCTCTCCCAGCAGGGAGAGGGACAGGTAGTCCGGCCGGAAGTCGTGGCCCCACTGGGACACGCAGTGCGCCTCGTCGATCGCGAACACCGAGATCTTGCCGCGGGAGAGCAGATCCAGCGAGGAGTCCAGGCGCAGCCGCTCGGGAGCCAGGTACAGCAGGTCCAGCTCGCCCGCGAGGAACTCGGCCTCGACCACGCGCCGCTCGTCGAAGTCCTGCGTGGAGTTCATGAACCCGGCGCGCACGCCGAGCGCGCGGAGCGCGTCCACCTGGTCCTGCATGAGCGCGATCAGCGGGGAGACGACCACTCCCGTACCGGGTCTGACCAGGGCGGGGATCTGGTAACAGAGCGACTTGCCGCCGCCGGTCGGCATGAGGACGACCGCGTCCCCGCCGGCCACCACATGCTCGATGACCGCTTCCTGTTCGCCCCGGAAGGCCTCGTACCCGAAGACCCGGTGCAGCGCGGCCAGGGCCTCGCTCTCCGTCCGCCCCGGTGCCCCGGTGATCCCTGTCATCTCGCTGATCCCACCCGTCCCGCCCATCGCCTCGTCCCCCGTACGTCGTCCCTCGACCACTGCCTCCACGATAGGGGCCCGGACTGACAGGGCCGGAGTTATCCACAGACCCGGCCCGGTCACCCTGTGTAAAACTCCGGTCACCGGACACGACGGTGGGCCCGGCCCCCTCCCAAGGACCGGGCCCACCGCGCGGGCACCGCGCGACTCAGCGCACGAACACCCCGGCCTGGTTCGCCAGGTCCAGGAAGTACTGCGGCGCCACACCCAGCACCAGCGTGACCGCGACGCCCACGCCGATCGCCGTCATCGTCAGCGGCGACGGGACGGCGACGGTCGGGCCCTCGGGCCGCGGCTCGCTGAAGAACATCAGCACGATCACGCGGATGTAGAAGAACGCGGCGATCGCCGAGGAGATCACGCCGACCACGACCAGCGGCGCGGCCCCGCCCTCCGCGGCCGCCTTGAAGACGGCGAACTTCCCGGCGAACCCGGAGGTCAGCGGGATACCGGCGAAGGCCAGCAGGAACACCGCGAACACGGCCGCCACCAGCGGGGAGCGCCGGCCGAGCCCGGCCCACTTCGACAGGTGGGTCGCCTCGCCGCCGGCGTCGCGGACGAGCGTGACCACCGCGAACGCGCCGATCGTCACGAAGGAGTACGCGGCCAGGTAGAAGAGGACGGAGGAGACGCCGTCGGGGGTGGTCGCGATGACACCCGCGAGGATGAATCCGGCGTGCGCGATGGACGAGTACGCCAGCAGCCTCTTGATGTCGGTCTGGGTGATCGCGACGATCGCGCCGCCCAGCATGGTGATGATCGCGACGCCCCACATCACCGGCCGCCAGTCCCAGCGCAGGCCGGGCAGGACGACGTAGAGGACGCGCAGCAGCGCGCCGAACGCGGCCACCTTGGTCGCCGCGGCCATGAAGCCGGTGACCGGCGTGGGCGCGCCCTGGTAGACGTCGGGCGTCCACATGTGGAAGGGCACCGCGCCCACCTTGAACAGCAGGCCCATGACGATCATCGCGGTGCCGATGAGCAGCAGCGCGTCGTTGCCCATGGTGTCGGCGAGCGCCGGGTTGACGTTCTTGACGGTGCCGTCGACGACCTGCGAGATGGTCGCGTACGAGACGGAGCCCGCGTAGCCGTACAGCAGGGCGATGCCGAAGAGGGTGAACGCGGAGGCGAACGCGCCGAGCAGGAAGTACTTGACCGCGGCCTCCTGCGACATGAGCCGCTTGCGGCGGGCCAGGGCGCACAGCAGGTACAGCGGGAGCGAGAAGACTTCCAGCGCGATGAAGAGGGTCAGCAGGTCGTTGGCCGACGGGAAGACCAGCATGCCGGCGACCGCGAACAGCAGCAGCGGGAAGACCTCGGTGGTGGTGAAACCGGCCTTGACCGCGGCTTTCTCGCTGTCGCTGCCGGGCACGGAGGCGGCCTGGGCGGCGAAGGAGTCGACCCGGTTGCCGTGGGTCTCGGGGTCGAGGCGGCGTTCGGCGAAGGTGAACAGGCCGACCAGGGCGGCCAGCAGGATCGTGCCCTGAAGGAAGAGGGCGGGTCCGTCGACCGCGATCGCACCCATCGCGGCGATGCGCGCCTTGGTGGTGCCGTACCCGTCCGCGGCGAGGGCGACGACCGCGGCGAACGCGGCGGCCAGCGCCACGACGGACACGAACAGCTGTGCGTAGTAGCGGTGCTTGCGCGGCACGAACGCCTCGACGAGCACCCCGACGATCGCCGCGCCCACGACGATCAAGGTGGGCGACAATTGCCCGTATTCGATCTTGGGCGCGTCGATCTTCGCGATCGGGTCGGCCGCGCCGGCCGCTGTTGTCCACAGGCTGTGGACGGCTGATGCGCTCACTTGGCCGCCTCCACCTCGGGCCGGGGGTCCTTCTCGTGTACGTCGGACAGGGTCTGTTTGACCGCCGGGTTGACGATGTCCGTGACGGGCTTCGGGTAGACGCCCAGGAAGATCAGCAGCACGATCAGCGGGGCGACGACCGCCAGCTCACGCGCGCGGAGGTCGGGCATCGCGGAGACCTCCGGCTTCACCGGTCCCGTCATCGTCCGCTGGTAGAGGACGAGGGTGTAGAGCGCGGCGAGCACGATGCCGAAGGTGGCGACGATGCCGATCGCCGGGTAGCGCGCGAACGTGCCGACCAGGACCAGGAACTCGCTCACGAACGGCGCGAGGCCGGGCAGCGACAGCGTCGCCAGACCGCCGATCAGGAAGGTGCCGGCGAGCACCGGGGCCACCTTCTGCACTCCGCCGTAGTCGGCGATGAGCCGCGAGCCGCGCCGGGAGATCAGGAACCCGGCGACCAGCATCAGGGCGGCCGTCGAGATGCCGTGGTTGACCATGTAGAGCGTGGCGCCGGACTGGCCCTGGCTCGTCATCGCGAAGATGCCCATGATGATGAAGCCGAAGTGCGAGATCGACGCGTACGCCACCAGCCGCTTGATGTCGCGCTGGCCGACGGCGAGCAGCGCGCCGTAGATGATGCTGATCACCGCCAGCACGAGGATGGCGGGTGTCGCCCACTTGCTGGCCTCCGGGAAGAGCTGGAGGCAGAAGCGGAGCATCGCGAAGGTGCCCACCTTGTCGACGACCGCCGTGATGAGGACGGCGACCGGGGCGGTGGCCTCACCCATGGCGTTGGGCAGCCAGGTGTGCAGCGGCCACAGCGGCGCCTTCACCGCGAAGGCGAAGAAGAAGCCGAGGAACAGCCAGCGTTCGGTGTTCGTCGCCATGTCCAGCGAACCGCTCGCGCGGGCCTCGGCGATCTCGGTGAGCGAGAAGCTCCCGGCCACCACGTACAGCCCGATCACCGCGGCCAGCATGATCAGACCGCCGACCAGGTTGTAGAGCAGGAACTTCACGGCCGCGTACGACCGTTGCGTGGACGCCGTCTCCTCGCCGTGCTCGTGGGCCCGGTCCCCGAAGCCGCCGATGAGGAAGTACATCGGGATCAGCATGGCTTCGAAGAAGATGTAGAAGAGGAAGACGTCGGTGGCCTCGAAGGAGAGGATCACCATCGCCTCGACGGCCAGGATCAGGGCGAAGAAGCCCTGGGTGGGCCGCCAGCGGCGGCTGCCGGTCTCCAGCGGGTCGGCGTCGTGCCACCCCGCCAGGATGATGAACGGGATCAGCAGCGCGGTGAGCGCGACGAGGGCCACCGCGATGCCGTCCACGCCCAGTTCGTAGCGGACCCCGAAGTCCTTGATCCAGGAGTGGGATTCGGTGAGCTGGTAGCGGCTGCCGTCCGGGTCGAAGCGGACCAGGACGGCGACCGCCAGGGCGAGGGTGCCGAGCGAGACGAGCAGGGCCAGCGATTTGGCGGCGTTGCGCCGGGCGGCCGGGACGGCGGCCGTGGCGACCGCCCCGATCGCCGGGAGCGCCGCCGTCGCTGTCAGCAGGGGAAAGGACATCGGTATCAGACCGCCCTCATCAGCAGGGTCGCGGCGATGAGAAGCGCCGCACCGCCGAACATCGAGACCGCGTACGACCGCGCAAAGCCGTTCTGCAGTCGGCGCAGCCGTCCGGAGAGGCCGCCGACCGAGGCCGCCGTGCCGTTGACGACGCCGTCGACCAGGGTGTGGTCGACGTACACCAGGGAGCGCGTGAGGTGCTCGCCGCCGCGGACCAGGACGACGTGGTTGAAGTCGTCCTGCAGGAGGTCGCGGCGGGCGGCCCGGGTGAGCAACGACCCGCGGGGGGCGACGACCGGGACCGGGCGGCGGCCGTACTGGGCGTAGGCGACGGCCACGCCGATCACCAGGACCACCATCGTGGAGAGGGTGACGGTGAGGGCGCTGACCGGAGAGTCGCCGTGCGAGTGGCCGGTGACCGGCTCGAGCCAGTGCAGGAAGCGGTCGCCGATGCTGAAGAAGCCGCCCGCGAAGACCGAGCCGAAGGCCAGCACGATCATGGGGATCGTCATGACCTTGGGCGACTCGTGCGGGTGCGGCTCATGGCCGTCGGCGTCGGGCTGCCAGCGCTTCTCGCCGAAGAACGTCATCAGCATCACGCGCGTCATGTAGTACGCGGTGATGGCCGCGCCCAGCAGGGCGCACGCGCCGAGGATCCAGCCCTCGGTGCCGCCCTTGGCGAAGGCCGCCTCGATGATCTTGTCCTTGGAGAAGAAGCCGGACAGGCCCGGGAAACCGATGATGGCGAGGTAGCCGAGGCCGAAGGTGACGAAGGTGATCGGCATGTACGTGCGCAGGCCGCCGTACTTCCTCATGTCGACCTCGTCGTTCATGCCGTGCATGACCGAGCCGGCGCCGAGGAACAGCCCGGCCTTGAAGAAGCCGTGCGTCACCAGGTGCATGATCGCGAAGACGTAGCCGATGGGGCCGAGGCCCGCGGCCAGCACCATGTAGCCGATCTGCGACATGGTCGAACCGGCCAGCGCCTTCTTGATGTCGTCCTTGGCGCAACCGACGATCGCACCGAACAGGAGCGTGACGGCTCCGACGACGGTGACGACGAGCTGGGCGTCGGGGGCGCCGTTGAAGATCGCCGCCGAGCGGACGATCAGGTACACACCGGCGGTCACCATCGTCGCCGCGTGGATCAGGGCGGAGACCGGGGTCGGGCCCTCCATGGCGTCCCCGAGCCAGGACTGCAGCGGCACCTGGGCGGACTTGCCGCAGGCGGCGAGCAGCAGCATCAGGGCGATGGCGGTGAGCCTGCCCTCGGTCGCGTCCCCGGCGATGCCGGGTTCTCCTTCCGTCCCGAGCAGCGGGCCGAAGGCGAAGGTCCCGAAGGTGGTGAACATCAGCATGATGGCGATCGACAGGCCCATGTCGCCGACGCGGTTGACCAGGAAGGCCTTCTTCGCCGCGGTGGCCGCGCTGGGCTTGTGCTGCCAGAAGCCGATGAGCAGGTAGGAGGCGAGACCGACACCCTCCCAGCCGACGTACAGCAGCAGGTAGTTGTCGGCGAGGACGAGCAGCAGCATCGCCGCGAGGAACAGGTTGAGGTAGCCGAAGAAGCGGCGGCGCCGCTCGTCGTGCTCCATGTACCCGACCGAGTACAGGTGGATCAGCGAGCCGACGCCCGTGATCAGCAGCACGAAGGTCATCGACAGCTGGTCCAGGCGGAAGGCGACGTCCGCCTGGAAGCCCTCGACCGGGATCCAGGAGTACAGGTGCTGGGTGAGCGTGCGGTCCTCGGCGCTCCTGCTGAGCAGGTCGCCGAAGAGGACGAGGCCGAACACGAAGGAGACGGCCGACAGGAGCGTGCCGATCCAGTGGCCGACGGCGTCGAGCCGGCGGCCGCCGACCAGAAGGACGGCCGCTCCGAGCAGGGGCGCCGCGATCAGCAGCGCAATCAGGTTCTCCACGATTCTTCCGACCCCTTACAGCTTCATCAGGCTGGCGTCGTCGACCGAGGCCGAGTGGCGGGAACGGAACAGCGACACGATGATCGCGAGTCCCACCACGACCTCCGCGGCGGCGACGACCATCGTGAAGAAGGCGATGATCTGGCCGTCGAGATTGCCGTGCATCCGGGAGAAGGCGACGAACGCGAGGTTGCAGGCGTTGAGCATCAGCTCGATGCACATGAACACGACGATCGCGTTGCGCCGGATCAGCACGCCGGTCGCGCCGATCGTGAACAACAGGGCGGCGAGGTAGAGGTAGTTGACCGGGTTCACTTCGACGCCTCCTCGGTCCGCCGGGAGTTCCCCTTGAGCTGCGGCGGTTCGATCGCGTCACGCTCGAGGCGCTCCTCGGCGCGCCGCTGCAGCGCCTTGAGGTCGTTCAGCGCCTCGGTGGACACGTCCCGGATCTGACCGCGTTCGCGCAGCGTGCTGCTGACCGTGAGGTCCGACGGGGTGCCGTCGGGCAGCAGGCCCGCGACGTCCACGGCGTTGTGCCGCGCGTACACGCCGGGCGCGGGCAGCGGCGGTACGTGCTTGCCCTCCCGGACCCGCTGTTCGGCCATCTCCCGCTGGGTCCTGGCGCGCTCGGTGCGCTCGCGGTGGGTGAGCACCATGGCGCCGACGGCGGCCGTGATCAGCAGGGCGCCGGTGATCTCGAAGGCGAAGACGTACTTGGTGAAGATCAGGGCGGCGAGGCCCTCCACGTTGCCGTTCGCGTTGGCCTGGGAGAGACCGGTGAACTCCGTCAGGGAGGCGTTGCCGATGCCGGCGATCAGCAGGATGCCGAAGCCGAGGCCGCACACCAGGGCCAGCCAGCGCTGTCCCTTGATGGTCTCCTTCAGGGAGTCCGCAGCGGTGACGCCGACGAGCATCACCACGAACAGGAACAGCATCATGATCGCGCCCGTGTAGACGACGATCTGGACGATGCCCAGGAAGTAGGCGCCGTTGGCGAGGTAGAAGATCGCCAGGATGATCATGGTGCCGGCGAGACAGAGCGCGCTGTGCACGGCCTTCTTCATGAAGACGGTGCACAGGGCGCCGAGCACGGCGACGGTGCCGAGCACCCAGAACTGGAAGGCCTCGCCGGTGGAGGTGGAGTAGGCGGCGAGTTGCGCGCTCATCGGCGGATCACCTCCTCCGAGGCGGGCTCGCCCTCACCGGAGGTGGAGGCGGCCTCCTGGGGCACCTCTCCCTTGGAGACGGCCACCTGGCGCTCCGTACCGGGCGCGGCCTCGGTGACCAGCCCCCGGTAGTAGTCCTGCTCGTCCGTCCCCGGGTAGATCGCGTGCGGCGTGTCGACCATGCCCTCGTCGAGGCCGGCCAGCAGCTGCTCCTTGGTGTAGATCAGGTTGGCGCGGCTGGAGTCGGCGAGCTCGAACTCGTTCGTCATCGTCAACGCGCGGGTGGGGCAGGCCTCGATGCACAGACCGCACAGGATGCAGCGGGCGTAGTTGATCTGGTACACCCGCCCGTACCGCTCACCCGGCGAGTAGCGTTCCTCGTCGGTGTTGTCCGCGCCCTCGACGTAGATCGCGTCGGCGGGGCAGGCCCAGGCGCACAGCTCGCAGCCGACGCATTTCTCCAGGCCGTCCGGATGGCGGTTGAGCTGGTGCCGTCCGTGGAACCGCGGAGCCGTGGTCTTCTGCTGCTCCGGGTACTGCTCGGTCAGCCGCTTCTTGAACATGGCCTTGAAGGTCACGCCGAAGCCGGCCACGGGGTTCTGGAAACCGGGCTTGGTCTCCTGGGGCTCCTCAGCCATCGGACGCCTCCTTTCCATCCAGCGATCCGTCACTGACAGTGTCCGACCCGCCACTGACAATCAGCTCCCGCTCCCGGCGCGGACGGCGCCTGGGCACCGGCGGAAGCTCCTGTCCGGGCAGCGGCGGGACGGGGAACCCGCCCGCCATCGGGTCGAAGCCGGCGGGTTCGGCGGGAGCCTGCGCCTCCTTCCCGCCGCCGCGGAACATGTCCACGACGAAGGAGAGCAGCAGCAGGAGCAGGACACCGCCGCCGACGTAGAGGGCGATGTCGGCGAAGTCGTAGTTCTCGTTGCGCAGGGTCCGCACGGTCGCGACGAGCATCAGCCACGTCACCGACACCGGGATGAGGACCTTCCAGCCGAGCTTCATCAGCTGGTCGTAGCGGACGCGGGGGAGCGTGCCGCGCAGCCAGATGAAGAAGAACAGCAGCAGCTGGACCTTGACGACGAACCAGAGCATCGGCCACCAGCCGTGGTTCGCGCCCTCCCAGAAGGCGCTGACCGGCCAGGGTGCCCGCCAGCCGCCGAGGAACAGGGTGGTCGCCACCGCCGAGACCGTCACCATGTTCACGTACTCGGCGAGCATGAACATCGCGAACTTGATCGACGAGTACTCGGTGTTGAAACCGCCGACCAGGTCGCCCTCGGACTCCGGCATGTCGAAGGGGGCGCGGTTGGTCTCGCCGACCATCGTGATGATGTAGAGGACGAAGGAGACCGGCAGCAGGATGACGTACCAGCGGTCCTGCTGCTGCTCGACGATCGTCGACGTCGACATCGACCCCGAGTAGAGGAACACCGAGGCGAACGCGGCACCCATGGCGATCTCGTACGAGATCATCTGGGCGCAGGAGCGCAGACCGCCCAGCAGGGGGTAGGTGGATCCGGAGCTCCACCCCGCCAGGACGATGCCGTAGATGCCGACCGAGGCGACCGCGAGGATGTAGAGCACCGCGATCGGCAGGTCGGTGAGCTGCATCGTGGTGCGCTGGCCGAAGATCGAGATCTCGTTGCCGGCCGGGCCGAAGGGGATCACCGCGATCGCCATGAAGGCCGGGATGGCCGCGACGATCGGCGCGAGGACGTACACCACCTTGTCGGCGCGCTTGACGATGAGGTCTTCCTTCAGCATCAGCTTGATGCCGTCGGCGAGCGACTGGAGCATGCCCCAGGGGCCGTGCCGGTTGGGTCCGATGCGCAGCTGCATCCAGGCGACGACCTTGCGCTCCCACACGATGGAGAACAGCACGGTCAGCATCAGGAAGGCGAAGCAGAACACGGCCTTGACGACGACCAGCCACCAGGGATCGCGGCCGAACATCGAGAGGTCTTCAGCGGCGAGATACGGGTTCATGCCTCCACCTCCTTGGGGGCTTCGGCGGCCGGCGTCGCCGGACCGATGCGGACGAGGGAGCCGGGTGTGGCCCCGGCGTCGGAGGCGACACCCGCGCCGGCGGAGTTCAGCGGGAGCCAGACCACCCGGTCGGGCATCTCGGTGACCCGCAGCGGGAGTTCGACCACTCCGTGGGCGCCGGTGACGGCGAGGACGTCGCCGTCCTCGACGCCCGCCTCCGCGGCCGTGGCGGCCGACACGCGCGCGTGTGCCGCGTGCCGCGTCCCGGCGAGCGCCTCGTCGCCCTGCTGGAGGACGCCCTGGTCGAGCAGCAGCCGGTGCCCGGCCAGTACCGCCTCCCCCGCGGCGGGCCTCGGCAGCACCCCCGCGGTCTCCAGGGGTTCGGTGCCGCGCGGGCCGTCCCAGGCGCCGAGCCGGTCCAGCTCCGCACGCGCGGTGCGCAGGTCCGGCAGGCCCAGGTGGACGTCCATCGCATCGGCGAGCATCTGCAGCACGCGCGCGTCGGACGGTGCCGGGCGGCGGGTCATCTGGTCGGGCTTGAGCGCGGCCTCGAAGAAGCGGACCCGGCCCTCCCAGTTGAGGAAGGTGCCCGCCTTCTCGGCGACCGCGGCCACCGGAAGGACGACGTCCGCCTGCCGCGTGATCTCACTGGGCCGCAGCTCCAGCGACACCACGAAGCCGGCCTCGGCGAGCGCCTCACGCGCGCGTGCCGGATCGGGCAGGTCGGTGACCTCCACGCCGGCGACGAGCAGCGCCTGCAGTTCGCCGGACGCGGCGGCCTCGACGATCGCGCCCGTGTCACGGCCGTAGCGGTGCGGGAGTTCGGCGAGCCCCCAGAGGGCCGCGACCTCCTCCCGCGCGCGCGGGTCGGTGGCCGGGCGGCCGCCCGGCAGCAGCGACGGCAGCGCACCCGCCTCGATCGCGCCCCGCTCCCCCGCCCGGCGCGGGATCCACACCAGCGAGGCCCCGGTGGCGTTGGCGGCCCGTACGGCGGCGGTCAGGCCGCCGGCCACGGCCGCCAGCCGCTCTCCCACGACGATCACCGCGCCCTCGGTGCGCAGCGCCGCGGCGGCCGTGCTGCCCGCCTCGTCCAGGCCGACGCCACCGGCGAGCGCGTCCAGCCACTCGGTCTCGGTGCCCGGAGCGGCCGGCAGCAGGGTGCCGCCCGCCTTCTCCAGGCCGCGCGTGACGTGCGTGGCCAGCGAGAACACCTTCTGTCCGTGCTTGCGCCAGGCCTTGCGCAGCCTCAGGAAGACGCCGGGCGCCTCCTCCTCGGACTCGAACCCGGCCAGCAGAACGGCGGGCGCCTTCTCCAAGGAGGTGTACGTGACGCCCGTCCCGTCGAGGTCACGGCCCCGGCCGGCCACCCGGGCCGCGAGGAAGTCGGCCTCCTCGGTGCTGTGCACGCGGGCGCGGAAGTCGATGTCGTTGGTGCCGAGGGCCACGCGCGCGAACTTGCTGTACGCGTACGCGTCCTCGATGGTGAGGCGGCCGCCGGTCAGCACACCGGTCCTGCCGCGCGAGGCGAGCAGTCCCTGTGCGGCGATCTGCAGCGCCTCCGGCCAGGACGCCGGTTCCAGGTCGCCCTCGGCGTTGCGCACCAGGGGCGTGTCGAGCCGGTCGCGCTGCTGCGCGTACCGGAACGCGAACCGCCCCTTGTCGCAGATCCACTCCTCGTTGACCTCGGGGTCGTTCGACGCCAGGCGGCGCATGACCTTGCCGCGCCGGTGGTCGGTGCGGGTGGCGCAGCCGCCGGAGCAGTGTTCGCACACCGAGGGCGAGGAGACCAGGTCGAAGGGGCGGGAGCGGAATCGGTACGCCGCCGAGGTGAGGGCGCCGACCGGGCAGATCTGGATGGTGTTGCCGGAGAAGTACGACTCGAACGGGTCGCCCTCACCGGTGCCGACCTGCTGCAGCGCGCCCCGCTCGATCAGCTCGATCATCGGGTCGCCGGCGATCTGGTGGGAGAAGCGGGTGCAGCGGGCGCACAGCACGCACCGCTCGCGGTCGAGCAGCACCTGCGTGGAGATCGGCACGGGCTTCTCGTACGTCCGCTTGCGGCCCTCGAAGCGGGACTCGGCGTTGCCGTGCGACATCGCCTGGTTCTGCAGGGGGCACTCGCCGCCCTTGTCGCAGACCGGGCAGTCCAGCGGGTGGTTGATGAGGAGCAGCTCCATCACACCGTGCTGGGCCTTCTCCGCGGCCGGTGAGGTGAGGTGGGTCTTCACCACCATGCCGTCGGTGCAGGTGATCGTGCAGGACGCCATCGGCTTGCGCTGGCCCTCGACCTCGACGATGCACTGGCGGCAGGCGCCGGCCGGGTCGAGGAGGGGGTGGTCGCAGAAGCGGGGGATCTCGATGCCGAGCTGCTCGGCGGCCCGGATGACCAGGGTGCCCTTGGGCACGCTGATCTCCGCGCCGTCGATCGTCAGCGTCACGAGATCTTCCGGCGGGACCGCCGCCTCTCCCCCTCCCGAGGGAGCGCTGGTGGTCACGGTCATGCGTTCACCTCCGGGCGGTCGGCCCAGGCCGTCGACTTCGCCGGGTCGAAGGGGCAGCCCCGGCCGGTGATGTGCTGCTCGTACTCCTCGCGGAAGTACTTGAGCGAGGAGAAGATCGGCGAGGCGGCGCCGTCGCCGAGGGCGCAGAACGACTTGCCGTTGATGTTGTCGGCGATGTCGTTCAGCTTGTCGAGGTCGGACATCACGCCCTTGCCGGCCTCGATGTCGCGCAGCAGCTGCACGAGCCAGTAGGTGCCCTCGCGGCAGGGCGTGCACTTGCCGCAGGACTCGTGGGCGTAGAACTCGGTCCAGCGGGTGACGGCCCGCACCACGCAGGTCGTCTCGTCGAAACACTGCAGAGCTTTGGTGCCGAGCATGGAACCCGCGGCACCCACTCCTTCGTAGTCGAGAGGGACGTCGAGGTGCTCGTCGGTGAACATCGGGGTCGAGGAACCGCCCGGTGTCCAGAACTTGAGGCGGTGGCCCGGCCGCATGCCGCCGCTCATCTCGAGGAGCTGACGGAGGGTGATGCCGAGCGGGGCCTCGTACTGGCCGGGGCCCGCGACATGGCCGCTGAGGGAGTAGAGCGTGAAGCCCGGGGACTTCTCGCTGCCCATCGACCTGAACCATTCTTTCCCGTTTTTCAGGATCGCGGGAACCGAGGCGATGGACTCGACGTTGTTCACGACAGTCGGGCACGCATAGAGGCCCGCGACCGCAGGAAAGGGGGGACGAAGCCGCGGTTGACCACGGCGGCCTTCGAGGGAGTCCAGCAGCGCGGTCTCCTCACCGCAGATGTACGCACCCGCGCCCGCGTGCACGGTGAGTTCGAGGTCGAGTCCGCTGCCCAGGATGTTCTCGCCGAGGTAGCCCGCCGCGTAGGCCTCACGCACGGCCTCGTGCAGCCGCCGCAGCACAGGGACGACTTCACCGCGCAGATAGATGAAGGCATGCGAAGACCTGATGGCATAACACGCGATCACCATGCCCTCGATGAGGCTGTGCGGGTTCGCGAAGAGGAGCGGGATGTCCTTGCAGGTTCCCGGCTCCGATTCGTCGGCGTTGACAACTAGATAGTGCGGCTTTCCATCACCCTGGGGGATGAACTGCCATTTCATTCCCGTCGGGAATCCCGCGCCGCCGCGCCCGCGCAGACCGGAGTCCTTGACGTACGCGATCACTTCGTCCGGGGACATGCGGAGCGCCTTGCGGAGCCCCTCGTACCCCTCGTGCCTGCGGTAGACGTCCAGCGACCAGGACCTCTCCTCGTCCCAGAAGGCCGACAGCACGGGTGCGAGCAGCTTCTCGGGGCTGCTGCCTTTCAGCTCGGGTGCCAAGGTCATCACTCCCCCTCCTCGGCGGCAGGCCCTGCCGGGTGGGCGGGGTCGGAGGCCGATGTCTCCTGCGGCGCGTCATGTGAACTGAGGTGCTCGGCCGGCGACGCGTCGCGCGCGGCCGCGCCGCTCGGCGCCCTGTCCTGCGGCTCGTCGTGCGGCCCGCCGTCACGCGGGTGGACCACGCGCGCGGGTGCGGTCTCTCCCCTGGCCAGGCGGAGGCCCGTCAGCGAGGCCGGTCCCGCGCTGCCGCTCGCCTCGACGGCGCCGTCCCGCTCGTCGGGGAAGCCCGCCAGGATGCGGGCGGTCTCCTTGAAGGTGCACAGTGGCGCCCCGCGCGTGGGCGACACCGTGCGGCCGGTCCGCAACTCGTCCACCAGGCGCTTCGCGCTCTGCACGGTCTGGTTGTCGAAGAACTCCCAGTTGACCATCACGACCGGCGCGAAGTCGCAGGCCGCGTTGCACTCGATGTGCTCCAGGGTGATCTTTCCGTCGTCGGTGGTCTCGCCGTTGCCGACGCCGAGGTACTCCTGGAGGGACTCGAAGATCGCGTCGCCGCCCATCACCGCGCAGAGGGTGTTGGTGCAGACCCCCACCTGGTAGTCGCCGCTCGGCCGGCGGCGGTACATGGTGTAGAAGGTGGCGACCGCGGTGACCTCGGCCGTGGTCAGGCCCAGGACGTCCGCGCAGAACTGCATCCCGGTGCGCGTGACGTGGCCCTCCTCCGACTGCACGAGATGCAGCAACGGCAGGAGCGCGGACCGGGAGTCGGGGTAGCGGGCGACGATCGCGCGCGCGTCCGTCTCCAGCCGGGCCCGGACGTCGTCCGGGTAGGCGGGCGCGGGCAGTTCGGGCATGCCCAGGCTGACGCCCCGCTCGGAAGAAGAGGTGGTCACCGGTCGACGCCTCCCATCACGGGGTCGATGGACGCGACGGCGACGATGACGTCGGCGACCTGGCCGCCCTCGCACATCGCCGCCATGGCCTGCAGGTTGGTGAAGGACGGGTCCCGGAAGTGGACCCGGTAGGGACGGGTGCCTCCGTCGGAGACGGCGAGCACCCCTAGTTCGCCCTTGGGCGACTCGACCGCCGCGTACGCCTGTCCGGGCGGGACGCGGAAACCCTCGGTGACCAGCTTGAAGTGGTGGATCAGGGCCTCCATGGAGGTGCCCATGATCTTCTTGATGTGGTCGAGGGAGTTGCCCAGGCCGTCCGGTCCCAGGGCGAGCTGGGCGGGCCAGGCGATCTTCTTGTCGCCCACCATGACCGGGCCGGGCTGCAGCCGGTCCAGGCACTGCTCGACGATCCTCAGCGACTGGCGCATCTCCTCCAGGCGGATCAGGAAGCGGCCGTAGGAGTCGCAGGAGTCGGCGGTCGGGACGTCGAAGTCGTAGGTCTCGTAGTCGCAGTACGGCTGGGCCTTGCGCAGGTCGTGCGGCAGGCCGGTGGAGCGCAGGATCGGGCCGGTGGCGCCGAGGGCCATGCAGCCGGCCAGGTCGAGGTAGCCGACGTCCTGCATACGCGCCTTGAAGATGGGGTTCCCGGTGGCGAGCTTGTCGTACTCGGGGAGGTTCTTCTGCATCTTCTTGACGAACTCGCGGATCTGGTCGACCGCGCCGGGCGGCAGGTCCTGGGCGAGTCCGCCGGGGCGGATGTACGCGTGGTTCATCCGGAGGCCCGTGATGAGCTCGTAGATGTCGAGGATCATCTCGCGGTCACGGAAGCCGTAGATCATGATCGTGGTGGCGCCGAGTTCCATGCCGCCGGTGGCGATGCACACCAGGTGGGAGGACAACCGGTTCAGCTCCATCAGGAGCACTCGGATGATCTTGGCGCGCTCGGGAATCTGGTCCTCGATGCCGAGGAGCTTCTCGACGGCGAGACAGTAGGCGGTCTCGTTGAAGAAGGACGTCAGGTAGTCCATGCGCGTCACGAACGTGGTGCCCTGCGTCCATGTGCGGAACTCGAGGTTCTTCTCGATGCCGGTGTGGAGGTAGCCGATGCCGCAGCGGGCCTCGGTGACCGTCTCGCCCTCGATCTCCAGGATGAGGCGGAGCACGCCGTGCGTGGAGGGGTGCTGGGGGCCCATGTTGACCACGATGCGCTCGTCGTCGGCGCGGGCGGCGGACTGGACCACCTCGTCCCAGTCGCCACCGGTGACCGTGTAGACGGTGCCCTCGGTGGTCTCGCGGGGAGAAGCGTGTGACGTGCTCATGAGTACGACCTCCGCTGGTCCGGAGCCGGGATCTGGGCGCCCTTGTACTCGACGGGGATGCCGCCGAGGGGATAGTCCTTGCGCTGCGGGTGGCCCTGCCAGTCGTCCGGCATCATGATCCGCGTCAGGGCCGGGTGACCGTCGAAGACGATCCCGAAGAAGTCGTACGTCTCGCGCTCGTGCCAGTCGTTGGTCGGGTACACGGTGACCAGGGACGGGATGTGCGGGTCGGCGTCCGGGGCGCTGACCTCCAGGCGGATCAGCCGGTTGTGGGTGATCGAGCGCAGGTGGTAGACGGCGTGCAGCTCGCGGCCCTTGTCGTTGGGGTAGTGCACGCCGCTCACGCCGGTGCAGAGCTCGAAGCGCAGGGCCGGGTCGTCGCGCAGGGTGCGGGCGACGCGGAGCAGGTGCTCACGCTCGATGTGGAAGGTCAGCTCGCCGCGGTCGACGACCGTCTTCTCGATCGCGTTCTCGGGGAGGAGACCCTGTTCCTCCAGGGCGCCTTCCAGTTCGTCGGCGACCTCGTCGAACCAACCGCCGTAGGGCCGGGCGGCCGGGCCGGGAAGGCGGACGGAGCGGACCAGGCCGCCGTAGCCGGAGGTGTCCCCTCCGTTGTTGGCGCCGAACATGCCGCGCTGGACGCGGACCTCCTCGCCACCCTGGCCGCGCTGGCCGGGGAGGTTGGAGGCGGAGAGGTCCTTCTCGGGGTTCACCCCGTTCGACCCGTTCGCGCCATGGGTGCCGTTCGCGTCGCTCACCGCAGCAGCCCCTTCATCTCGATCGTGGGCAGGGCCTTGAGCGCGGCTTCCTCCGCCTCGCGGGCCGCTTCCTCGGCGTTCACGCCCAGCTTGGAGTTCTGGATCTTGTGATGGAGCTTGAGGATCGCGTCCATCAGCATCTCGGGGCGCGGCGGGCAGCCGGGGAGGTAGATGTCGACGGGGACGATGTGGTCGACGCCCTGGACGATCGCGTAGTTGTTGAACATGCCGCCCGAGGACGCGCACACGCCCATGGAGATGACCCACTTCGGGTTCGGCATCTGGTCGTAGACCTGCCTCAGCACCGGGGCCATCTTCTGGCTCACCCGGCCGGCGACGATCATGAGGTCGGCCTGGCGCGGGGATCCGCGGAAGACCTCCATGCCGAAGCGGGCCAGGTCGTAGCGGCCGGCGCCAGTGGTCATCATCTCGATGGCGCAGCAGGCGAGGCCGAACGTGGCGGGGAAGACGGACGCCTTGCGCACCCAGCCCGCGGCCTGCTCGACGGTGGTCAGCAGGAATCCGCTCGGCAGCTTTTCTTCGAGTCCCATGACTAAAGGCCCCTCAGTCCCATTCCAGGCCGCCGCGCCGCCACACGTACGCGTAGGCGACGAAGACGGTGAGCACGAAGAGCAGCATCTCCACGAGCCCGAAGACACCCAGGGCGTCGAAGGTGACGGCCCAGGGGTAGAGGAAGACGATCTCGATGTCGAAGACGATGAAGAGCATCGCCGTCAGGTAGTACTTGATGGGGAAGCGCCCGCCGCCGGCCGGCGTGGGGGTCGGCTCGATACCGCACTCGTAGGCCTCGAGCTTGGCGCGGTTGTACCGCTTCGGCCCGATCAGCGTGGCCATGACCACGGAGAAGATCGCAAAGCCTGCCCCGAGGGCTCCCAGTACGAGGATGGGCGCATACGCGTTCACCGCTCCTCGCTCCTCTCAGTCGGCACTGACTGCTGGCGATGGCATCGGACTCACATCCGCCTCGTGTGCCCCACGAACCCCGCCCGTCCCGGCGAAGATCGCGAACATGTGAAGCAGGTCACAAGCCCAACTGCCTCGCATCTTATGCCCGCCGCTCTGTGATCTGCGACACGGGGTATTGCACAAGCTTTGTGATCTCCACCACCTGACGAAGGATCATGAAGTCATATCAGCGGTGATCTTCGTACTCGAAGCGTCAGAGTGATCACAAGAAGTGACATTTACGCTCGTCACCGCAGGCCGGGCGGGGCGTCTCCATATCAAGAGGCTTCCCTTGCATGCAAATTGGCGGTGGACGCGGGGGCTTGATAGAGGAGCACGTTCACACATCGGGGGAGCCCGGGGCCGGATGTGGACGCGTGCACGCGTTCACGAGCGGAACGAAGTCGATCTACGCGCGTGACGCGGCCCCACCGGTGACCGTTCCGTGACCTCCACCACATCGATGAGAGACCTCTGAGAACCGGGCTTGGCCAACGATCCCAACCGATGGTAGGCGGAGGGCAATTCGGACGTAACAGCGAAAGGCCATGATCACAGGCCCGATCGCCCGTGTCCACAATGTCCGTTACGGCGTCAATAAAGAGTGGCGCGAAGGGTGTTCGGGGGCTCCATTGAACAAATGTGGCGCAGCACACGTTTCTTGAAGGTATGGAGGAGCCCCTGATACCGGTTGGACTCATGTCCCACACCGCTCACATACGCAGCCACCGGAAACCCCGCCGCAGCGCGTCGACGATCGCGATGCGGGCCGGAGTCGCCAGTGGTGTCCTCGGCACGCTGGCCGTCGCCACGGCGGCCGGTTCGGCCAACGCCGCCGAGCCGGTGACCCAGACGCTCGAACTGCCCGTCTTCACGGGCGACCTGGCCGCCCAGGTGGCGCAGTCCGCGCAGGCCACGCAGCAGGCCGCCGCGAACTACCAGCTCGATGCCGAGCGTGACGCGGCCGCCGAGGCGGCCGCAAAGGAGGCCAAGAAGGACCTCGCGGCCGCCAAGAAGGCCGAGGCGAAGAAGAAGGCGGAGGAGGCCCGCAAGGCCGCCGCGGAGGCCGCCTCCCGTTCCGCGGGACGTTCCACCCTCTCCACGTCCACCACGACCGTCTCCGCGCCCGCCAGCGGCAGCGTGGCCACGGTCATCGCCTTCCTCAAGGCTCAGGTGGGCGACGCATACGTCATGGGCGGCACCGGCCCCAACGCGTGGGACTGCTCGGGCCTGGTCCAGGCCGCCTTCAAGCAGGTCGGCGTCGACCTGCCGCGCGTCTCGCAGGACCAGTCGACGGTCGGCACCGACGTCTCCCTGTCCAACCTCCAGGTCGGCGACATCCTCTACTGGGGTGCCAAGGGTTCCGCCTACCATGTGGGCGTCTACATCGGGAACGGCCAGTACCTGGACGCGGCCAACCCCTCCAAGGGCGTCGTCATCCAGGACCTGTCCGGATACCCGGCGTCGGGTGCGGTGCGCGTCCTCTGAGACACGCCGCCACAGCACTCACGCACGCGTAAGGGCCGCAGCCGCTCGGGGGCAGCGGCCCTTCGCGCTGCCCCCGCGTCCGCGACCGCGGCCGGAGGGAGGTCCGCCGGTCAGGCCTTCGGGGCCACCTTGGTTCCACCGAGGTAACCATCGGACGGGAAATTTCCTACCGGCGGTGTTACGTTTTAGGTATGAGCAGTCACGTGGCACCCCAGGCCGTCGAGCGGGCCGGCAAGAGATCCGTGTCGCTCGCCCAGTCACTGATCAAGGAAGTCGAGGAACGCGCCGGCAAGAGCGGATTCTCCTCCGTCGTGGCCGAAGCTCTGGAGGAGTGGCTCGCCGCGCAGAAGCTCCGTGAAGTCGTGACCGCCGACCGCAAGGCGTTCGGCCCCGTCTCCGCCGAAGCGCGGCGGCAGGCGGAGGAGGAGTGGTAAGCAAGCGCCTCAAGATCAAGGCAAAGAGCGAGGGCACGCTCGTCCTGGACGCCCAAGGGCTCTCACTGCACGTCGACGGTGACGAGGGGATGCGTGCGCGCATCGAGGTCGCTCAGCAGAGCGGCCGGCGCGTGGCGCTGTCCGCACTGACACCCTTGGAGGTGCGCCGGACAGGGGAAGCCGCCAAGCGACTCCAGTTCCTGCTGTCCCGGTTCGACGTGAAACCGGTCAACGACGCGGTGACGGACGCCGCAGCGAAACTGCTGGACGCCTCGGGCCTTGACGGACACGAATGCCTCGTGGACGCCCTCGTGGTCGCCACGGCCGCACTCTGCACTCCCCCGGTACTACTCGTCACTTCTGACAAGTCGCACATCCCGGCGCTGTGCAAGGCCGCCGAGGAGCTTCCCGGCTCACCGAAGGTGAAGATCGTCAACGTGTGACGGCCAAACGCCACGAGCCGGGCCGCTCGACTGTCCAACGAGCGGCCCGGCGTCGAACCATCAAGCTCGGGGTGCCACCTTGCTCAGGCCGTTGATGATGCGGTCCATCGCGTCGCCGCCCGTGGGGTCGGTGAGGTTGGCGAGCATCTTCAGCGTGAACTTCATCAGCATCGGGTGGGTCAGACCGCGCTGCGTCGCGATCTTCATGACCTTCGGGTTGCCGATGAGCTTCACGAAGGCACGGCCCAGGGTGTAGTAGCCGCCGTAGGTGTCGGCGAGGATCCGCGGGTAGCGCTGGAGGGCGAGTTCGCGCTGGGCGGGGGTGGCGCGGGCGTGGGCCTGGACGATGACGTCGGCGGCGATCTGCCCGGACTCCATGGCGTAGGCGATGCCCTCGCCGTTGAAGGGGTTGACCAGACCGCCGGCGTCGCCGACCAGCAACAGGCCCTTGGTGTAGTGGGGCTTGCGGTTGAAGGCCATGGGGAGGGCGGCGCCGCGGATCGGGCCGGTCATGTTTTCGGGGGTGTAGCCCCAGTCCTGAGGCATGGACGCGCACCAGGCCTTGAGGACCTCGCGCCAGTCGAGCTCCTTGAAGGAGTCGGAGGTGTTGAGCACGCCCAGGCCCACATTGCTCGTCCCGTCGCCCATGCCGAAGATCCAGCCGTAGCCGGGCAGGAGACGGTCCTCACCGGGGCCGCGGCGGTCCCACAGCTCCAGCCAGGACTCCAGGTAGTCGTCGTCGTGGCGCGGGGAGGTGAAGTACGTGCGGACCGCGACGCCCATCGGACGGTCCTCGCGGCGGTGCAGGCCCATCGCCAGCGACAGCCGGCTGGAGTTGCCGTCGGCGGCCACCACCAGCGGGGCGCGGAAGGTGACTTCGCGCTTCTCCTCGCCCAGTTTGGCGTGCACGCCGGTGATGCGGCCGGTGCGGTCGTCGACGACGGGGGCGCCGACGTTGCAGCGCTCGTAGAGGCGGGCGCCCGCCTTCTGGGCCTGGCGGGCGAGTTGCTCGTCGAAGTCGTCGCGCTTGCGGACCAGGCCGTAGTCGGGGAAGGAGGCGAGATCCGGCCAGTCCAGCTGGAGCCGCACTCCGCCGCCGATGATCCGCAGCCCCTTGTTGCGCAGCCAGCCGGCTTCCTCGGAGATGTCGATGCCCATGGCCACGAGCTGCTTGGTGGCGCGGGGGGTGAGGCCGTCGCCGCAGACCTTCTCGCGCGGGAACTCGGTCTTCTCCAGCAGGAGTACGTCGAGTCCGGCCTTCGCGAGGTAGTACGCGGTCGTGGAGCCGGCCGGCCCCGCGCCGACGACGATGACGTCGGCGGTGTTCTCGGAGAACGGCTCGGAGGCGGACTCGGAGTGGGGCTCGGTCTCGACGGTCACGGCGGGATCTCCCCAAGTTCGGAATCTACGTGCCGACCGGCACTGGACATGGGCAGTCTATGCAGCACAATTGATCACCCGGCTGAAGGGCTGCCCCGTGAACCGAGCTCTCCCCGTAGTACGGCTGCGCGTCCCCACGGACGAGGACGCGGTCGCCTGGCACCGGGTCTTCGACCACCCGGACGTCATGGAGTTCCACGGCGGGAGGTCCGCCGAACTCTCCGCCTACGAGGAGCTCACCGCCCGCCAGCGCCGGCACGACGCCGAGCACGGCTTCTGTCTGTGGACGATGCTCGACCAGGACGACAGGGTCGTCGGGTTCACGGGCGCGCAGCCGTGGCCCGCGGAGTGGGGGCCCAGGGGCGAGATCGAGATCGGCTGGCGGCTGGGGCGGGAGTACTGGGGGCAGGGGTACGTCACCGCGGCCGCGCAGATGACGCTGGAGCGGGTGCGGGCGGCCGGTGTGCCCGAGGTGGTGGCCATGGTCGACGCGCGCAACGCGCGGTCCATCGCCGTCACCCGGCGCCTGGGCATGCGGCTCGCGGAGGTCTTCACGACCCCGGAGTCGAAGCGCCAGGGGCACTGCTACCGGCTCGGCCTCGAACCGCGATGACACCCCACCACCCCGGAACCGGTGACGCTGAGTAGCGAAAAGTCGCGGAAAGCCACGCAGCGCTTCCGGATGGCACACCCGTGCGGTTACCCTTCCAGTACCGCTGGGGGTGACATCTGTGCTCGTACCACCCAAAACACCCGAAGTGCGCGTGCCGCGGTTCGTCGGTCTGATGGCCGTGGACGCGCGCGAGGCGGCCGCGGCGCACGGTGTGCTGCTGGCCGCTCCGGACCGGCCCGACTTCCACCGAGCCGTGGTCGACTACGTCGTACGGCAGTACCCGCCGCCCGGGGTGGAGGTGCCGCGCGGGGCCGTCGTCACCGTGTGGTTCGACTTCGCCGAGGGCGAGGGCGGCGGAGGCGCCGGCGTACGGGAGCCGCGCGTGCCGAAACCGGGCGGAGGCGGGCTGCAGCGCGAGCTGGACCAGGCCCGGGATCCCTTCGAGACGCTCAGCCGATGAGCCCCGCACCGAGGGCCCAGGGCCGAGGCGTCGGCTCTCCTCACCGGGCCCGCGGCGTCGGCTCTCCTCACCGGGCCCGCGGCGTCAGCTCTCCTTGAAGCCCCGGTGCAGGGTCACCACGCCGCCGGTGAGGTTGCGCCAGGCGACCTTGGACCAGCCGGCCTTGCGCAGCCGCTCGGCCAGCGCGGGCTGGTCGGGCCAGGCGCGGATGGACTCGGCGAGATAGACGTACGCGTCCGGGTTCGAGGAGACCGCGCGGGCCACCGGGGGCAGGGCGCGCATCAGGTACTCGGTGTAGACCGTGCGGAAGGGCGCCCAGGTCGGGTGCGAGAACTCGCAGATCACCACGCGGCCGCCGGGCCTGGTCACCCGGTACATCTCGCGCAGGGCCGCGTCGGTGTCCTGGACGTTGCGCAGGCCGAAGGAGATCGTGACGGCGTCGAAGGTGTCGTCCTTGAACGGCAGCCGCGTCGCGTCCCCGGCCGTGAACGGCAGCCAGGTGTGCTTCTTCTTGCCGACCTGGAGCATCCCGAGGGAGAAGTCGCAGGGGACGACGTACGCGCCGGTCTGCGCGAAGGGGAGGGAGGAGGTTGCCGTGCCCGCGGCGAGGTCCAGGACCTTCTGCGCCGGGCGCGCGTCGACGGCCTTCGCGACCTCCTTGCGCCACCTCCGGTCCTGGCCGAGCGACAGCACGTCGTTCGTCAGGTCGTACCGTTCCGCCACGCGGTCGAACATCGAGGCGACTTCATGGGGCTGCTTGTTCAGGGAAGCGCGGGTCACGCCGCCATTGTTGCAGCCCGCCCGGACGGGACCGCGGCACACCCTCAGGGAAGCAGCCGCGGCTTCTTCTTCGCCGCCACGTCCTCCACCCACCCGCACAGCAGGACGAAGACCGCGATCAGCACCCAGGCCACCCCGAACATGAACCACTGGCTCTCCAGCGGCAGGTACTTCTCGAAGGCGGGCACGTTCCAGAACTGGTCGATCAGGGGGACGGCCAGAACGAGCGCGATCTGGTGCCAGAGATAGATCGTGACCGCGCGCGCGTTGAAGACGGTGACGAGGCGGTCGGCCCGGGGGAAGCGGGTGAGCCGGGCGAAGTCGATCCGGAAATGCGCCTTCGCCCACATCAGCAGCATCACGCAGCCGGCCGACCAGTAGGCCTGCGCGAGCGGGTTCTCGTCCAGGTCGTAGGTGCCGAAGTCGGTCTGGTGCGCGAGGGCGTACCAGCCGCCGAAGCCGATCGCCGCGAGGCAGAGCCCGACGACGGCGGCCGGCTTCATCCGCTCCAGGACGCCGTCGCGGTGCGCGAAGCCGACCATCCAGCAGAAGAGGTACGTCGACAGGTCCCACAGCAGGGTGCCGAGCCGGTTGTCCGGGCCCGACCAGACGAAGTTCAGCACCAGGACCGGTGTGAGGGACAGCGCGAGGACCGGCAGCGGGGCGAGGCGGAACAGGCGCAGCAGCAGCGGGGAGAGCAGGACGAACCAGAGGTACGTGCGCAGGTACCAGAGGATCTCCCAGGCCTGCTCGCCCCAGGCGTTGCCCGGGGGGTCGCCCAGCGGGACGATCCAGTAGACGATCTCCCAGTTCGGCATCCAGCCGTGGATCAGCATCGCCAGGACGACGAAGACGCCCCAGAACCAGAAGGGGGGCAGGAGGCGGCGGAACCGGCTCTTCACCACCTTCAGCGGCGGACGCTCCAGGGACTTCGCCATGAGGGTGCCGGCCAGGCCGAACATGATCCCCATGGAGGGGAAGACCATGCCGGCCCAGGCCCAGCCGAAGGTGTGGTAGGTGACGACCCTGATGAGGGCCAGGGCTCTGAGGGTGTCGAAGTAGCGGTCCCGCTGGGGGGCGCGGGGCCGGGGCGGAGACGGCGACTCCTCTTCTTCGGCGGCCACCCCGGCCGGGGCCTCCGGTTCCGGTTCCGGTTCCGGCTCCGGCTCCGGCACCGGCAGCGGCAGCGGCGCGGTCTCCTCGACGGCGACGCTCTGCCCGTACTCCCCGTACTCCCCGTACCTCCCGTACTCCTGCGGGTACGGGTACGGGTACGGGTACGGGTACGGCTGCTGCGCGTACTGCTGCTGCCCGTACTCCTGGCCGTACCCGTCGTCGTGGCCCTGGGGATACGACGGCTGGTGGCCGTACCCGTACCCCTGCTGCTGCTCCCAGCTCATCCGCTCACCCCCGCCGGGGTGCCGACCTCGCCGGTGCGCTTCAGCTTCTGCCAGCGCAGGCGGCCGCCGGTGAGGGCGGTGATGCAGGAGTGGATGAGGACGAGGTACATCATCTGGCGGTAGGCCAGCTGCTGCAGCGGCATCATCAGCAGGTACCGGTACTTCTCCCGGTCCAGCCGGAACGCGTACGCCGCGCAGCCGAGCTGGACGCCCAGGACGGCGAGCCAGGCCAGCAGGGCCGCCTGGAAGTCGATGAAGATCATCGAGTAGACGGTGAACACGTCGATCAGCGGGGCGAAGACCGGCGTGACGATCTGGAACAGGACGACCAGCGGCATGCCGACCCGGCCGAAGCGGCCCGAGGGCCCCTTGTCCGTGAGGGACTTGCGGTGCTTCCACAGCGCCTGCATGGTGCCGTAGGACCAGCGGTAGCGCTGGGACCACAGCTGCTTGAGCGAGCCCGGCGCCTCCGTCCAGGCCCTGGCGTGCTCCTGGTAGACGACCTGCCGGCCCGCGCGGTGCATGGCGATGGTGATGTCGGTGTCCTCGGCGAGGGTGTCCTCGCTCATGCCGCCGACCTCCAGCACGGCGTCGCGACGGAACGCGCCGATCGCGCCGGGGATGGTCGGCATGCAGCGCAGCAGGTCGTACATGCGGCGGTCGAGGTTAAAGCCCATCACGTACTCGATGTGCTGCCAGGCGCCGATGACCGTGTCGCGGTTGCCGACCTTGGCGTTGCCGGCGACCGCGCCGACCTTCGGGTCGGCGAAGGGCTGCACCAGGTGGTGCACGGCGTCCGGCTCGAAGACGGTGTCGCCGTCCATCATGATGACGATGTCGTAACTGGCGTTGCGGACGCCGTTGTTGAGCGCGGCCGGCTTGCCCGCGTTCTCCTGCCGGACGACCCGGACGTTGTGCATGCCGAGCTTGTCGGCCGCGGCGCGCGCGATCTCGGACGTGCCGTCCGTCGAGCCGTCGTCGACCACGACGATCTCGATCGGGTGGGTGCTCTGCGCCAGCGACTCCAGCGTGTTGGCGATGCACTCCTTCTCGTTGTACGCCGGGACGATCACGCTCACCGGGCGGGTGACCGTCGGCCCCCAGCTGAAGCGGCGTTTGTTGCGCTGCCGGTAGTGGCGGCGGGCGAGGAGGAGCATCATCCCGAAGCGGCCCATGACCGCCACGCCCACGATCATGAGCCCCACCGACAGCGCCGGGACCGTCCACTCGGCCAGCGCGACCGCCGCGATGAGCGCCTTGCCCTCGTAGAGGGTCATGCCGCCGGCCTCGCGGTGGGCCGCCTGGAGGGGGCTGCGCGCCGCGTCGGTGCCCGTGCCGTCGCCGGTGCCGGTGTTCCCGCCGACGCCGTAGCCCTCACCGTTCGGTACGCCCCCGGACTGCCCGCCGGTGCCGGCGGTGCCCGCACCGGACGTACCGGCCGCCTGCTGCTGTCCCGCCACGGCCCCCGCACCGGAACCGGAAGCCTGCCGGCCGGCCGTGTTCCGCCCGCCGGCGTTCTGCTCCTGCAGCACGCCGCTGACGGTGGTGAAGGAGTACCCCTTCGCCTTCATCTTCTTGATGTACGTCGGCAGCGCCGCGATGGTCTGCGACCGCTCGCCGCCCGCGTCGTGGAAGAGCACCGAGGCGCCCTCGCCGTCCTCCGGCGTGGCCCACTTGATGATCTTCGAGACGCCCGGCTTCTTCCAGTCGTCGCTGTCGGTGTCGATGAAGACGCTGGTGTAGCCGTCCTCGCCGAGCGCCTTGTAGACGGGCCAGCTGTAGTTGTCGATGGCGTCCGTCTCGGAGGAGTACGGGGCGCGGAAGAGCGTGGTCGTGATGCCGGCCGCGCCGGCGAGCGCGAGCTGGGTCTGCTGCATCTCACGGTTGACGCGGGCGTCGCTCTGGTAGGAGAGGTCGACGTGGGTGAACGTGTGGATGCCCACCTCGTTCCCCTGGTCGACCATGTCCTTCACGATGTCCGGGTAGCGGGAGACCATCGAGCCCACGACGAAGAACGTGCCGGGTACGTCGTACTCCTCGAGGATCTCGAGGACCTTCGGCGTCCAGGTCGGGTTCGGGCCGTCGTCGAAGGTGAGCGCGATGGTCTTGTCGGGGACGGAGACCGTCGTCGCCCGGCCGCCCCGGAAGGTGAGGATCGGGCCGCCGTCGAGGACGTCGTCGGGGACCTTGCTGGAGCTGGCGCCGGTGCGCACGCGCTGGTCGCCGCCGACCTCGGCGCGCAGATAGCCGTCGAGCAGCATCACGCTGGTCAGCGCGAGCAGGAGCAGCAGGGCGAGGATGACACGCGGTTTCTGCAGCGCAGCGGCCTTGCCCGCCGCCCGCTTCATGCGGGTGGGGGCGCGGCGGCGCCCGCGGGAGGGAGTCGTCGTCGTCATGGTGGTGGTGGCGGTCCCGTCAGTTGGCGGAGGCGGAGGCGGAGGCGGACGGGGAGGCGGTGCCCGTCGGCAGCGACGAGGGGGCCGTGCCGCCGGGCGCGCCGACCTCGTAGCCGATGCCCCCGTTCGGGCGGATGCCGCCCCCGGGTCCCTGACCGTTCTGGCCGTCACCGCCGAACGGCAGCAGCGAGGACGGCGTGAGGGACGTGCCCCAGCCCATGAAGGCGGCGCCGAGAACGGCCGCGTAGGCGAGGCAGCCCACGCCGAGGAGGATGCCGACCCGGCGCAGCAGCTTGGACCTGCGTCCGGAGTTGTCCACGAACACGGGCCCGTCGGCGGCGTTGCTGCCACGTTTGCGACGGCGACCGCGAACGGCGTCACGACGATCGACGGCAGACTCGGAAGACTCGGAATGCATTCCCCGGATATTAGGGAGTCTTTATGTGTCGGAAACCCGGAAATCCATGTGAGAGGCCCATGAGAAAGCTCTTAACCTGTCTCTTTCCTGAGAGTGTCCCGGAAAGCCTGCACGGACCGCACCCCGTAGGCCAGGGTTGAATGCCCCTCTTGAGAGGGTGATTGTCCGTTATTGCCATGACGTGGCCGTGGCTGCCCTGTGCGTTCACTGTTCAAAATTTGTACGTCGTCGTGTGAGACATTTTCACTTGGAATACGTACTCAGATTTTCCCTGAGACAGAAATCACGAGAGCGGGTGCATGTGCGATGAGGAGTTTCCTGAAGCCGATGGCCGGGCTCAGTTGCCTGTTTGCCCTGGCCACGGCGGGGTGCTCCGCAGGGTCCGACGGCGGTACGGACGCAGCACCCGAGTCGACCGGGCCGAGCGCGGCGTCCCCCTCCGCGACGGCCGCGGAGGCGGCTTCGGCCGGCACCTCCTACGCGCCGTACGTCAGCGCGACGGAGGCCTCCGACAACGATTCCGCGGGCTCGCCGGCGGCGTACAACCTGGCGTTCGTCATCTCCGACGGCAGCAGCTGTACGCCGGAGTGGAACGGGACGGAGGCCGTCGACGACTCGGCGGTGACGTCCCGGATCTCGGCGCTGACGGAGTCGGGAGCCACGGTCCGTGTCTCCTTCGGCGGGGCCTCCGGCAAGGAGCTGGCGTCGACCTGTGACAGCGCGTCGGCGCTGGCGGAGGCGTACGGCGAGGCCCTTGACGCGGCCGGCTCCACCCAGGCCGACTTCGACATCGAGGGCGACGAGCTGACCGACGCGGACTCGGTCGCCCTGCGCTCGGAGGCGATCCGGCTGCTCCAGGAGGAGCGGCCCGGCCTGGAGGTCTCCTTCACCCTCCCGGTGATGCCGTCCGGGCTGGACGAGGACGGCCTCGCCCTGCTGGCGTCCGCGAACAAGTTCGACGTCCAGGTCTCCACCGTCAACCTGATGACGATGAACTACGGCGAGTCGTACACCGGAGACATGGGCGCGTACGCGATCACCTCGGCGAAGGCCGCGCAGGCCCAGTTGAAGGAGGTGTTCGGCACGACGGACGCGACCGCGTGGGGGGCGATGGCGCTCACCTCCATGATCGGGACGAACGACGTCGACAACGAGACGTTCGGCCTCGCCGACGCGGCGCAGGTGCGGGCGTTCGCCGAGGAGAAGGGCGTGGCGTGGGTGTCGATGTGGGCGACGTTCCGCGACCGGCAGTGCGAGGACGGGACGGACACGGACGACCCGCTCACCAACTGCAGTGGGGTGGAGCAGAGTTCGGGGGAGTTCGCGGAGGCGTTCTCGGGTTAGCCCTCGGCGCCGCCCATACGACGCTGCTCAGCGCCGCCGGTACACCAGCCTGCCCTCGACCACCGTGGCCACGCAGCTGGACGCGCCCGCCGCCGGGAGGTCCGCCTCGTCCGCGACGTCGAACACGGCGAACCGGGCGGCGGAGCCGGGCTCTCTCGGGGACGCGAACTCCACCGGCAGGCCGGAGGCGTACGGATCCAGCGAGGGCACCCCGGCGGGGCGCCCGATCCGGCCCACGACCCTCAGGCCGGAGCGGTGCACGGCGTCCCGTACGGCCCGGTTGCGCAGTTCCTCGCAGGCGGCGGCGACCGTGCCGTGGGCCAGCATGCGCTGCACCCCGCGCCGGGCGCCGGCACCCCAGCGGGCGTCGTCCATGGCGAGGGCGGCGAGCGCCTCCCCGGTCAGCGGTGCGGTGCCGAGTTCCTCCGCCTCGCGCGGATCGGGGTGGTACGCCTCCTCCAGCAGCTCGGTGCCGTGCAGGTTGATCAGTCCGGGGGTGAGGATGCCGGGCCACTGGCGCACCCGCGCCCGCGGACGCCCGGCGGCCAGTTCCTCCAGCGGGCCGGCCGCAGCGATCAGGGCGCCGTCGACGACGAGCGCCCGCCCACGGGAGTCGGCGTGAATCGTCAGCAACGCGGCCCTAGTTGGAAGCGAGCAGCTTCAGCTCGGGGTGGGCGGTGCCGCCCTCGATCGCGGTGGAGGAGATGTGGGACATGACCCGCTCGTCGACGGGGTCGTTCGCCGGGTCGTCGTGGACGACGAGGTGCTCGTACGTGGTCGAGCGCTGGGCGGGGACACGGCCCGCCTTGCGGATCAGGTCGATGATCTCCAGCCGGTTGGAACGGTGCCTGGCGCCGGCCGAGGAGACGACGTTCTCCTCCAGCATGATCGAGCCGAGGTCGTCCGCGCCGTAGTGCAGGGAGAGCTGTCCGACCTCCTTGCCCGTGGTGAGCCAGGAGCCCTGGATGTGCTGGATGTTGTCCATGAAGAGCCGCGCGATGGCGATCATCCGCAGGTACTCGAAGAGCGTGGCCTGCGTACGGCCCTTCAGGTGGTTGTTCTCGGGCTGGTAGGTGTACGGGATGAAGGCGCGGAAGCCGCCCGTCCGGTCCTGTACGTCACGGATCATCCGCAGGTGTTCGATGCGCTCGGCGTTGGTCTCGCCGGTGCCCATGAGCATGGTCGACGTCGACTCGACGCCCAGCCGGTGCGCGGTCTCCATGATCTCCAGCCAGCGCTCACCGGACTCCTTGAGGGGCGCGATGGCCTTGCGCGGGCGGGCGGGGAGCAGTTCGGCGCCCGCGCCGGCGAAGGAGTCGAGGCCGGCCGCGTGGATCCGGGTGATCGCCTCCTCCACGCTCACCTCGGAGATCCGCGCCATGTGCTCGACCTCGGACGCGCCCAGCGAGTGGATCACCAGCTGCGGGAACGCCTCCTTGATGGCGGAGAAGTGCTTCTCGTAGTACTCGACGCCGTAGTCCGGGTGGTGGCCGCCCTGGAACATGATCTGGGTGCCGCCCAGTTCGACGGTCTCGGCGCAGCGGCGCAGGATGTCGTCCAGGTCGCGGGTCCAGCCCTTGTCCTTGTCCTTGGGGGCCGCGTAGAAGGCGCAGAACTTGCACGCCGTGACGCACACGTTCGTGTAGTTGATGTTCCGCTCGATGATGTACGTCGCGATGTGCTCGGTGCCGGCGTACTTGCGGCGGCGTACGGCGTCGGCGGCGGCGCCCAGGGCGTGCAGGGGCGCGTCGCGGTAGAGGTCGAGCGCCTCCTCCGGAGTGATCCGCCCACCGGCGGCGGCGCGGTCGAGGACGGACTGAAGGTCGGCCTTCTCGGTCACCGGGAGCGTCCCTTTCGTCAAGGGTTGTGGACGGACCAAGCCAGCCTACGCCAGCGTTTTCCCGGGGCTCACCTCAGGCCGCGTACGCGCCGATCAGCAGCCCGGTGAAGGCTCCCGCGAGCATGAACGGCCCGAACGCGATCGCCGTCCGGCGCCCGGCCCGTCCCATGACGACCAGTGCGCCGCCGTACAACGCGCCGAGCAGGAAGGCGGCCAGGGTGCCCAGCATGACGGTGGGCCAGCCGTACCAGCCGAGGACGGCGCCCGTACCGAGGGCCAGTTTGACGTCGCCGAAGGCGAGGCCGGCCGGGTTGACCAGGTGCAGGACCAGATGGCCGCCGCCGAGGACGAGCGAACCCAGCAGGGCCGTCGTCCAGCTCCCGGCGTGCTCGGGCAGCAGCGCGACCGGGCCGAGCAGAGCGAGGGCGGCGGCCGCGAGGGGAAGGGTGAGCGGGTCGGGCAGCCGCTGCACGCGCAGGTCGACGACGGCCAGCAGCACTCCGAGGGGCGCCAGCAGCAGCCAGACGGCCAGCTCGGGCCGGAGCCCGGTGGCGGCGGCGAGGACGGCGCAGAGGAGGGCGGTGACGACGGGAAGGAGGAGTGCGCCGGGGGCGTACGACGGGGTGGCGGGCGCCGGGGAGAGCCGGCCGGCGGCCACGGGCGGGGGGAGGGGGTCGGCGCACGACACCGCTCCGGGCCCGGGCAGGTGACCGGCGGCCGGGGCGCCCGGGACACCGGCACACGGCCCGCACCGCCCCCGCCCGAGCCACCCGCGCACCGGGTGCCCGGCCGGACAGGCGTCCCGCCAGCCGCGGTCGGCCTCCTCCGCGGGCACGGAGAACCGGTAGGCGGCCCTGGGCAGCAGCGCCCCGGCCAGCAGGCCCCACACGGCGGCGAGGGCGGACAGCGTGAGGTCACTGGGCGGTGTGCTCATCACCGGAGATGGTAGGAGACCCGGGGCCCGCCCACCGGCCCACCCGCCCGCCGTCCGCGGCTCGTTCCCGGCTCCCGCCTACCGCGTCCGGGCCGCACGGCTCTTCCCCCTGCCCTTCTTGCGCAGCCTCCTCAGCCGGGCCTGCCGCTCGGCCCGGCGGGCCTTTGTCCGCGTCCGGCGCCCCCGGTACCGGAGCCGGACGGCCACCCCGACCGTCACCGCGTACATCACGAACACGCCGCCCGTGCCCGGGATGTACGCGCAGACCGCGGAACCCGACGAGCAGGTGCGGCCGGGCAGCGCGCCGAGGACGAGGAGCGCCGGTCCGAAGGACAGCGCCCGGCAGACCGCGCCGGCGACCGCGTACGCCCGGCGGCCGCGGGACCGCTCCGGCGCGGCGCACCACACGCCCCCGGCCCACCCGGCCACCGACAGCAGCCCGAGGACGGCGCCGGCCGTCCAGCCGCCGCCGGGCAGGTCCGTCAGCGCGGGGGCGGCGGCCCGTACGAGGCGTTTCAGCGTTCCGAGCGTGAGCACGACGACGGCGAGGACCACCGCGCCGAAGAGGACGGCCGCCGCGATCCGCAGGCCGTCCCGTGCCGTGAAGGGTTCCCCGCCGCCCATCGGCCGCCCGCCTACCGCACCTTGGACAGGCGCGCCGTCGGGTTGCCCTCCGCGCTGCTGTCCGAGGTGTACGTCAGATCGTCGCCGGTCGGGGTGAACCGGATCGTGTGGGGCTGCGGGTTGCAGCCGGCGTGGTTGCCGGGCGCGCCCTTCGAGTCGGCGACGACCTCGTTCTCCGTCACCTTCTTCAGCGTCAGCACATCGACGCAGACCCCGCCGAGCACATCGGTCTGCCGCAGTTCGCCCAGCGCCTCGCCCACGCCGGCCTGTTCGAGGGTCACCCGGAAGGTGCCCATGGGGAGGGTGCCGCCGAGCCCGCTGCCCTCGCCCTCCCAGGTGCCGACGTAGCGCGCCGGGAGCGCGGTGGGCGCCTCGCCGTCGACGGCGCTCGACGCGGCCGTCGGCGTCGGGGGGCGGGCGCCGCTCGCGGTGTCGGAGTTCTCGCCGCCGCCCGGCAGGAGGTCGAACACGAAGACCGAACCGACCGTCACCGCGGCCAGCGCGCCCGCGACCGCCAGCGCGACGGTGCAGCTCAGCCGCCGCCCGCGGCCGCCCTCCCCCGGCGTGGCGGCGGCCGACACGGTGACGGCCATCTTCCCGGGCCGTCCGGCGCCCGTGGCATCCGGCACGGCGTCCCGCGGCGCGGGCACGCCCGCCAGGGCCGCCGGGCTCGCGTCCATCACCGGCGGCGGCCCGAACTGCCCCACGGCCGACGGCTCCGCCGTCCCCACCGACGCGCTGCTGAACCCGACGGGCCCGGACGCGACGGCCTCCGCCCCGGCCCCGGCCGCCTCCAGGTTCAGCAGGTGTACGGCGCTGCGCCCCACCTGTTCCACCAGCGCGCCCGGCAGCCAGCCGGCCGCCACCAGCCGCGCCGCCCCTTCCGGAGCGAGCCGCCGGGCCACCTCGCCGGGGGCCGGCCGGGCCGACGGGTCCTTGGCCAGGCAGGCCTCGACGACCTCGCGCAGCTCTCCCGTGCCCAACGCGCCGAGGGCCGGCTCCTCGTGCACGACCTTGTAGAGCAGCGCGGCCGACGAGTCGCCGGGGAAGGGCGGCTGTCCGGTCGCCGCGTAGGCCAGCACCGCGCCGAGGGAGAAGACGTCGGCCGCGCCGGACACACCCTTGCCGAGGATCTGCTCGGGGGCCATGTAGCCGGGCGAGCCGACGGAGACACCGGTCGAGGTGAGCGACGCCGTGCCGTCCGTGGCGCGGGCGATGCCGAAGTCGATGAGCAGCGGGCCGTCGACCGTGAGCAGCACGTTGGAGGGCTTCACGTCCCGGTGCACCAGGCCCAGTTCGTGCACGGCCGCCAGCGCCTCCGCGAGCCCCGCCCCCAGCACCCGCACGGTGTGCTCGGGCAGCGGCCCCTCGGCGGAGGCGACGGCCGCGGCGAGCGACGGGCCGGCCGCGTACGCCGTCGCCACCCAGGGCACCGTGGCCTCGCAGTCGGCGTCCAGCACCGGCGCGGTCCACGCCCCGCCGACCCGGCGCGCGGCCTCGACCTCGCGCCGGAAGCGGGCGCGGAACTCCTCGTCGAGCGCGAGGTGCGGGTGCACGATCTTCACGGCGACCGTGCGTCCTCCGGCACTGCGGCCCAGATAGACCCGGCCCATCCCGCCGGCGCCGAGCCGGCCGAGCAGCCGGTAGGGCCCGACGGCACCGGGTTCGTCGGCTCCGAGCGGCTGCATGACGTTCCCCTCTCCCCCGCGTCCGCACGGGATCGTACGAGCGATGCGTCGCCGCACTCGACGACCCGCGAGGCAATGCTGGCACCGATCCCGGCGAACGGGCGCCGCCGGGGTGGACGGAGCGGACACGAGGACGTCCAGGGCCTGTTGCGCAAGGGACGTCGTCGCCCGCGGGGCGACCGCGCCGCGCCGTGGGCCTTTCCCGCGCGAGCGGAGCCGAGCATGGGGGAGCGTGCTCCCGGCGTGCGTGCCGGACGTCACGCGGCGGGCGCAGCTTGCACGGCGGGCCCCGAGATGGCCCGGGCGGGCCGGGGGGCGACCGCGCCGCGCCGTGGACCCTTCCCGCGCGAGCGGAGCCGAGCATGGGGGAGCGTGCTCCCGGCGTGCGTGCCGGACGTCACGCGGCGGGCGCAGCTTGCACGGCGGGCCCCCGGGGAGACCCGGGCGGGTGGGCCGGATGGCGGCTCGGCCGGGACGGCGGGTGCTCAGGGCTGGAGGAGCTCCACCCGGACGTCGGCCGGGAAGCCGGTCGTCGGGCCGACCCGGCGGGCGAACTCCGCGACCGCGCTGAGCTGAGGTGCCCCGAAGCGGAAGTCGAGGGTGGTGAAGTACCGCTCCAGGACCCGCTCGTCGAAGGCCTCCCAGCGGGCCGCCTGCTCGGCGACCTTGCCGACCTCCTCCAGGGAGAGGTTGCGGGAGGCGAGGAATGCCCGGTGGACCTCGCGGGTGATGACCGGCTGCCGTTCCAGGTAGTCCCGGCGGGCCGCCCAGACCGCGAAGACGAACGGCAGCCCGGTCCACTCCTTCCAGAGCGCGCCCAGGTCGTGCACCTGGAGCCCGAAGCGCGGTCCGTCGAGCAGGTTGGCCCGCAGCGCCGCGTCGCCGATGAGCACGGCCGCCTCCGCCTCCTGCATCATCAGGCTGAGGTCGGGCGGGCAGGTGTAGTAGTCGGGCCGGACGCCGAAACGGTCCGCCAGCAGCAGCTGGGCCAGGCGTACGGAGGTGCGCGAGGTGGACCCGAGGGCGACGCGGGCGCCGTCCAGCTCCTCCAGCGGGACCTTCGAGACGATCACGCAGGACATGACCGGGCCGTCGCAGCCGACCGCGATGTCGGGGAAGGCCACCAGGTCGTCGGCGTTCCTGAGGAACTCGACCAGGGTGACGGGTCCGATGTCGAGGTCTCCCCGCACCAGCTGCTCGCTGAGCTTCTCCGGGGTGTCCTTGGTGAGCTCGAAGTCGAGGAGCGTGCCCGTTCTCGCGAGCCCCCAGTACAGGGGCAGGCAGTTCAGGAACTGGATGTGGCCGACGCGCGGCCGGGTGCGAGAATTGTCCACATCGCGAGACTAGACCCGGTGGAGTACGCTTCGAACTCCGACCCCCGGGTCAACCCCTTCACCGGATGTTCAAACATCCGGGTGACGTGATCTTGACCTCTATTGCTTTCGGCTGCCCGCGTGCTAGGCTCGCCGCAAGTTGCAGTTTGGTTTCCCTTGCAGTACAGAGCCTGCGGAGCATGTAACCGCGGGCTCTTGACATTTTCAGACGTATGCATTGTGCGGCACTGCTTTCACACTTGCAGGTTCTGGAGCAGGGCAACCCTTTGGGCCCAAGGAGGGCTTATGGCTACCGGAACCGTGAAGTGGTTCAACGCCGAAAAGGGCTTTGGCTTCATCGCCCAGGAAGGCGGCGGCCCCGACGTCTTCGTCCACTACTCCGCGATCAACGCCACGGGTTTCCGTTCCCTCGAGGAGAACCAGCAGGTCTCCTTCGATGTGACGCAGGGCCCGAAGGGTCCGCAGGCGGAGAACGTCACCCCCGTGTGACGATCTCCCCCCTGTGATCGCAGTCTGAAAGCAGTACCCAAGGAGCCCCGTGCCTTCCCGGCACGGGGCTCCTGCCTTTCCCCGGACCCGGCCCCCGCTTTCCCGGTGAATTCTCCGTGAATCGCCGTCGTCTCAGACGTGCTGCATCACCAGCACGAAGCTCGTCCCGGCCACCAGCGCCTCGTACGCGTGCGGCACATCGCCCCGGTAGGTCAGGTAGTCCCCCGGCTCCAGCTCGACCGGCTCCCCCACGGGCCCCGCCTTCACCCTCCCCGTGCTCACGATCAGATGCTCGACCGTGCCCGGGATGTGCGGCTCCGACACCCGGGCGGCGCCCGGCTCGGCCCGCAGGTGGTAGATGTCCCGGCGGGCGCCCGGCGGACTGGCCGACAGCAGCGTCGCCACGTACGGCGCCTGCTCCGAGGCGACGGTGGGCCCCTCCCCCGCCCGGATCACCCGCACGGCGGGCACCGGCGGCTCGACCAGCGCGCTGAACGGCACCCCCAGGGCCACGCCCAGCGCCCAGATCGTCTCCATGCTCGGATTGCCGCTCGCCGCCTCCAGCTGGGAGAGCGTGGACTTCGCGATGCCGGCGCGTTTGGCCAGCTCGGAGAGGGACAGCCCGGCGCGGGTGCGCTCACGCCGCAGGGAGGCGGCGATCCAGTCCAGGGGCAGACGGGGGGGCGGGGGCACGGCGTCGGACATGTCGTTCGCTCCATCGGTACGTTCGTTCGTCTTGACGAACAAGGGCCGTTGTGTTCATTGTAGAGAACATGCGTTCGCCTCACCGAACACCCCGTCCGGCGCCCGCCCCGACCGGCAGCGTTGGGCCACTTGTCCGCGACAGCTCACTCGTCTGGGTGGCGAGCGGGGTGATCGGCGTCTCCTTCGGCGCGATCTCCGTGGCCGGCGGACTGCCCGTCTGGGTACCGGTGGTGATGTCCCTGACGGTCTACGCGGGCTCGGCCCAGTTCAGCGCCGTCGGCGTGCTGCTGGCCGGCGGCGGACCGCTCGCCGCGGCGGCCACCGGCCTGCTCCTCAACACCCGTACGGCCGCATTCAGCCTCGCGGTCGCCGGCCTCCTCGGCCCCGGTCGCGCGGCCCGGCTGCTGGGCGCCCATCTGGTGACCGACGAAACGGTCGCCTTCGCCCTCGCCCAGCCGGACCCGGCACGGCGTCGTACCGCCTTCTGGGTCTTCGGCCTCGGTCTGTTCGCCGTGTGGAACGCGGGCGTGGTCACCGGCGCGCTCGCCGGAACCGCCCTCGGCGACCCGGCCGCGTACGGCCTCGACGCCGCCTTCCCCGCCGTACTCGCCGCCCTGGTCCTTCCCGCCCTCCGCAAGGACGTGCGGCTGCGCCGTCCCGCGGCCCTCGGCACGCTCCTCGCCCTGGCGGCCACCCCGTTCGCGCCGGCCGGGGTACCGGTCCTGCTCGCCCTCGCCGGGCTCCTGCTGTACGGCCGTACGGAGGCCGCCCGATGAGTGCGACGGTCGTGCTGATCCTGACGCTGGCGGTGGGCACGTACGCCTTCCGGCTGGTCGGCCCGGCGCTGCACGGACGGGTGGAACTACCCGCCCGTGTCCAGGAACTGCTCTCGGCCGGAGCGGTCGTCCTGCTCGTCTCCCTGCTGGCCACCGGCGCGCTGACCGAGGGCGGGGGCTTCGCCGGGTGGGCGCGTCCGGCCGGGGTGCTGGTGGGAGCGGTACTGGCGTGGAGGCGGGCGCCCTTCGCGGTGGTGGTGCTGGGGGCGGCGGCGACGGCGGGGGTGCTGCGGGCGGTGGGCGTGGCGTAGAAACGCCGCCGCTGTCAGTGGGGGTGGTTAGGGTCCCGGCCCATGACCACCTCCGACTTCCTCACCGCCACCCGCACCTTCTACGACGCCATCGCCGAGGACTACGCCGAGCGCTACCGCGACGAGCTCGCGGCGAGGCCGCTGGAGCGGGCCGTCCTCACCGCGTACGCCGAGCTGGTCGGCGCGGGAGGCCGGGTGGCCGACCTCGGGTGCGGGCCCGGCCGGACGACGGGATTCCTCGCCTCGCTCGGGCTGGAGATGTCCGGCCTCGACCTGTCGGAGTCGTTCCTTGCGATCGCGCGGCGGGAGAACCCGGGGATCCGCTTCGAACAGGGCTCGATGCTGGAGCTCGGCTTTCCCGACGGCGGTCTGTCGGGGGTCGTCTCCTGGTACTCCTCCATCCACACCCCCGTGGACGAGCTGCCGGCGCTCTTCGCGGAGTTCCACCGCGTGCTGGCCCCCGGCGGCCCTCTCCTCCTGGGCTTCCAGGTCGGCGACGAGCCCCGCCACTACGACCGCCCCTGGGGCCACCCGGTCACCCTCGACTTCGAACGCCGCCGCCCGGAGCGGATGACCGAACTGCTGACGGTGGCCGGCTTCACCCCGCTGTCCCGCACCGTGCGGGAGGCGGAACCCGGCCTCGGCGAGTCGACCCCGCACGCGTTCCTGATCATGCGGAAACGCTGACCGCTGCTGACGGCTGCTGACCGCTGCCGGATGCGCCGCATGCGCTGCATCCGGTGATCACGAGCGGTGTCGCCGCGGCGGGGCGGCTGCGCGGCGGGCGGGGCCCGGGAGGGGGCGTCCGCCCGCCGCGGTGCCGTCCGGACGGCTCAGCCGTCTCAGACGGTGCCGCTGTCCGCGATGGTGACCTTGGCCGAGGTGCGGCCGGACTGGCTGCCGAGGCCCTCGATCGTCTTGACGACGTCCATGCCCTCGACGACCTCGCCGAACACCACGTGCTTGCCGTCCAGCCAGGAGGTCACGATGGTGGTGATGAAGAACTGGGAACCGTTGGTGTTCCGGCCGGCGTTGGCCATGCTGAGCAGACCCGGCTTGGTGTGCTTGAGCTGGAAGTTCTCGTCCTCGAACTTCTCGCCGTAGATGCTCTTGCCGCCGGTGCCGTCGCCCCGGGTGAAGTCGCCGCCCTGGAGCATGAAGTCCGGGATGACGCGGTGGAAGGACGAGCCCTTGTAGCCGAAGCCGTGCTGGCCGGTGGCCAGCTCACGGAAGTTGCGGGCGGTCTTGGGCACGACGTCGTCGTACAGCTTGAAGACGATGCGCCCCGCGGGCTCGTCGTTGATGGTGATGTCGAAGTAAACGTTCTCGCTCATGGGCCCCATGATTCCTCGCTTGGGCCGGGTTCCGGTAATCGGCACGGCCGGTACGCGCGCAGGGGGGCGTGAGCAGCCCCGCGCCGGGCCCCCGCCCGGCACCGCGGGTGTGCGGGGGACGCCGGTGAAGCGGTCGCGAAGGAGGGCGTGCGGGCCGGTCGTCGCGAGAACGGCGGGTGAACGCCGGGGCAATGGCTCTGCCCCGGGGGGTGTCCCGGCGGCCCTTCAGGCGGGGCGGGGTGGCGGACAGCCTCGGGGGATGCACGCACAGCGGCAGCACGGCGACGGCGAGCAGAGGCGGCCGGGGGTTCCGGCGCGTACCGTGCCGGCGGCGCGCGGCACCTCGGGAGCCGGAAGGAACGGGGACGGTCCCGCCGGCCTGCTGGCGCTCCAGCGCGCGGCCGGGAACCGGGCCGTGACGGCGGCGGTCCAGCGGATGCTGCGGGAGGAGACGGAGGCGGGCGCTCCGGCGGGCGCGGGCGCGCCTCCCGCCGACGAGGCGGCCCTGCGGGTGTCCACCGATCCCGACGCGGTGATCGTCCGGCTGTCGGCGTCCCTGGAAGAGCACGCGATCCAGAAGAAGCGGAAGTTCAACTTCTGGGAGCCGCACAAGAAGTGGCCCGAGGACTGGCTGCCGGACCAGCACCGGTTGCGGTGGGTGCTGGAGCGGCGGCTGGTCCTCGGGGAGATCTTCCGGCCGGAGGAACTCCGGGACATCGAGATCCTGTCGGAGCGGCGTCCGGCCTGGCTGAACAGTGTGGGCATCGGCACCAGGGCGGAGGGCGAGCGGATCGCCGCGGGCACGAAGGGCTCGCAGGAGCGCGCCGACTACTCCGACTGGCTGCGGCTCAGCCCGGGGCGGCGCGTCCTCGCCGCGACGATCGCCTTCCGGACGCAGCGGCCGGGCCGGGGCGACCCGGTCCCGAACAATCCGGCGTACACCCTGGGCCGGTTCATGCGGGCCCAGGGGCTGCCGCCCGACCATCCCGAACGGCAGGCGCTGGAGGCCGAACGGGACGAGCAGATCCGGGAGACGGCCGTCGACACGCTGTTCCCGGAGGGTGTGCGCGACGACCAGCGGCACGAGTCGGCCGCCGGCCACGCGACGGAGGACATGAAGGCGAAGGACGCCTTCGCGCGGACCATCCTCACCAACGTCCTGCTGGTGCTGCGGCACGGTCTGCAGTACGCCCGGAAGGACGGCCACGTCGACTACCGGGAGGGCGATGTCGTCCGGGCGCTGGCGCACGGCGGCCGCGTCAACATCCGCGTACCGGCCCTGCGCGACGGGGAGAGCCCGCACCAGCTGCTCGACTTCCTCGGCGCGACCCGGAACGGCGTCCCCCACGAACAGGCGGTGCACCGGGGTTTCGCCACCCACCGCTCCTCCATCGGCAGGAACAGGGACGGCGAGCCCGGCCGTTTCGAGGAGAAGGGCGGCGTCGGGGCGTCCCTGACGAACATGGCCTCGACGTTCCTCCCCGGCGTGGCGACCCCGCTGATGCTGGCGGCCAACCTCGCGGGCGGCGGCTTCGGGACGAGGGACTGGAACGGCGACGTGGTCCTCCCCAACGGCTCCTACGGCCACATGCTCCTGGTCTTCGCCGCACCGACGGCGGACAAGGACGGCTCCCTCCTGGTCGGCATCGAGACGATCGCCCCCCACGCCGCCAGCCCCGTCGGCTACCACCACGGCATCCGCTCCACGGAGGCGACCGCCAACCCCGAGTCCGTCCTGCACGGCCACAAGCAGGACAAGATCGGCACCGGCAGCATGAAGGCCAACCAGCGCCTGGTGGACCTGGGAAAGACGGGCGGCGAGAACTGGCACACCTTCCTCGAACAGATCCGACGCGACTGGCTGGCCAGACTGGAATCGGCGAAGGACACAGAGGAAAAGCGCAAGCTGTACGGGGAGTTGGTCGGTCCACGGGCCCGGTGAGCGGTCCTGTGGTGGGATCTGGTCGTCGTCGCGGCCGAGCCCCTCCCTGTGAGCGGGCTATCGGGGGTAGAGCCCCTCCACCTGGTCCGCGAAGTCGCGCAGGATGGCCTCTCTGCGGAGTTTCATCGACGGTGTCAGGTGGCCTTCCGTCTCGGTGAAGTCGGACGGCAGGACGGCGAAGCGGCGGATGGACTCCGGTCTCGACACCAGTTTGTTGGCTTCGTCGACCGCGCGCTGGAGTACGGCGTTCAGCTCCTCGTCGCCGATCAGCAGCTCCGCCGGGACGGGGTGTTTGCCGTTCATGGTGCGCCAGTGGGTGAGGCCGTCGGGGTCGAGGGTGAGGAGGGCGGAGACGTAGGGGCGGCCGTCGCCGAGGACCATCGCCTGGGAGATCAGGGGGTGGGAACGCAGCCAGTTCTCCAGGGGCGCGGGGGCGACGCTCTTGCCGCCCGCCGTGATGATCAGTTCCTTCTTGCGGCCGGTGATCGTGAGGTAGCCCTCGTCGTCGAGTTCGCCGATGTCGCCGGTCGGCAGCCAGCCGTCGGGGGCGGCGGGGACGACTCCGCCCGCCGCCGGGTCCCAGTAGCCGCGCAGCACATGACCGCCGGCGATCAGGATCTCGCCGTCGGCGGCTATGCGGATCTTCGTGCCGGGGAGCGGCCAGCCCACCGTGCCCAGGCGGGGTTTGAGCGGGGGCGTCACCGTGGAGGCTCCCGTGGTCTCGGTCAGGCCGTAACCCTCGTAGATCTCGATGCCCGCGCCGAGGTAGAAGGCGGACAGGCGGCGGCCCAGCGGGGAGCCGCCGCAGATGGCGTGGCGGACGCGGCCGCCCATCGCGTTGCGGAGCCGGCGGTAGACCAGCGGGTCGTAGAAGGTGCGGGCGGCGCGGAGGGTGGCGCCGGGGCCGGAGCCGGTGCCGGTCTTCTGTGCCTCGATGCCCTCGCCGTAGCGGCGGGCCACGGACACGGCCCGGTCGAAGGTCGACAGGCGGCCGCCTGCCTCGGCCTTCGCGCGGGCCGTGTTGAAGATCTTCTCCAGCATGTAGGGGATGGCCAGCAGACAGGTGGGTCTGAAGGCGGCCAGGTCCGGGAGCAGGTCCTCGGCCTTCAGGCTGGGCGCGTGCCCGAGCCGGACCCTGGCCCGGAGGCAGGCGATGGCCACCATCCGGCCGAAGACGTGGGACATGGGGAGGAAGAGGAGGACGGAGAGCTCCTCGTCCTTCGACTTGAAGACGGGGTAGAGGAGTTCGATCGCGTTGTCGACCTCGGCGAAGAAGTTGCCGTGGGTGAGCGCACAGCCCTTGGGGCGGCCGGTGGTGCCGGAGGTGTAGATGAGGGTGGCGAGGGTGTCGGGCCCCAGCACCCCGCGGCGGACGGCCACTTCCCCGTCGGGCACATGCCCGCCCGCCTCCGCGAGCCGTTCCACATGGCTCTTCTCCATCACCCACAGGTGCCGCAGGTCGGGCAGCCGGTCCAGTTCGGGGCCGAGGGCGGCGGCCTGCGCCACCGACTCGGTGACGAGGGCGACGGCGCCGGAGTCCTGGAGGATCCAGCGGGTCTGGAAGACGGAGGAGGTGGGGTAGACCGGGACGGTGACCAGGCCGGCCGCCCAGGCGGCGAAGTCCAGCAGCGTCCACTCGTACGTCGTGCGGGCCATGATGGCGATCCGGTCGCCCGGCATCAGCCCCTCCGCGATCAGCCCCTTGGCCACGGCGTGCACCTGGGCGGCGAAGCGTTCCGCCGTGATGTCCGTCCAGGTGCCGTCCGGTTCCTTGCGGCTGAGGGCCACCGCCCGGGGGGCGGCGGAGGCGTTGTCGTAGGGCAGGTCGGCGAGCGAGCCGTGGGTGACCGGCTGGGCGAACGCGGGTACGGACGCCTCCCGTACGACGCCGTCCAGCCGCCGGGTCTCCGGTTCCACCAGGGTGGGGGGAGCGTCGTCGAAGTCGGCGGAGGTGGGGTGGGGCGTGGACACGGGCGGCTCCCTGGGCGTGCAGCGCGAAAGAACTGCTTGCTGCATGACGTACGTGCCTCGACGGTGGAGGCGTTCACCGGGATGGCCCTGAAGAAAGGGGTTACCACCGGTTAGGTAGGGGATCGTACGGCGTTGGCGTGGGGGGCTTGTGCGTGTTCGGGGATGATCCGGGGTCGGGGCTGTGCAACCTCGTGGATGATGTGAGGGCCGCTCAGTTTCCCCTGGTCGCAGGGGGATCCGGCCCCCCTCACGCACGTTCCGGTGCTGTCGTCAGACCCGTTCCAGCACGGCCGTCACCCCCTGGCCGCCCGCCGCGCAGATCGAGATCAGACCCCGTCCGGATCCGCCGCGTTCGGCGAGCAGTTTCGCCAGCGTGGCGACGATCCGCGCGCCGGTGGCGGCGAACGGGTGCCCGGTCGCCAGGGACGACCCGGCCACGTTCAGCCTGTCCCGGTCGACCGGCGCCAGCCCCTGCTTCTCCCAGGCCGCCAGCGTGGCCAGCACCTGGGAGGCGAACGCCTCGTGGACCTCCACCAGGTCGAAGTCCTCGATGCCGAGACCGGTGCGCTCCAGCATGCGCGGGACGGCGTACGCGGGGGCCATCAGCAGCCCGTCCTCGCCGCCCGCGACATCGCCGTGGACGAAGTCGACGGCGGCCGTCTCGTACGCGGTCAGGTACGCCAGCGGTTCCAGGCCCCGGGTCTCGGCCCACTCCTCGGAGGCCAGGAGGACGACCGCGGCGCCGTCCGTCAGGGGCGTCGAATTGCCCGCCGTCATGGTGGGGTCGGGGCCGTCGGTGCCGAACACCGGCTTCAGCGCGGCCAGTTTCTCCACCGTGGAGTCCGGTCGCAGGTTCTGGTCGCGGGCGAGGTCGCGGAAGGGGACGACCAGGTCCGTGAAGAAGCCCCGCTCGTACGCGGCCGCCAGCCGCTGGTGGCTGGTCGCCGCCAGCTCGTCCTGGGCCTCGCGCTCGATGCCCCAGGCGCGGGCGGTGACCGCCGCGTGCTCGCCCATGGACAGGCCGGTGCGCGGCTCGGCGTTGCGCGGGATGTCGGGGAGGAGATGGCCGGGGCGGATCTGTGCGAGGGCCATGAGGCGGGCGCCGGCCGACTTGGCGCGGCGGGCCTCCAGCAGGATGCGGCGCAGCCGGTCGTTGACGCCGAGCGGGGCGTCGCTCGCGGTGTCGGCGCCGCCGGCGATCGCCGACTCGGTCTGGCCGAGGGCGATCTTGTTGGCGGCGGCGATGATCGCCTGGAGCCCGGTTCCGCAGGCCTGCTGGATGTCGTAGGCGGGGGTCCGCGGGTCGAGTTTCGAGCCGAGGACGGTCTCGCGGGTGAGGTTGAAGTCGCGGCTGTGCTTGAGGACGGCGCCCGCGACCACCTCGCCGACGACTCCGGGCACGTCGAGCCCGTAGCGCGTCGCGAGCCCGTTCACCGCCGCGGTCAGCATGTCCTGGTTGGAGGCGGTGGCGTACGGGCCGTCGGAGCGGGCGAAGGGGACCCGGCTGCCGCCGACGACCGCGACGCGACGGGTGCGCGGGGGTTCCAGGGCGGGCTTGCGCGCGCCTCTCAGGTAGGTCACCTTCGACGGCTCCGAGGTACTCATCTCGACCTGCTCCTCACCCTTGACCTAGACTTACCCCCGGTAACCTTACTCCGGAGTAAGCAATTTTTCATTGGCGCCGAGCCCGTGGGAGACGAGACGAACATGGCCGACCGCTATCTGGGTTTCACCGCCACCGCACCCGGACGCTTCCTCACCCGACGGCTCGGCCTTCCGCAACCGGCGGCACTCAGCCGCTGGTCACCCGAACAGCCCTCTCTCACAGGCACCTTGCTTCACCTTACGGCCGGTACGTCCACCCTCGGCCTCGCGCCGGTCCTCGCCCGCACGGGACTTCCCCTCGGCACCGCCGGCCTCGCCGCCGTCGTCCTCGACGCGACCGGCGTCCGTGACGTCGACACCCTCGCCGAGGTGCACGCCGCCCTGCACCCCGTCGTGCGGTCGGTCGCGACAAGCGGCCGGATCGTGCTGCTGGGCTCGCCCCTGGACGCCGACGACGACCACCACCGGGCGGCCGTGCAGCAGGCCCTGGAGGGGTTCACCCGCTCGCTCGGCAAGGAGATCGGGCGCGGGCGGACCGTGAATCTCGTACGGCTCACCGACGCGGCCGCCGCCGAGTCGACCCTGCGCTTCCTGCTCTCCCCCAAGTCCGCCTACGTCAGCGGCCAGGTGATCGAGGTGGGCGCCGGACAGCCCGGCGAACCCGGCGACCGGGACCGCCCCCTCACCGGCCGCACCGCCCTGGTCACCGGCGGGGCGCGCGGCATCGGCGAGGCGGTCGCCGAGACCCTGGCCAGGGACGGCGCCCAGGTCGTCGTCCTGGACGTGCCGCAGGCCGAGGCGGACGCCCGCCGGGTCGCCGAACGGCTGGGCGGGCGGGCCCTCGCGCTCGACATCACGGCCGCCGACGCGGGCGAGCGGATCGCCGCCGAACTCTCCGACGGGCTGGACGTGCTGATCCACAACGCGGGGATCACCCGGGACCGGCGGCTGGTCAACATGCCCGCCGACCGCTGGAGTTCCGTGCTCGACGTGAACCTCGCGAGTGTGCTGCGCACCACCGACGCGCTGCTCGCCAAGGGCACCCTGCGGCCGGGCGGCCGGATCGTGGCGACCGCCTCCATCGCCGGGCTCGCGGGCAACGCGGGGCAGACGAACTACGGCGCGAGCAAGGCGGGCGTGGCCGGTCTGGTCCGCGCCCTCGCCCCGCGCGCGCTCGCCGCACACGGGGTCACGGTGAACGCGGTCGCGCCCGGCTTCATCGAGACGCGGATGACGGCCGCCGTGCCGCTGTTCATCCGTGAGGCGGGGCGCCGGATGAACTCCCTCGCCCAGGGCGGGCTGCCGGCCGACGTCGCCGAGACCACCGCCTGGCTCGCGCATCCGGCGTCCGGGGCGGTCAACGGGCAGGTCGTGCGGGTGTGCGGCCAGAGCCTGCTGGGGGCGTGATGACCACCCTCGCCTCCCCGCCCGCCCTCGGCCCGCTGCTCGCCCGCGGGGCACTGTGCTCCCCCTTCAAACGGCCGCGGGCCGCCGCCGGCTTCACCGGCGAACGGCTCGTCCTGCCCGGGCTGCGGGTCGACCTGGCCCGGCTCGCGGCCTACGAGCGGGTCTGCGGCTTCCCCACCGGCGACGACGCCCTGCCGCTGACGTACCCGCACGTGCTGGGCTTCCCGCTGGCCATGAGCATCATGAGCGGCCGGGACTTCCCGCTCCCGCTGCTCGGCCTCGTCCACACCTCGATCGAGATCACCCGGTACCGGCCGCTCGCGGCCACCGGGGTGTACGAACTCGCCGTGCGGGTCGACCGTCTGGCCCCGCACCGGCGCGGCACGGAGGCGTTCGTGGTCACGGAACTGAGGGAGTCCCACACCGTCGTATGGGAGTCGACGAGCACCTACCTGGCCCGGCACCGCACCGGTTCCGCGTCCTCTCCCCCGCCGCGGGAACCGGAGGAGGATCCCGTCCCCCTCCCCCTCCTCGACGAGTGGCGGCTCGCCGCCGACGTCGGCCGCCGCTACGGGGCCGCCTCCGGTGACCGCAACCCCATCCACCTCCACCCGCTCACCGCCCGCCTCTTCGGCTTCCCCCGGGCCATCGCCCACGGCATGTGGACCGCCGCCCGCTGCCTCGCCGCCCACGGCACCCCGCCGGCCGTCCGGGCCCGGGCGCGGTTCCGGGCGCCGGTGCTGCTGCCGGGCACGGTGACCTTCGCCTCGGACGGCACCCGGTTCGAACTGCGGGGCACCGGGGAGACGTCGTCCCGGCTCCACGTCACCGGACGGGTGGACCGGCTCTAGGCGCACCGGATCCCGCCGGACAGCACCAGGACCGGTCGCGAGCGGCGCTCGGTGCCTCCGCCCGGCGAGGCGGAGAGGGGCGCGCCACGCGATCCGCGCCTCCGCCGCACGAAGCGATCCGTCGGCCGACGCCGCCGCAGGCAGCAGGCCGAGCCGCACGATCTCGGTGCGGCCCACCGCCGACCGACGCCGCCGCAGGCAGCAGGCACGGGCCGCCGGTCTGGTCTCAGGCTCCCGGCGTGGCCCGGCGGGCGGGCCCAGGACCCCGGCGCGGGCCGTCGGACAGGTCCAGGCCCCGGCACGGCGGCCGGGGCCTCAAGCTCCAGGTGCGGGCCGCCGGCCAGGCCCCCCGCGCGGGTCGGCGGGCGGGCTCAGGACTCCGGCGGGGTCCAGCTGTGGCCCTCCATCAGGTTGCCCAGGCCTGCCCAGGCGAAGTTCATCAGGGTCGCCGCCGACTGGCGGGCCGTGACGCCGTCGGTGGCGTTGGCCCAGACGGCGAGGGACTCGGCGGCGCCGACGAGGGCCTCGGCGAGGCCGGCGACCTCGCGCTCGGGGAGGTCGGGGTCGAGGGGGGTCCCGCCGCTCGTACACGTTCGGGAGTGGGAGGGAGCCTCGCGGGCCGCGACGGCGATCAGATGGGTGACGAACGCGACGATCTCCTCGCGCATCGCGGCGGCCTCGGCGGCGAACGTCTCGCCGTGCGTGCGGGCCTGGAGGTGCACGACGGACCAGGCGTGCGGGTGGGCCGCGGTGTGCGCGAAGAACGCCAGCAGGCCGTCCCACAGCCTGCGGTCGGCCGGCAGGTCGGTACGGACGCCGGAACGCACCGCGTCCACCAGCGCTCTCGCCTCGCGCCGGATACACGCGGTGAAGAGGTCTTCCTTGGAGTTCAGGTACAGATACACCAACGGCTTGGACACGCCCGCCAGTTCGGCGATCTCGTCCATGGACGCGGCCATGTACCCCCGCTGCCCGAAGATCTCCACGGCGGCGTCCAGCATCTGCTGCTCACGGACCGCACGCGGCATCCGCTTGGTCTTCACGGCACCCATGGGGCAAGCCTAGTTGGACCGGGCGGAAGTGAACTCCGTCAGGATGCCTGGCTCTGGGCCCGGCCCTCGGCGGACCGTCCCTGCGCCTCGGCGGAGTCGACCACCTCGTCCTCCTGGGAGCGGTTGGCGTCCAGGTTGGCCTTCATCCGGTCCACCCGCCGTACGACGTTCGCCGAGGCGCGGTCGCGCTCCTTGCGCAGGACGACGAAGCTGATCGGCGCGGAGACCACCAGCGCGAGCAGGACGACCCACATGCCGTTGGAGTCGCCCAGGCCGCGCGGCAGCACACCCGAGTAGACCAGGCCCCAGACGACCACGAGGCAGCCGGCGAAGACGCCGAGGCGCATCAGTGTGTAGCGGAGCATGTCAATCCACTCTTCCGTTTCCAAAAGGGGCCGTCGTCCAGTGAAGCACGGCGGGCTCCCGATCCTGCAGCCGCCCCCGCGGCCCGCCTCACGTCAGCGGCAGCAGCAGGATGACGTCGTCGCGGTCGTCGCCCGGGGCGACGCGGATGGCGCCGGGGATCCGGCCGACCTCCTTGTAGCCGCAGGAGCCGTAGAAGCGTTCCAGACCGAGTCCGCCCCGGCAGGAGAGCCGGATCGCGTCGATGCCGGTGAAGCCGCGGGCCGCGTCGGCGGCCGCCGCCAGCAGCTCCCGGCCGTACCCCTGCCCCTGGTGCCGGGGGTGCACCATCACCGTGTAGAGCCAGGCCCAGTGCTGCTGCAGCCGGTGCGCGTTGAAGGAGAAGAAGGCGGTCGCGGCGACCTCCCCCGCCTCGTCGTGTCCGACGAGCAGCCGGTGACGGCCCTCGGCCATCGCCGCGAGGTGCCTGACCAACTCGGGCCTGATCTCGTCGCGTGTCACGGGCGCGACGAAGCCGACGGCTCCCCCGGCGTTGGAGACGTCCGTCCACAGGTCGAGGACGCCGTCCCGCAGGGCGGGGGTGACGGCGGGGTCGAGTGTGAAGGTAAGGGACATGCAGGGATCGTAGCCATTACAGGCGGGTGCGCGCCGCCGCTTTTCCCCCGGCCCCTACGCCAGGACCCGCGCCGCCACCTCCAGATCCGCGACCAGGCCCCGGTAGGCGGCCTCGCGGTCGTCGGCGCGCAGGACGGACGACGGGTGGACGGTCGGCACGAGCCGCTCGCGGCGCCCGTGGATCTCCTTCTCCAGGACGGTCCCGCGCACCTCGGTCACCCGGAACGACGACCCCAGCAGCGCCTTCCCGGCCGTGGCCCCCAGCACCACGATGAGCTCGGGCTCGACGACCGCCAGCTCGGCGGCGAGCCACGGCCCGCACGCCGCCGCCTCCCGCAGGGTGGGCGCCTTGTGGATCCGGCGCTTGCGCGGCTCGGCCCGCGTGAACTTGAAGTGCTTGACGGCGTTGGTGACGTACGCCTCGCCGGGGTCGATGCCAGCCTCCGCGAGCGCCCGGTCGAGCAGTTTCCCGGCGGGGCCCACGAACGGCTTGCCCTGCCGGTCCTCCTGGTCGCCGGGCTGCTCACCGACGAGCATCACACGGGCGTCCGCCGGCCCCGCGCCGAACACCGTCCGCGTGGCGTCCCGGTGCAGGGGACAGCCCCGGCAGCCGGCCGCCGCCCTGCGCAGGGCGGTCAGTCCGCCGTGATCGGGAACGAACGGTTCCGCGGTGTAGGCGTCCTCGGGCGCCCGGGTGGCCACCATGGAGCCCGGGTACCCCACGGAGGCGCGGACCCACGTCACACCACTCACCACGGGCCGAAACGGGCCGGCACGGGCAGCCATGCCCCTGCGGGCCGAAGTGAGCAGCGGTAGCGCAGCCCGCCGACGCGGGCCGCCATGCCACCGCGAACCAACACGGTCAGCGGCGCCACCGCCGGCCGACACGAGCATCCGCGCGACCCGCCCCCGGCCCCCTTGCGGCCCACTCACGGCCCGCGTCGCCCGGCCGACACAACCCGCCCCGGCCCGCCGCCACACCGGCGTCACGCACCGTCACAACCCGCCGGGGCCCCTCGTCACACCCGCATCGGCTGCGGCGACTCCCTGCGGGCCGGGTCCGGGCCGTCGTACTCCCGGATGATCTCGTACCGCGTGTTGCGCTCCACCGGGCGGAAGCCGGCGTCGCGGATGAGGTCGAGAAGGTCCTCGCGGGTCAGCTTGTTGGGGGTGCCGTAGTTGTCGGCGTCGTGAGTGATCTTGTACTCGACGACCGAGCCGTCCATGTCGTCGGCGCCGTGCTGGAGGGCGAGCTGGGCGGTCTGGACGCCGTGCATGACCCAGAAGACCTTGACGTGCGGGACGTTGTCGAAGAGCAGGCGGGAGACCGCGAAGGTCTTCAGGGCCTCCGCGCCGGTGGCCATCTGGGTCCGGGCCTGCAGACGGTTGCGGACCTTGCCGTCCTTCATGTCCACGAAGTCGTGCTGGTAGCGCAGCGGGATGAAGACCTGGAAGCCGCCCGTCTCGTCCTGCAGCTCACGCAGCCGCAGGACGTGGTCGACGCGGTGGCGGGGCTCCTCGATGTGGCCGTAGAGCATGGTGCAGGGCGTCTTGAGCCCCTTCTCGTGCGCCAGCCGGTGGATGCGGGACCAGTCCTCCCAGTGGGTGCGGTGGTCCACGATGTGCTGCCGGACCTCCCAGTCGAAGATCTCGGCGCCGCCGCCGGTCAGCGACTCCAGACCGGCGTCGATGAGCTCGTCCAGGATCTCCGAGGCCGACAGACCCGAGATCGTCTCGAAGTGGTGGATCTCCGTCGCCGTGAAGGCCTTCAGGGACACGTTCGGGAGTGCCGCCTTCAGCTCGCGCAGCGACCGCGGGTAGTAGCGCCACGGCAGGTTCGGGTGCAGGCCGTTGACGATGTGCAGCTCGGTGAGGTTCTCGCTCTCCATCGCCTTGGCGAGCTTGACGGCCTCCTCGATGCGCATGGTGTACGCGTCCTTCTCCCCCGGCTTGCGCTGGAAGGAGCAGTACGCGCAGGAGGCCGTGCACACGTTGGTCATGTTGAGGTGCCGGTTGACGTTGAAGTGGACGACGTCACCGTTCTTCCGCGTCCGCACCTCGTGTGCCAGGCCGCCCAGCCACGCCAGGTCGTCCGACTCGTACAGCGCGATGCCGTCCTCGCGGGTCAGCCGCTCTCCGGCCCTGACCTTCTGCTCCAGCTCGCGCTTGAGCCCGACGTCCATGGGGGTCACACCTTTCTCCGACGACTTCGCCCCACCGTACCCCCCGCCCTCCGGCCGGGCGGCACCCCCATACAGCCCCAAAACGGGCCTAGACCTCCTCGGGAAGCTCCCCCACCCGGTTCTCCCACTTGGTGGAGAGCACGATGGTGGTACGGGTCCGGGAGACGCCCTTGGTCCCGCTGAGCCGCCGGATGATCCTCTCCAGGCCGTCCACGTCGTTCGCCCGCACCTTGAGCATGAACGAGTCGTCGCCGGCGATGAACCAGCAGTCCTCGATCTCGCTGAAGTCCTTCATCCGGTCCGCCACGTCCTCGTGGTCGGCGGCGTCGGAGAGGGAGATGCCGATGAGGGCGGTGACGCCGAGGCCGAGTGAGGCGGCGTTCACCGTGGCGCGGTAGCCGGTGATGACTCCGGCCGCCTCCAGCCGGTTGATGCGGTCGGTGACGCTGGGTCCCGACAGGCCGACGAGGCGTCCCAGCTCCGCGTAGGAGGCCCGGCCGTTCTCCCTCAGGGCCTGGATGAGCTGCCTGTCCACCGCGTCCATGCGAATCGAAGCCTTCCGATCAAAGTTCCCGAAGAGATGAGAGGTACTGCGACGTGCTCAGATGACGCTCACGTGGCCCTGGTTCCGTTCGCGCCGCCCAGTTCGCCCTCCCACCGGCGGTAGAGCCCGTGCGCGACCCCCGCCGCGTCGAGCACCCGTCCGGCGACGAAGTCGACCAGGTCCTGGATGTGGGTGGCGCCCGCGTAGAAGGCGGGCGAGGCGGGCACGACGCTCGCGCCGGCGTCGTCGAGCGCGACGAGATGCCGGAGCGTCTGTCCGTTCAGCGGGGTCTCGCGCACGGCGACGACCAGCCGCCGCCGCTCCTTGAGCGTCACGCTCGCGGCCCGCTGGAGCAGGTCCTTCGACAGACCGAGGGCGACACCGGCGACGCAGGCGGTGGAGGCCGGGACGATCAGCATCCCCTTCACGGGGTACGACCCGGAGGACGGGCCCGCGGCCAGGTCCCCGGCGCCCCAGTACCGCACCCGGTCGCCGCTGACGTCCGCGTCGAAGGCGTCCGGCTTCCCGTCGGCTCCGCGCGCGAGCCATTCACGCAGGTCGTCCCGCCAGTGCGCGTCCCGGAAGGAGATCCCGGTCTCGTCGAGCAGGGTGAGCCGTGAGGCCCGGCTGACCACCAGGTCGACGCTCTCGCCCCCGGCGAGCAGCGCCCGCAGCACAGCGGCGGCATACGGCGTACCGGACGCCCCGGACACCCCCACGATCCAAGGCACGCGCTGCGTTTCTCCTGCGTTCACACCTTGAGCGTACCGGTGAGCGGGGAGGTCTTCAGGACCGGCCGGGAGCCTTCGGATCGACGGGGAGGTGAGCGGTCGGGATCGCGAGCTTGCCGAGCGGGGAGTCGACGGTCAGCTCGGGACCGTAGGCGATCGTGTCGCGGCCGAGGTAGCCGTCGGAGCCGGGGTTCCACATCGTCACGACGTGCCCCTGGAGCGGGTCGAAGATCAGGTAGTTGGCGATTCCCCGGGAGGCGTACCAGCGGGGCTTGACCTCGTAGTCACGGCGGACGCTGCCCTGGGAGACGACTTCGACAACCAGCTCGATGAGATCGGGCGGATAGGCGCCCTTGTTCTTGGCAGCCTCAGGGGCAGGGATGACCGCCAGGTCGGGGCAGAACTCGTTGTCGTCGTCGAAGGGAAAGGCCACATCGCTGACGAAGTCCCACTCGGGACCCAGCAGGGCCTCGAGGTCGTTCCACACCAAGCGGATGGTCTTGGCGTGGTGGGGCTTGACCGGACTCATCATGATGTTGCCCTCGACAATCTCCATGCGATAGCCGGGGAACATGTCCTCGAACCGGCTGAGCTGCGAGTGCAGGCGGTCAAGGTCCGAGACGGTCACGGTGGCCTCCCTGGGGTCCTGCCCTCGATGGTAGGCCGCACGCTATTCAGACGGTGAGACCTCGAACCAGGAGGTCGAGCAGAGCACACCCGAACAGGGCAATCCCGATGAAGCCGTTGACGGAGAAGAACGCCCTGTTCAGGCGGGACAGGTCGTGGGGGCGCACGATCGAGTGCTCGTAGACGAAGGCGCCCGCGACGATCAGCAGGCCCAGCCAGAAGAACGCGCCCGCGCCGGTCAGCAGGGCGTACCAGACGAAGAGGGCCGTGGTGACGGCGTGGCAGACGCGGGCGGCCCGGACCGCCGCCGGGATGCCGAAGCGGGCCGGGACCGACATGACGCCGGTCTCGCGGTCGGTCTCGACGTCCTGGCAGGCGTAGATGAGGTCGAAGCCGCCGATCCAGATGCCGACGGCGAGACCGAGGACGACCGCGTCCCAGGACCACTCCCCGGTGATCGCCAGCCAGCCGCCGATCGGGCCCATCGCCTGGGCCAGGCCCAGGATGGCCTGGGGGAAGTTCGTGAAGCGTTTGCCGTAGGGGTAGACGACCATGGGGACGACCGCCACCGGCGCCAGCGCCAGGCACAGGGGGTTGAGCATCGCCGCCGAGCCGAGGAAGACCGCGACCGCGATCAGCGCGCCCGTCCAGGCGTGCCGGACGGACACCGCGCCCGTGACCAGCTCGCGCTGGGCCGTGCGCGGGTTGCGGGCGTCGATCTCCCGGTCGATGATCCGGTTGACCGCCATCGCGAAGGTGCGCAGGCCCACCATGCAGACGGTGACCAGGAGCAGCCGGCCCCAGTGGATGTTCTTGTCCAGCTGGAACATCGCCGTGAGGGAGGCGATGTAGGCGAAGGGCAGCGCGAAGACCGAGTGCTCGATCATCACCAGGCGGAGGAAGGCCCTGGTGCGTCCCGGCTGCGGAAGCGCTGCGGAAGCGGAGCTCACAGCCCGTACTCCTTCCACCGGCGGTCGACCTTCGCCGCCGTCTCCGGGTCCGGCAGCACCATGTCCGGCCAGCCGCCGTCGCGGGTGTAGCCCTCCTCGGGCCACTTCTTCGTCGCGTCGATGCCCGCCTTGCCGCCCCAGAACTGCTGGTAGGAAGCGTGGTCGAGGTGGTCGACGGGGCCTTCGACGACCGTGAGGTCACGGGCGTAGTCCGTGTTGCCGAGGGCCCGCCAGGCGACCTCGTGCAGGTCGTGGACGTCGCAGTCGGAGTCGACGACCACGATCAGCTTGGTCAGGGACATCATGTGGGCGCCCCAGACGGCGTGCATGACCTTCTGCGCGTGCTTGGGGTACTTCTTGTCGATCGAGACGATCGCGCAGTTGTGGAAGCCGCCCGCCTCGGGGAGGTGGTAGTCCACGATGTCCGGGACGATGATCTTCAGCAGCGGGAGGAAGAAGCGTTCCGTCGCGCGGCCCAGCGGTCCGTCCTCCGTCGGGGGGCGGCCCACCACGATCGACTGGAGCAGGGGGCGACGGCGCATCGTCACGCAGTCGATCGTCAGGGCGGGGAAGGGCTCCTGCGGGGTGTAGAAGCCGGTGTGGTCGCCGAAGGGGCCCTCCGGCAGCATCTCGCCGGGTTCCAGCCAGCCCTCCAGGACCACCTCCGCCTGCGCCGGGACCTGGAGCGGGACGGTCTTGCAGTCGACCATCTCGATCCGCCTGCCCGCGAGGAACCCGGCGAACAGGTACTCGTCGATGTCGCCGGGGAGCGGCGCGGTGGAGGCGTAGGTGACGGCGGGCGGGCAGCCGAAGGCGATCGCCACCGGGAGGCGCTCACCGCGCCGGGCCGCCACCTGGTAGTGGTTGCGGCTGTCCTTGTGGATCTGCCAGTGCATGCCGATCGTGCGCTTGTCGTGGCGCTGGAGGCGGTACAGCCCGAGGTTGCGGATCCCGCTCTCCGGGTCCTTGGTGTGCGTCAGACCGAGGTTGAAGAAGGAGCCGCCGTCCTGCGGCCAGGTGAAGAGGGCGGGCAGCTGCTCCAGGTCCACCTCGTCGCCGTGCAGGACGACTTCCTGCACCGGCGCGTCCTTCACCTTCTTCGGCGGTACGTGCGTCATCGCGCCGAGTTTCCCGAACGCCTCGCGCACGCCCACGAACCCGTGCGGCAGTTCGGGCCGCAGCAGTCCGCCGATCTTCTCGCTGATCTCGCCGTACGACTTCAGGCCGAGCGCCTTGAGGAGCCGTCGGTCGGTGCCGAACACGTTCATCGCGAGGGGCATGCTCGACCCCTTCACGTTCTCGAAGAGCAGCGCGGGACCACCGGACTTCTGGACCCGGTCGACGATCTCCCCGACCTCCAGATACGGATCGACCTCCGCCTTGACGCGCTTGAGGTCGCCTTCACGCTCCAGTGCCCTGAGCAGGGAACGAAGATCGTCGTAAGCCATGTGTCCCAGTATCGGCCACCGGCTACCCTGACCCCGTCACCGGGGCGGCCCCACGCCCTGTCGCCGTCTTCTGGGAGAACCCGCCACCATGCTCAGGTATCTGCCGTTCCTGCTGGTCCTGGCGCTGTGGATCTATGCGTTCATCGACTGCCTGAACACCCCCGAGGAAGAGGTGCGGGGACTGCCGAAGGTGGTGTGGGTGCTCATCATCCTGCTCTTCGGCGAGGTGCTGGTCGGTCCGGTGGCCTGGCTGGTGGCGGGCAAGGTACGGCGCGCCCCGGCGGGCGGGGCCGCGGCCGGCGCCCCGGGCCGCACGTGGGTCGCGCCCGACGACAACCCGGAGTTCCTCAAGTCCCTCAAGGACGAGCAGGGCGGGAAGGGCGGCGAGGGCGAGAAGGCGAAGGACGACGAGCGGCTCCTGAAGGACTGGGAGGCCGACCTGCGCCGCCGCGAGGAGGAGCTCAAGCGCCGTGAGTCCGGCGAGGACCCCAGGGAGGGCTGAGCCCGGGGAAGGCCGGTTCGGGGAGGGTCCGGAGCCCTACAGGTTGTACGCCGCCGAGGCTCCCGAAGCGGACAATGCGCCTCTGGGCCGCAAGGGGTGGGAACCGGACACTCACCTCGCATGACGACTGATCGCGGCCCCGCAGGACGCCACCCCGACGGCCGCCTTCACCGGCCATCTCCCCGGCCGGCTCGGCGACCTGGTGCTGATGTACACGTTGAGGGCGTTCGCCGAGACCGCGCCGAGGCACCGCGGACAAGTTCCGCACGGTGCTCTACCCGGCGGTCGGCCTCTTCGTCTCGGTCGCCCTCGTCGCCGTCGTCGGCGCGGCCTCGGCGGCGACCGGAGCAGGCGCTCCGTCAGGACGACCCCCAGCCACGGGGCCACCCAGTACGCGATGACGAGCAGGAACGCCTCGTAGGCCGCCCCGGCGTCCGGGCCGCACGGCCTCGGACGAGGAACTCTCCGCCCGCCTGTCCGACCGTTCCTTCACCAACCGGCCGGGCGTCGCGGCCCTGTTGACCGGCGTCGCCGTCTCCGTCCCCCTCTTCTCCCACCAGGAGAAGTACGTCGGCTACGTGCCCGCCCACTGGCCGTCGTTCGGCGACATCACCCCCCTGGTGGGGTTCGTGGTGGCCGCGGGGGTGTACGCGGCGCTGCGGGGGCGGGTCCGCCCGGTCAGTCCCTGAGGACCAGGTCCAGCAGGCCCGGGAAGCGGGTGTCGAACTCCTGGCGGCGCAGGCGGTTGACGCGGCGGGGGCCCTCGTCGCGTTGTTCGACGAGGCCCGCGGCGCGCAGGACGGCGAAGTGGTGGCTGAGGGCGGCCTTGCCGACGGGGACGTCGAAGCTGCCGCAGGAACGGGTCCACTCGGGCGAGCCGGCCAGTTCGCGGACGAGGGTGATCCGTACCGGGTCGGCGAGCGCGGCGAGCGCGGTGGGCACCGGGACGTCGTCGGGGTGGGTGTGCTCGGGGGCGACCCGATGACCGGTGTTCGCCACGCGGTCCTCCTCGGGGGTGCGGCTTGCCGACTGTTCGATGAAAACCATACACTCGCGAGTGTTCGCTTTTCATTGAACAGTTGTCGAGCCAAGGGTGAGGTGTGCCATGCGCGCGGTCGAGATCCGGGAGTACGGCGGTCCGGAGGTCCTGCGCCCCTCGGAGGTGCCGGTCCCCGAACCGGGCCCCGGGCAGGTCGGCATCGACGTGGCCTACGCCGGGGTGAACTTCGCCGACCTCCTCGCCCGCGGCTCCGGTTACCGCGTGCCGGCCCTGCCCTTCCGGCCCGGCCTGGAGGTCTCCGGACGGGTCCGGGCGGTCGGCGCCGGCGTGGACGGTCTGTCCGTCGGCCAGGAGGTGGCCGCGTTCACCGGCGCGGGGGGCTACGCGGAGGTCGCGGTGGCGGAGGCGGCGACGGTCTTCCCGCTGCCGGAGGGCGTCGGCCTGCGCACGGCGGCGGCCCTCCCCACGGTGCTGCCGACGGCGTACGGCCTCCTGCACGCGGTGGGCCGGCTCCAGCCGGGCGAGACCGTCCTGGTGCAGAGCGCGGCCGGCGGAGTCGGCACGGTGGTGGGGCAGCTGGCCAGGGCCGCGGGCGCGGGCGCGGTGTACGGCGTGGTGTCGTCGGCGGCCAAGGCCGAGTACGCCCGCGGGTACGGCTACGACGACGTGTTCGTCGGCGACTTCGAGAAGGCGGTGCGGGCGGCGACCGGCGAGCGCGGGGTGGACCTGGCCCTGGACCCGGTCGGCGGCGAGACCCTCAAGGGCTCCCTGGCCTCCCTCGCGGTCTTCGGCCGTCTGGTCTCCTTCGGCAACGCGAGCGGGGCCGAGCCGTGGGGCGTGGGGCAGCCGGACCTGGCTCCGCACGGTCTCTCGGTCGGCGCCTTCTCCATCCTCACCCTGTCGCGGACCGCCCCGGACCGGCTGCGGGCGCTGGCGGAGCGGGCCTTCGCGAAGGCCGGCGACGGAACGGTGTCCGTCCCCGTCACCGCAGAGTTCCCCCTGGAGGACGCGGCGGAGGCCCACCGCCTGATGGGCGCCCGCACCAGCACGGGGAAGCTGCTGCTCAAGGTGTAGCGGCCGGCCTTCAGGGCCGGGCGGGTGTCCCTCAGGGCCGGGCGGGCGTCCTGGGGACCGCCTGGTCGCCGTGGGGTCCGAACAGGTGCAGGATCTCCACCGCTTCGGCGCCGGCGGGACCGAACCAGTGCGGTTCGGCGGTGTCGAACTCGGCCACCTCGCCCGGCCGGAGCGTGACCTCCCGCTCCCCGAGGACGAGGCGGAGTTCACCGGCGAGCACGTAGAGCCATTCGTAGCCGGCGTGGGTCACCAGCCGCGGTTCGCGGTGCGCGAGCACCTGCTTGAAGACCTGGACCCGGCCCGGGTACTGCGTCAGCGGCACCAGGACGCTCCCGCGCTCCCGGCTCCGCGGCCGGAGATGGACCCGCGGATCACCGGTGGCCGGAGCCGCCACCAGCTGGTCCAGCGCGACCCGGTGGGCCCGGGCGAGCGGGATCAGGAGGTCGAGCGTGGGGCGCCGCAGACCCGACTCGAGACGCGACAGCGTGCTCACCGAGATCCCGGTGTCCGCCGCGAGGGCTTCGAGCGTGAGACCGCGGTCGCGCCGCAGGGCGCGCAGCCGTGGCCCGATGCTGTCGAGGAGTTCCGCGAGTTCGGCGTCCATACGGCCATTTTGCGGTCTTCGCAATTCTCCTGGGCCCGGACTCTCCCCCGGCCCGAGCCTGGGCGGCAGCGATCCCGTACCGAAGGGGGCCTCCCGTGCTCACGACATCCCCGGCCGCTCCGCCCTCCCCGCTGAGCGCGCGCCGCCGCTGGACGGTGCTGGCCGTCTGCGCGCTCAGCATGTTCCTGGTGGGGGTGGACACCACCATCGTCAATGTGGGCCTGCCCGAGATCGGCCGGGGTCTCGGGGTGGGTACCCGCGGTCTGGAATGGGTCGTCGACGCCTACACCGTGGTCCTGGCCAGTCTCCTCATCGTCTCCGGCGCTCTCGCGGACCGCTTCGGCCGCCGCCGGGTCTTCCGGTGCGGGCTGCTCGTCTTCGGCCTGGCGTCCCTCGCGTGCGCCCTCGCCCCGTCGCTCGGCGTACTCGTCGCCGCCCGGGCCGTCCAGGGGATCGGGGCCTCGATGCTGAGTCCGGTGGCCCTGGCCATCGTGGTGAACGCGATGCCCGACCCGAGGGAGCGGGCCCGGGCGATCGGCGTGTGGGCGTCGGTCTTCGGGCTCAGCATGGCGGCGGGCCCGGTCACCGGCGGGTCCCTCATCGCCGCGTTCGGCTGGCGCTCGGTCTTCTGGATCAACGCGCCGGTGGTCGCCGCCGCCCTCGTTCTGGTCGCCGTGGTCGTGCCGGAGTCCCGCGCGGCGCGCCCCCGGCGCCTCGATCTGCCGGGCCAGGCGCTCCTCACCCTCCTTCTGTGCCTGGCCGTGGGCGTTCTCATCGAAGGACCCCGCGTCGGCTGGGCCTCGCCCGCGGCCCTCACCGTCTACGCCCTGATCGCGGCGGCGACGGCCGGGTTCGTCCTGGCCGAACGGCACGGCGAACAGCCCCTGATGGACCTCGGCCTCTTCCGCCGGCCCCCGTTCGCGACGGCGGTGCTCGGCGCCATGGCGGTGTTCGTCGCGCTGAACGTGGCCCTGTTGCTCAACACCCTCTACTTCCAGCACACCCGCGGCTGGACACCGCTCGCGACCGGCCTCACGACCCTGCCCATGGCGTTCGGGGCCACGCTGTGCGCGCCCTGGTCCGGCGCCCTGGTGGGACGCCACGGGCCACGGCTCCCGCTGATCCTCGCGGGCGGGTTCACCGCGGCCGGCGGTCTGTGCCTGGTGGACCTGGGCCCGGACACGGCCGTGCCGCTGATCCTCCTCGCCCATCTGCTGATCGGCGTCGGCTTCGGCTTCGCCAACGCCCCCCTCACCAACACGGCGGTCAGCGGTCTGCCGCCGTCCCGGGCCGGCGTGGCGGGGGCGGTCACCTCCACCGCTCGCCAGGTCGGCGCGGCGGTCGGCATCGCCACCGCCGGGGGCCTGGTCGCGGGCGCCGGCCCGGCCGGCCTCGCCGTCGCCTCCCGTCCGGGATGGCTGCTGGTGACGGCCTGCGGACTGTTCCTCCTCGTCGCCGCCCGCGCCGCACGGCCCGGAACGGCCGCCACCCCCTAGGCCGGCCGCGCCCGGTGCTGAACGCCTCGCCGGCACCGGACCGCATCTGGCGGTCCCTGAGCCCCTGAAACGCTAGGCGGAGCGCCGCACCCCGTCGACGAAGGCGGCCCAGGCCTCACGGGTGAGGAGGAGGACGGGGCCATCGGGGGTCTTGCTGTCACGGACGGGGACGGCGGAGGTGAATTCGGGGGCCACTTCGAGGCAGTTGCCGCCGTTCTCGCCGCTGAAGCTGCTCTTGATCCAGGTCGCCGCGCCGAGTTCGTGCTTGTCCATGCCGCCCGTACCCTTCCATCGCGTCGCCGATCAGAACGGCGGACTCGCGGGCTGACAGAGCGTCCGCCCTCAGCACATCATAGGCGCGGCTGTGGCCCGCGAAAGCGGCCGGATCGTCGTTGAAATGACCACGATCCACCGACTCCGAGTACACCCATCGGCGCCCGTCGGGCAGCTCGATCAGCGACATCGAGACGTTGGGGCGCAGGAGTTCCGGGAAGTGCGCCGGAGCCACCTGGATCCGGATGTTCGGACGCCGGGCGACGCTCAGCAGGTAGGCACACTGGTCCCGCATGACTTCAGGGCCTCCCACCACGTGACGCAGACAGCTCTCGTCCAGGACGACGACGTACAACGGACCGTCATCGGCCAGGAATCGTTGCTGTCGGCTCAGCCTGGCTCGCACGCGCTCGTCGACCTCGTTGCCGCTGGTGACACGCGAGAACAGAGCATGCGCGTACTCCGGCGTCTGCAACATGCCCGGCATCACGCGCTCCTGGTACTCCCGCAGGGAGACGGCCTCCGCGTCCATCTCCGCCCGCTGCTTGAACCAGTCCGGATGCTCCACCTGGCCGTACCAGTCCACCCGCCCCCACAACCGCCCCAACGCCCCGCCCGTGCGCAGCACCTCGTCGCACTTCTTCGCGAACGGCTCCTGCGGTACCCGGGTCCCCATCTCCACCCGCGCCACCAGCGACCGGTCGCAGGGAATCGCCTGGGCCAGCGCCTCCTGCGTCAGCAGCGCCCCCTCGCGGAAGTGCCGCAACAGCTCACCGAACAGCACGGCGTTGGTGGTCACCGGTCCGCCCCCCTCCGTGACAAGCGCCCTTGGCACACGTCGAGCATTGATACGCAGAGTGCCCGTACGTCACGCTCGACACACCCAGAGTCACCAAGTCGGTACGGAGAGGGAACGGACGGGGCATGACCGAACACACCGAGAACCAGTTCGAAACGGGAACGGTCGTCTACGACCCCGGCTCGGACAAGGTGGGCGAGTACCAGGGCAAGGCCGGCCCGTACGCCCTGCTGCGCCCCCTCGGCGGCGGCCGGGAGTGGGAGGCGTGCCCGGAGCTGATCCGCCCGGCCACCCCCGGTGAACGCCTCAGCGCGGGCGTCCGCGCCGCCAACTCCCGCTCGTGCCCGTGGCCGCAGGAGCCCCCCTCGCCGGTCCGCGACTGCGCCGCCTGCACCGACCTGGCCGGTCTGCGCGACGCGGCCCGCGCCCGCCGCGACGCCAGCGCGGAGACCGACGCGAACGTGCTGCTCCGCCGCCACCAGCGCCGGTACCACGCGGCCTTCCTGGGCCTGAAGGAGTACACGGTCGTCCCGGACGCCTCGGCCGAGGCGGAGTACGAGACGTCGTGCACGGACTGCCGGGCCGGCTCCGGCGCCCGGCGTGCCCTCGCGGAGGTGGAGGAGTGGCAGCGCGCCCACACCCGGGAGACGGGCCACCCCCGCTACCGCCGTACCGTCGCGGACTACGCGGTCTTCACCCCACGGTGATCGAGTCCAGCTTCTCGCGCAGGTAGACGTGCGAGTCGACCGGCTCGTACGCCACCCGGCCGACCGGCGCGGGCACGGACTCCACGAGCGTCCCCGGGGTGCACTCGCCGAAGTAGACGAGCGACATCAGCTCCTCGGCGGGCTCGTCGGCCGGCGGCGGGAGCACCCGGTGCCGGCCGGACCGCCACCGGTCTCCCGTCCAACGGGCCATCAGATCGCCGATGTTGATGGTGAAGGCGTCGGGGTCGAAGGGCGCGTCCTCCCAGCCGCCCTCGTCCGTCCAGACCTGGAGCCCGCCCTTGCCGGCCTGCCGGTCGAGGATCGTGACCGTCCCGAAGTCGGTGTGCGGGCCGATCCGGAACTGGCCCGGTTCCGGCTGCCCCACGACCTCCGTGCCCGGATACCAGTTGATGTTGAAGCCGTAGGTCGGGTGGTCCATGTGCCGGGAGAAGAAGTCCCGTTCGAGACCGAGGGCCTCTCCCAGCAGCGACAGGAGCTGCTTCTCCAGCCCGGCCATCCTCTCCAGGTACTCCTCGCAGAGTCCCCGCAGCTCCGGCACCTCCGCGGGCCAGACGTTGGGCGCGTACCACTCCGCGTCGGTCACCGGGTCGTCGAAGGGCTCGTGGGTGGCGAAGGTGAGCGACTCCTTGAGGTCGGGCGGGGTCTCGGTGCCCTCCGCGTAGCCGTTGGCCTCCGCGCCGGGGCCGAGCCAGCCGCGGCCGCCGACCCTGGCGCCGTAGGGCTGCTTGACCTCGTCGGGGAGGACGAAGAAGGCGCGGGCGGCCTGCCGGATCGCGGACCGGAGGGCGGGATCGACGCCGTGCCCGGTGACCAGCAGGAATCCGGCGGTCTGGAGGGCCTCGTCGACGGTACGGGCGACGGCCGCGCGGGCGGCGGCGTCGCCGGTCAGCCAGGGGCGCAGGTCGATCGTGGGAATGCGTCGATCACTCACCGATGTCCTCGTTCCACAGTGCCGGACGGTTCCTGATGAAGTCGCGCATCATCCCGGCGCACTCGGGGTCGTCGAGCAGCACGATCTCCACGCCGTGCTCGGCGAGCCAGTCGTGCCCGCCGTGGAAGGTGGCCGCCTCGCCGACGATCACCCGGGAGATGCCGAACTGGCGGACCAGGCCGGAGCAGTACCAGCACGGGGAGAGGGTCGTCACCATCGTCGTGCCGCGGTACGAGCGCTGCCGGCCCGCCGCGCGGAAGGCGGCCGTCTCCGCGTGCATGGAGGGGTCGTCGTCCTGGACGCGCCGGTTGTGGCCGCGGCCGAGCAGGGTGCCGTCCGGGCCGTACAGCGCGGCGCCGATCGGGATGCCGCCCTCGGCGAGACCGCTGCGCGCCTCGGCCACGGCGGTGGCGAGCCACGCATGGGCCGTTGCCTGATCCATAAGGTCCATGACTTCACTCTGCTGTGCCGGAAACACCAGGGCAACGTGCGGAAAGTACTCTCCGGGCAGCCCGCAGCCGGACGTTCTGTCAGCGGAACCATCCGTGGAACCGTCAGCGCCCTGGAGGTCCCCGTGCCCGCACTCACCCTCCGCGAAGTCCTGGCCCTCGACCCGGTCCGGGCCGGTGAGCCCGAGCTGCTCGCCGGGGCCGGCGGCCTCGACCGCCCGGTGCGCTGGGTCCACTCCAGCGAGGTGTACGAGGGCGCCAACTTCCTCGACGGCGGGGAGCTGCTGCTGACCAACGGTTTCGGGCTCACGGACGCCGGCGACGAGGTGCGGCGCCGGTATGTGCGGGAGCTGTCCGCGCGGGGTGCGGCCGGGCTCGCGGTGGAGGTGGGGCGGTCCCTGCCGCGTATGCCGGACGAGGTGATCGACGAGGCCCGCAGGCTCGGGCTGCCGCTGCTGGCCCTGCACCGGGTCGTGCCCTTCGTACGGATCACCGAGGCCGCCAACCGGGCGATCGTGGCCCGGGGGCTGTCGGGGCGTTCCGTGGCCCGGCCCCGGGGTGAGGACCACACGGCGGCCCTGCTGGCGGACCTCGCCGACCGGGCCGCCCTGAACCAGCCGGAGGTGGAGGCGCGGGCGGCTCTCGCGGGGTTCCAGCCGGGGCCGGGGGCGCGGCTGATCGGCGTCTCCGTGCACGGCGCGCGCGAGACGGGCGCGGTCGACCGGGCCGTACGCCTGCTGGGAGGCGGGGGCGTGCTGCGGGCCGCGTTCCCCGGGGACGTGCTCGCCCTGCTCGCGCTGCCCGGCGGTCGCTCCGGGGACCCCGTGCGCGCCGTCCAGGAGGTGTTCCGTACGGCGGCCGAGCCGGGGCTCACCGTCGCCGTGGGCCACGCGGTCGCGGCCGGCGGCGGCTGGCTGCGCTGGAGCGAGACCCTGCGCGCGGCCCGTACGACCCTGGAACTGGCGCTGACCGTCCCGCCCGCCGAGCCGGCCGCGCCCGACGGCCCGCTGGTGACCTCCTCCCGCGCCTTCGCCCTGGAGCGGGAGCTGACCCGGGGCGGGGTGGACGCCAACCGGGAGCGGCTCGCCCGGATGGTCCAGCACGCCCTGGGCCCCCTTCTGGAGTGGGAGGCCGCGCACCCGAGCGACCTGGTCCGCACCCTGGAGGTCCACCTCCGCAACGGCTGCTCCCCCACCCGCACGGCCGCCCTCCTCCACATCGGCCGGCAGTCCCTCTACCAGCGGCTGGAGCGCATCGAGTCCCTCCTCGGCCTGGAGATCGGCGACCCGGACCTGCTGGGCGAACTGCTGGCGGCGGCCTGTGCGCACCGGGTGGTGCGCGGGACGGGGGCGGCGGAGGCCGGCATGCCGCAACAGCCCCGCCGTTTCGGCGTCTTGAGCGCTCTGTAACCTGGCCCGATCATCGTGGGCTCGTGGGAGGAACGGTCATGGTTGCTGCTCCGGTGCTGGAGGAGCTGCGGGAGGTCTGCCAGCCGCGGGCCAAGCTGGCGAGCCGCAACGGCGAACACTGGGCGGGGCGGCTGTACATGCGCCGCGTCTCGCTGCGCTTCACCCGCCAGCTGGTGCGCACCCCGGTCACGCCGGACCAGCTCACCTGGACGATGGTGGTGTGCGGAGTGCTGTCCGGGGCCGCCCTGCTGATACCGGGGCTCGCCGGTGCCGTCCTCGCCGCCCTCTTCATGCAGCTGTTCCTGCTGTTCGACTGCGTGGACGGCGAGGTCGCCCGCTGGAAGGGGCAGAACAGCGCGACCGGCATCTACGTCGACCGGCTCGGCGCCTACCTCGCGGACGCGGCGCTGATGATCGGCTTCGGCTTCCGGGCCGCCGAGTCCGGGCTCGGGGGGTGGCACGGTTTCAACGGCTGGGTGTCCCTCGGCCTCGCGACCGCTCTCGGGGTCGTCCTGCTGAAGGCCTCCACCGACCTGGTGGACGTGGCCCGGGCCCGGCGCGGGCTGGCCGTCGCCGACGACGAGGCCGCCGCGCCGCGCTCGCAGGGCGTGGCCTCGGTGCGCCGGCTCGCCGCCGCCTTCAAGATCCACCGGGTGACCAACGGCATCGAGGCCTCCCTGGTCCTCCTGGCCGTCGCGTTCGCCGACGCGGCGACCGGGGGCATCGAGCCGACCCGCTGGGCACTGGCCGCCATCGCCGTGATCACCTGGCTGATGGTCCCGGCCCACCTGCTGTCGATCCTGTCGTCGTCCCGGCTGCGGTGACGGCCCGCGGGCGCGCCGGTCACGCGCCCAGCAGCGCCAGGATCCGGTTCACCGCCTCGACGACCGGCTGCCCCACGGCGCCGATCGTGGCCGCGATGCCGGCGACGGCCAGCAGGGCGCGGTGACGTTCCTGCACGGGCGTCGTGGCGTCCGCGGTGAGGGCGGGCAGGGAGTCGTCGAGGGCCTGGGCGCTGGCCGCCGGGATCTGCGGGCGCAACTCCCTGAGCAGCGCCACCAGTTCCTGGACCGCCGCCGCCAGCTCGGGCGAGGCGGCGGCGGGGGCGGCGCCCTGGTTCTTGATCATGCCGACGTTGCCGCTGCCGCCGTGCATGTTCACGTTGTCGCCGTAGTAGTTGTTGGTGCTCACGCGCTCGCCATCCCCACGTTGCCGCTGCCGCCGTACATGTTGACGTTGTCGCCGAAGTAGTAGTTCTTCGGGCTGATGGTGATGCTCTCCACCCGCACCTGGAACTCCGTCTCGGGGTTCTCGATCGCGTGCGCGATCCGGGCGACGAGCTGGTTCAGGTGGTGCGGGTCGCGGCTGGTGACCACGGCCTGGGAGGGACCGGAGGTCTCGACGGCCAGCACGTGGTGCGACTGTGCGCCGAGGACCTGGAGCATCTCGATCAGGGCGTAGACCACCACACCGGCCGAGCCCAGCCACACGAACGTCATCAGACCGCTGCCGGTGTCCCGGTCCGCGACCATGGTGATACCGCTGAGCACGGTGAGGGTGAGGGCCACAGCCCCGGTGATCAGGAGGATCCTCAGGAAGCGCAGCACGGCCTCCTTGCGTCGCGGATGGATCGTGAGCGTGTACACCCGCGCGACGTTCTGCAGCGGGTAGCAGGCCCCGCCGACCCACAGCAGCCGCTTGCTGACCCGCAGTTCGAGTCCCGGTAAGTGCGTCGGCGGCCCGGGGGGCGGGGGCGGGACGTCGAAGTGCCCCGGCGGTTCCGGTGTTGTCATCAAGTCCCCCATGAGTTGAGTGAGTTGTGGGTGATTCCCGTCACTCTTCGAGCACCATTAACTACGGCACACGCCTCTGGGGCAAGTCGATACCGCGGGGGTGCGGCGGCTCAGCGCGGGGGACTCTCCAGCAGTTCGACCAGGCGTTCGAATCGAGCCCGCCAGTCGGGCTCGGTCCCGCCGCCGGTCCGCTCCCGCTCCTCCTGGAACTCGTGCGTGAAGCGCAGCGCCGCCCCGTCCTGGCCGTCCCGCTCCAGATGGAAACGGATCCGGCCGCCCTCCACCGTGTACTCGGCGACCCGGTCCACGTCCCACGCGGTGACCTGCCCCGCCCCCAGCCCGCGCAGCGCCACCGTCCCGCCGAGCCGCGGTTCGAGCACGTCGACGGCCGTCCACCACTCCCCCAGCCCCTCCGGGGTGGCCAGCGCCGGCCAGACCGCCTCCATCGACACCGGAAGCCGCACCAGAAAGTGCAGAATGCGCGTCCTGCCATGGGTCTGGCTGGTGCCCTGCTCGACAGAACCCCTCATGACACCAGCCTGACCCCGGCCCCCGGAATCCGCACCCCTTGGGGCCGCCGGCCCCGGGGTGCTCAGACGCCCGCGTACGAGTGCTTGCCGCTGACGAAGATGTTCACGCCGTAGTAGTTGAACAGCCAGCAGGCGAAGGCGATCAGGGCCAGGTAGGCGGCCTTGCGGCCCTTCCAGCCGGCCGTGGCGCGGGCGTGCAGGTAGCCGGCGTACGCGACCCAGGTGATGAAGGACCAGGTCTCCTTCGGGTCCCAGCCCCAGTAGCGGCCCCAGGCGTCACCCGCCCAGATCGCGCCCGCGATGATCGTGAACGTCCACAGCGGGAAGACGGCCGCGTTGACGCGGTAGGAGAACTTGTCGAGCGAGGCGGAGGACGGCAGCCGGTCCAGGACGGAGTTGGCGAACCTGCCGGGCGTGCCGCCGTTCGCGAGCTTGTTCTCGTAGGAGTCCTTGAACAGGTACAGCATCGTGGCGACCGCGCCGACGTAGAACACCGCGCCGCAGAAGATCGCGGTGGAGACGTGGATGTACAGCCAGTACGAGTGCAGCGCCGGGACCAGCTGGTCGCTCGCCGTGTAGAGGACCGTGACCGCGAGGCCCAGGTCGAGCAGGACCGTGGTGATCAGGAACAGGCCGAGCCAGCGCACGTTCTTCTTCAGCGCCAGCAGGCCGAGGTACACGCCGACGGCCACCGTGGAGAAGGTGATGTTGAACTCGTACATGTTGCCCCAGGGCGCCCGCTCCACCGACGCCGCGCGGGCGATCACGCCGCCCAGCTCGACCAGGAACGCGAGCACCGTGAGGGACACGGCGATCCGGCCGTACATGTCGCCCTGCACGTCCCCGCCGTGCGCGCCCGGCCCGTCGGGCACGTCCCGGGTGCCGGACGTGGAGCGGACGACGACCTGCGGGCGCTCCAGTACGGCGGTGCCGCCGTTCTTCTTGACGGTGACGGCCGGGCCGCCCGCGGCCTTCGCCTTCGCACCGGCGGTCAGCGCGGCGGCGGTACGGCCGACCTTGCTGCGGCTGCCGAAGAGCCACTCCGCGATGTACGCGAAGAAGGCCAGGGTGTAGACGGCCATCGCGGAGTAGATCAGCGTGTTGCTGATACTCGCGAGGTGTTCGTTGGTCGCGGCGGCGAGAGTCACTTCTCAGGCCCTTCGGAAGGTACGACGTGAGGGTCGGGGGAATCGGGGTCGTTCCCGGGGCCGGGGGCCCCGGGAGCCTGGTCGTACAGGATCCCGGCGAGGTAGCCGAGCTCCTCGGGCACCTTGGCGGACTCGCTGCGGCCGAGCCCGGCCATCTCGACGACGGTCACCCCGTCGGCACCCTTCACCGCGCGCACCCACACCCGGCGGCGCTGGATGAACAGGGAGCCGGCCAGACCGAAGATCGCGGCGAGTGCGCCGGTCAGCGCCCAGCCGCTCGCGGGCTGCTGGGTGACCTGGAAGTTGGCCCACTGCCTGGTGCTCTCGTAGGTGATCGAACCGGCACCGTCCGGGAGCGTGAGGGTCTCGCCTGGCCTGAGGTTCCCGCGCAGCTGGAGGTCCTTGGAGTCCTTGAACCCTTTCATGTGGGACGTGTCGAGCTGGTACACGCTCTGCGGGATGCCCGAGTTGACGCCGAGATCGCCGTGGTAGGGCTCCAGGTTCAGCACCGGGTTGCGCAGCGCGGGGAACGTGGAGCCCACCTCGTTGCCCTCGGTGTACGTCGGCAGGAACGTGGCCTTGATGCCGAGCTGCTCGCTCACGCCCTTGGCGTTCCTGTAACCGTCGTAGACCTTGATCACGCCGGAGGAGGTGACGTTGGCGTCCAGCGGGAGCAGCGGTACGGCGTCGTGGAAGACGACGTCGCCCTTGCCGTCGCGGACGGTGATCACGGGGGCGTAGCCGTGGGCGGTGAGGTAGACCTTCGAGTCGTCGATCTCCAGCGGGTGGTTGACCTTGACGACGGTCTTCTTCTCCTTGCCGTAGGCGCCGACGCTGTAGGTGAGGGCGGCCTGGTAGGTGCGCGGAGTGCCCTTGTTGGGGCCGCTCTCCTCGTACGTCCCGGTGAACTTCTTCAGGTCGAAGCTGAACGGTGTCAGGGCGTCGACGCCGAAGAGGTTGCCGGACTTGAAGTCGTCGTAGGAGGGCAGCACGTTGGAGAAGCCGTCGCCCTCGACGACCAGTTTGTTGCCCTCGGACTTGTAGAGCTGGCCCCAGGCGAAGGCGACCAGCATCACGATCAGGGCCATGTGGAAGACGAGGTTGCCGACCTCGCGGAGGTAGCCCTTCTCGGCGGCGACGGCGTCCCCGGCGAGGTGCGCGCGGAAGCGGCGCTTCTTGAGCAGGGCGAGCGCGGCCTCGCGGACCTGCTCCGGCTCGGCCCCGGTGCGCCAGGTCGTGTAGGCGGGCAGCCGGGTCAGCCGCTTGGGGGCCCCCGGCGGGCGGCCGCGCAGCTGGCCCACGAACTGCCAGGTGCGGGGCACGATGCAGCCGATGAGGGAGACGAACAGCAGGATGTAGATCGCGGAGAACCACACCGAGCTGTAGACGTTGAAGAGGCCGAGCTTGTCGTAGACCGGCGCGAGAGTGGTGTGCCGCTGCTGGAAGTCGGCGACCTTCGTTGCGTCGTTGCCGGTCTGCGGGATCAGCGAGCCGGGGATCGCGCCGAGCGCCAGCAGCAGCAGGAGCAGCAGGGCGACGCGCATGGAGGTGAGCTGGCGCCAGAACCAGCGGGCCCAGCCGATGACACCGAGGGCGGGGACGTTGGCCAGGGTCTCCACGGGCGCGGTGGACAGCTGGGAGCCCGCGGCGCCGAGGTCCGGCTCCTCGGGAGCGGCGGGCGTCTCGCTGACTGTGCTCTTGCTCATGGATCAGATCCCCACGGTGAAGCCGGCGGACCAGGACTGAAGGTCCTGCACGATTCGGTCCCACGCACCGGTCAGCAGCAGCAGACCGGTCACGATCATCATCGTGCCGCCGATCCGCATCACCCACGTGTAGTGGCGCTTGACCCAGCCGAAGGCGCCGAGCGCCTTGCGGAAGGCGACCGCGGCGAGCACGAAGGGCACGCCGAGACCGAGGCAGTAGGCGACGGTCAGTATGGCACCGCGGCCGGCGCTCGCCTCGTTGTAGGAGAGCGCGATCACCGAGGTCAGGGTCGGGCCGATGCACGGCGCCCAGCCGATGCCGAACAGCGCGCCCAGCAGCGGGGCGCCGATCAGGCCGGCGACGGGCTTCCGGTGGAAGCGGAACTCCCGCTGGCTCATCCAGGGCATCAGGCCCATGAAGAAGACACCCATGACGATCATGAGGACGCCGAGCACCTTGGACAGGACGGCCTTGTGTTCCTGCAGGTTGTCGCCGAAGTAGCCGAACAGGGCACCGCTGGAGACGAACACCGCGGTGAAGCCGAGTACGAAGAGGGAGGCGCCGGCGACCATCCGCCCGCGCCGGGCCTCGGCCAGATCGGTGCCCGCGACTCCGGTGACGTACGAGAGATAGCCGGGGACGAGCGGCAGGACGCACGGGGAGAAGAAGGAGACCAGGCCGCCGAGGAGGGCGATGGGCAGGGCCAGCAGCAGGGCCCCGTTCATCACCGTCTGGTTGGGGTCGGTCGCCGCGGCGAGCGTGGTGACTGCGCTCACGTCACTTCTCCGCGAGGACCGGGGTGATCATCTTGCGCAGCTTCTCCTCGCTGAGCGCGGCCAGCGAGCGGGCGGCGATCCTGCCCTCGCGGTCGATGACCAGGGTGGAGGGGATGGCCTGCGGGTTGAGGGTGCCCTTGTCGAAGCGGAGCAGCAGCTTGCCCGTCGGGTCGTACAGGCTGGGGTAGGTGATGCCGTACTGCTTGTCGAAGGCGACGGCGTTCTTGCTGCTGGTGTCGCGGGTGTTGATGCCGACGAACTGCACGCCGTCGGCGCCGAGGTCGTCGTAGACCTTCTGGAAGTTGGGCGCCTCGGCCCGGCAGGGGGCGCACCAGGAGCCCCAGATGTTGAGGACGACGACCTTGCCCTTGTAGTCGGCGACATCGAGCTGCTTGCCGTCGATGGTCTTGCCGGACAGGTCGGGCGCCGCGTCCCGCTCCCCCTTCCCGGCGGTGGAGATGCCGTCCTTGCCCATCACGAAGTTCGTGTCACCGCCTCCGCCGGAGGTGCCTCCGGAGGTGCAGGCGGACAGCAGCAGCGTCGCGGCGGCAGCGGCGACGGCAACGGACACGGGGGTGCGGCTGGCACTCATGTGAAAAGTTTCGCATGCCCGTTCTGGGGATCTTGCGCACCCCCCGCGCGGGTGGAAAACCGCATTTCAGGCGGCGGTTCCGGAGGGGCTGGGGGAGCCTGCGGTGTCCTTGAGGAACTCCTTCCAGCCCCCGGCCGGCTGCTGTCCGACCTCCAGGGTGCGCAGCTTGGCCAGCACCTCCGGCTTCTGCACGTCCATCCAGTCCACGAACTGCCGGAAGGAGACCAGGCGGACGTCCGCGCCCTTCTCCTTCTCCCGCGCGATGTGCTTGAACGACTCCTCGACGGCGTCCATGTAGATGCCGCCGTTCCACTGCTCGAAGTGGTTGCCGACGAAGAAGGGCGCGCGGTTCGTCTCGTATGCCCGCTTGAATCCTGATATGTACGCCTGGGCGGACTGCTGCCGCCAGCCCGGGTAGTTGTGGCTCGGGGCGTTGGTCGAGTTGACCGACTGGTTGGCGAGCATGTTGTAGTCCATGGAGAGGACCTCGAACGAGCGTCCGGGGAAAGGTATCTGCTGCAACGGCAGGTCCCAGAGCCCCTGCTTCTTCTGCGGCCACGTCTGACGCCCGCCCGGCGAGGAGGCGTCGTAGCGCCAGCCGAGGGCGCGGGCGGTGGGCAGCAGGTTGTCCTGGCCGAGGAGGCAGGGGGTACGGCCGCCGACGAGTTCCTTCTCGTAGTCGAAGGGGAGGGCGGGCAGGTCCGTCCAGCCGGTGTTGGTCCGCCACTCCTTGACGAACCCCTTCGCCTGGTCGATCTCGCTGCGCCACTGCCGCGGGGTCCAGTTGCCGACGCTGCCGTTCCCGCCGCAGAAGTGCCCGTTGAAGTGGGTGCCTATCTCGTGCCCCTCCAGCCAGGCCCGGCGCACGTTGGTGAGCGTCATCCGCACGTGCTCGTCGGTGAGGTACCCGATGTCGGAGGCGCCGCGCGGGTTGTTCGGGGGGTCGTAGAGCCGCTTCTTCGACTCGGGCAGCAGATAGAGCCCGGAGAGGAAGAAGGTCATGGACGCGCCGTGCTCCTTGGCGAGGTCCAGGAAGCGCGGGAAGAGGCCGTTGCCGACCTCGCCGGCCCCGTCCCAGGAGAAGACGACGAACTGCGGCGGCTCCTGGCCCGGCTCCAGCGGTTCGGGCTTCGCGGGCTGGTGGGGCTGCTTGCCGGTGAAGGACGTGGAGCCGTCGCCGAGGGGGCGCGCGGAGGGCTTGGGGCTGCCGGAGCCCTTCTTGCCGGACCGGCCGGAACCGCCGGGCGTGCCCGGCCCGTCCGAGTCGGTGAGGCCGCCGCACCCCGCGAGTCCGGCAGCGGCGGCGGCCCCGGCACCGAGTCCGAGTGCTCCCCGTCGGGTGATGGCGCGCATGGCAACCCCGTTCGTCACGTTCCCTGGTGGTCACCCATTCAGAGCACGTGACGAACGAGGAGGTTCCGCTGGTACTTCCCGATTCCGTAACAGAACGGAGCAGAGGCAACCAGAAAGGGCTTACATCCCGAAAGGTTCCGGCCGAAAAGAGACTTACGCCCCGAACGCCTTGCCCTGTCCCTGCACCGGCCTGGCACCGGCGCGGAGGTGGACCGGTACGAGGTCGATGGCCGGCTCGCTGTAGCCGACCGAGACGATCTTGTCGCCCTGGTAGGTGAAGGTCGTCAGCGAGGCGAGCGTGCACTGCCGCTTGCGCGGGTCGTGCCACAGCCGGCGCCGCTCGACGTAGGACCGCACGATCCAGATCGGCAACTGGTGGCTGACGAGCACGGCCTCGTGCCCGCGGGCCGCGTCCTTGGCGGCGTCGAGCGCCCCCTTCATCCGGACGACCTGGTCGACGTACGGCTCGCCCCAGGACGGCCGGAACGGGTTGACGAGGTGCTTCCAGTTCTCGGGCCGGCGCAGCGCCCCGTCCCCGACCCCGAAGGTCTTCCCCTGGAAGACGTTGCCGGCCTCGATGAGCCGCGAGTCGGTGGCGAGGTCGAGGCCGTGCGCCTTGGCGATCGGGGTCGCCGTCTCCTGAGCCCGCTCCAGCGGCGAGGCCACGACATGCGTCACGTCGCGGGAGGCGAGGTGCTCGGCGACCCGGTCGGCCATCTGCCGGCCGAGCGCGGAGAGGTGGTAGCCGCCGAGACGGCCGTAGAGGATCCCGTCCGGGTTCTCGACCTCGCCGTGCCGCATGAGGTGGACGACGGTGATGTCCTGGGAGCCGTTGCTGTTGCTCTCGGGCGTGGTCATGCTGCTGTGGCCTCCGCAGCCGCTCGGGCCGCCGCCGGGAGGGCGTCGGCGATCCGCTGGATGGCCCGGTCGTCGTGGGCCGTGGACACGAACCAGGACTCGAAGGACGACGGCGGCAGATAGACGCCGTTCGCCAGCAGCGAGTGGAAGAAGGCGGTGAAGCGGAAGGACTCCTGCGCCTTGGCGTCCTCGTAGGTGCGGACCGGGCGGTCCGTGAAGAAGACGGAGAACATGTTGGAGGCGCTCTGCAGGGTGTGCGCGACGCCCTCCTTGGCCAGCGCCCCGGAGACCAGCGCCTGGATCTGCTCGGACACCGCGTCGACCTTGGCGTACGCGGCGTCGTCGAGGAGGCGGAGCTGGGCGAGGCCGGCGGCGGTGGCGACCGGGTTCCCGGAGAGGGTGCCGGCCTGGTAGACGGGCCCGGCCGGGGCGAGGTGCGCCATGACGTCGGCCCGCCCGCCGAAGGCGGCCGCGGGGAAGCCGCCGCCCATGACCTTGCCGAAGGTCATCAGGTCGGGCCTGACCCCGTCGATCCCGTACCACCCGGCGCGGCTGGTCCGGAAGCCGGTCATGACCTCGTCGGAGATGTACAGGGCGCCGTTCTGCGCGCACGCGTCCTTCAGCCCCTGGTTGAACCCGGGCAGCGGCGGTACGACGCCCATGTTCCCCGGGGACGCCTCGGTGATCACACAGGCGATCTCACCGGGGTGCCGGTGGAAGGCCTCGTGCACCGCCTCCAGGTCGTTGTACGGCAGGACGATCGTGTCGCCGGCCTGCGCGCCCGTGACACCCGGCGTGTCCGGCAGCGCGAAGGTGGCGACGCCGGACCCGGCCGCCGCGAGCAGCGAGTCGACGTGGCCGTGGTAGCACCCGGCGAACTTGATCACCTTGGTGCGCCGGGTGAAGCCGCGGGCGAGCCGGATCGCCGACATGGTCGCCTCGGTCCCGCTGGAGACCAGCCGCACCTGCTCGACGGGCTCGACACGCGCCACGATCTCCTCGGCGAGCGCCACCTCGCCCTCACCGGGCGTACCGAAGGAGGTACCGCGGGCGACGGCCTCCTGGACGGCCGCGATGACCTCGGGGTGGGAGTGCCCGAGGATCATGGGTCCCCAGGAGCAGACGAGGTCGACGTATTCCCGCCCGTCGGCGTCGGTCAGGTACGGACCCCTACCGGACACCATGAAGCGGGGTGTCCCGCCCACGGCGCGGAAGGCACGGACCGGCGAGTTCACACCGCCCGGCGTGACGGCGGCCGCTCGGTCGAACAGTGCCTGCGAGACAGGCGCATCGTATGAATAGGGCAGTTCGGTCATGACCTGCGGCTTCTCCGACCTTCTCCGACTTGCTGGACTCCGGTTGCCAGTGACTCCCCAGGGTAGGCCAGTGCGGACGGCGGGCACCGGACGACCGGTGCCGCCCCCCGTCGGCTCCTCCCCCGCCGTCCGTCATCTGCGAAACTGAGACGGACTGAGCCTGATAGACGTAGCTCACAACGACCGGGTGTCCAGTGGCTGCGAAGATCCTGCGGACAGGTGTTTCAACGCACGTTTCGGCGGGCGGCCGTGGGGGAGGTCACTGACACGATGATCGGGTTGCGCGGCCGGGGCCACGCGTCCTAGAAAAGCAGTCGGGTGGAGATATGCATCGCGGTGGCGGACTGGGCGAGGGGACTGACGACCTGGGTCCTCGACGTGCCCGGCGGGGAAGGCACCGGCGCGACGCGGAGGAAGCCAGCGAAGCACGGCAGAGCCAGGGCATGAACCAGGGTGTACCGAACGAGCCCGAGCGGGCCGACCGGCGAGTCGACCGCAGGGTCGATCGCCTCCGGGCGGAGAGCAGGAATGGTGGTCGGGTGGGGGTGACGTACAAGTACTTCGGCGCGCCGGACGGTGCGACGGCGGCCCGCGTCCCGATCTCGATGCGCCCCGAGGAACTCGGCGGCGACGAGCTCGGCATGAACGGCATGTTCACCAAGATCAAGCCGGAGACGATGGCCGCGATGGTCCTGACCGGCATCGAAGGCGTCCCCCTGCACAAGGTGCCCCCGCTCGAACTGGTCGTCCTGCACCCCGACTACGCGGTCGTGAAGCTCCCCATGACCGTCGTGGACCCCCTCCGCGACATCGGCGAGGAAGCGGTGGGCGCGGCGGCCTTCATCTGGTCCACGGTCCCGGACCGGGGCGGGCCGCGCGACGCGTTCAACGTGTACCAGCTGCTGCACGAATGGCAGGACTTCAGCCACCGGCTGCATGAGGCGGGGCATCAGCCGTACTGCCTTGTGTGGCCCTGACCTGGGGCTTCATCGGTCGCGAGCGGGGTCTTCGGGCCTCGCTCTTTTCCGTGCCGGAGAGGGGCCGTCAGGCGGCCAGGGCACATTGAGGGCGCATGGCTTTCGCCGGGGCACTGATGTGCCCTGGCCGGCGGGAGGTCGCCGTTGCCTTCCTCCCCGGCTTCCGTGATGCCCGGGGCGACGGTGTCAAAGATCACGAGGGCGCCTTGCCCGAGCCGCTGCGGTGGCGTCGGCCGCGCAAAGTGTTCGTGAGCTGCGGGAGATCCCGGCTGCCGTCCGGTTCTTGTCACGGGAGCCATGGGTGGGGCCGGTGCCGTCCCTGGAGCTGTCGGGGATCGGCCGGGTGACCGTCGGCGGCGAGAGCGGCCCGGCTCACCGGCCGCTGGACCTGGTTGGATGTGAGTCGTCAGGAGGTGCGAGCGTCGGAGTTCTCGCGGTTTGCGAGGACCTCGGCCATGTGTGTCTGCGCCCAGTTTCTGAGCCCGCGCGTCATGTGGTGGAGCGAGAGGCCGAGGTCGGTCAGCTCGTAGGAGACGGTGACAGGGACGGTTGGCGTCACGGTACGGGTGAGCAGACCATCGCGCTCCAGCGACCGTAGCGTCTGGGTCAGCATCTTCTGGCTGACCCCGGCCAGAAGACGAGAGATCTCGGAGTAACGCATCGCTTTCGGAGGGTCTGCGTGTGCTGCACCGGGCTGGCCAGGACTGTGGTCGCCGCCCAGCGCACACAGGATCAGGACGACCCACTTGTCCGAGATTCGGTCGAGCAGCTGCCGGCTGGGGCACCCGGCCAGGAACGCGTTGTACTCCACCTTGGCCTGAGCCCTCTTCTGGGCCGCCTTCGTCGTCGTCACTGATCGCGCCTCTCACCGATGGGTGGGTTACGCACTCCAAGGTGCCTACTTCCCGACAGGAAGTTTCTCTCCAATGCTGATGCAGGGAGGCAGCAGGCGCCACCCCAAGCGCACGACGAAAGGCAACAGGATGAGCACACCTTCCCTCTCTCTTCCCGGCGGCACCTGGACTCTGGGTGACCTGACCGTCACCCGGTTCGGCTACGGCGCCATGCAACTGGCCGGCCCGTGGGTCATGGGGCCGCCCACCGATCGCGAGGGTGCCCTGGCCGTTCTGCGTGAAGCGGTCGGCCTCGGTATCACCCACATCGACACCAGCAACGCCTACGGGCCGCGCGTCACCAATGAGTTGATCCGCGAGGCGCTGCACCCCTATCCCGAGTCGCTGCACATCGTGACCAAGGTGGGCGCGACCCGCGACGAACAGGGTGGCTGGCCCACGGCCCGGCGACCCGAAGATCTGCGCCGCCAGGTCCACGACAACCTCAAGTCCCTCCGGCTCGACGAACTCGACCTGGTCAACCTCCGGCTCGGCAACGCCGAAGGTCCCCAGCCCGGCTCGCTCGCTGAGGCGTTCGAGACGCTCGTGGAACTCCAGCAGCAGGGCCTGATCCGCCACCTCGGGGTCAGCAACGCCACCGAGGAGCAGGTCACCGAGGCACAGAGCATCGCGCCGATCGTGTGCGTGCAGAACATGTACAACCTCGCCCACCGCCACGACGACAAGCTCATCGACCGGCTCGCCGCCGACGGCGTCGCGTACGTGCCCTTCTTCCCCCTCGGGGGCTTTACCCCGCTTCAGTCATCGGCGCTCTCGGCGGTCGCCGCTCGATTGAAGGCGACACAGATGTCCGTCGCACTGGCCTGGCTGCTGCAGCGATCAGCGAACATCCTGCTCATCCCCGGCACGTCATCGACAGCGCACCTGCGCGAGAACATCGCCGGCGCGGGACTCTCCCTCTCTCATGAGGACTTGACCGAGCTGGACGACATCGGCCGCTGAATCCCTCGTAGCTGAACGGCCCACAAGCCGGAACTTGAGTCCACCGGCGGTGCCGGCTGACCCCGCGTCGATGACCGGGTGTGCCGGGTCGTCGAGTCCGATCAGTGGTGCCGCCGCTGCGGTTGCGAAGCCTGGATTGTGAAGAGCCGATCTACTGCACACGCTGATGCTCCGTGGCCCCGGTATCGACGTCTCCAGCAGTCCCGCGGGGATTTCCATAGTCCTGCCGGTCGTGCTCGTCGTCGTCGCCGTCGTCATGGCGCTGCGATCCATCCCGAACTCGCGCGAGGCGTCAAGACACGCAGTCGGTTCGCTGTCGTCCGTGGTCGCGGCAGCCGGGCTCGTCTTCTTCCTCCACGAGGGCCCCGAGCGAGGCTGGACCACGCCCGCGACGCTACTGAGCCTCCTCGTCGGCATCACCGCCGCTGTCGGATTCGTGGCCTGGGAGCTGCGCGGGAACGCTCCGCTCCTCGACGTCCGCCTGTTCCGCGAACGAGGTCTCGCGAGCGGTTCCGTGTCGCTCTTGACGGTCTTCGGCGTGCAGGCAGGGATCTTCGTGGTCCTCTTCCCGTACTTCCAGGCAGTGCTCGGCTGGTCCGGCCTTCGCTCCACCCTGGCGCTCATGCCGATGGCGCTGCTGATGATGTTCGCCAAGGCCATCCGTTCAGGCGCTGCGGCCCGGGTGCTGCCGGGGCAGGGTGGGCATGCCCAGGTGTCCACCCTGCCTGTCACGGCGGCCCGGTGGGCTTGGGCGTGCTTGCTGCGGGGTTCCCCGACCCCGCCCCTGCGACTCCTGTGACGCCCGAGTCCCGGGCCCGGCGTGCGCCGCGGGCCGGCCCGGTTACCATCGCCCGGTGAGTACGTACTGGCACGTCGTGCTGCCGCCGCTCTGCGTCTGAGCGGGCGGCGACACCGACGGTTTCTCCGGCCCCGGCCGACCCCGCAGGGTGGTCAGGGGTGTCTGTCGTGCGCCCGTTCCGGATCCCGTCCCGGACGTCAGCGACCACGAAGGAAACCCGACCGTGCCGAACCGCACGACCCCTGTGACCCCCGAGCGCCCGGCCGCCGCCGGCCCGCGCCCTCCCCGTACCGGTCTCCTCGGCGGCCCCGCGCCCATCCTCGCCTCGGCCCTCCTGTGGGGGACCACCGGAACCGCCGGCAGCCTGGCACCGGCCGTCGCACCGGCGGCGGCGATCGGCTGTGCCGGTCTCACCCTCGGCGGCCTCCTGCTGTTCCTCACCTCCCGCGGCGCCCGCTCGCTGCCCGCGGCCTGCACGCGTGGCGAGCGGTGGCTGCTCGTCCTCGGCGCGCCCGCGGTCGCCGGGTATCCGGTCACCTTCTATCCGGCGGTGGCCCGCACCGGTGTGGCGGTGGCCACCGTGATCGCGCTGGGCAGCGCGCCGGTCTTCGCCGGACTGCTGGCCTGGCTCACCGGCCGGACCCGGCCGACGGCACGCTGGACCGCTGCCACCGCGGCCGCCGTGCTGGGGTGCGCCCTCCTGGTGCTCGGTCCCGAACTCACCGGATCCGCCACGCCCATGGACCTGACGGGCGTCGTCCTCGCCGCCTGCGGCGGACTGTCGTACGCCGTCTACTCGTTGATCGGCGGCAGGCTCATCCTGCGTGAACACCCCTCCGACGCGGTGATGGGCGTGCTGTTCGGCGCGGCGGGGCTGCTCGTCCTGCCGCTCTTCCTGTTCGTCGACATGCGCTGGCTCGCCACCGCCGACGGCGCCGCGGTGACGGTGTACCTCGCCCTGTTCACCGTCTGCCTGGCCTACCGGCTCTTCGGACACGGACTGCGCCGTACCCCGGCGTCGGTGGCCACGTCGCTCACCCTGGCCGAGCCCGCCGTGGCGGCGGTCCTGGGCGTCACGGTCCTCGGGGAACGCCTGCCGGCCGCATCCTGGTGCGGGCTGGCCGTCCTCGCACTGGGTCTGGTCCTGCTGACCGTCCCCGGCCGCCGGGGGCGGTAGCCGCCGGTTCTCAGGCCGAGGGCGGTCGTTCGCCGTCGTGGACGAGGGCGCCGGCCCGCGGTGGCGGGCGAGCCGGGCCGCCGGCGGAGAAGTGCCTGGTCGGACCCCACCCGCCAGGGGGTTTCCCCCCACGAGCAGCCGTCCGGCAAAATGGCGATGATCTGACAGACACTCACCATGGTTCGCCCCATGGTTCGTTCGGGGGCGGGACTAGAGTCCAGGACGGAGCCAGGCAGCATGACCTCTCCCCACGGCGGCGACGGCGGCCCAGTGTTGAAGATCGACACGAGCAAGCCCCATCCGGCCCGGATGTACGACTACTTCCTCGGCGGGAAGGACAACTACGAGGTCGACCAGGAAGCCGCCGAGCAGTTCATCAAGGCCGCTCCGGAGGTGCGGGAGGCCGTCCGGGCCAACCGGCGCTTCATGCACCGCGCCGTCCGGCACGTCGTCGCGGAGGGCGGTGTCCGGCAGATCCTGGACATCGGCACGGGGCTGCCGACCGAGCCCAACGTGCACCAGATAGCGCGGGCCGTCGCCCCCGAGACCCGGGTCGCCTACGTCGACAACGACCCGATCGTCAGCGCCCATTCCCGGACCCTGCTGGACGACGACGACACCAACACGGCCGTCGTCCTGGCCGACCTGCGCGACCCGCGGGCCATCCTCGCCCACCCCGAGGTGCGCAAGGTCATCGACTTCGACCAGCCGGTGGCGCTGCTGCTGGTGGCCATCCTGCACTTCGTCACCGAGGCCGAGGACCCGGACGGCATCGTCGCCACCCTCCTCGACGCGCTGCCGGCCGGCTCCTACCTCGTCCTGTCCCACGCGACCGTCGACATCCACGACACCGAGCGCGAGGACGCCGTGAAGGTCTACAACAACGCCACCGCCACCATGAACCCCCGCGGCCGCGGCCGGGTCCTGGACTTCTTCGGCGACCTCGAACTGGTCGACCCGGGCCTGGTCCTGGTCCCGGACTGGCGCCCCGACGAGGCCCCCGAGCCCGGCGCGACGCCCATCGGCATCTACGGCGGTGTGGCCCGCAAGAACGGCTGACCAACCGGACGACGGAAGAGGCCGGTCCGGCGCCCTGGGCGCCGGACCGGCCTCCGTTCGTGCTGTGCGGTGCCGGAGCCGGGACGGTCAGTCCGTACCGGACTCCATCGCCGCGCGGTCCAGCAGCGCGTCCTCCTCGGAGACCTCGCCGCGGGAGGCGATGGCTTCGGCGCCGCCCTCCGGGAGGGCCCCGATCAGGCCGGTGGCGACCGCCTGGGCGGCACCGAGGGCGGGGGCCGCCGTGGTGCCGATCAGGCCGAGCCCGACGTACTGCTCCAGCTTGGAGCGCGAGTCGGCGATGTCGAGGTTGCGCATGGTGAGCTGGCCGATCCGGTCCACCGGGCCGAACGCCGAGTCCTCGGTGCGCTCCATGGAGAGCTTGTCCGGGTGGTAGCTGAAGGCCGGGCCCGTGGTGTCGAGGATCGAGTAGTCCTCGCCGCGCCGCAGGCGGAGGGTGACCTCACCGGTGACGGCGGCGCCGACCCAGCGCTGCAGGGACTCGCGCACCATCAGCGCCTGCGGGTCCAGCCAGCGGCCCTCGTACATCAGCCGGCCGAGGCGACGGCCCTCGTTGTGGTACTGGGCGACGGTGTCCTCGTTGTGGATCGCGTTGACCAGGCGCTCGTAGGCGGCGTGCAGCAGGGCCATGCCGGGGGCCTCGTAGATGCCGCGGCTCTTGGCCTCGATGATCCGGTTCTCGATCTGGTCGGACATCCCGAGCCCGTGCCGGCCGCCGATGGCGTTGGCCTCCATCACCAGCTCGACGGCGGAGCCGAACTCCTTGCCGTTGATGGTGACCGGGCGGCCCTGGTCGAAGCCGATCGTCACGTCCTCGGCGGCGATCTCGACCGACGGGTCCCAGAACCGCACGCCCATGATGGGTTCGACGGTCTCGACGCCGGTGTCCAGGTGCTCCAGCGTCTTCGCCTCGTGCGTGGCACCCCAGATGTTGGCGTCCGTGGAGTACGCCTTCTCGGTGCTGTCCCGGTAGGGCAGTCCGTGGGCGACGAGCCACTCGGACATCTCCTTGCGGCCGCCGAGCTCGGTCACGAAGTCCGCGTCCAGCCAGGGCTTGTAGATCCGCAGGTGCGGGTTGGCGAGCAGACCGTAGCGGTAGAACCGCTCGATGTCGTTGCCCTTGAAGGTCGAGCCGTCGCCCCAGATCTGGACGTCGTCCTCGAGCATCGCCCGCACCAGCAGGGTGCCGGTGACGGCACGGCCCAGCGGGGTGGTGTTGAAGTACGCCCGGCCGCCCGAGCGGATGTGGAACGCGCCGCAGGCGAGTGCGGCCAGGCCCTCCTCGACCAGCGCCGCCCGGCAGTCGACCAGGCGCGCGACCTCGGCACCATAGGTCTTCGCGCGGCCGGGCACCGAGGCGATGTCGGGCTCGTCGTACTGGCCGATGTCAGCGGTGTAGGTGCACGGGACGGCGCCCTTGTCGCGCATCCACGCGACGGCGACCGACGTGTCGAGTCCGCCCGAGAAGGCGATGCCGACGCGCTCGCCGACCGGAAGAGAGGTGAGGACCTTGGACATAGGAAGATTATGCATGATGACGCATGACCATGCAAAGTCGCCCTCACCCCTGTGGTGCAGGTCACACCGCGGGCCGACGGCCCGCGCCGGTCGCGGAGCGCGCCGCGCTCAGGCCTCGCCCGCCCCGCTGAGCGACCTGCGATCCCTCCATGCCGCGCGCACGGCGTGGACACGGACGGCGGTGAACAGCAGGGCCGCGGCACCGATACCGGCCGCGGCCCACCCGCCGTCCCGGACGACGGCGACCCAGAAGAGGAAGCCGGCGAAGACGGCGCCGAAGACGATGAGCAGCGGTTCGCGCACCCAGAACGGGAGGAGGCGGAGAAGAAGTCCGAGCATGCGGTCAGTTGATCAGGTTCATGCCAGGCTCGCCACGGGAATTCCCCAGCTCCTCCACTCCTTCCTCACTCACCGGGCCGGCTCGACGCTCCGCTCGGATCGGATCGCGTCTCGTCCAGCAGGTCCAGCAGCGCCGCGCGGGCCCTGGACACCCGGGAGCGGACGGTGCCGACGGGGCAGTCGCCGACCTCCGCCGCCTGCGCGTAGGGCAGCCCCAGCAGCTGGGTGAGGACGAACGCCTCCCGCCGTTCGTCCGGCAGCGCGGCCAGCAGGTCGAGCAGCACGATCCCGTCGTCGAAGCCGGGCAGCCCGCGCGGCTGGGCCGACTCGACGGCGAGCTGCCAGTCCGGCACGTCGGCCACGCGGGGCCGGGCGGAGGCGTACCGGTAGCTGTCGGTCACCGCCCGGCGGGCGATGGACAGCAGCCAGGAGCGCGCCGAGGAACGGCCCTCGAAACGGTGCAGGCTGCCGAGCGCCCGCAGGAACGTGTCCTGGGCGAGGTCGTCCACAGCCTGGGGATCGGCGCACAGATGGGCGACGTACCGCAGTACGTCCCGGTGCAGCGCGCGGACGAACCGCTCGACGGCGGCCGCGTCACCGGTGCGGGCGGCCAGCGCCCACGCCGTGATCGACTCGTCGGGGCATGGCTTCGGAGCAGAGGTGATCACCTGGGTGTCCTTCTCGGTCATCCGGTTCACGCGGGCTCGCGGCCCGGCGGGTCCGGGAACGGGGAGGGGGCCCTACGACGCCTGCGCGCACGTACGGCCGAGGCCCGGGGCGCACAGGGGCGGCCCGGGTCACCGGCTGCCGTCAGACGGCAGCGGTCCCCAGGGGCGGACCCCGAGAGGTGATCGCGTGGACGAGAAGAAGCCTCGGCGCCCGTTCCGAACGGCGGCGGCGGGGGCGCACGCGCGGGCGCCGCGACGGGGCGGGCAGGGCGAGCAGCAGCCGCAACGGCGCCGCCAGCCGGCCGGCCGCCGCCCGCAGGACGCGGAACACGGCCTTCTCGCCGTGGGCCAGCCACAGCCCGCACAGCAGGGCGGCCAGCAGGTGGGCGGCGAGCATCCCGGACGACGAGGAGCCGGCGCCCAGGAAGTCCACGGGAGCGGTGTGGCCCGGCTGGCCCGCGTGCCCGAAGTGGCCCATACGGCTCATGTCCATGCCGCCCATGCCGCCCATGCCGGCCCCGCCGCTCATGCCGTGCATGCCGCTCATGGCAGCCATGGGGTCGCCGGACCCACGGCCCGACGAACCCCGGCCCGGGGCGGCGGACTGGGCGTACTCGAACGCCGTGTGCAGTGCCGTCTGCGCGGCCACCACGACCGTCACGACCGTCACCGGCCCCCGCTCACGGCCCGTCAGGCACCAGCCCGCAGCGCCGGTCACGGCAGCCCCGGCGGCCAGGGCCCACGCGGGCACGTGGACGCCGGACATCAGCACGTGCCCCAGGGCGGCGAGCAGCACGCAGACGGCCGCGAACATCGCGGCACGCAGCGTACGAGAACACCACCCGGCCGTCATGGCGCCTCATCCTCGCATCCGTCCAGGGACCGTCACCGGGAGGTACGCGAACCCGAGCACGCGCGCTCAGCCCCGCCGGCACCCGAGAGGAGGCAAACGCGGGCCCCGGGGTTCCCGGTCCGGCACCGCGTTCAGACCGCGCTCTCGTACGGCCCCGGCGGCGGTACGTCGGCGAAGGCCCGCACCCCGCGCTGGAACAGCGGCACGACCGTCGTCACCGTCATCGCGGCGAGGCCCACCCACAGCACGGCCCCGTTGCACCCCGCCCAGCAGCGCGGCCCCCACCAGCGCGAGGCTCTGGGCGCCGAGCACCAGCCCGAGGCCGGTCTTCGAGTGCGCGGCGAGCACCGCCCCGGGCAGCGCGACCAGCGTCACCCCGTCCCCGACGGCACTCGCCACCTGCCCGCACCACACCCGCCGGAACCGCGCGTGCCGTAACACCACGGCGAACGACAGCAGCCGGGCCGGGCTCACTTCACCCCGACCGTCCGCAGCACGGTCAGCACCAGCGCCCGCGCCACGTCCACCACCTCCCGCACCGACACATGCTCACGCGGGCTGTGCGCCACGGCGATGTCCCCCGGCCCGGACTGCAGCGCCGCGATGCCCGCCCCGGTGTACAGCCGCAGGTCGCTGCCGTACGTCGCGCCGCGCTCCCGGGGCCGTACGCCGCCGGTCGCGTCGGCGTGGGCGGCGGCCACCGTGTCCCGCAGCGGATGCCCCGCGGCCAGCCGCCCGCTCGCGAACCGCCCGCCCGGCCAGGCCACCGCCGCCGGGTGCTCCCTCAGCCAGGCGTCCGCCGCGCACACCTCGGCCACGCACCGCTCCAGCGCCGCCCGCGCCTCCTCCGGGCGCTCTCCGAGCCGCACCCCGAGCCGCCCCTCCGCCACCAGCAGGTCCGGCACGCTGCTCGCCCAGTCGCCGGAGCGCAGGGCGCCCACGGAGAGGGAGTACGGGATCGGGTACTCGGCGAGGAGCGGATCGGGGTCGCGGTTGCGGCCGGCCTCCAGCCGGGCCAGCGCCCGGTGCAGGGGCAGATAGGCGTCGATCGCGCTCACCCCCGCCTCCCGCGAGGCGGCATGGGCGGCCCTGCCGGGCACGGTGATCCGGAAGGTCAGCGCGCCCGCGTTCGCGGTGATCAGCGTCCCGGCGGTCGGCTCGGCGATCACGCACGCGTCGCCGCCGTGCCCCCGCCGCAGGGTGCCGAAGGCGCCGATCCCGCCGTCCTCCTCCCCGACGACGATGGGGGTCCCCCCTCTGGGGGAGCACGGCGACCCGCCCGCGCAGCCGCACCCCGGCCGCCCGGATCGCCGCCAGCGCGGCCAGCTGCGCCACCAGCCCGGCCTTCATGTCGCACGCCCCGCGCCCGTGCACGAGGTCACCGGTCACCCTCGGCACGAACGGATCGCCGTCCCACGCGGCCGGGTCCCCGGGCGGTACGACGTCCACATGCCCCTGGAGGACCAGCGTCGGCCCGTCACCGCCGTCGGCGGTGTGCCCCACCAGCCCCCAGGCCTCCTCGCGCGGCACCTCCATGCCGGGGAAGTCCGGACGGGCGAGCAGCGCGGGCAGATCCATGGACCAGAGATCGACGTCGAGCCCGAGCCGTTCGAGCCGCCCGGCGAGGCGGTGCTGCAGCTCCGACTCGGCGGCGCTCCCGGTGACGCTCGGTATCGCGATCAGCTCCAGCAGCGTCCGTACGGCGTCCGTCTCGTCGACCGCCGCCAGCGCGGCCGCCTCCTGATCACTCAGCACCCCGCAGGCTCCCCTCGCTCACCGTCCCCGACGAGGGGAGCGTCGTACGCCGGCCGCCTCCGTCACAAGCCCCCGCCGACCGTGAACCCGATTACCGAGCCGCCGCCCGCCCGCCGGTGGGCGAACGGCGCGCCGCCGTGGGCGAGGGCCACCTCCCGCACGATCGACAGGCCGAGGCCGGAGCCCGGCAGGGAGCGGGCGTCGGCGGCGCGGTAGAAGCGGTCGAAGACCCGCGTCAGGTCGGCCTCGGCGACACCGGGCCCGCGGTCGAGGACCTCCACGCGGACCGTGCCCGGCCGGGCGGGCCCGGTGACGGTGATCTCGACGGGCTCCCCGCCCTCGCGGTCGAACTTGGTCGCGTTCTCGACGAGGTTGGACACCGCCCGCTGCAGCATGCCCGGCCGCCCGTGCGTCGTGGTGTCGCCGCTGGCCCGGACCAGGACCTGTCGGCCGGTGCGGCGCCGGGCGAGGCCCGCGACCTCCTCGGCGATGTCGGCGAGGTCCAGTCTCCGCGGGGGCTCGGTGTCGGACTGGCCGGCCGCGAGGTCGACGAGCTCGTTGACCAGGTCGGTCAGCTCGCGGGCCTCCTGGGTCAGGTCCGCCACCAGTTCGTCCCGCATCGACGGGGGCAGCTCGTCGATCCGGCGCAGCAGCGAGATGTTCGTGCGCAACGACGTCAGCGGCGTCCGCAGCTCGTGCCCGGCGTCCTGCACCAGGCGGCGCTGGTCCTCCTCCGACTGGGCGAGCCGGCCCAGCATGCGGTCGAAGGCGCGGCCGAGCCGGCCCACCTCGTCGTGCCCGGTGACCGGCACCTGCACGCCGAGGCGGCGGGTGCGGGCGACGTCCTCGGCGGCCGTGGTGAGGATGACCAGGCGGTGGGTGATGCGCCGGGCCAGCCACCAGCCGAACAGGCCCGCGGCCAGCACGACCGCGGTCATCAGGAGCAGCGTGCGCTGCTGGAGCGCCCGCAGCAGGTCCTCGGTGTCGCTGAACTCCTGCGCCACCTGCACCGCGCCCCGCCCGCCGCCGAGCGCGACGGTCGCCACCCGGTAGACGTCGCTGCCGACGTCCACGTCCTTGTGCTCGGCCATCCCGCCGGCCGCCGCGGCCGCCGCGACCTTCCGGTCCGCGGTCACCACCGGCAGCCGGGGGCTCCCGCTGTCCACGACCGTGCCGTCCGCGCCCAGCACCTGCACGTTCGTGCGCGCGGGCCGGACGATGTCATGGCCCGGCGCCGCCGAGAAGAAGTCCTCCGGTGCCATCGCGTGCCCGCGCACCTCGTCCCGCAGGTCCTGTACGACCTCGTCGAACACCGACTCCTGGTCGACCCGCACCAGCCGCGCGGCCGCCGAGTACGACAGCACGCCCACGAGCACCGTGACGGCGGCGGTGACGGCGGCGAAGGACACCGCGAACGTGGTCCGCAGCGACACCAGCTTGGGCCGCGGCCGGACCACCGACAGCCGCAGCCGGCCGGAGCGCACTCAGTCCTCCCGGAGCACGTAACCGACGCCGCGCACGGTGTGGATCAGCGGCGAGGCGCCGGGCTGGTCGAGCTTGCGGCGCAGATAGCCGACGTAGACGGCGAGGTTCTTGGAGCCCGGCCCGAAGTCGTAGCCCCAGATGCGGTCGTAGATCGTGGAGTGGTCGAGGACGATCCCGGCGTTGCGCACGAGCAGTTCCAGCAGCTCGAACTCGGTGCGGGTCAGCTCCAGCTCCCGTTCGCCGCGCCAGGCCCGCCGCGCCTGCGGGTCCATCCGCAGTCCGGCCGCCTCCAGGTACCGCTCGGACACCGTCTGCTTCGGGGCGGCCGCCTCGGCCGCGGCGGGGACGACGCCCGGGCTGGTCCGGCGCAGCAGCGCCCGCAGCCGGGCGAAGACCTCCTCCACGTCGAACGGCTTGACGACGTAGTCGTCCGCACCCGCGTCCAGGCCGGCGATCCGGTCGGCGGTCTCCACCAGTGCGGTCAGCATCAGGATCGGCGTGCGGTCGCCCTCGGCGCGCAGCACCCGGCAGACCTGCAGACCGTCGATCCCGGGCATCATCACGTCGAGGACGAGCACGTCCGGCGGCGACTTGTGGGCGTGCGCCAGCGCCTCCACCCCGTCGGCGACCGCGGTGACCTGGTAGCCCTCCAGGGCCAGGGCGCGTTCCAGGGCGTGGCGGATGGCGCGGTCGTCTTCGGCGAGCAGCAGGGTGGGAGGCACCGGTCCAGTCTGCCAAGGCCTCCGGCGGTTCGGCCGTGAGGAAGGTCCTACGATCACCCTTCTTACTGGGCTCTCACCGTCCGGCGCCCACGACGTCACCGGCCGGAGATCGCCGCCATCTGCTCGGCGAACGGCACGACCCCGAAGGCGTCCTTCACCGGCTTCGCCGGACGGGCCGCCGGCAGTCCCGTCATCAGGGCCGCCAGCTCCTCCGCCGCCCGTTCGATCCGCTCGGGCAGGCCCTCCGCGCCCCAGTCCTCCGAGGCGGCGTAGACGGCGGTCGGGACGACGACGGCCCGCAGGTACGCGAAGAGCGGCCGCAGCGCGTGTTCGAGCACCAGCGAGTGCCGGGCGGAACCGCCGGCCGCCGCGATCAGCACCGGCTTGCCGGTCAGCGCGTCCTGGTCCAGCACGTCGAAGAACGACTTGAACAGCCCGCTGTACGACGCCGAGAACACAGGGGTGACGACGATCAGTCCGTCGGCGGCGGCGACCGCGTCGAGCGCGTCCGCCAGCTTCCGCCCGGGGAACCCGTTGGTGAAGTGGTGGGCGATCTCGACGGCCAGGTCGCGCAGCTCCACGACCTGGACGTCGACGGACGCCCGGCGCTCCACCGCTCCGGCCAGCCGGTCGGCCAGCAGCCGGGTGGACGACGGAACGCTCAGCCCCGCCGAGACGACGACGAGCCTCATGCCACGACCTCCTTCTGCGCGTCGGCGAGCAGGGAGGCATGGGTCGGCGCCTCCGGCACGTCCGCCGGACGGCCCTTCGCGAACTCCTCGCGCAGCACCGGAACGACCTCCTCGCCGAGCATGTCGATCTGCTCCAGCACGGTCTTCAGCGGCAGCCCCGCGTGGTCCACGAGGAACAACTGGCGCTGGTAGTCGCCGGCGTACTCGCGGAAGGACAGCGTCTTCTCGATGACCTGCTCGGGCGTGCCCACGGTCAGCGGGGTCTGGTCGGTGAAGTCCTCCAGCGACGGCCCGTGCCCGTAGACCGGCGCGTTGTCGAAGTACGGCCGGAACTCACGCACCGCGTCCTGCGAGTTCCGCCGCATGAACACCTGGCCGCCGAGTCCGACGATCGCCTGCTCCGGGGTGCCGTGCCCGTAGTGCGCGTACCGCGCCCGGTACAGCTCGACCATCCGCTTGGTGTGGTCGGCCGGCCAGAAGATGTTGTTGTGGAAGAAGCCGTCGCCGTAGAAGGCGGCCTGCTCGGCGATCTCCGGGGACCGGATGGACCCGTGCCACACGAACGGCGGGACGCCGTCCAGCGGCCTCGGCGTGGACGTGAAGCCCTGGAGCGCGGTCCGGAACTTCCCCTCCCAGTCGACGACGTCCTCCCGCCACAGCCGGCGCAGCAGGGCGTAGTTCTCGATGGCGAGGTTGATGCCCTGCCGGATGTCCTGCCCGAACCAGGGATAGACGGGACCGGTGTTGCCGCGCCCCGTCATCAGGTCCACGCGGCCGTCGGCCAGGTGCTGGAGCATCGCGAAGTCCTCGGCGATCTTCACCGGGTCGTTCGTGGTGATCAGCGTGGTGGAGGTGGAGAGGATCAGCCTCTCCGTCCGCGCGGCGACGTAGCCGAGCATGGTGGTCGGGGACGACGGCACGAACGGCGGGTTGTGGTGCTCGCCGGTCGCGAAGACGTCGAGGCCGACCTCCTCGGCCTTCAGCGCGATGGCGACCATGGCCTTGATGCGCTCGCGCTCGGTCGGCGTCCGGCCGGTCGTCGGGTCCGGCGTGACGTCGCCGACGCTGAAGATCCCGAACTGCATGGTCGCTCACCCTCCAAGTTGTTTATGGTTCAACTATACCCGGAGAACGGTGGCCCGCCCGTGGCTATTCCCGTGGTCGGAAGGTGCGGTCAGGACGTGAGGGGCAGCGCGTCCATGTAGCTGTTGCTCGGCTTGCCGACCTTCTCCACGCCCCGCACGTCCAGCGCCACCGCCGCCGACGAGGTGCCCAGCGTCCCGCCCGCGTGCCAGACGCCGGTGACCGTCACCCAGGTGTCGGCCTTCGGCGCGGCCGCCCCGTACACCCGCACCTTCAGCGTCGTGGCGTCCGCGGCGCAGCAGTTGACCATGATCCGTGTGAGGTACCAGCTGTTCCCGTCGGCGGGCGTGACGAACCCGGTCATCCGCACCGGGCGTTCCCCGATGGCCCGGCTGCGGTCCTGCTGCACCCGCTGGGTGAACTCGGTGAGCGTGATCGGCAGCGGCGAGGTCGAGGGCAGCGGGTCGAAGCCGTCGTCCTCCACGGCGACGGCCTTCGCGGGCTCGCGGGAAGCGGTGTACGAACCGAGGGCGGGCGGAGCGTAGAACAGCAGGCTCAGCACGGGCAGGAAGAGCAGCCAGGCGACGCGCGGCACACGGGAGTGGTCGTGCCCGTGCCCGTCCGCGTGCCCGTGCCCGTCGGCAGGCTCGTGCCCGTCCGCGTCCCCGTCCGCGTGCTCCCGCTCCGCGTCGAGGTCCGGCCGCCGTGCGGCCCACGCCTCCGCCAGGCCCATCCCCAGCAGCAGCACCCCGGAGGCGATCAGCAGCGGCCGCATCCCCTCCTTCACGAACCGCAGGTACTCCTCCGTGAACAGCGAGGTGTGCAACAACCCCAGCCCGGCGAGCACGAGCAGCCCCACCTGCGCGAACCGCTTCACAGCAGCACCCCTCCCACGACCGCGCTGCACACCACCGCGACGACGACCGTCGCCGAGGAGAACCGGACCGCGAAGGCCCGCCCGAACGTCCCCGCCTGCAACGCGATCAGCTTCAGGTCGACCATCGGCCCCACCACCATGAACGCCAGCCGCGCCACCGGCGAGAACCCGCTGAGCGAGGCCGCCACGAACGCGTCCGCCTCACTGCACACCGCCAGCAGGATCGCCAGCGCCGCAAGGAACAGCACCGACAGCCACGGCGAACCGGAGAACGCCTCCAGCACCGACCGCGGCACCGCCACATTGAACGTCGCCGCCGCCATCGCCCCCACCACCAGGAACCCCCCGGCGTGCAGGAAGTCGTGCTGGAAGCCTCGCCGGAACTCCGTCCAGCGGGCCGCCCCCGGCCGGTGCCCGGTGTGCCGTACGACCGGCCGCAGCCACTCCTCCCGGCCCAGCCAGAGCCACAGCCAGCCCATCACCGCGGCCGTCACCAGCGACGCCAGCAGCCGGGCCAGCACCATCTCGGGGCTGCCCGGAAACGCCACGGCCGTCGCCGTCAGCACCACCGGGTTCACGGCGGGCGCGGACAGCAGGAAGGCGAACGCGGCGGCCGGAGTGACACCCCGCCCGATCAGACTGTTCGCCACCGGCACCGACGCGCACTCGCACCCCGGCAGCACCACCCCCGCCATCCCCGCGACCGGCACCGCGAGCGCCGCCCGCTTCGGCAGCAGCCGCTCGAACACCCGCGCCGGCACGAACGCGTTGATCGCGCCCGACAACGCCGTACCCAGCAACAGGAACGGCAGCGCCTGCACGGTCACCGCCAGCCACACCGTCCGCCAGGCCTGCACGGCCGGCTCGTCCAGCGACCGCCCGACGACCACCAGCAGCGCCCCCGGCAGCACCGCGGCGCCCAGCAGCACCAGGGGCCACCGGCTCGGCAGCCCGCGCGGCGCGGCCGGCTCCGCCGTATCCACCCGTATGTCGACGTCCTGCATGTACCCCTAGACCCGGCCTTCCCGCAGCAGCGCGATCCGCTCCCCGTGGAACTCCACCGTCCGCCGCATGTGCCGCACGATCACGGCGAGCTCGGCGTCCGCCAGGTCCTCGAACAGGGGCGAGCGGTCCCCGCCCAGCCGCTCCCACATCCGCCCGAACTCGGCGATCCGCTCCGGCACCGTCGCCACCAGCACCCGCCGGCGGTCACCCGTGTCCCGCTCCCGCACGACGTACCCCGCCTTCTCCAGCCGGTCCACCAGCCGCGTCGCCGACCCGGTGGTCAGCCCCGTCAGCTCGGCCACCCGGCCCGCCGTCACCGGCTCCCGCTCCAGCGCGAGCAGGTTCAGACACTGCAGATCGGTCGGATGCAGCCCGAGCCGGTCGGCGAGCGCCTGGTTGAACAGGGCGTACGACGCCACGTACCGGCGGGAGACGGCGGACAGTTCGTCCAGCAGCCTCGACCGCACGTTCCCGGACATCGCCCAACCCCTTCGTCAGCGCCGTGTGCCGAGATCGTACTCACGGACGTCACGGACCTCCGAAGTCACACTTCGCACGCCACACCTCAGAGGTCATGCCTCCGGACGTCGCACCTCAGAAGGAGTAGGCGTCCCCGGTGTCCAGCACCAGCACCTGCTGCCGGTCGTTGGCCCGGTTGCGGTCCACCGCCCCGTCCGCCCACACCGTGTCGATCTCCAGCGTCACCTCCGCCGGCCGCCCCCGCAGCCACACCCCCGCCTCCATCCGCTCCCCCGGCCCGTCGGCGGGCAGCGCGCCCGTACGGCACACCACCGACCGCTCCCCCGTCCGAGCACACCCGCCGGGCAGCCGCGGCGCCCGCGCCGCCGGCGGCACCGACCAGCGCAGCCGTACGGTCGCGTCGGCGACGTCCGCCGGACCGTGGTTGCGCGGGGTCAGCCGAACGTCGAGCCGCCCGTCGTGCAGCACCGCGACGCCGTGGTACGAGAGATCGGCCTCGGGCGCGTCACCCGCCGCCCGGGCCGGCCAGGCCGCACCCAGCACCGCCACGGCCCCCCACACGGCGAACCCCCGCATCCTGCGCATGCCACCACCCGCTCCTCGGCCCTCGGCGTCCGGACGCGGACCCGGCGGCCCGCGCACAGTCGATCCCTCCCCCGTGGAACGGACGGCGAGGCGCCGTCCAACAGGTGACAGGCACCGTCCGACAGGTGGCGGAGGGCCGCATGTGAAGCTGTCGGCATGCCGGTCCTGCGCTCCGCCGCCCTGTTCGTCCTCGCCGCCCTGTTCGAGATCGGCGGCGCCTGGCTGGTCTGGCAGGGCGTACGGGAACACCGCGGGTGGCTCTGGGCCACCGGCGGAGTCCTGGCCCTCGGCGCGTACGGCTTCGTCGCCACCTTCCAGCCCGACGCCCACTTCGGCCGCGTCCTCGCCGCGTACGGCGGGATCTTCGTCGCCGGTTCGGTCCTGTGGGGCGTGGTCGCCGACGGCTACCGGCCCGACCGCTGGGACATCGCGGGCGTGCTGATCTGCCTCGCGGGCATGGCGGTGATCATGTGGGCCCCGCGAGGCGAATGACGGTGCGCCCGGCTCCCCGAACCGTTCTCAGGACGGTTCCCCGGACTCCTCCTCGGGCAGCAGCCCCAGCTGCCCCAGGAAGTCCAGCTCGTCGAAGTAGAGCCGGTAGTCGACGATCCGGCCGTCCTCGCCCACGGTGGCGAGGTCCACACCGCGGATCCTGACGTCCTTCTGCGTCGCGGGCAGCGACTCCCCGTCGGGCATGTGGATCGGCCCCGAATTGCGGCCGCCGAAGAAACCCTCGTCGATGGCCGTGTTGCCGATCTCGTACGCGTGCAGCGACTCGAACGAGCCCTCGGGCACCGCGTCCGTCATCTGACGCCAGTACTCGACGATGCTGTCCCGGCCGTGCAGCTCGCCGCCGTCGGGAGTGACGGCGACGGCGTCCTCCGCGAAGAGCTCGCCGATGACCTCCAGATCCGGCTTCCCGGTCAGCGCCTCGGTGAGCCGGTCCATGACCTCTCGAGCCTGTCCCATGATCCACCTCCCGGACAGAGGATCACCCACTTGGATTTTCCCACTTATCCTGGCCGGACGACCTCTCGACGCCGTCCACCCCGCCCGAGGAGCAGTCCATGGCCACCGCCGCACCGTCCGCCGCCTCCCGCATCGCCGTCGTGACCGGTGCGAGCAGCGGAATCGGCGCCGCCACGGCCCGGCGGCTCGCCGCGGCCGGCTACCGCGTCGTCCTCACCGCGCGCCGCAAGGACCGCATCGAGGCCCTGGCCGAGGAGATCGTCGCGGCCGGCGGCTCGGCGACGGCGTACCAGCTGGACGTCACGGACCGCGCCGCCGTCGACGAGTTCGCCACGGCCTTCCGGACGATCGGCGTGCTCGTGAACAACGCGGGCGGCGCCCTCGGTGCCGACCCGGTGGCCACCGGCGACCCGGACCACTGGCGCACGATGTACGAGACGAACGTCCTCGGCACCCTGCACGTCACCCAGGCCCTGCTGCCCAGGCTGGTGGCGAGCGGCGACGGCACGATCGTGGTCGTCTCCTCCACGGCCGGCCACGGCACGTACGAGGGCGGCGCGGGCTACGTCGCCGCCAAGCACGGCGCCCACGTCCTCGCCGAGACCCTCCGCCTGGAGATCGTCGGACAGCCGGTCCGTGTCATCGAGATCGCGCCCGGCATGGTCAGGACCGACGAGTTCGCGCTGACCCGCTTCGGCGGCGACCAGGACAAGGCGGCCAAGGTCTACGAGGGCGTCGCCGAACCCCTCACCGCCGACGACGTGGCCGACACGATCACCTGGGCGGTGACCCGCCCCAGCCACGTCAACGTCGATCTCCTGGTGCTGCGCCCCCGCGCCCAGGCGTCCAACACCAAGGTCCACCGGGAGCTGTGATGACGCCCAGAGAACCGCACGACGAACGCCAGATGTGGTGGTGGCTCGGCTACTTCCTGTTCGGCATCCACATCGTGGCGTTCGTGATGATCTACGCGGTGCGGCACGCGAAGTGACCGCTCACGGCGCCTGACACCGCGGGTCGTCGACGATCACCGCGTCGGCCGGAATGACGATCACGTCGTCCTCGTCCTCCTGCCGCACGGACTTCGTCGTCGCGTACGCCCGCCTGCCCTTCCCCACACACTTGGTGGCGAGGTTCCCGAACCCGTCCGGGAAGTCGTGGACCTCGGCGGCCGAGTCCTCCCCCGCCCGCCCCGCCACCGACGCCCGGAATCCGTGCCCGACACACTTCGTGGCCAGATTGCCGAACCCGTCGGGCATGTTGAACACCTCGGCCGGGGTGTCGTCCCCCGTCTTCCCCCGCACCGGGGCGTCCCCCTTCCCCCGCTCGTCGTCGTACTCCTGCGCACACCCGGCGAGCAGACCCCCACGACGAGCACGACCCCCGCCGCCCGCACCGACGTGCGTATCCGCGTCATGGGACACCCCCGTGTCGACGAGCCGATCCGGCTCCCCCGAAGACAGCGCGCCGCCCCGCCGCGGTTCCGGTCCGGCTGCGTAAGGTCACGACGTGGACAGACACATACCGTTCGACCGGCTGCACAACTTCCGCGACCTGGGCGGCTACCGCACCCGGGACGGCCACCGCGTGCGTCCCGGCCGGCTGTTCCGCGCGGACTCCCTGGGCAAGCTGACCGAGGACACGGACGACTGGGCCCGCTTCCTGTCCCTGGGCGTGGGCACGGTGATCGACCTCCGCCATCCCTGGGAGATCGAGGGGAGAGGCCGCGTCCCGGCGGACGCCTCCTTCGCCTACCACCATCTGAGCATCGAACACCGCCCCTACGACCAGGCGGCGCTGACCCCGGACGTCGACCCGGGCCCCTACCTCTCGGACCGCTTCATGGAGGTGGCGCAGGACGGTACGAAGGAGATCGCGGCGGCACTGCGGCTGGTGGCGGAAGCGGAGGCGCCGCTGGTCTTCCACTGCGCCTCGGGCAAGGACCGCACCGGTGAACTGGCCGCCCTGATCCTGGCCCTCCTCGACGTCCCGGACGAGACGATCATCGAGGACTTCAGTCTGACGGAACTGGCGACCCCGGCCCTGCTCGCGGAGTGGCGCGCGCGGCACGAGGGCCGCTCCCCCGCCTGGCCGGCCTTCGCCCGCGCCCCCGAGTCGGTGATGCGCCTGTTCCTGCGGGCCCTGCGCGGGCGCTACGGCTCGGTGGAGGGATACGTCACGGCCGCCCTGGGCCTGAACGCGACCGCGCTGTCCACCGCCCTGCGCGACCGTCTCCTGGAACCGGTCCCCGCCACCTGGCCCCCGCTCACCCACCGCAGGGCGACCACCCGGGACGCCGCCCTCCTGGTCCGCCTGCGGGACTCGGCGGCGCTGTGGCAACTGGCCCGGGGCATCAGGCAATGGCAGCCGGGCGAGAAGGACGAGACCCACTTCCGCGACCGCATGAGGGACGGCGAGGTCTGGCTCGCGTACGCGAACGGCACACCGGTCGGCGCCTGGGAACTCTGGTGGGACGACCCGGCCGCGTGGGGCCCCCGCCCGCCCGACGCCGGCTACATCCACCGCCTGATGACCACCGCGCACACGGCTCCCCCGGGCACGGGCCGCGAGATGCTGGCCCGGGCCGAGTCCCGCATCGCCGCAGCGGGCCGCCGCTACGCCCGCCTGGACTGCCTGTCCTCCAACCCCCGCCTGCGCGACTACTACGAGTCGGCGGGCTACCGGGTCACAGGCGAACAGCGGGCGAAGGACGGCGGCTCGGGCAGCCCGTACGCGGTGACCCTGCTGGAGAAACGGCTGGTGTGAGGCGGGGGGAGGACCCGTGCCCTCCCCCGGCCGGCTCAGCCCTTCACGCACACGACCTGCTTCAGCTTCGCCACGACCTCCACCAGGTCCCGCTGCTGGTCGATGACCTGCTCGATCGGCTTGTAGGCACCCGGGATCTCGTCCACGACGCCGGAGTCCTTGCGGCACTCCACCCCCCGGGTCTGCTCCTCCAGGTCCTTCGTCGAGAAGCGGCGCTTGGCCGCGTTGCGGCTCATGCGCCGACCGGCGCCGTGGGACGCCGAGTTGAAGGCCTTCTCGTTCCCGAGACCCTTCACGATGTACGAACCCGTGCCCATGGAACCGGGGATGATCCCGTACTCGCCGGATCCCGCGCGGATCGCGCCCTTGCGGGTGACCAGCAGGTCCATCCCGTCGTAGCGCTCCTCCGCGACGTAGTTGTGGTGCGCGCTGATCTCCGGCTCGAAGGCCGGCTTCGCCTTCCGGAACTCCTTGGCGACGACATCCTTCAGGAGCGCCATCATGAGCGTGCGGTTGTACTTCGCGTACTCCTGCGCCCAGAACAGGTCGTTCCGGTACGCCGCCATCTGCGGGGTGTCCGCGATGAAGACGGCGAGGTCGCGGTCGACCAGACCCTGGTTGTGCGGGAGCTTCTGGGCCACGCCGATGTGGAACTCGGCGAGTTCCTTGCCGATGTTCCGGGAACCGGAGTGCAGCATCAGCCACACAGAACCGGCCGTATCCGTGCACACCTCGACAAAGTGGTTGCCGGATCCGAGCGTTCCCATCTGCTTGGTCGCCCGCTCCTGACGGAACTTGACCGCGTCGGCGATCCCGTCGAACCGTCCCCAGAAGTCGTCCCAGCCCCCCGCCGCGAACCCGTGGAACCGTCCCGGGTCGACGGGGTCCTCATGCATCCCCCGCCCCACCGGAATCGCCTGCTCGATCTTCGAGCGCAGCCGCGACAGATCCCCCGGCAGGTCGTTCGCCGTCAGAGAGGTCTTGACGGCGGACATTCCGCAGCCGATGTCGACCCCGACCGCCGCGGGACACACGGCCCCCCGCATCGCGATGACCGAACCGACCGTCGCACCCTTGCCGTAGTGGACGTCCGGCATCACGGCCAGGCCCTTGATCCACGGCAGGGTGGCGACGTTGCGCAGCTGCTGCAGCGCCACGTCCTCCACCGTCGCCGGGTCGGTCCACATCCGGATCGGCACCTTCGCGCCCGGCATTTCCACGTACGACATATCGCTCTCATTCCCCCGGTATCACAACAGAAGTCCCAAGTCGCAAAACCGGCGCCAAGGTCAACGAATGGGACAACGGACCGGCGTTCACGGTGTTGCGTGCGATACACATTGTCTGCCGGTGCCGCCCCCGCCCGGCAAGCGAATAACCAGCGGGGACACTGGACCACGATCACCACGCGACCGTCGAGAGGAGCCGACCGTGCAGCGGAAGGCCTACGTAACCGGCGTCGCCGCGCTTCTCGCGGCGCTGCTGGCCGGCTGCACCGGCGGCTCGGACGACGGCGGTTCGACGGACGACTCCAACCCCGGCGAGGCCGGCACGGTGACGGCCACCGCGCAGCCCGGCAAGTACACGACCCTGCCCGAGGCCTGCAGCGCCGTCGGCGAGTCCACCCTCGAATCCCTCCTGCCCGGCGTCAAGGAGATCGCCGACGAGCAGCAGCGCGAGACCGCCTACGAGGGCGAGGCGACCCTGACGTACGACACCGACCGCAAGGTGGGCTGCCGTTGGAAGGTGCAGTCGGCGGACGCCACCGACCATCTCTTCGTCGACTTCGAACGCGTCGTCTCCTACGACAACTCCGTCAGCGACGACAACCAGGCGGAGGAGCTGTTCGCCAGGAAGGTCACCGCGGCCGACCTGCCGGAGCCCACACCCTCCGACACCGCCTCGGAGACCGCCTCTTCGGGCGCCTCGGCATCCGCGAGCGCGTCCGGTTCCGCCGGCGCGAGCCCCACGGCCTCCGCGACCCCGTCCGGCTCCGCCCCGGCCACCTCCTCGCCCTCCGCCACGCCCACCGATCTCCAGCCCCGTCTCCTGGACGACCTCGGCGACGAGGCGTTCGTCGACGACGCGCTCAGCAGCTCGGGTTCGACGGTGAAACAGCGCACGGTGACTGTGGCGTTCCGCACGTCCAACGTCATCGTGACCATCGAGTACGAAGAGCAGCCGACCACCGTCGGAACGGTCCCGGACAGCGAGGAAATGCAGGACAAGGCCCGGAAACTGGCCTCCCGGCTGGCCGACTCCCTGGCCTGACAACGGCCTTCGGTGTCCGCGCGCGGCAGGCCCGCAAAGCCGGTGAAGCGGAACCGCACAGCTGTCTCACCGCGTACCGTGGCCCCTCGGACCCGATCCGACCGCAGGAACCACGAGCGTCATGAGTGAAGGAACCATGCAGCGACGAGCCCAGCGAGACGACCAGTTTGACCAGCGCGCCACCCGGGTGGGAGGCCTCAACCGCGTCCTGGCCGCCGCGCTCGCGGTGCCGGTGATGCTGTTCGCCGCGGCCTGCTCCTCGGACTCCGGCTCGGACTCGGGCGCCGGCTCCGCCGACAACGCGCAGGGCACCACCGGTGGCACCGGCGAGGTCGCCGCGAGCTCCACGCCCACCGTCCAGGCGGCCGCGTACGCGACGCTGCCCGGCGCCTGCAAGGTGCTGTCGAAGAAGACGCTGACCGAGCTGGTCCCCAAGGGCACGTCCTCCGGCAAGGAGGGCGCCTCCAGCGACGTCGCCGCCCGCACCAGCTGCTCCTGGTCCAGCCTGGACAACAACGGCGTGAAGGGCTCCCAGTTCCGCTGGCTCAACGTCTCCCTGCTGCGCTTCGAGTCGGACACCGCGAGCGGTGACGCCGAGACCCAGGCGGAGACGTACTACGCGAAGCAGGTCAAAGCCGCCCAGGCCGTGACGGGCGCGAAGAGCGCCAGGACGGAGACGGTCACCGGGACCGGCGACCAGGCGACGGTGGTCCGTTACGACCTGAAGAAGAAGGAAGGCGCCTTCAAGCAGCAGACGGTCGTGGCCCGCGTCGAGAACGTGGTCGTCACCCTCGACTACAACGGCGCCGGTCTGGCCGGCGAGAAGACCCCGAGCGCCGACACCCTGACGGAGGCCGCGAAGAAGGCCGCCAAGGAGGTCGTGGCCGCGGTGAAGTCCGCCAACGGCGAAGGCGGCAACGGCAGTTCGGGTACGACGTCGACCAGCCCGTCCCCCTCCGGGTCGGCGTCGAAGTCCGCCTCGCCGTCCCCCCGGGCGAGCGCCTCCAAGACCCCCTCGAAGACGACGACCACACCCGCGTCCAAGGCCTCCTCCTCGAAGCGCTGACGATCCGGCAACACGTGCGCCGCACACATGTGCCACCCTGTCTCGCGCAACAACACGCAAGGGGAGGGAAGTAGGTGGCCGCGCCAATCCAGCTGACTCGGATGCACCGCGTTCTCATCGGCGTGGTCGTGACCGGCGCCGTGATCATCGCCGGCATCGGCTTCGCCGGCTCGTACGCGGCCGTGCGCGAGTTGGCTCTGAAGAAAGGATTCGGGAACTTCTCCTACGTGTTCCCGATCGGCATCGACGCGGGCATCTGCGTCCTGCTCGCCCTGGATCTGCTCCTGACCTGGATCCGGATCCCGTTCCCGCTGCTCCGCCAGACGGCCTGGCTGCTCACGGCGGCCACGATCGCCTTCAACGGCGCGGCCGCCTGGCCGGACCCGCTGGGCACGGGCATGCACGCGGTGATCCCGGTCCTGTTCGTCGTCTCCGTCGAGGCGGCCCGCCACGCGATCGGCCGCATCGCGGACATCACGGCCGACAAGCACATGGAGGGCGTCCGGATCACCCGCTGGCTGCTCTCCCCCGTCCCCACCTTCCTCCTCTGGCGCCGTATGAAGCTCTGGGAGCTCCGCTCCTACGACCAGGTGATCAAGCTGGAGCAGGAACGTCTCGTCTACCAGGCGAGGCTCCGCTCCCGCTTCGGCCGCGCCTGGCGCCGCAAGGCCCCGGTGGAGTCCCTGATGCCCCTGCGCCTGGCCCGCTACGGCGTCCCCCTGGCGGAAACGGCCCCCGCGGGCCTGGCGGCGGCGGGCATAGAACCGGCCCTGCTCCCCCCGGCCCCCCACCACCAGGAACTGACCGCGGCGCCCCTCCCCGCCGACCCGGCCGCGGCAGCCGCCGGGCTCGACGCCGCCGCCGCGGGCAGTCGCGCCGCCGGGGCGGCACCCGGCCCTCAGAGCGCGGCAGCCCTCGGCGAGCAGCGCCAGAACCCCGGCGGCCCCCAGCACCCCGGGTACCCGGCCGACCGGCCGGTCGCCGACGAGAGCCCCTGGTTCCACGCGGCGGACCCGAACAACATCGCGTACCAGGGCGGCTACGACCCCACCTACGACCCCTCGGAGCAGTACGCCCAGTGGTACGAGGAGCAGCAGCAGGCCGACGCGTACCGGGAGCAGTACGAGGAAGAGCCCCCGCCCCCCGGCCTGGAACCCGCCCCGGAGGAGACCGGCACCTTCCCCATCCCGGTGGGCCCGAACCGCACCCGCGAGCTCGGTGAGGGCGGCGGCACCCCCGAGCCGGACGAGGACGCGTACTACCAGGTCTTCGTCAGGTCGATAGACGGCAGCTACCCGACGCCCCGTGTCCTGGGCGACAACATCGAGGCGACCTTCGGCACCACGCTGACCCCCAGCGCGCTGAAGACCCTCGCGGAACGCTTCCAGCTCCGCCACTCGGCGGAACTGGAGGAGGACCACATCGCGTAGGGCGGGAAACGGACAGGCCCCCTCGTCTCCGAGGGGGCCTGTCCTGTGCGGTGGGCGCCTGTGTCGCCGGCTGCGCCCTACTCCCCGAGCAGGGCCCGGACCCGCTCCTGCCCCACCGCCAGCAGCAGCGTGGGCAGACGCGGACCGGTGTCGCGCCCGACGAGCAGGTGGTAGAGCAGCGCGAAGAACGTCCGCTGGGCGGTCTTGATCTCCGGCGGCAGCTCCTTGGGCGTCGCGTCGGCGGAGAACCCGGCCTGCACCTTCGGAACGCCGTACACGAGGTGGGTCAGGCCGTCGAGCGACCAGTGGTCGGCGAGTCCGTCGAGGAGCAGCCGCAGCGACTGCTGGGAGGCCTCGTCGAGGGACTTCAGCAGCTCGGCGTCCGGCTCCTGGCGCACGATGGTCCGCTGGTCGGCGGGAACGTGGGTGTTGATCCAGGCTTCGGCCTTGTCGTAGCGCGGCCGGGCCTCGTCCAGCGAGCCGAGCGGGTTCTCGGGGTCGAGCTCGCTCAGGATGCGCAGTGCCTGGTCCTGGTGGCCGGCGGTGATGTCGGCGACGGAGGCCAGTGTCCGGTACGGCAGCGGGCGCCCGGTCCGCGGCAGCTCACCGGTGGCCGTGCGCACCGCACGCGAGTGCGCGGCGACGTCGGCCGGCAGCGCCGAGCCGTCGGCGACCTTGGCGTCCAGCTTGTCCCACTCGTCGTAGAGCCGCTGGATCTCCTGGTCGAAGGCGATCTTGAAGGACTGGTTGGGCCGCCGGCGGGCGTAGAGCCAGCGCAGCAGCTGCGGCTCCATGATCTTCAGCGCGTCGGCCGGCGTGGGCACACCGCCGCGCGACGAGGACATCTTGGCCATGCCGCTGATGCCCACGAACGCGTACATCGGCCCGATGGGCTGCTTCCCGCCGAAGATCCCGACGATCTGCCCGCCGACCTGGAAGCTGGAGCCGGGGGAGGAGTGGTCGACGCCGCTGGGCTCGAAGACGACGCCCTCGTAGGCCCACCGCATCGGCCAGTCGACCTTCCAGACGAGCTTGCCGCGGTTGAACTCGTTCAGCCGGACGGTCTCCGAGAAGCCGCACGCGGTGCAGGCGTAGGTCAGCTCGGTGGTGTCGTCGTCGTAGGAGGTGACGGTGGTGAGGTCCTTCTCGCAGTTGCCGCAGTAGGGCTTGTACGGGAAGTAGCCGACGGACCCGGCGCCGGAGCTGCCGTCGTCCTCGCTCGCCGCGCCCGACCCCTCGGCGGCCTCCAGCTCGGCCTCGTCGACGGGCTTCTGCTGCTGGGGCTTGGCCGGGGCCTTCTTGGTCCGGTACTGGTCGAGGATCGCGTCGATCTCGGCGCGGTGCGCCACGGCGTGCAGGATCTGGTCGCGGTACACGCCGGAGGTGTACTGCGCGGTCTGGCTGATGCCGTCGAACTCCACGCCCAGCTCGGCCAGCGACTCGGTCATCGCGGCCTTGAAGTGCTCGGCCCAGTTCGGGTGCGCCGAGCCCTCGGGGGCCGGTACGGAGGTCAGCGGCTTGCCGATGTGCTCGGCCCAGGTCCCGTCGACCCCGGTGATGCCGAGCGGGACCTTGCGGTAGCGGTCGTAGTCGTCCCAGGAGATCAGGTGGCGGACCTGGTACCCGCGGCGGCGGATCTCGTCGGCGACGAGGTGGGGGGTCATGACCTCGCGCAGGTTGCCCAGGTGGATGGGGCCGGAGGGCGAGAGCCCGGACGCGACGACGACAGGTTTGCCGGGGGCCCGACGCTCCGACTCCTCGATGACCTCGTCCGCGAAACGGGAGACCCAGTCGGTGGTCTCGGTGCTCTGAGCCACGATCGGCACGTCCTCTTGATCTCGATGTTGCTGTCGATGTGTTGATGTCGGTGCTGGAAGCCCTCGGAGGGCCCCTCCATACTCCCAGACGGGTACGCGCGCGAGAAAACGGCTTTACCCCCCATGGGATACTGGGCCTGTCTATCCATCCCACGAGGAGAACGGCACCCACTCCTATGGCCCCGGTCACGTCCCTCAGCCACTCCGTCGAACAGCACCTGACGTCCGCCGTCTCGGCCGCCCTGCCGGAGACCGCCGCGGACCCGCTGCTGCGACGAAGCGACCGGGCCGACTTCCAGGCCAACGGCATCCTGGCCCTGGCCAAGAAGGCGAAGGCGAACCCGCGGGAGCTGGCGACGCAGGTCGTGGCGAACGTGGTGGCCGGTGACGTGATCAAGGAGATCGAGGTCTCGGGCCCCGGCTTCCTGAACATCACGGTCACCGACGCGGCGATCACCCGGAACCTGGCCGCGCGGTACGCGGACACGGACCGCCTGGGTGTCCCGGCCAAGGCGGACCCGGGCATCACGGTCATCGACTACGCCCAGCCGAACGTGGCCAAGGAGATGCACGTCGGCCACCTGCGCTCGGCGGTGATCGGCGACGCCCTGCGCGGCATGCTCGACTTCACCGGCGAGAAGACGATCGGCCGGCACCACATCGGCGACTGGGGCACCCAGTTCGGCATGCTCATCCAGTACCTGATCGAGAACCCGGACGCGCTGTCCGCGGAGACCGACACCGACGGCGAGCAGGCCATGTCGAACCTGAACCGGGTCTACAAGGCCTCGCGGGCGGTCTTCGACGCGGACGCGGACTTCAAGGAGCGGGCGCGCAAGAGGGTCGTCGCCCTGCAGTCCGGCGACAAGGAGACCCTCGACTTCTGGCAGCGGTTCGTGGACGAGTCGAAGGTCTACTTCTACTCGGTCTTCGAGAAGCTCGACATGGAGATCCGCGACGAGGAGATCGTCGGCGAGTCGGCGTACAACGACGGCATGCCCGAGACGGCCCGCCTGCTGGAGGAGATGGGGGTCGCGGTCCGCTCGGAGGGCGCGCTCGTCGTGTTCTTCGACGACATCCGGGGCAAGGACGACCAGCCGGTCCCGCTGATCGTGCAGAAGGCCGACGGCGGCTTCGGCTACGCGGCCTCCGACCTCACCGCGATCCGCAACCGGGTCACCGACCTGCACGCCACCTCGCTGATCTACGTGGTGGACGTGCGGCAGTCGCTGCACTTCAAGATGGTCTTCGAGACGGCACGGCGGGCGGGCTGGCTCACCGACGACGTCACCGCGCACAACATGGGCTACGGCACGGTGCTGGGCGCGGACGGCAAGCCGTTCAAGACGCGTGAGGGCGAGACCGTACGGCTGGAGGACCTGCTGGACGAGGCGGTGCAGCGGGCCGCGGAGGTCGTCCGGGAGAAGGCGCAGGACCTCACGGAGGACGAGATCCTGCAGCGGGCCGCCCAGGTCGGCATCGGCGCCGTGAAGTACGCGGACCTGTCGACGTCCCCGAACCGGGACTACAAGTTCGACCTGGACCAGATGGTCTCGCTGAACGGCGACACGTCCGTCTACCTCCAGTACGCGTACGCCCGTATCCAGTCGATCCTGCGCAAGGCGGGTGACGTACGGCCGGCCGCGCACCCGGACCTGGAACTGCACGCGGCGGAGCGGGCGCTGGGCCTGCACCTGGACGCGTTCGGCGACACGGTCTTCGAGGCGGCGGCGGAGTACGCCCCGCACAAGCTGGCGGCGTACTTGTACCAGTTGGCCTCCCTCTACACGGCCTTCTACGACAAGTGCCCGGTGCTGAAGGCCGAGACGCCTGAGCAGGTGGAGAACCGCCTCTTCCTGTGCGACGTCACAGCCCGCACGCTGCACCGGGGCATGGCCCTGCTGGGCATCCGGACGCCCGAGAAGCTCTGAGGGACGGACGACGGACGACAAGGAGGGGGGAGGGAAGCCCGATGGCTTCCCTCCCCCCTCTTCGTCGCTTCAGCGCGGCCCCGCTGTCAGTGCCTGCCCTTACAGTCACCGGCATGGCGACTCTTCCCAACCCGCTGCCCAAGCTGGCGTCCGACCCGAGCGGCCGTTCCCTCGGGCTTCAACTCCCGCCGGGGAGACTGATCGACGCGACGGAAGAGGGGCCGTGGCACGAGCCGTTGCTGTGGCATGCCGAACGGCCGGCTGCCCCGGGCAACTGGTCCGCGCTCGGCGCCCGTTCGGCGCGTGCGGGTCTTCTGCCGGTGCTCGTCGACCTGGGCGGGGCGCAGGGCGGCCCGCAGGAGTGGGAGCTGCTGCCGGGCGAGCCGTCCTACCCCGGCGACCACGATCCGGAGGAGATCCTCGCGGAGTACTGGGAGGAGGTCGCGGCGGAGGGTGAGGAGTGGCCGGGCCCGGCCCGGGGCCTCACCCTGGTGTCCGATCCGGACACGCGCGCCGCGCAGGTGGCCGACTCCCTCGCGGCCGAGGGCCGTTCGTGGTTCAGGACGCCCCATCTCGCCCTGGTGCCGGCCCGGCGGAGCGCGGATGTGCCCGCCGCCATCGGCTGGACGGGCCCCGCCGGCTACGAGAACGACACCGCCCGGCTGTGCGCCGTCCTCCGCTCCTGGGAGGACCGCTTCGGCATACGCGTCGTCGGACTCGGCTTCGACGTCCTCGTGCTCTCCGTCGCGGCCCCGCCCGCCACCCCGGAGGAGGCACGGGCAGTGGCCGCCGAACACTTCGCGTTCTGCCCGGACAACATCACGCAGGGGCCGGGTTCACCGGAGGCCTACGCCCAGCAGCTCCTCGGGGAGCACCTGTGGTCCTTCTGGTGGGACTGAACCCCGGCCGCCTCCGGCCGGCCCCGGCCGCCCCCTGCTGCCCCGGACTGCCCCGGACTGCCCCGGGCTGCCCCGGGCTGCCCCGGCTATCCCCTCAGCCCCCGGCCCAGCCTCCGCAGCCCCTCCCCGATCTCCTCCGGCGTCTGCGTCACGAAGCACAGCCGCAGCGTCGAGCGGTCGGCCTCACCGGCGTAGAAGGGCGCGCCGGGGACGTACGCCACGTCCTGCCGCACCACCTGGGGCAGCAGGGCCGTGGTGTCGTACGACTCCGGCAGCCGGACCCAGAGGAACATGCCGCCCTCCGGCCGGTTCCACACCGACCCCTCCGGCAGGACCTCCCCCAGTCCCGCCACCATGGCGTCCCGCCGCTCGCGGTACACGGCCGCCACCCTCGCCACATGCGCGTCGAGGTCGTTCACGGCCAGATACCGTGCCGCGGCGAGCTGGTTGACCGTCGGGGTGTGCAGGTCGGCCGCCTGCTTGGCGACGACACAGGCGCGGAGCAGCTCGGCGGGAGCCCGCAGCCAGCCCAGCCGCAGGCCGGGGGCCATCACCTTGGAGAAGGAGCCGAGCAGGACCGTGCGGTCGAGGGCGCCGGGGTGGGCCGCGATCCAGGGGACGCGCTCACCGTCGTAGCGGAGTTCGCCGTAGGGGTCGTCCTCGACGATCCACAGGCCGTGGCGGGCGGCGACGCAGGCGATCGCGGCGCGGCGGCTCGCGGGCAGGGTGCGGCCGGTGGGGTTCTGGAAGGTGGGGACGGTGTAGAGCAGCTTGGGCCGCTCCCGCGCCACCAGCTCCGCCAGGGCGTCGGGGTCGGGCCCGTCGGCGTCTCCCGGGACGGCCACGATCCGCGCTCCCGCCAGCCCGAAGACCTGGAGGGCCGCGAGATAGCAGGGCGCCTCGACGAGGACGGTGTCGCCGGGGTCGAGGAGGGCCGTCGCCAGCAGGGACAGGGCCTGCTGGGAGCCGGTGGTGACGAGGAGGTCGTCGGCGGTGGTCGCCAGGCCGCGCACCGACGTCCGCGCCGCGAGCCGCTCCCGCAGCGCCGGCTCGCCCTCCGTCGTGGCGTACTGCAGGGCCTGCGCCGGGGTCTCCTCCAGGACATGCCGGAAGGCCTCCGCCACACCCTCCCCGTCGAACAGTTCCGGCGCGGGCAGCCCGCCCGCGAAGTTGATCATCTCGGGGCGTGCGGTGACGGCGAGGATGTCCCGCACGGGGGAGCCCCCGGTCACCCGGGCCCGGGCGGCGAGCGGGGGCGGCGCGGCAACGGACACGGACGCTGACGCTGACGCGGGAACGGTGTCGGATGCGAGAGTCATGCCCGCACCCTAGGGATGTGGATGGCGCCTACACTCGCCTTTTCGGCATACGGACCGGCGAGGCCGGGCGCCTGCGTCCCACATCCCGTCCCAAGGACGCGGCTTTTCCGCAGGTCGGACGGGTTGGGACCGGACCGGCGTCCCGACTTGGGCGGCGGGCGTGGAAGCCCGGAGGCGGTTCGGCCCAGGCTTGCCGCATGTCCACACGCCCCACTCCCGCCCGCTCCGCCCGCGTCCGTCTCCTGGCCGCCGCGCTCACGGCCGCCGCCGCCCTCGCGCTCACCGCCTGCCGGGACGGCCAGGGCCTGCGCGACGAGGGCCCGTCGGGCACCGCGGGGACCACCGGGACCACCGGGACCACCGGGACTACCGGAGCTTCAGCGCCGCCTCGGTCGCCCAGTAGGTGAGGATGTTCCGCGCCCCGGCCCGCTTGATGCCCGTCAGCGTCTCGAAGATCGCCCGGTCGCGGTCCACCCAGCCCTTCTCGGCGGCGGCCTCGACCATCGAGTACTCACCGGAGATCTGGTACGCGGCGACCGGCACGTCCACCGCGTCCGCGACCCGCGCCAGGATGTCGAGGTAGGGACCGGCCGGCTTGACCATCACCATGTCGGCGCCCTCCTCCAGGTCGAGCGCCAGCTCACGCATCGACTCACGGACGTTGGCCGGGTCCTGCTGATACGTCTTGCGGTCGCCCTGCAGCGAGGACCCGACGGCCTCCCGGAACGGCCCGTAGAACGCGGACGAATACTTGGCGGTGTAGGCGAGGATCGCGACATCCTCCCGCCCGATCTGGTCGAGGGCGTCCCGGACGACCCCGATCTGACCGTCCATCATCCCGCTGGGCCCCACCACGTGCGCCCCGGCGTCGGCCTGCACCTGGGCCATCTCGGCGTACCGCTCCAGGGTCGCGTCGTTGTCGACGCGACCCTGCTCGTCCAGCACCCCGCAGTGCCCGTGATCGGTCGTCTCGTCCAGGCACAGGTCGGACATGACGAGCAGGTCGTCCCCGACCTCGGCACGCACGTCCCGGATGGCGACCTGGAGAATCCCGTCCGGGTCCGTGCCCGGCGTCCCGAGCGCGTCCTTCTTCGACTCCTCCGGCACACCGAAGAGCATGATCCCGGAGACCCCGGCCTCCACGGCCTCCAGCGCGGCCTTCTTCAGACTGTCCCGGGTGTGCTGCACGACCCCGGGCATCGCCTGGATCGGCACCGGCTCGCTCACGCCCTCCCGCACGAACGCGGGCAGGATGAAGTCGGCCGGATGCAGCCGGGTCTCGGCGACCATGCGCCGCATGACGGGGGTGGTGCGCAGCCGCCGCGGACGCGTACCGGGGAAGGATCCGTACTTCGTCATGCGTCCACGCTACGCCCGTCCCGGACCTGCCTTTGCCGACGCCGAGTCGGCCCGCCGGCCCCGCGGCGCCGGACGATCGGGGCGTCAGGACCCCAGCGGCTCCCGGGGCGGGGCCTGACCCGGATCACGAAGGCCGCGACCGCCGGCATCACCACGGACGGCCTGGTGCCCTCAGGCAACTCCCTCTTCCGGTACGGAAGTCGACCGGGCGGAGCGCAGCACCGGGCGGCGCTCCGTCCGAACCGCCGTCAAGAGAGCGCATCGCGTCCTGCCCGTTCGGCCGGTCCATGCTGCCCTTCCGTACCTGGTACCGGCGGTGGTCTGTGCGTATGCAGAAGACGTCGACGACTCCCGCACCACGAGAGAGATCACCATGCGCGATCGCGAGAACGCCAGAAGCCACGGATCCGGCAGCGACCGCGGTCCTGCCGGCAAGCCCGCGCCGGCCCCGGCCTCACCGTTGCACGGCCTGGCCGCCCTGCAGTCCACGGCCGGGAACGCCGCCGTCGTCCAGTTGCTCCGCCAGGCCGCCCGCCCCAGGGCTCAGCCCGAGCCGCACCAGCACGGCGCGGGCTGCGGTCACGAGGAGACCGGACAGGCGGCCCCCTCCGTGCAGCGGTCCGCCGTCCACGACGTCCTGCGCACGCCGGGGCAGCCCATGGACGACGCCACCCGCACCGACATGGAGGCCCGGCTCGGCGCCGACTTCTCCGACGTCCGCATCCACACCGACGCGGCCGCCAGGGCGTCCGCCGCCGAGGTCGGCGCCCGCGCCTACACCAGCGGCAGCCACGTCGTCATCGGCGACGGCGGTGCCGACAAACACACCCTCGCCCACGAACTCACCCACGTCATCCAGCAACGCCAGGGCCCCGTGGCGGGCACCGACAACGGCTCGGGCCTGAAGGTCTCCGACCCCTCCGACCGGTACGAGCGAGAGGCGGAGGCCAACGCCACGCGCGTGATGAGCGCCGCCCCCGTGCAGCGCTCGTCCGACGGGGCGCCGGAACCTTCGCGAGCCTCCGAGGGCGGGGTGATCCAGCGGACCGTGACGACGCCGGCGGACGCGCAGACCCAGAACGACCAGGTGGACCAGCTCAGCTTTCTGACGGGGTTCTGGGTCCCCGCGGAGACGTTCGGCGACGACGGGGAAATGCCCCCCGAGCCGACGCACGCGCGGCTGCTTCCGGCCGCCGCGACCGACGTCGACGTGCTGCGGGTGCAGAGCTCCTTCACCCTGCCGCGGCGAGCCGCGGGACGCCGGGGCGGGGCGCTGCACACACAGTGGACCGCCCAGTACCAGTCGTCGTTCTTCCTCTACACGATCGAACTGATCAACGACCCGCACGACGTCAGCGGCAACCGGGTCCTGATCGACACCGACGCCCCGTTCCGCATCACGCGCAGAACACTGCGCGGGTCGGGCGGCCGGTCCGGTGGCCGCACCTACGCCTTCGGCGACCGGTGGGGCGTCAATCCGGCCGCCGGGCTGACCCCGGACGAGGCGATGCAGCGCTTCGGGCTCGACGCGGACAGTTATGTGGACGCGGCGCAGGCCGGGGCCCAGAACCTCACGCTGCTGCCGTTCGAGGCCACCCAGCCCGTCGTGCACTACGTCCCCGCCGGACGGCACGACCCGAAGTTCCTCAACAACGACCGCCGCTTCCTGTCCGCGCAGAACTTCGACGCGCTCGGCCAGACCACGAGGTTCGCCTCCGGGGTCTCGTCGAGGCCGCAGGTCGACCGCCGCGACGGCCAGCGCGGCACCGCCGCCGCCATGGCCGGAACCCAGGCCCACCAGTGGATGGGGCCGGGCAACGGTGGCGGCGTGGGACAGCTCGCCAAGTACGAGTGGTGCCATCTGATCGGCGACGGGGACGGCGGTCCGAGCATTCCCGCCAACCTCGTCATCGGCACCAACGCCGTGAACACCGAGCAGCTGGCCATGGAAACCGGCCTTCGGGAGCTGATCCCCCAGGTGAGGGCCCGGGGCTACGACATCAGGCTGGACGTCACCGCCTCCGTGGTGCACGCCCCCGGGGAACAGGTCCAGCCGGCCTCGGCCCTCGGCCTCCCCGACCGGCTCCAGGCCGACTGGATCAGTTACGCGATCTCCCTGGTCCCGGTCGGGAACATCAACGGCACGCGGACCCCCGTCCACCGCCAGATCATGGACGCCACGCGCGGCACGATCACCGAGTCCGAGTTCGTGGTCCTCCAGGCGACCGTGAAGCGCGCGATCAGGACGGCCGTGGGCATCTGAAGGAAAATCCCCGGAGGCGCTCACAGGGGCGGCGACGGTCCGCCGTCCCGCATGCCGGGCGACCCCTGCCCCACTGCAGGCGGGTCAAGCCGCGTGAAGTGGGCCGACTGCCGCCGACGGCTCGGATCCGGAGCGGCAGTCCCGGCACCGACCGGCATGCGGGGCACGGAAGGCACGTTCGCAGCCGTCGCAGGTCTGGAAGGGATCAGGACGGCGGACGACATGCTTGTCTCCCGGTACGACCCGGGGTGGGGAGATCGCTGGGAGAGGCGCGGGCAGCAGTTCGCGAAGGCGGTAGCCGACCACACCCGCCGGGTGTCGCATGTCGTCGGGGAGATTCGAGGTCAGGGCGCGGTGGACGACGGCGGCCGGGGCACCGCCGTCGAACCATGCGGTGACGGCAGGTGCGAGCGCCCGCACGTCACGGTGGGAGAGGGTGAGACGGTCGTCCGTGCGGCGCAGACTCGCGAGGAGGGCGATGGCCCTGTCATGCCGCCCGTCCCCAGGAGCTCCTCCCGCGGGCAGAGCCTGCGGTACGGCCCGCCGACCGGATGCCTCAAGTCGTTCGGGAGCCGTGGGTGGCGGGGGAGCTGCGGAAGCGGCATGCACATCACAGGAAGGGGGCTGATCCGTGCGTCGGCAGGCGGAGGACCCGGGCCATGAGCTTGTCCCGGGCCTGCTCCTTCACCTTCCAGTCGACGGTGACGTCCTTCCGTGTCTGGGCGCACAGGATGTCCGCGGCACGGCCCGCGGGAGCGGCGACTACGTCGCCCGCCGCCGCCGCGACCCGGGCCGCCGCTCGCTCGGCCGGGTCACCGGGTCCCCGGCCTCCAGCGCCGCGGCCCGCCGCCGCAGCCCGAAGTCGGCCAGTGCCTCGGCCAGCTTGTGCACGGACGGCTCGGGCGCCATGACGTCCACCCGGAGCCCGTGCTCCTCGGCGGTCTTGGCGGTCGCCGGACCGATGCACGCGATGACCGTCACGTTGTGCGGCTTACCGGCGATGCCCACCAGGTTCCGCACGGTGGAGGACGACGTGAAGAGCACGGCGTCGAAGCCACCGCCCTTGATCGCCTCCCGGGTCTCCGCCGGCGGCGGCGAGGCCCGCACGGTCCGGTAGGCCGTGACGTCGTCGACCTCCCAGCCCAGCTCGATCAGCCCGGCGACCAGGGTCTCCGTGGCGATGTCGGCGCGCGGCAGGAAGACGCGGTCGATCGGGTCGAACACCGGGTCGTAGGGCGGCCAGTCCTCCAGCAGACCCGCCGCGGACTGCTCGCCGCTCGGCACCAGGTCCGGCTTCACACCGAACGCGATCAGCGCCTTGGCGGTCTGCTCGCCCACCGCGGCGACCTTGATGCCCGCGAAGGCACGGGCGTCGAGCCCGTACTCCTCGAACTTCTCCCGCACGGCCTTGACGGCGTTGACGGAGGTGAAGGCGATCCACTCGTAGCGGCCCGTCACGAGCCCCTTGACTGCCCGCTCCATCTGCTGGGGCGTGCGCGGCGGTTCCACGGCGATCGTCGGCACCTCGTGCGGCACGGCCCCGTACGAGCGCAGCTGGTCGGAGAGCGACGCCGCCTGCTCCTTCGTACGCGGCACGAGGACCTTCCAGCCGAACAGCGGCTTGGACTCGAACCACGCGAGCTGGTCGCGCTGGGCCGGTGCGGAGCGCTCGCCGACCACGGCTATCACCGGGCGGCCGCCCTCCGGCGAGGGCAGCACCTTCGCCTGCTTCAGCGTCTGCGCGATCGTGCCGAGCGTCGCCGTCCAGGTCCGCTGACGGGTCGTCGTACCGGCCACCGTGACGGTCATCGGCGTATCGGGCTTGCGGCCCGCCGACACCAGCTCACCGGCGGCCGCCGCGACCGAGTCGAGCGTCGTCGACACGACCACGGTCCCGTCGGAGGCGCCCACCTCGGTCCAGCAGCGGTCCGAGGCCGTGCGCGCGTCCACGAACCGGACGTCCGCGCCCTGCGCGTCCCGCAGCGGCACACCGGCGTACGCGGGGACGCCGACGGCGGCCGCGACACCCGGGACCACCTCGAACGGCACCCCGGCGGCAGCGCACGCGAGCATTTCCTCCGCCGCGTACGTATCAAGTCCCGGGTCCCCGGACACCGCACGGACGACCCGCCTGCCGCCCCGCGCGGCCTCCATGACAAGATGTGAGGCATCCCGCACAACGGGTACCTCAACGGTTGTTGACGTGCCGTCGACAAGCGTGGGATGAGGTGTGCCCGTGCCCGGAAGCGGGTCCGACGAAGGACCTGTTTCCGCGGTCACGACGGACACGCCGGGCCGCGCGTGCGTCCGTACGACGTCGAGCACCTCGTGCTCGGCGACGAGGACGTCCGCGTTCGCCAGCGCCTCCACGGCGCGCAGAGTCAGCAGTCCCGGATCCCCGGGTCCGGCACCCAGGAAGGTGACGTGCCCGTGCTCAGGACCGACGGCAGGAAGGGCGGTGGGGCTCACAGTGCTCGCTCCCCCATCAGACCGGCCGCGCCCTGGGCGAGCATCTCGGCGGCGAGTTCGCGACCGAGCGCCATTGCCCGGTCGTGCGTCTCGGGCACGGGACCGGTGGTGGACAACTGCACCATGCGGGTGCCGTCGGTGGTGCCGACGACGCCCCGCAGGCGCATTTCCTTGACAATCTGCCCGTCGGCCAGAAGGTCGGCCAGCGCGCCCACAGGGGCACTGCAACCGGCCTCCAGGGCGGCGAGCAGGGACCTTTCGGCGGTCACGGCGACCCGCGTGAACGGGTCGTCGAGCGCGCCGAGCCCGGCGACGAGCGCTGCATCCTCGGCGGTGTGCCCCGCCCTGCACTCGATCGCCAGTGCTCCCTGGCCGGGAGCGGGCAGAACCGTGTCCACCGACAGGAAGTCGGTGACCTCGTCGATGCGGCCGATGCGGTTCAGTCCGGCCGCGGCCAGCACCACCGCGTCCAGCTCGCCGCCGTGCACGAACCCGATCCGGGTGTCGACGTTGCCCCGTATCGGCACCGTCTCGATGTCGAGTCCGTGGCCGCGCGCGTACGCGTTGAGCTGGGCCATGCGGCGCGGCGAACCGGTGCCGATGCGTGCCCCGCGCGGGAGGTCGGTGAACTTCAGCGCGTCCCTGGCGACGATCACGTCGCGCGGGTCCTCGCGCACCGGTATGGCGGCCAGGACCAGGTCCTCGGGCTGCGTGGTCGGCAGGTCCTTCAGCGAGTGAACCGCGAAGTCGACCTCACCCCGGAGCAGCGCGTCCCGCAGGGCCGTGACGAACACACCGGTGCCGCCGATCTGCGCGAGGTGCTCGCGGGAGACATCGCCGTAAGTGGTGATCTCGACGAGTTCGACGGGCCGTCCGGTCGCCCGGCTGACGGCTTCCGCGACCTGCCCGGACTGGGCCATGGCGAGCTTGCTCCGCCGTGTCCCCAGTCTCAGTGCCCTTATACTCATGCCGCTCATGCCGGCCCTCGGTTCTCTGCGTTCTTCTCGGTGCTGTCCTCGGCCCGGGACACGGCGGCCACCGCGTCCTGGTCGAGGTCGAACAGGGTGCGCAACGCGTCCGCGTATCCGGCGCCGCCGGGCTCGGCCGCGAGCTGCTTGACCCTGACGGTCGGCGCGTGCAGCAGCTTGTCGACGACGCGCTTGACGGTCTGCGTGATCTCGGCGCGGTGCTTGTCGTCGAGTCCGGGCAGCCGCCCTTCGAGGCGCGCGATCTCACCGGCGACCACGTCGGCGGCCATCGTGCGCAGCGCGACCACGGTCGGCGTGATGTGCGCGGCTCGCTGGGCGGCACCGAACGCGGCGACCTCGTCGGAGACGATCCGCCGCACCTGGTCCACGTCGGCGGCCATCGGCGCCTCGGCCGAGGCCTCCGCCAGCGACTCGATGTCGACCAGCCGCACCCCGGCCAGCCGGTGCGCGGCCGCGTCGATGTCCCGGGGCATGGCGAGGTCCAGCAGGAACAGCACCGGCTCGGGGCGTACGGGCGGGGCGACCGGCTCGGGCCTGCGGCGCTCGGGGATGCGGCCGACGGTGGCGGCGGTCGCGGCGAGCGCGGTGATCAGCTCGGCGTCGGCCTCGGGGCTGCGCCGGCCGGCCGTACGGCGGTCCACCGTGGCGTTGTCGACCCAGGCGGCGTGCTGTTCCAGCGTGGCCGCGTCCATGCCGGCCACGGCGGCCTCCCCCATGACGGAGAAGCCGGGCTGCTGCACGGCGGCCAGGTCCAGCGGACATCCGTCCTCGGTCCCGACGGAGGTCGGCGGCAGCGGTCGTACGGCGTCCTCGGACCCGGTGACGGCGGCGGGCGCGCCCGTGCGGTCCTCGACCGCCGCGGCGACGGCCTCCGCGGTGAGGACGAGTCCCGTCGCCCCCGTACAGGAGACGGCGACGTCGGCACGTGTCAGCTCGGCCGGCACCGATTCGATCGGGACCGCGCGGGCCACCACGTCCGTGCCCTCGTCCTCGGTCAGTATCCGGGCGAGCCGCTCGGCGCGGTCGAAGGTGCGGTTGGCGACGACGACCTCGGCGACACCGGCGCGCGCGAGGGTCGCGGCGGCCAGCGAGGACATCGAACCCGCCCCGATGACCAGCGCCTTCCTGCCCCGCGCCCAGTCCTGCACGTCCCCGCCCGCCGCCAACTGCTCCAGGCCGAAGGTGACCAGGGACTGCCCGGCGCGGTCGATGCCGGTCTCGGAGTGGGCGCGCTTGCCGACCCGCAGGCCCTGCTGGAACAGGTCGTTCATCAGCCGGCCGGCGGTGTGCAGCTCCTGCGCCCTGGCGAGGGAGTCCTTGAGCTGGCCGAGGATCTGGCCCTCGCCGACGACCATCGAGTCCAGGCCGCAGGCCACCGAGAACAGGTGGTGGACGGCACGGTCCTCGTAGTGCACGTAGAGGTAGGGGGTGAGCTCCTCCAGGCCGACGCCGCTGTGCTGGGCGAGCAGCGTGGACAGCTCGGCGACGCCCGCGTGGAACTTGTCCACGTCGGCGTAGAGCTCGATGCGGTTGCAGGTGGCGAGGACGGCGGCCTCGGCGGCCGGTTCGGCGGCGACCGTGTCCTGGAGCAGCTTGAGCTGCGCGTCCGCGGAGAGGGAGGCCCGCTCCAGGACGCTGACCGGTGCGCTGCGGTGGCTCAGTCCGACGACGAGGAGACTCATGCCGGCATCACGGCGGGTACGTCCCCGTCGGGTCCCTGGTCGGTCTCCCGTGAGGCCTCGCGGCTCGCGGGGGCGGGCCCGGCGCCGTCGGGCAGCGCGGCCTCCTCGCCGGCCTTGCGCTGCTCGTGGAAGGCGAGGATCTGCAGCTCGATGGAGAGGTCGACCTTGCGCACGTCGACGCCGTCCGGGACGGACAGCACGGTCGGCGCGAAGTTCAGGATGGAGGTGACCCCGGCGGCCACGAGCCGGTCGCAGACCTGCTGGGCGGCACCGGCGGGAGTGGCGATGACGCCGATCGACACGCCGTTGTCCGTGATGATCTTCTCGAGGTCGTCGGTGTGCTGGACGGGGATGCCGGCGACGGGCTTTCCGGCCATCGCGGGATCGGCGTCGATGAGCGCGGCGACCCGGAAGCCACGGGAGGCGAACCCGCCGTAGTTGGCCAGGGCGGCGCCGAGGTTTCCGATACCGACGATCACGACCGGCCAGTCCTGGGTGAGCCCCAGCTCACGGGAGATCTGGTAGACGAGATACTCGACGTCGTAGCCGACACCGCGCGTTCCGTAGGAACCCAGGTAGGAGAAGTCCTTGCGCAGCTTGGCGGAGTTGACCCCCGCCGCCGCGGCCAGTTCCTCGGAGGAGACCGTGGGGACCGAGCGCTCCGACAGTGCGGTCAGCGCGCGGAGGTACAGCGGAAGCCTGGCGACGGTGGCCTCGGGAATCCCTCGGCTACGGGTCGCCGGTCGGTGAGTTCGGCCAGTTGCCACGGTGCTCCTGCGGGTAGAGCGGGGCTGAAGGCGGCCACACGTAACCGGACCGCCCCGTCGACAGCAGGCTATGTCTTTGTGAACGCGTGCACAAAGATGGTGTCCGATTTGCCCGGCCAACGTGACCGGGGTCACGCGCGTCGTTCCGGGGGTCGTCCCTGGGGGCAAAACCGACACACTCCTCGTGAATCCCGCCCCCCGAGACCAAACCGCCATCGATCCTAAGCGACACCCGGCGTGTCTTGTACTAGCCGGTCAGTTCCTTGCGGAGGCGCTCCTCGTCCACCCGCCAGAAGGTGTGCTGCCTGCCGTCCACCAGGACGACGGGGATCTGCTCCCAGTACGCGTCGTGGAGCTCGCTGTCCCGGGTGATGTCCTTCTGCTCCCAGGGCACGCCGAGTTCATCGCAGACCTTCGCGACGACCGCCTCGGCGTCCTCGCACAGATGGCAGTCGGGTTTCCCGATGAGCGTGACGAGCCGGTCCTGCGGGGCCGGCCCCTTCCGTCGAAAGAGGGGACTCATACGGGCCATTCTCGCGCCTCTTCAACGGTGAGGTCGTGGAGAGTTCACACCGTCCGAACCTCACCGCTCCGGAACCACCGAACAAAATGGCTATGCTCACGCCATGGCCGCTCTCGGATGGCTCACCCCCCGTAGGCGCTCCGCCACGGCGCGGAGCGTGTTGGCTGGCGAAGCCTCGGCTGAGGCCGCCCGCAAGTCCACACAGGAAGATCAGCACACGGCTGCGGACATAGGAGCCGAACCGCAGTTCCCGGTGCACGGCGACGCGCTGGCCGCCGCCTTCTTCGACCTGGACAACACCGTGATGCAGGGCGCCTCCCTGTTCCACTTCGGCCGTGGCCTGTACAAACGCAAATTCTTCGAGACCCGCGACCTGGTCCGGTTCGCCTGGCAGCAGGCGTGGTTCCGGATGGCCGGCCTCGAGGACCCCGAACACATGCAGGACGCCCGCGACTCGGCGCTGTCCATCGTGAAGGGCCATCGCGTCGCCGAGCTGCAGTCGATCGGCGAGGAGATCTACGACGAGTACATGGCCGAGCGCATCTGGCCGGGCACCCGGGCCCTCGCCCAGGCCCACCTGGACGCGGGCCAGAAGGTGTGGTTGGTCACAGCCGCCCCGGTGGAGATCGCCCAGGTGATCGCCCGCCGCCTCGGCCTGACCGGCGCGCTCGGCACGGTCGCGGAGTCCGTCGACGGCGTCTACACGGGCAAGCTCGTCGGCGAGCCGCTGCACGGGCCCGCCAAGGCGGAGGCGGTGCGCGCCCTGGCCGCCGCGGAGGGCCTGGACCTCTCCCGCTGCGCCGCCTACAGCGACTCCCACAACGACATCCCGATGCTCTCCCTCGTCGGCCACCCCTACGCCATCAACCCCGACAGCAAGCTGCGCAAGCACGCCGCGAGCCTCGACTGGCGTCTGCGCGACTACCGCACGGGCCGCAAGGCGGCGAAGGTGGGCATCCCGGCCGCGGCGGGGGTCGGCGCGGTGGCGGGCGGCACGGCCGCGGCCATCGCCCTGCATCGCCGGCGCAGGTGACCTGTCAACCCACGCACAAAGGACGGTCGTACCCCTTACGGCCGTCCTTTATTCGTCGTTGTCCGCGCACAGCCACAACACGCCCCGGACCGACCGGAAACTCGAACCTTTCCGATCAACAATCGCTCACTCTGCGCAACTTGATCGGGCGTCAATCGGGCACAGACGCGACGTAATCGAAGTTTTGAGCAACTCGGTGTAGCAGCGCCTGCACGAAGCGTTATTCTCCTCAGACGCAATCCGGTACCCCCCTGTCGCTACGACGGGTGAAAGGTCCCGCACTGCACGTGATGGAAGCTCTGCCTCTGGGAGTCCCGTGTACCCACACGTCGGGGTTGACACCTCGGGCCTGGCTACGCTGCGCGCAACGGTCGCTACGGTCCAGTACCTGTTGCGCGGCTTCGTCCCCACCGCGTACGCCGTCCCCGCCTTCGCCACCCCCGCTCCGGCGGGCCCGTGCTACGCACTGGCGGAAGGCAGCGCCGCGGTCGGCAGAAGGGGACGCTCGTCCGGCGGCGCCACCACCGCGGCCCGCCGGCCGGCCGCCGACAGCGACAGCGCCCGGATGATGGACCTCGTCGAGCGCGCGCAGGCCGGCGAGGCCGACGCCTTCGGGCGGCTGTACGACCAGTACAGCGACACCGTCTACCGCTACATCTACTACCGCGTGGGCGGCAAGGCGACCGCCGAGGACCTCACCAGTGAGACGTTCCTGCGCGCCCTGCGGCGCATCGGCACCTTCACCTGGCAGGGCCGCGACTTCGGCGCCTGGCTCGTCACCATCGCCCGCAACCTGGTCGCCGACCACTTCAAGTCGAGCCGCTTCCGCCTCGAGGTCACCACCGGCGAGATGCTCGACGCCAACGAGGTCGAGCGCTCCCCCGAGGACTCCGTCCTGGAGTCCCTCTCCAACGCCGCGCTGCTGGACGCCGTACGCCGGCTCAACCCCCAGCAGCAGGAGTGCGTGACCCTCCGCTTCCTTCAGGGCCTGTCCGTCGCCGAGACCGCACGGGTGATGGGCAAGAACGAGGGGGCGATCAAGACCCTCCAGTACCGCGCCGTCCGCACCCTGGCCCGCCTCCTCCCGGACGACGCCCGCTGACCCACCCGGTCCCCGCACGACTGTCGGCAATCCCCAACTCACGGTCAGTGAAAGTCCGTTGCCTTCCCGATCCGATCATCCTCCGTCCGTAACCCAAGTGCCGCGCCCGTCGTTGAGCGGGATACAGGCTCCCTGTGGTCACGTCCCGATTCACCCCGATCACTCGATCGGGGGAAAGCGGAACGGGACGTGCAACCCTCGAGACCCCCGGGGAGTCGACCGTCATGACGAGAGGAGGTGCCGCCAGTGATCGCGAACGTATCGGCGCACCGGCGGGCGAACGCCTTCGCCCAGGCCCTGGAGGAGCAGTCCGACCAGGACACGGCGGCCGAGCAGACCGAAGGATCACCGCCGGCACCGGCCGCTGCGGACCAGACCGAGCAGGGCCATCTCCTGGCCCTCGCGACGAGTCTCGCCGAGCTGCCCAAACCGGAGCTCGATCCCGAGGTCAAGGTCGTCCAGCGGGCCCAGTTGGTGGCCGCGATGGAGGCCATGCTGCAGGCGGGCACCGCGGGAGGCGAGGCAGCGGACACTCCGGTACCGGAGCAGCGATCCCACCGGGCCAGAGGGACACACCGGGCAGGTCCCCTGGGAAAGCTCCGGCCCCGCGGCCGGCTCGCGAAGGGCCTCACCGCGGGCGGCCTGAGCGTGAGCGTCGCAGCGGGGGCCTTCGGCGGAGTAGCGGCCGCGAGTTCCGACGCCCTCCCCGGTGACGGGCTCTACGGGCTCAAGCGCGGCATCGAGGACTTCAAGCTCAACTACCTGGCCGAGGGCGACGACGACCGCGGGCGGACGTACCTCGACCAGGCGTCCACCCGGCTCAGCGAGGCCCGCCGCCTCATGGAGCGCGGCCGCGGCGGCCATCTCGACCACGAGTCCCTGGGCGAGATCCGCCGCGCGCTGAGCGGCGTGCAGCACGACGCCTCCGAGGGCCACCGCCTGCTGCACGAGGCGTACGAGCGCGACCCGGACTCCCTGGGCCCGATCCAGGCCCTGGAAGCCTTCTCCCGCTCGCACCGCGACGCCTGGGGCGCCCTGCGCGAGAAGCTCCCCGTCCAGCTGGGCGACGTGAGCCGGCAGGTCTCCTCGGTCTTCGACGCCATAGACGAAGAGGTCGCCCCGCTGCAGTCCCTGCTCCCCAGGCCCCCCGCCCAGGGCGGCAGCGGCAGACAGGGCTCCGGCCCGTCCTCCCCGGGCGCCTCGACGGGACCGGGCCACCCGACGCCCCCCAGCGCCGACGACCCCTCCCAGAGCGGCGGCACGGGCAGCAGCCCCAGCAGGTCGTCCGGCTCCGGCAGCACGGACGACGGCCTCCTGGGCGGCAGCACGGGCGGTCTCCTGGACCAGCCGGAGGGCACCGGCACCACGTCCCCCTCCACCAGCTCCCCGCCCACCGACCCCGACGTCACCATCCCGCCCCTCCTCCCCGGCCTCCTGCCCGGCCTGGGCATCGACAGCGAGGAAGCGGACTGACACAGCGGTACGGCGATGGGGGCGCCCCTCTCAGGAGGGGCGCCCCCATCGCCGTACCCGAACCCCTGCCGCCCGGGTCAGAAGAACACCGAGCGCCGCTGCACCAGCAGCTTGTAGAGGGTGTGCTGGATCTGCTCGCGGACCTGGTCCGTGAGGTTGAACATCAGCATCGGGTCCTCCGCCGCCTCCGGCGGATAGCTGTCCGTCGGGATCGGCTCGCCGAACTGGATCGTCCACTTGGTCGGCAGCGGGATCGCCCCCAGCGGACCCAGCCAGGGAAAGGTCGGCGTCAACGGGAAGTACGGGAAGCCGAGCACCCGGGCGAGCGTCTTCGCGTTGCCGATCATCGGATAGATCTCCTCCGCCCCGACGATCGAGCAGGGAACGATCGGGGCGCCCCGGCGCAGCGCCGTGGAGACGAAGCCGCCCCGGCCGAACCGCTGGAGCTTGTAGCGCTCGCTGAAGGGCTTCCCGATGCCCTTGAAGCCCTCCGGCATCACCCCGACCAGTTCCCCCGCCCCGAGCAGCCGTTCGGCGTCCTCCGCGCAGGCGAGGGTGTGCCCGAGCTTGCGCGCCAGCTCGTTCACGACCGGCAGCACGAAGACCAGGTCGGCGGCGAGCAACCGCAGATGACGGCCCGCGGGATGGTGGTCGTGCACGGCGACCTGCATCATCAGGCCGTCCAGCGGCAGCGTCCCGGAGTGGTTCGCGACGATCAGCGCCCCGCCCTCGGCCGGGATGTTCTCGACGCCCTTCACCTCGACCCGGAAGTACTTCTCGTACACCGGCCGCAGCAGCGACATCAGGACCTGGTCGGTGAGCTCCTCGTCGTAGCCGAAGTCGTCGACCTCGTAGTCACCCGTGAGCCGGCGGCGCAGGAAGGACAGCCCGCCCGCGATACGCCGCTCCAGGCCCCCCTCGTCCCGCGCATCCGTGGTCACAGGAACATCATCCTGCCCGATCGCCCTGGTGGGCAGGGGCTGGACCTCGCCGATCTCACCCGCCTCGCCGATCTCACGGACCGGCGCGGGCTCGCCGTTGTTGCGCCGGCTCCCCCCGCTCCGTCGCCGCGGCGACCGCGCTGCGGCGCTCCCGCGGGTCCGGTCGTCGTCGAACGGAATGACCTTGGCGTCCGCCATCGTTGATGCGCTCCTCAGTTGGCGCTCGGCGTCGGGGGGTGGGCCGCGAAGGGGCCGCTCCGGGCGAGGGGCAGCGCGGCGATCCGGTCGACGGCCTCCGCGACGGCCTCCGGCGGCAGCAGCCCCGGCCGCTGGCTGCGCGCGAAGTCCGCGAACGCCTCGGCGGTCGTGTACTTCGGGGTGAACCCGAGCGTCTCCCGCATCTGCGTCGTCGACACGACCCGCCCATGGGTCAGCAGCCGGATCTGCTCGGGCGAGAAGTCCGTCATCCCCAGCGTCCGCACCAGCGACCCCGCCCAGGTGACGGCCGGCAGCAGCAGCGGCACGGTGGGCCGTCCGAGCCGCCGCGAGCACTGCGACAGCAGCAGCACACCGTCCCCGGCGATGTTGAAGGTGCCGCTGTTGAGCGTGCCCCGCTCCGGCTCGTGCGAGGCGATCCGCAGCACCTCGATCACGTCGTCCTCGTGCACGAACTGCAGCCGGGGGTCGTACCCGAGCACGGTGGGCAGCACGGGCAGCGCGAAGTACGAGGCGAGCGGGGTCTCCGCGGTGGGCCCGAGGATGTTCGCGAACCGCAGCACGCACACGGCGACGTCGGGCCGTCGCCGGGCGAATCCCCGCACGTATCCCTCGACCTCGACGGTGTCCTTGGCGAAGCCGCCGCTCGGCAGCGACTTGGCGGCGGTGGTCTCGGTGAAGACGGCGGGATCGCGAGGCGCGGACCCGTACACGTTGGTGGAGGACTTGACGACCAGCCGCTTCACACTGGGCGACTTCTGACAGGCGCCGAGCAGCTGCATGGTCCCGATGACGTTGGTCTCCTTGACCATGGTCCGGCTGCCGCTGGCCAGCGCGGTACCCGTCACGTCCAGGTGTACGACCGTGTCGGCGCCGGTCTCCGCCAGCACGCGCGCGATGGTGGGCTGGCGGATGTCGGCCTGGACGAACTCGGCACCGCCCAGATGGTGCTCGGGCCGTACGGCGTCCACCCCGACGACGCGCTCGACGTCCGGGTCACGCAGAATCCGTCGGACGAACCGGCCCCCCAGCTGACGGGCCACTCCGGTCACGAGCACGACCTTCCCCAAGACCAGCGCCTTCCTCTCGTCCGCACTGATGCACTGCTCGTACCCTGCCGCGTTCCCCGTCTGCGGGCCAACCTATCGGGTCGATGTTGCGCTGTGATGACCACCCGATGCCCGACGTGACGGCGGAGATCGGTCATACGACCAGATCAGCCGGGCGCTCGTCCAGACATACGCGCGGAATTCAGCCCACCGCACGCCGCCCGGACATGCGTGTGGCCCCCCGCCGGCAGAACCGGCTGGGGGGCCACACCACGCTTCCGCGGCTCACGTCGAGCGAAGCGGGGACGCGTCCCCGCTTCCCGTAAGGACTGGCCTTACTTCTTGTTACGACGCTGAACGCGCGTGCGCTTGAGCAGCTTGCGGTGCTTCTTCTTGGCCATCCGCTTGCGCCGCTTCTTGATAACAGAGCCCACGACTACCCTCGCTCACTTCTCATCACTCGGTGTTTGGGCGCCATGGGCCCATACGACCTACGAGGGGCCAGCCTACCCGCCCCGAGCGCCGAGGTCGTAATCGAGGGCTCCGGAGGGGTTCCGAGGTGCCCTGTGACGCTGTTGCCGAACCCCTCCGTCATCGCCGTGTCAGGCGGTTTCCACCCCCACATAACTCTCGCGGAGGTACTCGTGCACCGCTTGCTCGGGGACGCGGAAGGACCGCCCCACCCGGATCGCGGGCAGATGACCGCTGTGCACCAGGCGGTACACGGTCATCTTCGACACTCGCATCACCGAGGCGACTTCCGCCACGGTAAGGAACTGAACCTCGTTCAGAGGCCTTTCGCCAGCTGCAGCCATGACACACCTGAACCTTCCGCACTCGACGGCCACCGGCTTCCCCTTCCGGTGACTCTTCGTCGTTGCGTGCTCACTCCCCAATGTAGGGGCGGGTGATGCGAGTGGGGAAGAGGTGCACCCATCGCAGGCCTACTGTGACAGACACGCTCGATTGAGTACGTAGCGGGTCAGCGGCAGGTAGTAATCGGACCGCACGCCGTCATCAAGTGGAACGGCGACGGACACGGCCCCCTCGGCCTCGCCCACGAACACCGCGGGGTCGTCGGTGTCGGCCAGCCCGATGGCCTCGAACCCCAGCTGACCTGCCCCGCAGACCCAGCCATGATCGCCGATCACAAGATCCGGCAGCGGCCGGCCCTCCTCGGCGGCCGCCCCCAGCGCCACCCGAACCGGCAGCGGCGAGTGACTGTGCAGGGGGGTCGCACAACCGGCGCGCTCACCGGCCCCCTCCCGGACGACCCCGACCCCCCGTACGTAGTCGAGACCGGCCGTGCGTAGACCGAACCGGGTCGTTATGTCGACACAGCGACCCTGCGCGAGGGTGAGGACAGTACATCCCACCGCCGACAAAGCGTCCGCAAGCCCGGCGTAGAACCCGAGGAGCCGCTGCGGATGCCCGGTCCCGAACAACACCGCCCCGCCACGCTGGGCAACCGCCCCCACCCGCTCGGCAAAGGCATCGAGCGCGGCGACGGTCCGCCCGGGATCAATCACATCCTGCCCGGAAACACACCGAGGATCGGCCGAAACCCCACATCTATCGGCCATCAACGCCACCAACTCCCGCTCCCCCCAGACCCCTTCGGGATCAATCCCGATCAAAACCCGAGGATCCCGAGCAGCGAACGCCCGATACCTCCGCAGACTCACCTCCCGAGAAGTCCCCACCACCCCCGCCAACCCCGCCCCCACGAGATAAGCCCCGATCCCACCATCACTCACCACACCCCCGATCCTGACCCACCCCCGAACCCCCCGGCCCCGGGAACGACGGAAGTGCGCACGGTTGGCGTAAGGGGGCGGAGCCCCGAGAGGGGTGCGGGGGCGGAGCCCCCCGCCGGGGTGCGGGGGGCGCAGTCCCCGCGAGGGGTGCAGGGGACGCAGTCCCCGCTGGGGTGCGGGGCGGAGCCCCACTGGGGTGCGGGGGGCGCAGTCCCCGCCGGGGTGCGGGGCGGAGCCCCACTGGGGTGCGGGGGGCGCAGTCCCCGCCGGGGTGCGGGGCGGAGCCCCACTGGGGTGCGGGGCGGAGCCCCACTGGGGTGCGGGGCGGAGCCCCACTGGGGTGCGGGGGGCGCAGTCCCCGCGAGGGGTGCGGGGCGGAGCCCCGAACGAGGGCCACTCCTCAGCAACCGAGACGGGCGGGTCGGTGGGTCGGTGGGGTGGGAAAACCCGCCAGGGTGTAGGGGACGCAGTCCCCGCCGGGGTGCAGGGGACGCAGTCCCCGCGGGGGTGCGGGGGCGAAGCCCCGCCGGGGCCCGGGGCGGAGCCCCGAACGAGGGTCACTCCTCAACCAACCGAGACGGGCGGGCGGGTGGGCAAACCCCGCCAGGGGTGCAGGGGACGCAGTCCCCGCCGGGGTGCAGGGGACGCAGTCCCCGCTGGGGTGCGGGGGCGAAGCCCCGCCGGGGCCCGGGGCGGAGCCCCGAACGAGGGTCACTCCTCAAGTAACCGAGTCGGGCGGGCGGGTGGGAAAAACCCCCACCTACGCCAACAACCCCCGCAACGGAAACACCGCCCGCCGAGTAGCCAGCACAGCCTGATCCAGCCGATCCGCAGGGTCGTACCCCGCCTCCCACCCGGCCCACTCCACCGGCCACCGCCCATCCGTCATCCGCACCGGCGCCAACTGCCGCGTCCGAGCGAACACATCCTGCCGCCAGCTCTCCGGAATCACCGTCTCCGGCGCCACCGCCTTCCCCGCCACGATCCCCACCAGATGCGCCCAGGACCGCGGCACCACATCCACCACCGCGTATCCACCCCCACCCAACGCGATCCACTTCCCCCCGGCGTACTCGTGCGCCAGGTCGTGACACGCCACCTGCACCGCCCGCTGCGCATCCAACGACACCGCGAGATGAGCCAGCGGATCCTCGAAATGCGTATCGGCCCCATGCTGGGTCACCAGCACATCCGGCCGGAAATCAGCGATCAGCTCCGGCACCACGGCGTGGAACGCCCGCAGCCACCCCGCGTCCCCGGTCCCCGCCGGCAGCGCCACGTTCACCGACGCCCCCTCCCCCGCCCCCGCCCCGGTCTCCTCCGGCCACCCCGTCTGCGGGAACAACGTACGAGGATGCTCGTGCAACGAGATCGTCAGCACCCGCGGGTCCTCCCAGAACGCGGCCTGCACCCCGTCCCCGTGATGCACGTCCACATCCACATAGGCGACCCGCTCGGCCCCCAGCTCCAGCAGCCGGGCAATCGCCAACGACGCGTCGTTGTAGATGCAGAACCCCGACGCACCCCCGGGCATCGCATGATGCAGCCCACCCGCGAAGTTCACCGCGTGCAGCGCGTCCCCCCGCCACACCGCCTCCGCGGCCCCCACGGACAACCCGGCGATGACCGACGACACCTCGTGCATCCCCACGAACGCGGGATCGTCCATGGTCCCCAGCCCGTACCCCGCGTCCGCCGCCGCCGGATCCGCCGAAGCCGCCTTCACGGCCTCGACGTAGTCCTCCCGGTGCACGAGCCGCAACGTCGACTCCCCGGCCGGCTTGGCCCCTACGACCTCCACCTCCCGGTCGAGTCCCAGGGCACCCACCAGCCTCCGGGTCAGCTCCAGCCGGACCGGATCCATCGGATGCTCCGGACCGAAGTCATAGCCCGTTACTGCCTCGTCCCACATCAGCTGTGCGCGGCCGCTCATGCCCGCCACCGTATCGGTCCGGTTGAGCGGCGAACGACCTGGCGTACACCAACGTCACCAGCACCAACACCATCGGCACCACCATCGCCCCCCGATAGCTCCACGCGTCCCCCAACGCCCCCACCAACGGCGACCCCACCAGGAACCCGACGTAGTTGAAGACGTTGAGCCGAGCGATGGCCGCGTCCGAGTCACCCGGAAACAACCGCCCCGCCGCGGCGAAGGTCTGCGGCACCAGCACGCACAGCCCCAGCCCCACCAGAGTGAACCCACCCATCCCCGCCCAGGCGCCCGGCGCCGCCGCCACCACCGCGAACCCCACCGCCGCCACCAGCGCCCCCAGCCGCACCACCGCCGCGGCCCCGAACCGCCGCACCCCGTGATCCCCGATGGTCCGCCCGACCAGCGTGGTCACCATGTACACGTTGTACGGCACCGTCGCCAACTGCTCCGAACTCCCCAGCACGTCCTGCAGATACTTCGCGCTCCAGTTGGAGACGGTCGAGTCCCCGATGTAGGCGAAGCACATCACGAGACACAGCGGCAGGAGCATCCTGAAGACAAGCCCGCCGCCGCCCCCTCGCTTCTCCGCCACCTCGGATCCGCCGCCGTCCCGCTCCCGGCCTCCCGCACCCTCCCCGTCGACGTACCACCGGCTCCCCACCAGCGCCGCCGGCAGCAGCACCGCCACCACGGGCAGATACGACACCCACAGCGCGAGATGCCAGTGCGCCCCCGCCCACGCCAGCGAGGCGCCCACGATCCCACCCAGGCTGTACGCGGCATGGAAGCTCAGCATGATGCTGCGCCCGTACGTCCGCTGCAGACTCACCCCGAGCATGTTCATCGAGGCGTCCAGCGCCCCCACGGCGAGCCCGAAGACGGCCAGGGCGAGCCCCAGCAGCGCCGTCGAGTCCCCCGCGCCCACCCCGAGCAGCGCCAGCAGCACCACCGGCTGGGACCAGCGCAGCAGCCCGCTGGCCGGTATCCGCTTCACCAGCTGCTCGGTCGTCACGCTCCCGAGCCCGGCGAGGACGGGCACGGCGGCGAGGAAGGCGGGCAGCAGCGCGTCCGAGACGCCGTACCGGTCCTGGATCGCCGGAATCCGGGTCACGAGCAGGGCGAACGCGGCGCCCTGCGCGAAGAAGCTGAACGCCAACGAGGCCCTACCGCGCCGCAGCACTTCTGTCATGGCGGCGAGCGTAGGGCCCCGGCGTACTCGTGGGTAGATCCAGCCAAAGATGAATTTCCCTCAGCTTTGCCGTCCGGCGGCGGCCAGAGCGACCGCGCTCCGCCCCTCGGCCCCCACCCGCGCGGCGTCCAGCGTCCTGCCCCGAGCGACTTCGGCCGCGACCTCGACCGCGACTGCGACCTCGACCTCGACCTCGACCTCGGCCGAGATCATCCGCCCCATCGGCTCGGCGGCGAGCCCGCCGCTGACGACGAGCCCGGCCCCGATCGCCACCACCATCACCACGGACCCCAGCCACACCATCGTGTCCACCGGCACCGTGTACGCCCCCACGACCCGCAGGACGCACTCCGCGAGCAGCACCGCACCCCACACGACGGAGAAGGCCCGCTCGGCCCGCAGAAAGGCCGTGGAATCCTTCGCCCGGCCGGACATCAGCCGCTCCCAGGCGGCCTCCCTGGCCGCGTCGCCCTTCACGAGGAACGGCTTGAGCCCCGCGGTCATCATCGGCTTCCCCAGCGCCACGGAGACCAGGATCCCTATCGCGACCACGCTGCTGACCCCGCCGTCCTTGGCGAGCATCAACCGCGGGTCACCGGACACGAAGCTCAGCAGCAGTCCGACGACGTTCACCACGAGGATGAGCCCGGCGAGCCCGTTGGCCCTGCGCTCCCTGACCAGGCTCCACAGGGTCCGCGCGGCCGGCACCACGCTGCTCCAGGCGAGCGCCGCGAAGGTGCTCATCCCGAACGCGTCCTTGAAGACGTAGTACGACCCGAGCGGCACCGCCACGTCCACGACGAGCGGGGCGAAGGCGTTCTTCTTGTTGTGCTGCGTCTCGTGCTGGTTCGTCGTCATGCCCCAAGCTTCGCCGCCGGCAGGGGTCCGCCAGTAGAAACGATCGTAAGCAGCTTCGCATGACAAATGTCAGGCCCGTCAGGCCAGCAGGTCCACCAACTCACCCATGTCGGAGAACAGTTGAGTCGCACCGCCGAGCCTGTCCGCCGGCGTCATGGCCGTGAAGCCCAGCACGTCCATCCCGGCCGCGACGGCGGCCTGCACGCCCAGCGGGGAGTCCTCCACGACGACGCACCGCCCCGGCGCGACCCCCATCCGCTCGGCGGCGTACAGGAACAGATCCGGCGCCGGCTTCCCCCTCCCCACGTCCTGCGAACTGAAGATGCGCTCCTCGTCGAACCACCGGTCCAGCCCCGTCGTGCGATGCCCCACCCGGATCCGCTCATGACTTCCCGAGGACGCCACGCAGTACGGCACGTCGTCCGCAGCCAGCTTCTCGAGTACGCCCACGACGCCGGCCACTGCCTCCAGGTCCTGCTCGAAGGCCGCGAACACCCGCCGGTGGAACACGTCGTCGAACTCGGCCGGCAGCCGCTCCCCCGTCCGCGCCTCGACCAGGTCATGCACGCGGTGCATGGCCGACCCCATGTAGTCCCGTATGGAGTCCTCGTAGGAGGTGGGATGGCCCAACTCGGTGAGATAGGCGGCCAGCAGCCGGTTGGAGATGGGCTCGCTGTCCACGAGCACCCCGTCGTTGTCGAAGATCACCAGGTCGTAGCGCATGCAATTAACCCTAAACGCAGAAAACCCCCGCACCATACGGTGCGGGGGTCTCCCGGAATGATTGTTCGGCGGTGTCCTACTCTCCCACAGGGTCCCCCCTGCAGTACCATCGGCGCTGTAAGGCTTAGCTTCCGGGTTCGGAATGTAACCGGGCGTTTCCCTCACGCTATGACCACCGAAACACTATGAAACTGTCAGCCGCACCACACCCGTGACCATGGGCATGGGGCTGTTCGTGGTTTCAGAACCAACACAGTGGACGCGAGCAACTGAGGACAAGCCCTCGGCCTATTAGTACCGGTCACCTCCACACGTTACCGTGCTTCCAGATCCGGCCTATCAACCCAGTCGTCTACTGGGAGCCTTACCCCATCAAGTGGGTGGGAATACTCATCTCGAAGCAGGCTTCCCGCTTAGATGCTTTCAGCGGTTATCCCTCCCGAACGTAGCCAACCAGCCATGCCCTTGGCAGAACAACTGGCACACCAGAGGTTCGTCCGTCCCGGTCCTCTCGTACTAGGGACAGCCCTTCTCAATATTCCTGCGCGCGCAGCGGATAGGGACCGAACTGTCTCACGACGTTCTAAACCCAGCTCGCGTACCGCTTTAATGGGCGAACAGCCCAACCCTTGGGACCGACTCCAGCCCCAGGATGCGACGAGCCGACATCGAGGTGCCAAACCATCCCGTCGATATGGACTCTTGGGGAAGATCAGCCTGTTATCCCCGGGGTACCTTTTATCCGTTGAGCGACGGCGCTTCCACAAGCCACCGCCGGATCACTAGTCCCGACTTTCGTCCCTGCTCGACCCGTCGGTCTCACAGTCAAGCTCCCTTGTGCACTTACACTCAACACCTGATTGCCAACCAGGCTGAGGGAACCTTTGGGCGCCTCCGTTACTCTTTAGGAGGCAACCGCCCCAGTTAAACTACCCATCAGACACTGTCCCTGATCCGGATCACGGACCCAGGTTAGACATCCAGCACGACCAGAGTGGTATTTCAACGACGACTCCACCTGAACTGGCGTCCAAGCTTCACAGTCTCCCACCTATCCTACACAAGCCGAACCGAACACCAATATCAAACTGTAGTAAAGGTCCCGGGGTCTTTCCGTCCTGCTGCGCGAAACGAGCATCTTTACTCGTAGTGCAATTTCACCGGGCCTATGGTTGAGACAGTCGAGAAGTCGTTACGCCATTCGTGCAGGTCGGAACTTACCCGACAAGGAATTTCGCTACCTTAGGATGGTTATAGTTACCACCGCCGTTTACTGGCGCTTAAGTTCTCAGCTTCGCCCACCCGAAAGTGAGCTAACCGGTCCCCTTAACGTTCCAGCACCGGGCAGGCGTCAGTCCGTATACATCGCCTTACGGCTTCGCACGGACCTGTGTTTTTAGTAAACAGTCGCTTCTCGCTGGTCTCTGCGGCCACCCCCAGCTCGAGCAGCAAGTGCTCTCACCGGATGTGGCCCCCCTTCTCCCGAAGTTACGGGGGCATTTTGCCGAGTTCCTTAACCATAGTTCACCCGAACGCCTCGGTATTCTCTACCTGACCACCTGAGTCGGTTTAGGGTACGGGCCGCCATGAAACTCGCTAGAGGCTTTTCTCGACAGCATAGGATCATCCACTTCACCACAATCGGCTCGGCATCAGGTCTCAGCCTTGATGTGCGACGGATTTGCCTATCGCACGGCCTACACCCTTACCCCGGGACAACCACCGCCCGGGCTGGACTACCTTCCTGCGTCACCCCATCACTCACCTACTGCAAGTCTGGTCCGTCGGCTCCACCACTCCCCTTTGCCCGAAGGCTCCGGGGCGGCTTCACGGACTTAGCATCGCCTGGTTCGATGTTTGACGCTTCACAGCGGGTACCGGAATATCAACCGGTTATCCATCGACTACGCCTGTCGGCCTCGCCTTAGGTCCCGACTTACCCTGGGCAGATCAGCTTGACCCAGGAACCCTTAGTCAATCGGCGCACACGTTTCTCACGTGTGAATCGCTACTCATGCCTGCATTCTCACTCGTGAACCGTCCACCACTGCCTTCCGGCGCGGCTTCACCCGGCACACGACGCTCCCCTACCCATCACAGCCTCCGTTGGGAGTACATGCTGCAATGACACGACTTCGGCGGTACGCTTGAGCCCCGCTACATTGTCGGCGCGGAATCACTAGACCAGTGAGCTATTACGCACTCTTTCAAGGGTGGCTGCTTCTAAGCCAACCTCCTGGTTGTCTCTGCGACTCCACATCCTTTCCCACTTAGCGTACGCTTAGGGGCCTTAGTCGATGCTCTGGGCTGTTTCCCTCTCGACCATGGAGCTTATCCCCCACAGTCTCACTGCCGCGCTCTCACTTACCGGCATTCGGAGTTTGGCTAAGGTCAGTAACCCGGTAGGGCCCATCGCCTATCCAGTGCTCTACCTCCGGCAAGAAACACACGACGCTGCACCTAAATGCATTTCGGGGAGAACCAGCTATCACGGAGTTTGATTGGCCTTTCACCCCTAACCACAGGTCATCCCCCAGGTTTTCAACCCTGGTGGGTTCGGTCCTCCACGAAGTCTTACCTCCGCTTCAACCTGCCCATGGCTAGATCACTCCGCTTCGGGTCTTGAGCGTGCTACTGAAACGCCCTATTCGGACTCGCTTTCGCTACGGCTTCCCCACACGGGTTAACCTCGCAACACACCGCAAACTCGCAGGCTCATTCTTCAAAAGGCACGCAGTCACGAG